>JADFDM010000004.1:123154-322698 GCA_018262795.1 Sphingobacteriales bacterium | reverse complement strand
ATAGATAAATCTTGTCCGAAGTGTGACGCTCGTTAGCCGTGGAAGTCAATGCCGTGGCGGGATAGGAAGGATTGCCGCCAACGGCAGACTGTGAAAATACTCCCATCTGCTGAAAGAATGCAGCCTAGTAATTGAGCGCAGTGTACTTGTGCCTTTATAAAAATGAAGAAATAAAATGCAAGAGAGGGGAGAATGCAATAAGGCATAAGAAGCATGGCTCGGGTTGATTTCATTCTTGCGCCTGTGGTGCTGTTTTAGTTTCGTGCTTTGGGAGGACATCACGAACAAACGGTTTAGAGAATTATGTTTAGAAAATGAAAACAAGAAAATAGGATTTGTTGGGGTCCCTTCCTGAAATAGCTTGACACATTTTGAGGGCAAAAAAATCTCAAAATGGAAGAACTAAAAAACATTTCTCACATCTTCCAAAGGTCGCCCCACAGGCGCTGACCACCGTCCACATACACCGTTTCACCGGTAATATATTTCGCCATCGGGCTACACAGAAATACAGTGAGCCAGCCCACTTCATCGGTAGTGCCTAAGCGCTTGGCGGGGATGCAGTCCTCAATTCCTTTCAAAAAATCAGGCTCGTAGTTTTCGAGTCCGGTGGACTGAATAATACCCGGAGCTACGGCATTCACCTGAATCCCATAGCGGCTCCATTCCACCGCCAGTGTTTTAGTCAGGTTATCTACACCCGCACGAGCCGCACCGGTATGGGCCATAGCCGGAAAGCCGCGGAATACATTGGCGATAATATTCACAATTCGCCCTTCTTTTTGTGGTATAAAAAAATGCTTGGCCAAGGTTTGCGTCACATACCAAGTGCCGTTCAAGTTATTGTTGATCACCGCATTCCAGCCTTTAATAGCAATGTCCTCCGCAGGCGAAGGAAACTGCCCTCCGGCATTATTAATCAGAATATCGAGACGGCCTTCGTGCGCTTTAATGTTTTCCGCAATCTGCTCTACCTGCTCCACCTCGCGAATATCTAACACCACATAGCGGCAATCGCCCAAAGAAGAGAGGGATAGCAAAGCCTTTTTCAACTTCTCTTCCTTCCGCGAAGCGATAATTACTTTGGCTCCCAGCGTGAGCAGTTGAGCAGCAATCGCATAGCCAATACCGCTTCCGCCACCGGTCACTAAGGCCACCTTGCCTTTAAATAAATGTGCCTGAAACATATTATGATTTGAATGGGATGCTGAGCATAGCACGAGTTTCGTCAATGGTGGCCACCTCTTTGCCCAACATGCGCACCAAGCGCACACCGGCATCTACCAATTCACCATTCGACTTTGCCATGTCCCCTTCGGGTAAGTAAAAATTATCCTCCAAGCCTACGCGGATGTTGCCATCAATCGTGATAGCCGCAGCCACCAGTTGCCATTGTTTGCGACCTATGCCTATCACCTGCCAGTGCGAGCCTTCGGGTACCGTGCCGGCCTGATGTAACAGATTGCGGGTAGAAATAGGAATACCGCCCAGCACACCCATCACAAAACTGAACACAAAGGGTTTTTGCAAAATACCCATATCAATCAGCGGATTAGCATTGTTGATATGACCATTGTCAAACACTTCCATCTCGGGCAGGGTGCCTGCCTCTTTCATCTTCTCCAAATAAAATTTTATATCACTGAAAGGATTCTGAAACACAAAATCATGGTAGAACTCTTTTATTTTGGAGGAATAAATGCCGTAATTCATCGAACCCATGTTCAAGGCAGCCATATCGGGTTTTAAGGCGGTAATATGCTGAATGCGCTCCTCGCGACTAAGCCCCACGGCTCCGGTGCTGTAGTTGATAATCACGTTGCCGCAATGCGCGCGCACGGCTTCGCCTATCTGCCGATAGGTTTCAATATCATAAGCCGGCAAGCCATCGGGCTGGCGGGCGTGGATGTGCAACACGCTCGCTCCGGCTTCTACCGCTCTTTTCCCTTCGAGCGCAATTTCTTCAGGAGAGTATGGAATGTAAGGGCATTGTTCGCGCCTGGCCAAAACTCCGGTGAGCGCTGCGGTAATCACTATTTTCTTTGCCATAGGTTTTTAAGGTATTGAAGGGTTAATCGTATAAATTTATTTTCAGTTGGCGAGGCCTATTATCCTTTCCACTCCGGCTTTCTTTTTTCTATAAAAGCCTGCAAGCCTTCTGCGGCATCTTCGGTTTGCAAAGCTTCCCCCAACATTTGTTTGAGGTAGTTATGCGCCTCGGCAGCGGGGATGGTTTTCAAATTGTCAAAGGCCTCAAGCCCCAAACGAATTCCCGAAGGGGAGTACTGAAATATCTCGGCTACCAAGTCATTTACTTCTTGTTCTAATTTTTCAGCAGGCACTGCTTTACTCACTAAGCCCATCTTTTCCGCTTCGGCAGCATTCACACTTCTCGCCCGCATACAAAAATCGAGAACGGTGCGAGGCGACATAATTTGCAGCATGCTATTCATCACCTGAAAAGGAAAAATACCGCGCTTCACTTCGGGCAAACTAAAGGTGGTATGGCTGGCAGCAATTACGTGCGTGCAACCGCAAATAAGCAGAAAGCCGCCTGCATAAACCGGAGCGTGCACTTTGGCAATGCAAGGTTTGTGCAGATGGTTAAACATATTGCCGATAGCCACTTCGCGTTCTGCTACGGGCACGGTAGAGTTGGTTTCTTCGGGCTGTCCCGCAAAAGATTTCAAGTCGGCTCCGGCACAAAACACATCTCCGTTTGCAGCAATCACCACTCCCCATATTTCCTTTTTGTAAGCGGCATAGTCGAGCGCATAAGCCAACTCTCGAAAGAAAACAGGAGAGAGCGCATTTTTCTTTTCCGGTCGGTTCAAGGTGATAGTGAGCAGATGGTCTTTCTCTTCGGTGAGCAGGTAGGCAAAAGTTTGCTCCTTAAATTTTTGCAGTTGATCAGCTAAATACAACATGGTTACTTTTTTTCAGGTTTTGTGCTAAAGTAAAAAGATTGCCTTTACGGGATAAGAATTTACACCCCTTGCTGCGCACACAATATTTCAGTTGATACCGCATTATCCTATCTTGTATTTTATTTACCCGGTGAACTGTGAAAACCAATTGATAGCATGGCTGATAAAGAACAGAAAAGCTCCCGGGCTTTTTCTTTTCTTTGCCTGCATCAGTGTCGCAGGTTTTTCGCAGAGTTTCTCCAACATCCGCTTTACCAGTTTCCCTTTACAAGGCGATACCATTTTGTTAGATAGTTTTAGCGTGGTGCCCAACACCTTAGTAGTTCGAGATGCAGCTGGAGAAATTATTGATTCAAATACGTACGAACTAAAGGCTTTTCAATCCTTGCTGCTATGGAAACAAAAGCCGGCACTCGATTCTGTAAAAATATTTTATCGTGTTTATCCTTTCAGCTTAGGTCACAATTCCTATCACAAAGATTACGAGGCTTATCGAGAATACTCGGCTAATTCGCTGGTGAAGCCTTTTACTTACAAACCCGATGAAGAGGGATTTAAGTTGATTGATTTTGGCAATCTCGATTACAATGGCACCTTCTCGCGCAGCGTTTCCTTTGGCAGCAATCAAGATGTGGTGCTCAACTCCGATTTCAATTTACAACTCTCCGGTATGCTCACTCACGATTTGGAAATAACAGCCGCTATTACCGACAACAGCATCCCCATACAACCCGAAGGCAATACGCAGCAAATTCAAGAATTCGACAAAATATTTATTCAGTTGCGGAAAGATCAGCACAAGGTGATTGTGGGCGACTTCGATTTATTTAATCCTGCGAATGACCATTTTATGCGGTTCTCAAAAAAATATCAGGGAGGATATTATACCGGCTCTTACAACATCAAGAAAGCCGGAGTAGTAAAAACGGGAGTAGCTGGCGGAATTGCAAAAGGGAAATTTGCGCGTAACACACTCGTGGTCAATGAAGGCAATCAAGGCCCTTACAAGCTGACGGGAACAAACGGGGAAACCTTTATCGTGATCTTGGCCAACTCCGAAGAAGTTTATATCAATGGGCAGAAGATGGAGCGAGGAGCCGACCGCGATTATATTATTGATTACAACTTGGGCGAAATCACTTTTATGCCGCGCAGAATTGTGACCAAAGACTTGCGCATTGTGGTAGAGTTTGAATACTCTGAACGCAATTATCTGCGCTCGGCTGTTTTTCTGAATACTGAATTCAACAGCAAGAAAGTAGATGTGCGTTTTGATCTCTTTAGCGAACAGGATAGCAAAGGGCAAAACGTGCAGCAGGATTTGAGCGCTGCCAAGAAAACCTTTCTCACTACCATAGGTGACAGCATTCAAAATGCTCTCTATCCGGGCTATGACAGTGTAGCTTATGATGCCAACCGCATTCTCTACGAAATGAAAGACTCCTTAGTGTTCCCTTTCAGCTTCGATTCCATTTTTGTGTATTCCACCGATACAGCTAAAGCAAAGTATGCGCTCAACTTTTCGTATGTAGGCGAAGGGAAGGGCAATTACGTACCTACTGCCAGCACGGCAAACGGGCGCGTGTATCAATGGGTTGCCCCTCTACTGGATACCGCCAACTTTGCCTTTCTTCCGCAGGGAAGTTATGAGCCGGTCATTTTGTTGGTAACGCCTAAATACCAGCAGATGTACACCCTCGGCACAGAGTATCGCATCAACGATCACAATAAAATTGTAGCCGATGTGGCCATGAGCAACTACGACCTCAATATGTTTTCAAAAACCGATGACCGCGATAATCTGGGCTTTGCTACAAGGATAGGCTATCAGGGCACTATCATCACCAAAGGCGACACCGCAAAAAATCCTAAACAGAGTTTGGATATAGACCTCAACTATGAATTTCTGCAAAACCGATTCAATACCATTGAGCGCTACCGCGATGTAGAGTTCAGTCGCGATTGGAATCTCCTGACCTCCGATAAAAGGTACAACGAACATTTGGGCACAGCACAGTTCACCTATAACTGGGCCGGTATCGGGAGCTTAGGCTATCGGTTTAAAGCCTATGTGCAAGATTCTATTTATCAAGGTTATGAAAATGCACTGAACGGGAAGTTTTCAAAGAAAGGTGTGAATGTGGTGTTTAATGAAAGTTACCTGCGCTCTCATTCTAATGTGAACCAAACCAACTTCATCCGCCCCGATGCCGACATTTCGTACGCGATCCGAAAAATTAAAGGATGGCGAATAGGAGCCGCTTTTAATCATGAGATAAACATGATTAAAAATAAGGGCAGCGATACGTTGGCAGCTAACAGTTATCTGTGGCAGAACTACCGCGTATATTTCAACAGTCCCGATTCTTTAGTGAATAAATACAGCATTGAATTTGTAACCCGTTATGAGCATCGCCCGAAGGGCAACTCCTTTGACAAACCACATTTTGGAGCGCAAACAGTGACCTTTAAAGGGCAGGTGAGCAGTATTAAAAATCAATCGCTTAATTATAGCCTCACCTACCGCCACTCTAAAGATGCCGACTCGGCAAACAGCTCGCAACCCGAACACTTTTACCTCGGCAGAATTGATTACAGCTTTGCCGTGTGGAAAGGGCTGCTGCGCTCTACGGTGCTCTATGAATTAGGTAGCGGGCGGCAACAGAAAACGCAGGTCACCTATCAGGCCTCGCCTACTAATCAGGGTGATTTTATTTGGAAAGACATGAATGGAGATGGCATCAAGCAAGTGGATGAGTTTGTGGTGTCGCAGTTTTCGGAAGACTCTTCCTACATCCGTGTATTTGTGGTAACGCCCGAATATATTTCGGTGAACACGAACCAATTCAACTATGTGCTCAATATTAACCCGGCTGCGCTATGGCGGAATCAGAAAGGAGCCAAGCGCATTGTATCTATGTTCAGCTTGTTTGGCAGTGTGCAAATAAGCAAAAGCACTTTTGCCGGCAAGAGTAGAAAGGTAGGAAATTACTTTAACCCTTTCCCTTTAAAGAAAGAAGACCAGCAGTTAGTATCCACCTCAATTAGCAGCCGCAACACTCTTTACTTTAATCGGCTGGAAGCAAAATACGGAGCGCAGGTAGATTTTAATTATGCCAAAAACAGAACCTTGCTCACCACCGGTTTTGAAAATCGCCTGCTGCAATCGGAGGCGATAACCGTGCGCTGGAATATCGTAAAAGCGCTGAATACAAAAGCCACTTATACCCATGGTCTCAAAGCCAATGAATCTGATTTCTACAAAACACAGCAGTTCCGCTACACTTACAATGACCTGAATACCGATTTTGGCTATCAGTTTAAAACCTTCTTGCGATTAAATTTAAAATACGCGCTTTCCTTTAAAGTGAATCCTACCGACACAGTCGGAAATCAAACGGCTCAAGTGCATCAACTCACGATGGAGATGCGCTACAACCGCCTCAGCAAAAGCACTATTACCGCGAGCCTGTCGTATGCCGCTATTAAATACAATGACAAAGCCTATCCCAATCAGCAATTAGAATATGCCATGCTGGAAGGTTTGCGCAATGGCAATAACTTGGTGTGGAGTGTAGGTTATGAACAAAACCTCGCCAATAACATTCAGCTATCTCTGAGTTATGACGGCAGAATGACCGGCTTTGAAGCGGGCAATAAATCGAGCATGAAACCTATACACACCGGAAGGGCAGAGGTGCGCGCCTTATTTTAAAACCGACTTTTTATTACTTACACTTTCTTGAATACATTCGCGCAGCAGGTTGAATGCAAGTTTCAGCGAATGTTGTTTGAAATAGTTTTAAAAGTCACAAGCGGCAATAGCTCTTTGATAGAGCACTCCGCTTGCAAAGCGGAGAGGTCGCAAGGTTCAGTGGGGTTTTGTTTGAAATAGTTTTAAAGTCACAAGCGGCAATAGCTCTTTGATAGAGCACTCCGCTTGCAAAGCGGAGAGGTCGCAAGGTTCAGTGGGGTTTTGTTTGAAATAGTTTTAAAGTCACAAGCGGCAATAGCTCAGTTGGTAGAGCATCAGTTTCCCAAACTGAAGGTCGCGGGTTCGAATCCCGTTTGCCGCTCATTTCTCCTTTATATCCTTCAACGCCTCCGAAACAGAAAGCACCGGCAGTTGACAAACTTTGTTGCGGCACACATAAATGTAAGTGGCATTGGGTTTAATACGATCTTGAAGCAGCGGCAGCGAAGAACTTTCCCTCGCCCCTGCGAAAACACAATCCGGCAGGAAATATTTCCCGAACTGCTGTTGAATACTCAACGCCTCTTTACCGGCAATCACTACTTCGTAAGGTTCTTTCATCAGCCAATCGGAAAGCATGGCCCAGTGGCCATAGTAAGCGGTGTATTCTAAGGTATTGGCTTTTACTTGATGGGCAGCATTCTTCGCCATCTTCAGGTAATCGCTTTGGTCGTAATACAAGCCTAATTGATAAAGCACCTTTGCCATCGCTGAATTGGACGAGGGAATCACATTATCGGATGTTTCAGTTTTGCGGGTTATTAAAGGGGCATCGCTGATGTCGGTATAAAAGAAAAGTTGCGAATTAGCATTGTAGAAATGTTGAATAGCGTAATCGGCCAAGTGCTTCGACAAACTCAACCATTGCTCATCGAAAGTAACTTGATAAAGAGTGATGAGTGCCTCGCAGGTGAAACTATAATCATCCAGAAACCCGTTAATACTCGTCTTCCCGTTTTTATAATTTCGCTGGATGCTGTAATCGGGTTGTATCATTCGCTCTTTCAAGAAAGTCGCGCATTGCAGTGCGCGTTTCAAATACTTTACTTCGCCCAGAGCACGATAAGCATCGGCATAGCCTTTCAGCATGAGTGCATTCCACGAGGTCAGCACCTTATCGTCTAAGCCGGGCTTTGCTCTTTTACTTCGAGCCGTCATTAATAACTGCTTCCATTTAGCTAATTGTTCTGTATCGGCCCGTGCCTCCTGATAGCGTAGCAAATTATTCTTCCCTTCAAAATTACCTTGCTCACTCACTCCATATACTTTCCGAAAGGCCTCAAAATCGCTGCCCAATATTTTTTTTAATTCAGCATAAGACCACACATAATATTTCCCTTCCTCCCCTTCGCTGTCGGCATCCAAGGCAGAATAAAAACCTCCGGAGGTATCGCTCAATTCTCTCTCAACAAATTTCAACGATTCCTCCACCACCTCTCTATACCGTTCATTGTCGGTAAGTTGATAGGCTTCGGAGTATAGCGAAACTAATTGTGCATTGTCGTAGAGCATTTTTTCAAAGTGCGGAATCGTCCAGTTGCTATCCACCGAGTAGCGCGCAAAGCCTCCACCTATCTGATCATAAATTCCTCCATTCATCATATTATCAAGCGTCACCGTCACGTCTTTTAGCGCTTTTTCATTTCCGGTGTAGTAGTAGTTGCGCAACAAGTATTGCATATTCACCGGCATCGGAAATTTAGGCGCTCCTCTCCTTCCACCTTTTTTATCATCCCAGTTAGCATCTAATTTCTCAAACATCTTGTTCCGGTCTGCTTTGGTAAAATCGGCTACCTTTCCTGCCTTTGGCACCAAATCCATCCCTTTTATACCCTTGGTAATTTCAGTGGCTCGTTCCAGCGCTTCCTCGCGGTGGTTCTTCCAATAATCTACAAAGTACAGCAGCACCTGCTTCCAGTTTTCTTTCGGGAAATAAGTGCCGGCATAAATCGGTCGCCCGTCCGGCAGTGCAAAGGCATTCAGCGGCCAGCCTCCGCTCCCGCTGATGAGTTGGCAAGCATCCATATAAATTTGATCTACATCGGGGCGCTCTTCGCGATCCACCTTGATGCAGATAAAATGATCGTTCATAATTTTTGCTACTGTCGTATCTTCAAAACTTTCGTGCTCCATCACATGGCACCAGTGGCAGGCAGAGTAACCGATAGAAACAATCACCATCTTATCTTCCTGCTTCGCTCGTTGCCACACTTCTTGGTGCCAGGCATTCCAGTGCACGGGGTTGTGAGCATGTTGTAATAGATACGGGCTGGTTTCGTGTATCAGATTATTGGTAAAAGCAGGTTCCATTTGAGCGGGTGATTTACAACCGTTGAACAATAAAAGGAAAAGAAAAAAACAAAAATGACGCATAAGAGGTTGCAAGGTAAGGAAACAATCACGGCATTAATTTTTACCTTGCCCGCCTATGGTTATCATCCCTTTTTCATCGCTTAGCACAGTGCAGTTGCAACAACTGGCCACTGAGAAGCAAAGCAGCGCTACGGATAATTGGGAACATTTTATTTGGAAATTTTTGGTGGATTGGTTCAGCGATGCGATGGCTGAAATGGAGATTTATACCTCCGGCTCAACTGGACCCCCACGTCCTGTTCGGCACACAAAACAAGCTATGCTGCAAAGTGCGCGGATGACTTGCGAAGCGCTTCAACTTTCCACTAAGGACAAAGCATTACTCTGTATTCCCGCCAATAAAATAGGGGGTATGATGATGATCGTGCGCTGCCTTTATTTGAAAATGGATTTGTATTGTATGAAGCCTTCGGTGCATCCGCTTGCAAATTTGCACGAGGGCACACACATTTCTTTTGCAGCCTTCACGCCTATGCAGGTGAAGGAAATAATGGCCGATAAAAGGGAGTGGAAGAAATTTCAGGGAATGGAGAAAGTGTTGCTGGGTGGCGAGAACATCCGCCCCGAGTTATTGGAGCATTTGCAGCATGCTGCCAACAGCACCTATTCCACCTTCGGTATGACGGAAACCATCAGCCATATTGCGCTAAAGAAAGTAAGCGGAGCCAAGCCCGATTTGTATTACCACACTTTACCGGGCATTCGAGTGACGAGCGATAAAAGAAATTGTTTGGTGATTGATGCGCCTGCTATTGGAGTTCATCAATTAGCGACCAACGATATGGTGGAGTTGATTACCGAAAATGAATTTGACTGGAAGGGAAGATTGGATCATGTGATCAACTCAGGCGGAGTAAAACTGCATCCCGAAACAATAGAGCAAAAGTTGCAGTCGCTGATTCAATCTCCGTTTTTTGTGGCTGGGGTTGCCGATGCACATCGCGGAGAAAAGCCGGTGCTGGTGGTGCAGAGTGATTTGCTTACCGAAGCGGATACAGAAACCATAAAAGCGGCCATCGCCCTGCTGCCCAAGTTAGAACGACCCAAAGAGATAAGGATAGTAAACGAGTTCCTGAAAACCGACACCGGGAAAGTGAAGCGAAAGGACAGCTTATTGCTTTCGTCCCTCAATACCACTTTATAGTGAACGAGCGAATGCTTCACATGGTTCTGGAGTAAAGACCTTTTAGGTTTTCCAAAGTTCCTATAGCCTTTCAAAAACCTTTTAGGTTTTAAAAACCGATAAGGTCGGAGCCTACTCAAGCAACTAAAAACCGGAATAATCAAAAAGCATTCTTACTCGATGGTAGGCATTTTTGCCTTCCCGAAAACTAAATGACGTTTTTAAGAATTGGTTGAAGGGTGAGTGTTGGAAGCCCACCAGATGCTTTCGAGGATAATAAAATGTCGTTCAGGGTTCGTTTAATGGCTTCGGGGAGAGTAAATTGCTGTTCAGAGTTCGTTTAATGGCTTCGGGGAGAATAAAATGCCGTTCAGAGTTCGTTTAAAGGCTTCGGGGAGAATAAAATGCCGTTCAGAGTTCGTTTAATGGCTTCGGGGAGAATAAAATGCCGTTCAGAGTTCGTTTAAAGGCTTCGGGGAGAATAAAATGCCGTTCAGAGTTCGTTTAAAGGCTTCGGGGGGAATGAAATGCCGTTCAGAGTTCGTTTAATGGCTTCGGGGAGAGTAAAATGCTGTTCATAGTTCGTTTAATTTCTTTGGGGAGCTCCAAATATCATTATCGAGTTAGTGAATCAAATTTTATTGAAGTAAATATACTTTAACACTACTCCTTCTTGATTATGATAACCATGATAAAGTTCATGCGTTATACTACATATTTTAGATTAAAATAGAAACCTCGGCAAATCATTCAATAATGATAGAGTAACAAAACAAAAACAGGACAAAAAAATAATTGAAAAATAATTTTGGACATGCCATAAAAGTTATACCTTAGTTATAAATTACAAATGATTAACCTAAACCAATAATTATGGCAACGCAACCTTGGAAATTTCTGATTAACACCTTTTACTCACAAACTTTTAATTCATTTAAATCCGCTCTTTCACTTACGCAAGATCATTTAGCGAAATTGACAGCGAATGAGGCTCAGCCTGATGTGCTGGCAATTAAAACCGATTATCTGCCGGTTCACAATGGTTTTGTTACCTCCATGAACCAGTTAGATAGTAAGCTGGGAATTTATCATGGTAAAACGCAGGGCTTTGAAGAAATGCTCGAAGAGTTGAGCAAAACAAAAATTAACCTGTGGCGCGGTAAGGTATTTTACATTTTCCCGGAGGGCACTACCGATGCCCACGCCATTTTTCCCAATGATAGAGGGCCTTTTCAAAAAGGCACTTATGATCAACGTGTAGAAGCCGTTGAAGCGCTGTCACTTACCTTGGCTACTTATGCCACAGAGGCCGATTTAGTGACCCTTAGCACCGAAGTTCATTCTTATTATCTCAACTTAACGGGAGCGCGCGCGTTACAACAATCCGATGAAGGTAGTGTAGAAACTTTGCGCAGTAATTTGCGCGAAGCGCATGTGCTCATGTGCAATGGAATGTATAAGAATTTGGGGCTGCTGATGGCAAAGTATAACAGCAATCCGCAACGGGTGGCCGATTATTTTGACCTTACCTTGTTGCGCAGTACAGGCGATCAAAGTCCTTTGTCAATAGAAGGAACAATAAATCCCGGTCAGGTGGTAAATATTAATGATCTGGCACCGGATATGGGTGGCGAACCAAACCCCGACACCTTAATTCGATTTAAAAATACTTCTACCAACCCGGTGGCACTGGTTTTTTATTCCGCTTCAGATCCAAGCGAAATGCCCGGTTCCGGGCCGCAATTTGAAGTAAATGCCGGAGAAACTCGCGAGCTTAGTTTAGCAGATTTGCAATTAGAAACCTACAGTAAGGTAAACATTTATAACAATACCCCTTTGCCCGGAAGTTGGCAAGTAGAGGTAGATTTATAATTCTCTGGTCTGTCATTCATTACTGCCTCGTTCTTTATAAAACGGGGCATTTTTTTGGGAAGAAAGAAACGTTTCTACTCAACACTTACCACTCAACACTTTTCATTTCTTCTAACTCATTATTTGCTTCGTATGGCATCTACCGGCTTCATGCGCGAAGCCGACCAGGCAGGAATGAAACCCGCAATGATGCCCACCACCACCGAAATAGAAACTCCCAAGGCGAGATTAAAGAAGGTGATATAGAATTTAAAATCGGAGTGCCATAAATGGGTCACAAAATATTGCAACACGTAAATCAATCCTACTACTACTAACAAACCGACAATCCCTCCGATAATACACAACACCACCGCCTCTAACAAAAACTCCAGCAGAATAAAAATCTGTTTAGCTCCAATCGCTTTTTTAATGCCGATGATATAGGTGCGCTCCTTGACGGCCACAAACATAATGTTGGCAATGCCGAAAGCCCCTACAATGATGGAAAAGATACCAATGACCCAACCCGCAATGCTCACCACCGAAAAGATAGACGCAATGCCCTCTGTGAAAACACTGACCTGATTAATCGCAAAATTATCTTCGGCAAAAGGCGATAGCCTGCGCACCGAGCGCATAACCCCTTTCAACTGATATTTCAACTCTTCTATAGGCACCCCTTTCTTTGGCACTACCGCAATCAGTGGGTCGCCATCCTGCCCGGTAGTGTTTACAAACATGCTCATAAAACTAAAAGGCACTATCACATTGTTATCGAGCGTAAAGCCAAACAAATCACTCCCCTCCTTTTTCAATACGCCAATCACCTTCAACTTTACTCCGTTAATCTTTATTTCCTCGCCTGTGATACGGCTTCGGTTTTCAAACAAAGTTTCGGCCACGCTGGCTCCCAGCAACGCCACCCCCTGCGCATTTTTCGTTTCTGCCGGGGTAAAATATCGCCCTTCGGTAAACTCCATATCCTTAATACCGTTGTAGTCGTAAGTCACTCCATTTACCGATACGCGCTCGGCCACCATGTCTCCGGCAATTACCGTTGTATTGCCGGCAAAGTACATCAGGCAACAAGCCTTTGCATCGGTCGTTCGCTCTTGCACCTGCTCCAATTCCCGGATATTCACCGAAGGTCGGTTTAGATATTTCCACCAAGGATATTCGTCCGTCCATATCCAGGGCCATTTTTGCACATACAGTATATCATTGCCAAAAGAGGCCAAGCTATTCTGAATATTCATCTCCAAAGAGTTCACTGCCGTGCGAACAGAAATAATACACAAAATACCTATGGTGATTCCCAATAAGGAAAGAAAGGAGCGCAACTTTGCTGCCCTTAATTCTTCAAAAGATAAGATCAGACTTTGCCAGAAAACCTGAAGAAATGTTCGCACCGCACAAACCTAATAAAGAAGTCCGAATCCATTGAAAGGATCGTTTAAGAAAGAGATATTGAACGATTGAAATAGTGATACTATGGTAGCAGAGGTAGGGAGGAGGGAATACCCTTCCGAGAAATCAATTAAAAAATATCAGAGATAATTCGGGTCACTTGCCACAGGCTATTTGTCCTATTATGTTGCTTTAGAAATAACTCCACAGTTTGCACGTGGCGGGCAGTGCGCCTTCCTCTCACTTTCTGAGTTTTGTAGGTTACATCGCACAGCACCCGAGCTTGCCCGGCACTCTTGTATATCTTCAATTTAATAAAGTCATAGTCCACGAGAATAACATCATTGTAGTCCTTGCGAAAATCTTGCACTTTTTCCGTTATTTCCTCTATGTCGGTAGTCAGCCCAAGAGCGTCCTGCATCTCTTCAGCAAAATAGTCATCAAAGAAAGGGAACTGCGCATCGAATAGTGCACTCAGCACGTAATAGACGGCATTCTTAACATCGTATTCAAGATTCGGATGATAGTCTTCGTAAATAAAATCATTCGTCCAGCCCTTCATCCTTACCTCATCTATCTTTTCTTTAAAGAGTTCCTCCGTCACAAAGCGGTATATGTCACGGTCGGGCGTAGGAGCCAGCACTTCAAAGTTCACCCCTTTTTGAGCCATCAGGCGAAGCAATTTTTTCAGTTCGCGCTTTATTTCACGGCCATTCATATCATGCACGTGGTTATAGGGGGGCTCTCCAATGAATTGATACACGGTTATCTTTCGGGAGCTTTTATAATTCTGATGAAAATACAACACCCTGCGAAGGAGATGATTCTCAAAATTTGCCGGCAAATTATCGGTGACGACAAAATTCTCTCCAAATTCAGCCATCATCTTCAACTTCAGAAACTGATTTTCAATGTTCAACTCCTCTTGCGTTTTTTTACTGCGCTTTCTCTTAGCCATGCCATGAAGATAATCATTCGCCACAAGTTTTTCAGCGATTGCGCTGTGGATGACAAGCAGTCCTTATATTTATACCCTCATGTTCAAAAAAATTTTATCGCCCGATCCGTTTAAAACCTTTTATGTGGTGTTTACCTACATCATTGTGTTTTCATTCTGGTGGGGCTATTTACTGTATGCTAAAAATGAAACTGCATTTACCGAAGAAGTAGAATTAAATGAGCAGCGGTACCAACAAACCAATCAAGGGGAGAACTACCGAACTACCAAGGACTTCGCAGAAATTAAGGATAAGTATGAGCGCCAAAAACTGATGATTATTACCGAAGGTAGCGTGTTCTTCATATTGCTGTTTGCCGGACTGATAATTGTCAGAAGAGTATTTAAACGCGAAATAGAACTGGCTCGTTTGCAACGCAACTTCCTGCTGTCAATTACACACGAGTTGAAATCTCCGCTATCCACCATCAAACTATCCCTGCAAACCATGCTGAGGCGAAAGCTTGAACCTCAGCAATCGGAAAAGTTGATGAATAACTCTCTGATGGATTTAGATCGCTTAGAAGCATTGGTAGATAACATTCTGTTTGCCGCCAAGATTGAAAGAGATGAACCGGGGTTTTCTGATGAGGAATTAAATATTTCAGACGTGTTGCTTCAGATCACAGATCGCTTTTCAACAAACAAAAAAGCCATTGCATTGAACAGCCAAATTGATGCAGATATATACTTACAGGCTGATCCTATGGCCTTTACCTCTGTGGTGATTAACCTAATTGAAAACGCTATCAAGTATTCTGAGCCTCAGACCTCCGTGGTCATTACCCTATCAGAGGCCGAAGACCGCATCGTGTTAGCCGTTGCCGATACCGGATCGGGAATTCCCGAAACAGAAAAGAAAAAAGTGTTCGATAAATTCTATCGGATAGGAAATGAAGACACCCGCAAAACAAAAGGCACTGGCTTAGGTTTGTACATCGTCAAAAGATTTGTTGAAATATATCGCGGCACTATCACTATCACTGATAATTTCCCTCAAGGAAGTATTTTCACGCTTGAGTTTCCCAAATAAGAATAGCCGCTTCGTATTTTTTATGATTCCATGACAATTAAAACAATGACAGATGTTATATTTATTGAACCGCTTACCTAAATCCTTTCTGTTATGAGTGCTAATTCGCAGCGAATATTATTGGTAGAAGACGAAGAGAACCTGCGGGAAGCCGTCAAAATGAATTTGGAAATTGAAGGATATGAAGTAGAGGTAGCAGAAACCGGTGCCTTAGCGCTCAAGAAATTAGAAGACCGAAGATTCAATCTGCTCATACTCGATGTCATGCTCCCTGAAATAGATGGCTTCACGCTATGCCAACGCATCCGATTAACCGATGCGCATACTCCTATTTTATTTTTAACTGCGAAGGATAGCAGTCAGGATAAGATCTACGGCCTCCGAATGGGAGCCGATGATTACCTAACTAAGCCTTTCAACTTAGAAGAATTGTTGCTTCGGGTAAAAGTTTTGGTAAAGCACAGCGAAAGAGGCGACTCCAACGAATCACACCTAAAAACCTACTTGTTTGGAGGGAATGAAATCAACTTTATTACTTACAAGGCTCAAAATCATGCCGGCATTGCCATAGAACTGACTAAAAAAGAAATTACCTTACTCAAACTTTTAATCACCAAAAAAGGGGAAGTAGTTTCTCGGAAAGAAATCCTCAAACATGTGTGGGGATATGACGTATATCCCACTACCAGAACGATTGACAACTTTGTGATGGCGTTTCGAAAATACTTTGAAAAAGACCCCTCTAAACCCACCCACTTTCATGCCGTTCGCGGGGTAGGGTATAAATTCACCCCATAAAGTAGTATTACCCCTACTAAATCGAAGAGGTATTCCCTACTGCTCATTTTTACCCACATTCTCACAGGCTCAACGTGCGCAAAATGTTGCTTTCTTTTGGCAATGGATAACACTCTTGCCCCCTATACTCGCACTATAAATTTATTTAACCACTAAAACCAATTCACTATGGAACTCTTAATTGCTCTTCTGACTTTTTTCAATGTTTCGTTTGGTGTAAACCAAAACCAAGTAAAACTGGGCTGGTCGCAAGATAAGGCTGCCCAAATCCAGCGTTCCAATGAGTACAATGCTTATTTGGACAAAGGAGGGGTTGATTTATTCGATGCCGAAGGAATACCGGCCATCAATGTTACCGTTGACAAGGATGTTAAAAAGTAATTTATTCTTCACTCTTAAATTTAAGACTTATGCCAGCTATCAACGTAAAAATCAGCAACGGTCAGGTGATTGTAGATAAGAAATAATTTTTTCCAGAATTCGCCCCCTCTGACCTCCTTTCTAAAGGATTGAACGATCCCCGCGCTTAGGCTTTAAAGCCAAATGCGGGGATTTTCAATTTCAGAAACAGCACATTCCAGCTATTAAAGGCTATTTTCTATATTCGCGGCTCAATAATTTATTGACTTATGATATCAACCGACAAAAAATTGAACTACAAAGTAAAAGACATGAGCTTGGCCGAATGGGGTCGTAAAGAAATTAATTTGGCAGAGGCCGAAATGCCCGGCTTAATGACTTTGCGCGCCAATTATGGCAAGGATAAGCCACTCAAAGGTGCCCGCATAGCCGGATGCCTCCACATGACTATACAAACGGCCGTTTTAATTGAAACACTCACTGCACTGGGAGCGCAGGTTTCATGGAGTTCCTGCAATATTTTCTCTACTCAAGACCATGCGGCTGCCGCTATCGCTGCTACCGGTGTGCCGGTGTTTGCCTGGAAGGGAATGAACAACGAGGAGTTTGACTGGTGCATTGAACAAACCTTATATGCCTTCGAAGGCGGAAAGGCGCTGAATATGATTTTAGATGACGGAGGCGATTTGACCAATATGGTATTTGATAAATACCCCGAATTAGTGCAGGGTATCCGTGGCATTTCAGAAGAAACCACCACCGGGGTTCACCGCTTATACGAAAGAGAGAAAAACGGAAGTTTGCTTCTTCCGGCTATTAACGTGAACGATTCGGTAACCAAATCAAAATTTGACAACAAATACGGCTGCCGCGAATCGTTAGTAGATGCTATTCGCAGAGCTACCGACTTGATGATGGCCGGCAAAGTAGCTGTGGTAGCAGGTTACGGAGACGTAGGAAAAGGCTCTGCCGATTCATTGAGCAATTCCGGAGTTCGCGTCATTGTTTCCGAAATTGATCCCATTTGCGCTTTACAGGCAGCCATGGAAGGTTATGAAGTAAAGAAGATGGAAAATGCAGTGAAGGAAGCAGATATTATTGTAACGGCTACCGGCAACTGCAACATTATCGAAGAGCGCCATTTCCGCGCTATGAAGCACAATGCTGTGGTTTGTAACATTGGCCATTTCGACAACGAAATTGATATGGCTTGGCTGAATAAAACTTATGGAAACACGAAAGACGTAATTAAACCGCAGGTAGATAAATACACTATTGACGGAAAGGATATCATCGTATTGGCAGAAGGCCGATTAGTGAATTTGGGTTGCGCTACCGGTCACCCTTCTTTTGTGATGAGCAACTCATTTACCAATCAAACACTGGCTCAATTGGAATTGTGGAACCATGCCGAACGCTACGAGAACCGTGTTTACACGCTCCCTAAGCATTTAGATGAAATGGTAGCCAAACTTCACCTCGAAAAAATTGGTGTTGAATTGGATGAACTTACCGAAGAACAAGCCAAATACATTGGCGTGAAGAAGGAAGGCCCTTATAAGCCCGAACACTATCGCTATTAATATCACATCCGTAAGGTAATGGGGTACAATATTTCTCTACCCACCCCTACAAACGCTTTCAGTAAAAGAAATGGCCTCCATCACAGGAGGCTATTTCTTTTTAATGTAGTGGGGATGTAAACCACTCCCGGGAACATCCGAAGTTAGCCCTTACTTGTACGCAGGTATGCTTTGGCAGTATCCATGCTTTGCCAATAATGCTTAAATGACTCCAGCAAGGCGAAGTGTTCATAACCCCATACCAAACCATTTTATTTAGATTCGCCACCTGCCTCACTAAATCCTCATACTTCATTATGAAAAAATCAATTACTCTTTTTGCAGTACTCTTCACTCTTTTCGCGCAAGCACAGTTTGTCAATCAACTGGTTTATCAACGGTCATTTACTCCTCACCAAATTGATTCCATATTGGTGGGTCAGGGAGTTCCCTCCGGTATTTTTCCTATTGTTTACGGAGCAAAAGCCTATAAAATCATCTACAACACGGTGAGTTGGGACAGCACTCCTACGATTGCTTCCGGCCTCATGATTATTCCTGATAATCCCACTTGCAAAGTGGGCATTATCAGCTATCAGCACGGCACCACTATCAAGAAAACCGATGTGCCATCGCGTTTTAGTGGCGAATGGTTTATTGCCTTGGCAGGTGCGGCAAAAGGATTAGTGTCGCTAATGCCCGATTATTTAGGATTGGGCGATGGCCCCGGCCTTCACCCTTACCAACATGCCCATACCGAAGCAACCGCTGTAATAGATATGATACGCGCAGCTAAGGAAGTGGTAGATACCTTAGGGGCTCCGGTGAATGACCAGTTATTCTTGATGGGTTATTCGCAAGGAGGACACGCCACCATGGCCGCTCATCAGTTAATACAGGAAAAATTGGACAATGTGATGCACGTCACCGCTTCGGCTCCCATGTCGGGGGCTTATGATATGAGCGGTGTAATGGGGGATGTGATGGTATCGGACAGTGTGTATCCTGAACCTTATTATTTGCCTTACCTGATTTTTGGCTACAATCAGATTTATCATCTCTTCACCAACACCAGCGACATTATGGTAGCGCCTTACGACACTACTCTTGAGCCTTTATTTGACGGCAACCATAATGGCGGACAGATTAATAATATGATGCCCAACGTTCCCAAATTAATTATGCAGCCTTATCAAATTGATTCTTTCAAGAATGACTCCTTGAACTTTTTCAAAGTAACGCTGCGCGAAAACAATACCTACAACTGGGTGCCTACTTCACCGGTTCGCATGTATTTCTGCAAAGGCGATCATTCTGTGCCTTATCAGAATGCCGTAGTTGCTTATCAGCATTTTATACAGAACGGAGCTACCTTGGTAGATACCGTGAACGTAAGTTCTACCCTCGATCATTATCCCTGCGCTCAGTTTGCCATTTTGGGTGGCGTAAACTGGCTGAACTCTTTCGCTTACCTACCGCTTTCTTCCAGCATGTCCTCTACCGATGCCACTTCAGCCAATGCAGGTGATGGAACGGCAACTGCTACAGGGATAAACGGAAATCCACATTACACCTATAGCTGGAATACGGGCGATACCACATCCGGTCTCAATGGGTTAAGTCCGGGCACTTACTTTGTTACCATTACCGATGGCAACCTATGCACCCGGTACGACTCTGTGCAGGTGGGAGTTGCTTCCGGCATTAGCAATTTCACGATGAGCAATTTGAGAATTTACCCGAACCCTGCTTCGAGTAAAGTTCAGGTGGACTGGAATAATCCGGATGATCGTATCAGCACTATCGAGATGCACAGCACAGACGGGCGACTGATAACTACTTATCTACTAAATAGCGTTACCGGCTTTCAATTACTGTTCGATGATCTTACTCCCAAAGGCGTTTACTACCTAAGTATTAAAACAGAAAAAGGGAAAGAAGCCAACCGCAGGATAGTGGTTCTTTAAGAAGTGCGGCATCTATATCACCACAAAGTACACAAAAGCACGATGAGTTTTTCTTGTGTTCATCGTGTATTCTTTGTGTGCTTAGTGGTTCAATATTTTTTGTCAGGTCGAGGCTTCTCCTGCTGGATGTTTCGACCCTTGAAACTTCGACCGATAGGGAATAATTAACTCCGTCATTTATGGCGGAGAAAAACGCAACCTATCGTATCGGCTTTAGCCATGACTTTGAGCACCATTAGGGCTAAAGCCCAAGGTGTTCGTTTGGCTCTATCTCCAGCCTAAAGGCCGGAGTTAATCGAATATCGAATAACGATGGCGCGCTTCATCCTCCTAAAGCATAGATGATAGGTCTTTGCCAACAGACGGTTAACTCATAACGCCCCAATGCTTTTACCACAAAGGTCACAAAGGTGGATGCACAAAGCGCACGATGAGTTTCTCTTGTGTTCATCGTGTATTCTTTGTGTGCTTAGTGGTTCATTTTTGTTAGCTGCAATTGGAGAATCTCAATTTTCTAATTAGTAACTCATCCTATTAGCACATCATCTCATTTCCTAATTCTCTAATCAACACATTCGCCTATCAGCACATTATCCTATTATCTTATCACAGTTTCTGCATCTTCCTGCTCCGGCACAAAGAATACTTTGATGCGGCACGAAGCAATCTCCTCCTCTCCTATGCTTACCTTCCCTATAATAATGCTCACCACTCCGTACACAATAGCTTCGCGATGAATAAATGTGGAGAGCGTTTCCCCGGCATAAGGCAAGCGATGGCATACAAAATCTCTAATCTCACCAATAAAACCCAAACTGCCTTTCTTGCCGCTGATAAAACTTTCATAGCCCGACTTGCATCCGGCACTTTGAGCGATATGTTCCAACACTCCGGCTGCGCTCAGCTTTCCATCATCACAAAATGTATGATCCTGATCAAAAGTAAAAGTGGTGGTGCAGGTACTCTCGGTCACCGAGTCTAAAGAGCTTATAAAAACAAAGGGTGGTTTTTGCGGAATCAACCGGATAATAGCCTCTCCACTAATCGGGAAAGTATGCGCAGAATCATTCATTAACACAAGATTAAAAAGTAACCCGCAACTCGGGAAAGGCCGCAAGTTACACTACCGGGGGTATATGTAAAAGCAGATTTACAAACTTCATCGTCTCCTCCGCTGGTTCTGCTAACCAATTTACCCACTGCGCCAAAAGATAGATAAGTGAACAAGTCGGATTCACGGTAAGTTCCCTAAATCAAAAAATGAACACAGTAAGAAAACGCCTATTCATGTCGTTTAAATCTGGTGCGGCAGCCCTACTTTCGCTCACAAATTTAAACCCCTTTCATCTTTACACTTAAAAACCACTTCTCATGAAAAAGCTACTTTCACTTTCATTTCTTTTTACCGCTTTATTATTTACGAACAACACCTATGCTCACATCTGGCGAGTAAACAATACTGCCGGAGTAGTAGCGGACTACACCGATATTCAAACCGCAATTAATGCGGTAACCACTTTAGCGGGAGATACCATCCATGTAGAACCTTCGGCAACTAATTATTCAGGCATTTCGTTAAGCAAGCCCTTAGTAATTATCGGCAATGGCTATTTGCTGACGGTGGATACCGGCTTACAGGCCAATACCAATAATTCTACCATAGGCGGTGCCATATACTTTAATGCCGGCAGTGCCGGATCTGTTCTTCAAGGCCTTATGATTACCTATTACACCTACGTTCAGGATTCAAACATCATCATAAGAAGATGCAATGTTAGCTACCCCGTTTATCTGTATTCTAAAAATTTCACCTTTAGTAGTAACTGGGTGTACTATTACGGTGTATCAGAACAGACCACCGGCTTATCCGGTCTTAATATCTCCAACAACATATTTTATTACTACAGCGGAATCACTTTTGGAGGCACCTCTACCGGAAACTTTACCAATAACACTTGCAATGCCTCCAGTATAAGCTGTTATAATTTTCAGGTGAACAATAACATTATGACAGGCGGAGGTTTCACTCCAAACAACAATGTTTATTTCAACAATATTGGCGATGGCACTCAGTTTGGTACCGCAAATGGCAACCAGCAAAACGTTTCGGGAGCTACCATTTTCACTTACACCGGAGCTTACAATACACACGATGCTTACTGGCAACTAAAAGGCGGCTCACCGGCCATAGGCGCAGGTTATGGCGGGGTAGATTGTGGCGCTTTTGGCGGACCGAACCCCTATAAGCTGGCAGGCATTCCCAGTGTACCTACCATTTACAAATTGACGGTTCCACCGGTGGGCACTACTACTATCAGTGTAACCATAAGCACCCGATCCAATAATTAATTTGGATGAAATGCAGGCGCATTCCGCCTGATTCTTTTTTAATCATTTCATCAAATTGAAAATTGGAATAAAATGAAAAATCTGCATAAACTTATCGGGAAGATAAGGCAGCTTTCGGTGCTAACTGGTATTCTGGTGCTACTGATAAATTCGGTTTCGGCACAAAATATCACTCGCATAGAATATTTCTATGACACCGACCCCGGTTTTGGAAGCGGAACGGCTGTTTCGTTTACCCCGGCTGCCAATATATCTTCGCTCACCTTTTCGCCCAGCATTTCTTCACTTAATGATGGGTTTCACACCTTATACATTCGCTCACGGGATGCCAATAACAAGTGGTCGCTGACGAGCTACCAGTCCTTTGTAAAATATAAAGCACCGACTGCTACCGCTGCTGCGCACAACATTGTGAAACTGGAATACTTTGTAGATGCCGATCCGGGATTCGGAGCGGGAACCAATGTGCCTGTCACTTCGTCATTAGATATTTCAGGGCAGGTTTTTAATATCAACCTTGCCGGCTTAAATAGCGGATTCCATACCTTATATGTTCGGAGCAAAGATGGAGACGGCAAATGGTCGCTGACCGATTACAGTGTATTCCTAAAATACGTTGCACCAAGTGCCAATGCTGCGGCTCACAACATTGTGAAGTTGGAATATTTTGTAGATGCCGATCCGGGATTTGGAGCGGGAACAAACGTGCCCATTACTCCGGCAATGGATATTTCGGGACAGGTGTTCAATGTAAACCTTGCCGGCTTAAGCAGCGGGTTTCACACCTTATATGTTCGGAGCAAAGATGCAGACGGCAAATGGTCGCTGACGGATTATAGTTCTTTCATAAAATATACTGCACCAACCTCCTCTCCGGCAGCAAGCAACATTGTGAAGTTAGAATATTTTGTAGATGCCGATCCGGGTTTCGGGTTAGGGGTTAATGTTCCGGTTACGCCTTCGCTAAATATTTCTTCGCTGGTTTTCAATGTGTCGCTAACCAGTTTGACCAATGGATTTCATACCCTCTACGCAAGGTCAAAAGATGCGGATGGCAAATGGGCTATCACTAATCTCGGTTCATTTATAAAATACGCTCCGCAATCAGGTATTGCTGCTGCCGGGAAGGTGATTAAACTCGAATATTTTATTGATACCGATCCCGGCTTTGGGAATGGAGGTAATATTCCGTTTACACATGCCACGGATGTAAGTGCCTTAGTAGCCAATATTGACCTTACTTCCATTGCGAGCGGATTCCACACCCTCTACATCCGATCCATGGATACTTTGCATAAATGGTCCTTGACAAACTATGCTTCTTTCACCGGTGGCCAGTTGCAAGCGCCCACGGCAAGCATCACCGTCATAGGGCCTACTACCTTCTGTGCCGGAACAGGCACTTACTTGCAAGCAAATTATTCGGCTGCTGCCACCTATCAATGGAAACTGAATGGGAATACCATCAATGGGGCTACCGGAATTACTTATGTACCGGTTGCTTCGGGTAGTTATACCGTAGTGGTCACCAACGCTATTTCCAGTGCTACCTCCGCTGCCGTTTCTATCACGGTGAATTCGGTTCCTACGGCCACCATTTCTGCTAACGGTTCACTCACTTTCTGTCAGGGAGGCAGTGTTACTTTGAGTGTAAATGCCACTGCAAATGCGACTTATCAATGGCATAAATACGGCAACAACATAGGGGGTGCAAACACCACTTCATACATTGCCACTGCAAGCGGGATATACGATGTAGCCGTAACCGGATCAAACGGCTGCGCTACTACTTCTGCCAAGGATACAGTGGTAGTTAATCCATCTCCAACAGCTACTATTACTCCTATTGGAAGCACCACTTTTTGTTCGGGAGATAGCGTTTTGCTTTACGCCAACACCGGTGCCGGACTTACTTACCATTGGAGTAATAATGCCACCACCAATTTTATTACTGTAAAGACTCAGGGGACTTACGCCTTGACAGTCACGAATACTTCTAACTGTTCAGCGACTGCTGCAGGGGTAGTGGTAACAGTTCTCACTGCACCTACCGCTTCCATCACCGCCAACGGCCCTACTACCTTCTGCAATGGCAGCAGCGTGCTGCTATCGGCTAACACCGGCAGCGGCCTGAGCTACGTTTGGAGTGGTGGCTCAACAGCTTCCTCAATTACCGTCAGTAGTTCGGGAACTTATTATGTGACTGTTTCAAATGCAGGATGCAGCAAAGTGTCCTCCCCGGTTACGGTCACTGTAAATCCGGGACCAGTAGTCAGTATCATCGGAAACGGCAGTACTGTTTGTCAAGGACATGCCGACACGCTGACAGCCAGCGGTGCAACCACTTATACATGGTCGCCCGGAACGGGATTAAATACCACCACCGGTGCTCAGGTAATAGCTACCCCTTCTGCAGGAACTACCTATACGGTTACCGGAACTACTTCCGGTTGTATAGGCACGGCATCATTTACGGTGAATATTAGCGCCAACAATACGCAGGTGAGTACCACTACCTCCACCATTTGCAGTGGTTCATCGGCCATATTGAATGCCAGTGGTGCGAATACTTATGTGTGGTCACCTTCGGGAACGCTGAACAGTTCCACCGGGGCAAGTGTCACCGCTACCCCGCTTGCCCAAACCACCTACACGGTTACCGGCACTTCGGGCACTTGCTCTTCTACCGCTTCAATCACCATCAACGTAAATGCAACGGTAGTTCCATCTGTAACTGTTAGTGCAACGCAATCCACCATCTGCCCGGGGACTTCTGTCACCTTTACAGCAGTGCCTATAAATGGTGGCAGTGGGCCTTCTTATCAATGGTACAAAAACGGAGTGCTTCAATCGGGGAATAACAGCACGTTTAGCAGTTCCTCATTGGCCAATAATGATTCCGTTTGGTGTGTGATGACCTCCCATGCGGTTTGCCCAATGCCATCTACCGCTACTGCCAATAAAATTCACATGACAGTGAACCCATCGGTAGTGCCTACCATTAGCGTTTCAGTAACTCAGAACCCTGTTTGTACCGGCACTTCGGTAACCTTTAGCGCCATCATCACCAATGGAGGCAGCAATCCTACTTACGTTTGGAAGAAGAACAATGTAACGGTGGGGAGCAATTCCTCTATTTACGTTTTGGCTTCCCCCACGAATAGCGATTCCGTGTGGTGCATCCTAACCTCAAACGCCCCCTGTGCCACTCCAACTACGGTAACCAGCAGCAAAGTCAAAATGGTGGTGAATCAGGTTTCGGCTCCTACGGTTACCGTGAGTGCTTCACAGAATCCGATTTGTGTAGGAGGCACTATCACCTTCAGCGCTACGCCTACAAACGGAGGGGCTTCCCCTTCTTACCAATGGTATAAGAATGGACTTATCGCAGGAACCAATGCAGATACTTATACCGATAATTCTCTTTCGACAAATGATTCGATCTGGTGCTTAATGACTTCTAATGCGAGTTGCGCTTCGCCACTCACAGCTACGAGTAATAAGGTGGTGGTAGTTATTGCTCCCAATGTGATTCCTTCAGTGGTGGTGAGTACTCCGCAAACGAGTGTGTGTGCCGGAACCTCCATTACCTTTAGTGCCGCTCCGACTAACGGAGGCGGGGCTCCCGTTTACCAATGGTACAAAAACGGAATCGTGCAGGCGGGAAATACCAATACCTATACGACTGCTGTTGCTAATAATGATTCCGTGTGGTGTGTGATGACTTCTGTTGCCACCTGTCCCGTACCGGCAACCGCTACCAGCAACAAGTTGCACCTAACCGTAAATCCTACGGTGACTCCAACCATTTCCATCGTCAGTTCCACCAATGCGATTTGTGCCGGTGACTCAGTCACCTTTACTGCAAATATTACCAACGGTGGCGCTACGCCTATTTACCAATGGAAAAAGAACAATGTAAATGTGGGGAATGGCACTTCGGTTTACGGAACAAGCTCATTGGCAGCCGGTGATTCGGTATGGTGTGTGCTTACCAGCACTGCCCCTTGCCCTTCTCCGGCAAGCGTGATTAGCAACAAGAAAAAAGTCACAGTAAACGCTATTGTGACTCCTACTATTTCTGTTGCTGCTTCACAAAACCCGATTTGCAGCGGAGCCACTGTTACTTTCACTGCTTCTATTACACATGGAGGAGGTGCTCCGATTTACCAGTGGTATAAAAATGGGGCAACGGTGGGTACAAGTTCTTCCACTTATTCCGACAATGCCTTAAGCAGCAACGATTCAGTTTGGTGCCGACTTACATCTAACGCCAATTGTGCTTCTACGACTGTTGCTACAAGCAATAAGGTCATAATCACGATTACGCCTACTGTTATTCCTACTGTCACTATCTCCGCATCTCAGAGTGCTATCTGTCCCGGAACCTCTGTAACATTTACAGCTTCTCCGGTGAACGGTGGCGGCTCACCTACCTATCATTGGTATAAAAACGGAGTGCTTCAATCGGGAAATAGCGGTACGTTCAGTAGTACAGGATTAGCCAATGGCGATTCTGTGTGGACGGTGATGACTTCTGCCGCTCAGTGTCCTTCACCGACAACGGCCGGTAGCAACAAAGTTCTGATGACGGTATATCCAACCGTAGTTCCAACCATCGCAATAGTTGCTTCACAGAGTACCCTTTGTGCCGGGGACTCCGTCACCTTTACAGCAAGTATCACTAACGGTGGCACTACCCCCATTTATCAATGGAAAAAGAACAATGTGAATGTGGGGAACGGCACTTCGGTTTACAGCACCGCTGCCTTACTGAATAACGACTCTGTGTGGTGTGTACTTACCAGCAATGCTCCATGTCCTTCTCCGGCAAGCGTAATCGGCAACAAGATTCATCTGACGGTGAATCCCGTTACATCACCTGCGATTTCTGTTTCTGCTTCACAAAACAATATTTGCGTGGGAGTAACAGTGACCTTTACCGCAACACCGGTAAACGGTGGCAGCGCACCGGTTTATACCTGGTATAAAAACGGAGTGGTGACCGGCACTAATAGCAGCACATACACCGATAATTCACTGGCCAGTAATGATTCGGTTTGGTGCTTGCTCACCTCCAACAAAATTTGCGCTTCGCCAAACACGGCTCTCAGCAACAAGGTAATGATGTTGGTTACCCCTACCGTTACTCCTTCGGCAATGGTGAGTGCCTCTAACACTACCATCTGCTTGGGCACGGTGGTTACCTTCACCGCTACCCCTACTAATGGTGGCTCTTCTCCCGTTTATCAATGGCGAAAGAATGGTATGGTGCAATCGGGAAGCGGTGCACTGTTCATCACTTCCAATCTTGCCAATAATGATTCTATATGGTGCAGTATGACCAGCAACGCTACCTGCGCAGTGCCGATAAGTGTGGTCAGCAACAAAACAACTATGACGGTGTTGCAACCCGCTTACTCTACCATGAGTGCTGCGATTTGCCAGGGTGGTAATTTTTCTTTTGGCGGAAATAACCTGACCCATGGAGGCACTTATTCCGATACTCTTTTGGCTGCGGCTGTGAATGGTTGCGATAGCATTGTTCAATTAACGCTCACAGTAAATCCGGTGATCACGACTTCCCTCAATGCCACTATCTGCAACGGTAGTTCCTATCCGTTTAAGGGAGATAATCTGACGGTAGGCGGAGTTTATCGCGACACTTTAGCGTCTGCCTCAAGCTGCGATAGTTTTGTAGTGCTTACGCTTACGGTAAATAATCCTGTTTCAGTAGCCACCACTGCCGACATTTGTCAGGGCGATGTTTATGTATTTGGCACGCAAAATCTGAGCAGCGGTGGAGTATATACCGATACCACACAAGGCTCTAATGCTTGCGATAGTATTACTACGCTTACGCTACATGTTCACGCTTTACCGGTGCCGGTAATTACCCGAAGTGGAACTGATACGCTGAGAACCGGAGCCTATGCACATTTTACTTGGTTTAAGGATGGACTGCAATTAGCAGACACCAACCGAACAATTATTGTGCACGCAGATGGTTCGTATGCGGTGCTGGTGGCCGATAGTAATGGATGCAGCGACACTTCGGCCTCTATGAATGTGACCGGTACCGGCATAGCCGATGTTTCAATGATCCATTTGCAGGTGTATCCTAACCCGACAGAAAATGTGCTGCAGGTGCGGGCTGAGAATTTAACGGAGGCAATGCAGGTTGAATTGCAAGATGAATTGGGAAGAACACTATTTATCCGAGAGGAAAATTCTTCTGTGATCCATGAAACATTCGACTTGTCAAAACTTTCAGCCGGCATGTATCTATTGGTAGTTAAAAGCAAGTCGCGAGTCTATACTACACAGCGAGTGCTCAAACTCTGATTGAATTTACAGCTACTCTTTAAAAAGCAAAACCCTTGAAAGCCCCTATTTTCAAGGGTTTTGTTTTTTGTATAGAGGGAATAATAAATGGGTGTGCTGATTTACACCTTATCTCATTAGTTCCCTTTAAATTATTTCAGGGATAAAGAGTCGGTTCCCTTAATAGTACAATATCCAAAAGCTGTAGGTATTTTACACCTCGAAGAAATCGCAAGATTGAAAACGATATAACTCTAAACAATTAATTACTGCTGAAGCTCGCGACAGATAATTTCATAAGCTCGCTGCACCTCTCTGAATCGCTCCTCCGCATCCTGCTGGCTGAGTTTCCCTCCGGCCTTATCGGGATGATATTTCAAAATCATTTTCCGGTAAGCTGTTTTTACCTGCCGTAGTGAAGCGCCCTCGTCTATTTCGAGAACCGTATATGGATTATTACGGTTGAGAAAGCCTGTTTTAATTTCAGCAAAATCAGTGGCGGTGATACCTAAGTAACCGGCTATGCGATGCACACATCTGGCCTCTTTAGCATTGATAAAATCATCCGCGGCTGCTACTCCGAAAAGAAAATGCAAAATGTTCAATCGCGAATCGTAAGTGGTGAGGATTTTTAATTCTGTGCAAGCCATTTTAATAAACGCCTCTGTGCCCATCTCTACATGCCGCGCTACACTTTGCACTCGTCTCTTTTTTCCGGCTGCTCCAAAATGTTTGGTCAGATATTCAAGAATATGAATTTCCGTGTCCTCCGAAAAATTTCGATCACAGCGAATAATTTCAGCGGCTACTATTAAAATAGAATTTTCTATTTCGAGTTGATGTAGTTGCTGTTGGGGGCTTAACTTCTTTTCACCCGAGTCCGGCTCCGATATCAACTTTGATATCGAACTAAACAAATCGTCCAGTGAAAACTTTTTGCTCATTAACTTTTACTCATTTTCATCACCTCCTCCCACTCTTCTTTTGTAACGGGCTGCACACTCAAGCGACTAAGGCGCACCAATGCCATCTGTGTTAGTTTCTCATTAGCCTTCACTTCCTTTAAGCTGACAGGGCGCTTTACATCTTCCGCATACTGCACATCTACCCACACCCACGGGTCGGTCGTGGTGGGGTCTTGGTAATGCTCCTTTATCACTTTTACAATTCCCACTATCGAAGGTTCGCCATTCATACTCTCATAAAAGAAACAGAGGTCGCCCTTTTTCATCGCTTTCAGGTTGTTGCGTGCAGCATAATTGTGCACCCCATCCCAAAAGGTTTTCTTTTCCTTTTTCATTCGTTCAAAAGAATACGTTTCAGGATCTGATTTAATAAGCCAGTAATTCATCACAGAGTTAGTTGAGTCGCTTTTTCAAATATAATTCAGCTTGCGAAATAAATTAGTTTCGCGTAAAATTGCTCAAATGGCTCAGACGATTCTCTATCTGATAGTTGCTTTTATTCTGTTTGAATTTGTGTTGTCAAAGGTTCTGTCTGTTCTGAACTTAAAAACATGGGATCAACCGCTGCCGGCTGAAGTGAAGGATTTATACGATGCAGAAAAATACGCCCAAGCACGTGACTATGCCAAAGCTAATTTCAGGTTTGGGGCTATTTCCTCAACGATTTCACTGGTAATAACCGTCAGTTTTTTAGTGCTGGGTGGTTTTGCATGGATAGACACTATTGCCCGTAGCTTTTCAGATTCTCCCATACTTCAAGCGTTGATCTTTTTTGCCATTCTGGGAACCGGGTCTTCCATTCTCTCATTGCCCTTCGATGTCTATTCCACTTTTGTAATCGAAGATAAATTCGGGTTTAATAAAACCACCCCGGCAATCTTTGTTTCCGATAAAATCAAAAATATTCTGTTGGCGGTAATCATCGGAGGGGGCATTCTGGCGCTACTCACTTTTTTGTATCTGCTTCTTGGCGATAAGTTTTGGTTGGCTGCATGGGCAGTAGTGGCAGCATTCTCTGTTTTGATGGCGATGTTTTACACCACTTTATTCTTACCACTTTTCAATAAACTTACTCCATTAGAAGATGGCGACCTGCGCCAGTCTATAGAAAATTATAGCTCCAAAGTCAATTTTCCGCTCACCAACATTTTTGTAATTGATGGCAGCAAACGCAGTTCTAAAGCAAACGCCTTCTTCAGTGGTTTGGGTCACAAGAAAAACATTGTGTTGTATGACACCTTGATTCAAGACATGACCACCGATGAAATAACAGCCGTGCTGGCACATGAAGTGGGTCATTATAAAAAGAAGCATGTGCTGCAATCTATTGTGCTATCCATTCTGCAAATGGGAGTTATGTTTTTCATCTTTGGTTGGCTGGTCGGCAGCCCTCTCATGGCCGAAGTATTGGGTGCCAAGGAAAGCAGTTTCCATTTATCCCTCGTTACCTTTTCGCTTATCTACTCCCCTATTTCGTTGGTATTGGGTTTGTTCATGAACTTATTTAGCCGTAAAAATGAATATGAAGCAGATGCCTATGCCCGCGATACATACTCGGCAGAACCACTCATCAGCTCGTTAAAAAAACTCTCAGTCAACCATTTAAGCAATTTGCAACCGCACCCGGCCTATGTTTTTGTGAACTACTCACATCCCACTTTGTTGCAGCGAATCAATGCCATGAGAGGCTGAAAATACTTTTGGTTTTTTGAATGTAGTCGTTATATTTGCGCTCCCAAAATTTTAAACGATGTACGCAATAGTAGAGATAGCAGGGCAACAGTTCAAGGCAGAAGCCGGAAAGAAATTGTATGTGCACCGCTTAGAAGGCAACGAAGGTGATTCTGTTTCTTTCGATAAGGTATTATTAACGGATGATAATGGAACCGTGCAAGTAGGCGCTCCTACGGTAACGGGAGTTACGGTAAGTGCTAAAATACTTACTCATTTAAAAGACGATAAGGTAACTATCTTTAAAAAGAAAAGAAGAAAGACCTACAAAAAAACTCAAGGTCACCGCCAATCCCTCACACAGATTTCCATCGAATCAATAGGATAAATTACCCAAAAGGATAAAAACATAAGTCATGGCACACAAAAAAGGTGAAGGTAAAGTAAAGAACGGACGCGAATCACACAGCAAGCGCCTCGGCATTAAAATATATGGTGGCGATATCGCCATCCCCGGCAATATCATTGTTCGCCAACGTGGAACCTCATTTCACCCCGGCAAAGGCGTAGATATTGGCAAAGACCATACAATTTTTGCGACTATCGAAGGAATGGTAAAATACACCAAAGGCAAAGACGACAGAAGATTTGTTCATGTAGTGGCAGTAGCCGAAGCATAAGCCAGCTAACTTTATAGCTTACGCAGAATCCTCCAAATCTCGGAGGATTTTTGCTTTTAGGAAAACAGATTCCACCAAAAACCCTAAGACCAAAACTTAGTGATTTAGAAATACGGCCTGTATAGCTTATATTCGAATAACCTTTGAACACTATGATGAACCTAAAAGACCTTTTTATCAGGACTGTTTTTCTATGCAGCTTGATTGCTTTCACTGCTTTCCATCCAATTAACTCTGAAACCATTTCAGAAGAAGCAGTTCCTTCTGCTGCTAATAGCTTTAACGCAAAAAGTGCTTATGAGCAACTCCATTTAAGCTCTTTGGGGCTGCCAGTTACTGCGTTCAATTTAGCGGTGAAAGGCTGGAAGAAATTGAAAGCAGAGCATGCCGTATCTACAGACATTATTTCTATCTGCGACTTTTCCCAATCTTCGGTGAACAAGCGACTTTATGTAATTGACCTTCAACACCAAAAACTTCTATTTAACACCTTAGTAGCACATGGTAAAAATACCGGGGAAGAATACGCTCGTTCTTTTTCCAACGAGCCATCCTCCAACAAAAGCAGTTTAGGATTTTACATCACCGGCAAGCCTTACATGGGAAAACACGGCCTATCGCTAAAACTGCAAGGTCTCGAAAATGGATTCAACAATAACGCAGAAGAAAGAGCTATTGTAATGCACGGAGCGGATTATGTTTCAGAGGATTTTGTTTCTCACGAAGGGCGATTAGGCCGCAGTTGGGGCTGCCCGGCTGTTCCATTTACCTATAATAATCAAATCATCAACACCATTAAGGAGGGAAGTTGTCTGTTTGTTTACTACCCCGACAAAAGCTACTTGACCGCTTCTGCCTTGCTAAAGTAAAATTCAGGTTACCGGTTTCACTTCTTTACCATATACATCGCGGTAAAACTTAAGGCCTCCTTTCGCATCAATATCGGCCATCATATACAAGATTAACACAGGGAAGTCTTTCTTTAATTTAAACTCTGTCGGCTTCTCATCTTTCACACATTGATTCAACTTGGCGGTAGTGGCCGAATCCAACCCATCTGCCAAAATATAATTCGCTAATTCCATTGGCTTTTCAACTCTGATACATCCGTGGCTCAGAAACCGATTGCTGCGCGCAAAAAGCGTTCGCGCGTTGGTGTCGTGCAAGTAAATACTGAATGGAGAATTAAGGTCAAACTTCAGTACTCCCAGCGAATTGTCACAACCAGTTGACTGGCGTATTCGGTAAGGGAAATTCTTACCGGAAAGCGAAGCCCAGTCAATTGAAGCAGGATTCATTACCACTCCTTTGCTGTTCATCACTTGAAGATCATTAGCGTCCAAATAGCCAATGCTTTTCTTGATTTTTGGCAGCATTTCCTTGGTAGCAATGCTATATGGAACATTCCAATATGGATAGGCAATAACCTTAGAAATATAAGCCGTGAAGGAAGGGGTAGGCGTTCCGGTTTTTCCTACAATCACTCTCATACTAAGTTCTCGGGTCGAATCCTGATTAACTATTTGCAAGCGCGCAGCCGGTATATTTACCAAAATAAATTCCTGCTCTGCTAATCGTCCGGTCCATCGCCAATAATTCAGGCTTTCCTTTATTTGATTCACTCTTCGAGTAAATGGCACATTAAAAGCAGCCAGCGTGTTCTTGTCTAATTCACCGGTAGTATCTAAGCTCATCATGCTTTGAAATTTCACCAAAGCAAATTTCATTTTGTTCATATCATTTGAATCTTCTGTTGGCAAATCACTGAGAATACCATAAAAACGAAGTTTAGATGCAGCAGCTATTCTTCCTTCTCTCGAATCGGAAACGGTAAGAGTATCAAGATCAGGGTTGTTCTGTAGGATAGTTTCCATCTCATTCAAATGCTGCTTCAGTAATAAGTATTGGCTAATCCGCGGTTCCAGCGTATCCAATACGGCCCTCCAATCACCCGTTTCTAAAATTGAGTTGTACGCATGTATCACCCGGGAAGTATCTATATGATAATTCACTCCGTTGAAGCTGATCTTTATCTCTTTCCCATACGCCACATCAAAAAGAAATGAAATGGCGGCATCTGAAAAAATCACTTCACTCTCCGCTTTGTATTGTTCGCGATCAAAGTTGGGATCCTGTAATAGCGAATCATAATGACTGGTAAAATCTGCATGATAATCTGAAGGGTTTAGGCCAAGACTATCAGCCTGGTTGAGCATATCGTGCAACATATCTCGAAACTTATTTCGCTTAGAGTCCGATTGCGTCCATGTTTCTGAATATCCAAAGATGTCGTAGTATTTTTTTAACAGCTCTCTACTGTTTATGTGCTCAGTGTCGTTCTTAATCAGCACCCTCTCGTGGTTGCGAAGCAAGGCCATCACCTTATCCCTTGCTGATTGAAAAAAAGCCAGCCTGTACACTCCCGCTCCAATCAATAGCACCGTTGCTAACCCTATTAACCAAACTAATCCCTTCTTCATTATTATGCGGCAAATTTTTTCTTGTAAAAGGGGCAAATCTACATATCAAACCGCAGAGTGGTACTGTAAGTGTAAGCACCCCATTTTTAGGTATGCTTACAATGGCAATGGAAGTTCCGAAAACAACTGAAAAACTCCTTCAAAAACTTGGTTTTTTGTTCTGCCGGCTGCTACAACTCTCATACACTACCTTATCCTGAAAAACACCTACCTGCCGGTAGGCAGGAAAACCGAACTCATAGCCGGGTTTCACGTTTTTGCCGCCCCTTAATAAGGGGTTGTGCAACTGCCACCTTTGTTGGGCGTATGTGGCTCTCGTTTCATGTTAGGTCAGTCGTTTAATTTCAGCAGCAATCTGTCCGATTACTTCTTCGTTTTTTATTTTGTCGTCAATGCTGAAAACTACAAACACTTGCCCACCGAATTTTTTGGTGAAGTCCGAAAAACTTGCTTTCATTCTCTCTGTTGCAGAATAGTTGCCGAAATTTGCTTTTGCTGTTACGGGTTTGATTTGAATACCAAATGCTTTTTTGTCAACCCAACCGAGATAGTCAATGTCGCCTGCATGGTCAAGTTCGGGGTCGCTTTCCTCAAACTTTACATTTGGAAATTCTTTTGCAAGATTATCTTCAATCACAGATTTTTCACGAATGAAGCCGTCATAAGTTCTGTTGATTGTGAGATTGAAAATGTAATCAACACAGTCTTGTAAAGTCAGTTGGTTGAATGCTTCTGTCCATTCGGGAATTACAATCTCCTTGATTTTTACATACAACCTTTCACCAAGTTCTTCCAAACTTTCTTTAGTGATTTTACCCGGTGTCTTACCGTCTGTGTTGGCATTCTCAAAATACCATTGTTCCCATTGTTCAAATGATTTTGGTTGGCACTCACGAATGAGAGCCATCACTGTTCCGACTTTGTTTGGTCTTGATAACTGATAGGTTTGCGTTGCGTAATTGAGAACTTTCTCTTTTTTTCCGAACTCCTTTGAAAAGCGTTTAATTATTGGTTTGGGCATGTGCTTCGTGAAATAGGTTTTGAAATTTTTGTTTGTATTTGAAATCCATGTTACTGTCCACCTGCACCAAACCGCTTTTGATTAAGTGAGCATTAAGGAAAGTTTTATTTTCAAGGTAGAGATAGCAAAGCAGATTATTATTACTGTCGTGCTTTACTGTGTCGTATTTTAGAAATACTCTCTTGCCCTTTGTTTTGTCAGTAAGGAATTTTGTTGCTTGTCCGTTAATGATTGGGTCTTCTTTGATGCCGATTAGTTTAATCATTAAGTCATTGCTCAAACGGATTAACTCTGGACTGATAACTTCTTTTACAGTATAGAGTTCTTCTCTTTGTTTTGAACTGTCCTTGTCAATTTTAGAGCCGAACTGTAATTTTTTTACATCAATTTTTTTGTCAAGCGTATGAGGGTCTTTGAAAATATAGGGGAGGTTTTGAATTTCCTTTTCAAAGTCGGCAGTAATAGGTTGTTGCTCTAAAAATTCATAAGTCGTTCCGCTTATGTCTTTCTGATGAGTTTCCAATTTCTCTTTGATGAATGGAATAAATTCAGGGTTGATTTCAAAGCCAACAGAGTTTCTGTCAGAATTTTTTGCGGCTAAAGCTGTTGTTCCGCTTCCTGCAAAGGGGTCAAGAATTGTTTCACCAACAAACGAAAACATTTTGATTAAGCGTTTGGGTAATTCTTCGGGAAACATTGCAATGTGTCCGTTTTGTCTTGCTCCTGCGAAGTTCCAATGTCCTGCAAAGTTTGTGTTCCATTCTTCAGCAGTCATTTTAGAAAGTTCTTTCTGTTCCTTTGTTGGTTTTGGTGCATCGCCCAATTTTTTGAAAACAAGAATAAACTCGTAGTCAAGTTTAATAATTCCGTTTCTTGGATACGGATATGAACCCATTTGAACGCCACCGCCTGTCGTGTTGGAAGTCGTCACTTTTTGCCAAATGATTGCACCCATGTAGTCAAAGCCGATATTCTCACAGAACTTAATTATCTCTTCACGAATAGGAATGACTTTGTAGCGTCCGTAATAAACCGCCCTTGCGAATTGGTCGCCAATATTCACACACAACCTGCAACCGTTGTGAAGAGTGCGGTAGCACTCTTTCCAAACTAAATTCAGGTTGTTGATATAATTCTCGTAGCTGTCGTGGAAACCGATTTGGTTGTCTGTGCCGTAGTCCTTGAGTTGCCAATACGGTGGAGAAGTCAGAGCCAAATGAATTGAATTGTCAGGCAGTTCAGTCATTTGTCGGCTGTCACCGTTGATTATTTTATGATGAGTTTTCAAATCTTTTTTATTAAAACTTCATTGGTCAAATTTAGTCAAAAAGTGGGGCTGTTAGTGCAGAAAGTTATCAAGTTTATTCAGTCGCCTGATGGTTGCAGTGTCGCCCCGCCATTTCCGCTAACGGCAGACTGTGAAAATACCACCCTCCAAGTTATTCAAAAAAAAATTGAGGAAAAAGTACAATTTCTTCTTTCGCTGTTCGTCATTGAGGATATGGAATATATACAAGCGCAGAACCGGCTTCAAATGCACTTTAGCTGTCTCGAAGAACAAATTGGAGATAGCAGTTCGATCCGAGTATTAGAGGCCTTTGTCAATAAACTCGATTTAGCACAACTGCAATTTACCGTGGCTTCGCTCAAGACAGAAGGCCCCCGCCTTTCATCCTACCGAGTTTTTTAAAACTGTATCGCTATGGCTGGATAGGCTCTTACAACTATTTAGCAGAAACACTACAGAAAATAGCTCCCCATCCCATCAATCGTATTGATGAGCTTTTGCCAATGCCTAATCCTTCGTGATAAATAACGGGATTTACCGGATGCTTGCCAACAAGCCATTATTTGCCCCTTCCCGGAAAGTTAGTTCGAAGCGCATACATTCATTAAGAATACCTAAATAAAAATGCCCCTGCTAAATAGCAGAGGCATTTGAGAATTCATACGAGTTGCAATTATTGATTCACTGTAAATTTAGCTCTGGCAATCACCTGACCTTTATTGTTCAGTATCTGAAGGCCGTAAACTCCATTCGCTACATCATTCAACTTTATTGAATTGTTGTTTGAATTCAAGGGGGTGTTTACCACTTCATTTCCAATCATGTCATACACACGAGCAATACACTTACCCGGGTTTTCAAAATAGATGTTCAGTTGATCAGAAGCCGGAATTGGGAACACACTCACTTGCACCTGATTTACTTCGCCAATACCGGTGTTATCTAACACAATCATTCTTACCGCTGCAGGTGAAGAAGTAGCATTGCCATCATTTAAAGTGTACGAGAAGGTATCCAATCCTATAAAATTATTGGCCGGGGTGTAAGTAATCTTGCCCGCATTAACTGTTGCAGAGCCATTGGCCGGCTGAGAAATAAGCGCAATAGTTAATCCAGAAACAGCATTATCACAATCATCATCATTCAACTTAACGTCAATATCTTTTGCTGTGTTTTTAACGGTGGTATCCATATCATTTACAGCAATGGGAGGGAAATTATAATTGTTAGGGAGGTCTTCATAGTAAATGCTATCAACTTTCAACACACTACCGCGCATCAAACCGGAAGTTCCACCCCCTAAAATAGCTTGAACGTTTGGCACACTCGAAGCAATAAATATAACTAATGAATCCGGGGCATCACAGCTTACATAATTGAAGTTAGCTTCAAAAGGAAGATAACCGCCTGTGGCCGCAGTGCTTTTGAAAATAGCCTCTCCAATCAGATCAGATTCTCCGGTAACCGGGTTCCATTTTTTCAATGCTGCCCACACAATACAAGTATCGTTAGAGTTAGCGTTGGTGTTGAATACTGGAGCATAGTTGTAGTAGCCCTTAATTTTACCTAATTTTTGAGTAAAAGGTTGTCCGGCACCTGTGATAGAAAGCGGAGAAATAACATTGCCGCTGGTTAACAGAGTGGATGTATTAATTGGGAATTTCCCATTTACTATAAATCCGGGGAAAGTTAATTTCAACAAAGGGAAAGAAGGGATGGTGGGCAGATTCATGGTATCAGTAATAATCTGCGCAGCGTAAGATCCACTATGAGCATCGTTGGTTTGTGTGACAAAGAAAACGCCCCCTAAAGAATCGGTACCTGTTAAAGAATTAGAAGAAGTCCAACTGGCCGGGTTGATGGCTTCAAAAGTATCGGGAGGAATAGTGTTAAGTCCCGGGAAGAAAATGGTGTCGGTTTGCCATATCTCAAAATCGTTATTGGCAATTTGCGCATTCAGGCTGATAGCCGTGATCAATGACAGCGCGAGTAGAATCTTTTTCATTGGCTTTAAATATCTAATGATTAGGTTAAAAAATGTCTGCGAATATATCCATTTCCGCCATTCCCTGCTAATCTAAACGCTGCTATGCAAAATGGAGTGAACGCAAAAAACAAAAGCCCTCACTTTCGTGAGAGCTTTATGTTTAACCCTTAAAAACTAAACTAATACCTAATAGACCGATGGCCGAAACAAATGGTTGCTTCGGGTGTTGTAAAAGGTAGTTTTGGCAATTATCTCCAGTTCGGTTAATATTGTTCTGCGATTATTAATTAACTCCTAAATTTTAAATTCATGGCATTAGCAGTAGGCTCATCGGCTCCCGATTTCAAATTATTTAATACAGACAAGAAAGAAGTTTCTCTTAACGATTTCAAAGGGAAGAATCTTATTATCCAGTTTTTCCCGGCAGCGTTTACCGGAGTTTGCACGGCTCAAATGTGTACCTCCAGAGATGAGCTGGCATTCTTTAACGGGTTAAATGCTTCAGTTGTGGGGGTATCGGTGGATATGCCTTTTTCACAGGCCGCATTTAAAGAGAAGAACGGAATCACCTTTGACCTGCTCTCTGACTTTAATAAATCTATGATTAAAGCCTACGACATGGTTCAGGAAGATTTTGCCTTGGGCATCAAAGGAGTTGCCAAACGCGGAGTAGTAGTGGTAGATAAAAACGGAGTAATACAATATATAGAAGTAACTCCATCGCCCGGAGATCAGGTTAATTTCGAAGCCTTAAACAAGGCGCTTGAAAATTTAAAGTAAACACGACTGACCCAATTAAATTTTTAGCCCGTAACTGTAAAAGGTTTACGGGTTTTTCATTTTTTTACAATTCTGTGGCAATCGCTTTTCATCATTTCAGCGTCTAATCTTTTGAACTGCGAATATTTTTTATTGTTAGCAGAGGAATAGATTTATATTTTAGACGTATTAACAAGCACCTTACAAGAACAGACAGTACATCATGGCCTACAAAAATTATAAATTCAAATCGCTTCGTGTTTTCGCCTCCGATGAATGGCTGGCAAACAGATCCAGAGAGTACCGAACTGTTTTTGACAAAATTGAAACTACTTACATTTCATCTGAAGTAGCTTTCTACAATAAACTATTTGATGAGCAGGATTGGGATGCTACTATTTCATTAAAAGCCTTTTCTCATGCCGATGGCAAAAAGAAAGAACTCTCGTCACAGGATGAAAAAAGAAAAATACGGCTCGATGAAAATGTAGTGTACATCAACAAGGGTTGGGGAATGGCTACTCCCGGAGCATTTTGGAATAAAGGAGAATATAGCTGGGAGGCCTACATTGATGGCGAACTGATAGGCACGAAGCGGTTTTATGTAGAAGATGTTGGGCGAGTAACTCCAGAGAGTAATCCTTATTTCGATATTGAATCAGTGCGTTTTTTTACAGGCGACTACAACGCGGTGAATGAGGAAAACAAACTGTATCTCCGACAAATCAGCAGCGAAGAAACTCAATACCTTTATGTGGAGTTCAAGTTCCGAAATAAATTATCTACCGAATGGAATTGTGAAGTTTTCTTCAACTGGTACAATGCTACCGGACTCTCCAAAGCGCGCATCGAACGTTTCCGGAAAATTGAGGCCGACAAACTAAATGAAGTGTTTACTTTCAATGAAGGATGGGGAAACGATACACCGGGTACCTGGAAGGACAGCAGCTACCGCCTCGAAATAGTTTTCTTAGATACAGTAGTAGCGGTAGTGCATTTAAATACCGGAGAGGAGGATGAAGAAGGAGATCCGGACTTTGCTATTGCTGCTGGTCACGTCAATGTGTTGAGTGCCTCTATGCCCACCGCTCCGGATGAATCACTCGAACATCATTTAAAAAGCCTTGATAGCCTCATTGGATTAGAAGACTTGAAGAAGGAAATAAAGAACCACGTAAACTATCTCAACTTCTTAAAACTGCGGCAAGAGAAAGGGTTCAATGATTCTGACCGCATTTCGTTGCATTCGGTCTTCTTGGGGAATCCCGGCACAGGCAAAACCACCGTGGTAAAAATGTTGGGGCAGATTTATAAATCAATGGGACTACTCAGCAAAGGCCATGTAAAAGAGGTAGATCGCTCACAGTTGATTGGCGAGTACATCGGACAAACTGCTCCCAAGGTGAAGAAGGCCATTGAAGAAGCAAAAGGTGGCATACTGTTTATTGACGAAGCCTATTCCCTCGCTCGCGAAGCAGATGACTCAAAAGATTTCGGGAAAGAAGCCATAGAGATTATTTTGAAAGAGATGAGTGATGGCTCCCCCGACTTTGCAGTGATGGCAGCCGGTTATCCGCACGAAATGCAGGTGTTCCTTGATTCTAATCCCGGTCTCAAATCGCGCTTTGCCAGTCATTTTCATTTTGATGATTACGTTCCCGAGGAATTACAACAAATAGCACTGCAAGCTGCCGGTTACCGAAACATCAAACTGACCGATGAAGCACAGAAATACTTATTTGATCAACTGACAGAAGCCTACCGAAATCGCGACCGCACTTTTGGCAATGCCCGCTATGCTTACTCTGTGATTGACGAAGCCAAGATGAATTTGGGTTTGCGATTAATGCAGCGAGCCGATTTGCAGGAACTAAGCGAAGAGGTACTCTCTACCATTGAGGTGGAAGATTTAGAGCAGGTGTTTAAAAACAAAGGCAGACGCAAAGCACAGATAAAACTGAATGAAAAAATGCTTCACGATTCGATGAGTGAATTAAATGAACTCATCGGCATTTCGAACATTAAGAACGAGGTGAACGAATTAGTGAAACTCGTGCGATTTTATGAAGAAATAGGACGCGATGTGACTAACAAATTTTCCCTGCACAGTGTTTTTGTGGGCAACCCCGGAACCGGCAAAACCACCGTGGCTCGCATTATTGGAAAAATTTACAAAGCTCTTGGACTGTTAGAGCGCGGTCATTTAGTGGAGGTGGACCGACAGAGTTTAGTAGCCGGATTTGTGGGGCAAACTGCCACCAAAACGGAGGAGCGAATTAAAGAAGCGAAAGGCGGTGTACTTTTCATTGATGAAGCCTACGCTTTAGGAGAAGGAGGAATGGGAAATGATTTCGGGAAAGAAGCGATTGAAACCCTTCTAAAAAGGATGGAAGATCTGCGAGGAGAATTTGCCGTGATCGTAGCCGGATATACTGAACCTATGCACCGCTTCCTCGAATCAAACCCGGGATTAAAATCGCGCTTCGACCGCATTTATACCTTCAATGATTACTCGGCTGATGAACTTTACAAAATTGCCATTTCACTATTGACCAAAGAGAATATAAGGCCTGATAAAGAAGCCGATACTTACATGAAGAGCTATATCCAAAGTTTATACGATTATCACGATAAGTTCTTTGGCAACGGTCGCGAAATCCGCAAGTTCATTCAAGATGCTGTGCAGAATCAGAACCTCCGATTGGCAGGTATCAGTAAAGAGCACCGCACCAAAGAAATGCTCGAAACTCTCACCTTCGAAGATTTGAAGGAGTTTAAAATTCAGGAAGGGAAACGAGGCAGTTTAGGATTCAAATACTAATCGCTTTGTAGCGTTTTCTTCCCCCCCAACAATTAATACGATCAATTTTCAATCATGAATTTGAAACGATTTAATGTAAGAGTATATGGCATTCTAATCAATCCGCTAAATCAAGTATTAGTTTCGGATGAGGTTTTCAAAAATGGGATCAAGGCTACCAAATTCCCCGGTGGCGGTTTAGAGTTGGGAGAGGGAATTGCCGATTGCCTGATTCGAGAATTTAAGGAAGAAACAGGGATAGCGGTTTCCATCAAAGCGCACTTTTATACTACCGACTTTTTTCAGCCATCTTACTTAGATACCGACAGTCAAATTATCAGCATCTACTACCTGGTAGAAACCGATGAATGGCAAAAAATAAAAGCGTCAACTAAGAAATTTGACTTCACTACTCTCCCCGAAAGTGATAGCGAAAGTTTCAGATGGGTGACTCTCTCCCATCTATACGATGAAAGCACTATTACGTTGCCCATAGATAAGATAGTAGTAAAAATGCTGCTGAAAGAATAGCTTTAACAATAGCCTTTCTTAAATTTTCCTTAATAAACGGATTCATTCTTTGCTGCACGGGCTGCTTGCCGTAATTTTGAAATGACAGGGGGCATCCCATCCCACATACTCGATCCTTTGCTCCCAACTATTTGTTCATCTAAACCTTTTTATCATGGTACTGTTAGCAAGTGTTTTTGGCAAACCGATCGTATTTGTAGTCGCTATACCGATTGTATTATGTTTTATTTGGGTAGCCATTCTGGCTTGGGAAAGTCGTTTGCCACCGGAGAATAGATTTCTAAGAAAAACGAACGATGAGCACTCCGGCAACTCCTTTGCCGACCAAGGGCATAGTATTCAGCATTGAATACTTGTAGTTAGTCGGTTAGGTCTTTCTTTGATTTTGCCATATACTCAAAGGTAGGTCAGTGTCATTATTATGTACTTCTATAACCCCAAGGCGAAATGAATATTAGGAGTAGGGAGAAGGCCTATCCTGCTTTAAGTGTTTTTCATTTTTGAAATTTTGGGAGGGGGCAACAGATTAGCACCCCCTCCTAAACCTTTTCCCTCGTAGAGTTTGCGATAGACCACGCTACAAAAAACACGCGAATAATACTAAACACATGGAGAAATAAGAGTAAAACCCACCCCTATGGGTATAAATAAATTCACTTTAGAAACAGTAAAAAAGATAGTTTCTTACTCGTAATATTGCTATATTTGCGCCCCGCTAAACAAAATGCGGATTTTTTTCATAATACCAAACCCGATTCCGGCTCGGGAATAAATACATCCGGACGAATAGAAATGGAAGAAAATACTTTAGTTAACCCCAACACTGAAACAAGCACTTCGCATGACGATTTTGATTGGACAGTGGACAAACGAAACGTTGTTCGTTACAACGAAGAAGACCATAAAAAGTACGATGTACTTTATGGCAGCACTCTCCGCACTATTGAAAATGATGAAATTGTAAAAGGCACCATTGTGGCCATTACCGGTACTGACGTGGTACTGAATATCGGATTCAAATCAGACGGATTAGTTCCTCTTTCAGAGTTTCGCGACATAGAAGAACTGAAAATAGGGGAAACGTATGACGTGTACGTTGTGAACAAAGAGGATAAAAAAGGCGTACTTGTTCTGAGCCGCAAAAATGCCCGCATGCTGAAAGCGTGGGAGGAAATTGTAAATGCTCACAATGAGGGGACCGTAGTAACCGGCAAGGTTATTTCCAAAACAAAAGGTGGACTTATTGCCACTGTATTCGGCATGGAAACCTTTCTACCCGGCTCTCAGATTGATGTGAAGCCTATTACTGATTACGATGTGTATGTAGGCAAGACCCTCGAACTGAAAGTGGTAAAAATTAATGAGGCGATTAAGAATGCAGTAGTATCTCACAAAGCGCTTATCGAAAGCGATATTGAAGCTCAACGCGAAGCAATCATCGGCAAATTAGAGAAAGGTCAAATCCTTGAAGGAACCATCAAAAACATCACCGACTTCGGAGCATTTATTGATCTGGGCGGAGTGGACGGGCTCCTTTATATCACTGATATTTCATGGGGAAGAATTTCGCATCCTAAAGAGGTGTTGGAACTGAATCAGAAACTGAATGTGGTAGTACTGGATTACGATGACAACAAAAAGAGAATTTCATTAGGTCTAAAGCAGTTGCAGTCACACCCTTGGGATACCTTAGACAAGGATATTGACGTAGGAAGCAAAGTAACCGGTAAAATTGTGAACATTGAAGACTATGGAGCATTCCTCGAAATCATTCCGGGAGTAGAAGGTTTGATTCACGTTTCGGAAGTTTCATGGAGCAACACGCCTATCAACAGTCGCGAATTCTTCCACTTGAATGATAGTTACGAAGCTATTGTGATGACCATCAACCGCGAAGAGCGCAAGATGTCTTTATCGCTGAAGAGAATGACCGAAGACCCTTGGGAGAAAATTGCAGAGAAATTCCCTGTAGGAACCAGAACCAAAGGGCAGGTAAAAAACATTACTCCGTTTGGTGTATTTGTTGAACTGTCTGAAGGAATCGGAGGAATGATTCACATCAGCGATTTATCATGGGTAAAACGTTTCAGCCATCCAAGTGAGTTCACCAAAATTGGTAACGAACTGGAAGTAGTGGTGTTGGATATTGACAATGAAAACCGCAAACTGACTCTTGGTCACAAGCAGATTGAAGAAGATCCTTGGGATACTTTTGAAACTGTATTCCCAGTTGGTTCTGTACACGAAGCAACCGTGTTGAGTGTAGAGGATAAAGGCGCTATTGTGCTGCTTCCTTATGGATTAGAAGCATTTGCTCCTAAAAAACACTTAACTAAAGAACAAGGCGGTATTGTTGAAGCAGATGAGAAAGCTGAGTTTAAAGTGATTGAGTTCAGCCGCAATGACAAGAAGATCATTGTATCTCATGCTCGTATATGGGAAGACCTTAAAAAGGAATCGGTAGAAGGAGAGAAAAAAGAGAAAAAGGCGGAACGCGAAAAAGCTACTAAGACCGTGAAGAATCTTCAGAAAGGACTTGAAAAAACTACGTTGGGAGATTTGAGTGCTTTGAGCGAGTTGAAGGAGAAGATGGATGCCAAAGCAGCGGAAGATAAAGCCTCTGCCAAAAAAGTGCAACCGAAGGCAGAAGAAAAAGCAGATGCCGAATCTGAAACTGAAAATCCTGCGGAGGAAACTAACAGTGAAGAGGAATCTACTTCAGAAGAATAAATCACTTTTGAAAAATATAAACCCGCCAGATTTTTCTGGCGGGTTTTTTATTTGCAGCCGTGCAAGTAGTTTCTTAATTCAATGGTGGCGGTACTATCCGAATGCTTCCTAAAAGCCTAAAACAACCCTTTAAGAGTGTATCTGTTTCAAAAATTCATCAACTCTCTCAAGTGCTCTTGATTATTATGTTGCGCTATCACAAAGGAGCCATCGCTCATCCAATTCAATTTGTATAGGCACAGATTAGCGTGTTCAAACTCATCCATATTCGACAAAGGCTTGCCTAACAAGGTACACATAAAAGCTCGGATGTATCGCCCGTGAGTAGCAATGAGTACGGTTTTGTAATCGCTGCCTTTTAATTTTTCGATAAACCTAAGTTGGCGCTGTTGCAAGTCGTAAGGGCTTTCTCCTCCGGGGAATTTGTAAAAGATATTTCCCGATTTCCACTCTTTACTCAATTCCTGAAACAACTCAGAATGGTCGGTAAAGTTTTTCTGCCCCTCCGCATCACCCCAACTGATTTCATCTAAATCAGAATCGGCAATGTGCGGAATACCATCCGCTATAAATGAACTGGCCGTTTGTATGGCGCGGAGCAAACTCGAAGTATAAACCACCTCAAATTTCACATTCTTATACGCTTCATAAAATGCACGTGCCTGTCTTTCTCCCAACTCATTCAAGGGAGCATTCACTCCTTTGCCCTGCACAATTCCCCGGGCGTTTAAGGCCGTTTGTCCGTGACGAACTATGTATATCTCCTTTTCAATCATAAGCATCTAATTATCGGTAAAAATATAGTTTTGCGAACAATGACCTTGGTGAATAAATCGGGCGTTACGCTCAAAATGTTTTTCGATTACTGCTCTGCTCATTCGCTCCCGTTTGCTTTCTATCGTTTGCCCGATCTCAAAACAATTCGTGTAACGGCTCAAAAGAAAACTCGAATCAACCATACTTTTACTACCGAGCAATCAGGTTTTCTCTTTGCTCCCTTTACCGAAGATAAAGCTGTTAGCAAAGTTTTTATTTCAGCAGATATTCAGGCAGAAGAAAAAAATCTTCCGGAATTAAGTTTTGCAGTTGCGGATAAAGCAGAACTATCAGAGTCTATTCTCAGCCGAGAAAAGGCAACCCTTAAGCAAGAGTTTGAAAACCATGTTTCACAAATAAAGAGTGCTATCCGGCAAGGAAAATTCAACAAGGTAGTTGCAGCCAGAGTGCGCAAAATAAAAAAGCCACTACGTTTCCACCCTGCCTTATTCTTTAAAAAACTTTGTCAACAGTATCCGCACGCTTTTGTGTCGTTGGTATGCACCCCTACCTACGGCATTTGGATAGGCGCTTCACCCGAAGTGTTGCTTCAAGTGAAGGGGAATGAATTTAAAACCTACTCACTGGCCGGCACACAGGAAAACAAGGGGCAGGCTATAGTGAAATGGAGCCGCAAAGAAACTTTAGAACAACAAATAGTGACCGAATACATTAGCCGCAATTTCAAAACTTCCGATAAAAGTAAATTACTGATTGAAGGCCCGCAAACGGTCGTGGCCGGCAACCTATTGCACTTACGCACCACTTTTACACTCAGAGGGGTAGCCTTTGATACCTGGCCGCAGGTCATAGCTCGGTTGCACCCCACCCCCGCTGTGGCCGGGGTTCCCAAGAAGGAAGCAATCCGTTTTATTCAATGCGAAGAAAAGTCGGCTCGCAGGTTTTACAGCGGTTATTTAGGACCGATAAACCAACAGAAGGAAGTGTCGTTGTTTGTAAATCTTCGTTGTATGGAGGTAACCCCGCAGCAACTCATTTTATATACTGGCTGTGGCATCACCAAAGATTCGGTGCCGGCTAAGGAGTGGAAAGAGACGCAAATTAAATTGCAGACTTTGCTGAACGTGCTACGCTGAACTACAAATAGGCTTTACAAGTTCAAAACGATATTGTTCCCTAAGGTTACTGAGGCTTATAATAATGTTCCTGAGCCGCATAATAATGTCACCGCTTTACCAAATTCTCTGCTGTCCTTCGTCTGAAGCCGGGTCTGAGCCAAGGGATTAAGGACTTTCTGCTGCCTGACGCAAGAATGCAGAAATTGACATTAGCCAAACGCTTGTGCCAAAATACAATAATCAAAGTCGGTTAGTACAGGAACACTCTGCTATTCCTCACGCAGCATTTTCGCGATAGAGGAGCATGAAAACAAATATCGAATGATGAACACTGAATTTCTAATATCGAACCTCACAAAGTCACACATCGCCTTTTCATCATATCCATCCGAATAAGCTGCGAAGGCTTCCAAAAAACAGAAATCAACTTGATCCGTCTGCGGGGATTCCGTCAAAAGTAATCATGCACCACTCACCCCTTTTCAGTAAACATTTCATCGGCATCCGATTCATATCCCTTATCAATGAGTAAGTGTCGGCTATCCGCAGCTTCGGTGGCCAGCACATCGCAGCGTTCATTGTAGGGATGGTCGTTGTGCCCCTTTACCCAATGAAACTTCACGTGATGCTTTGCATACACCTTCAAGAAGCGCATCCATAGATCAGGATTCTTTTTGCCTTTGAACCCTTTTTTTTGCCAGCCAAACACCCAGCCTTGCTTTACCGCTTCTACCACATACTTTGAATCGGAATACACCTCCACCTCCAGACCTTCGCGGGTCAGCGTTTCTAAGGCAACAATCACAGCCAGCAGTTCCATACGGTTATTGGTGGTTTTGCGAAAGCCCTGCGAGAGTTCCTTCTCTGCATTTCCCCACTTCAAGATAGCACCGTAACCTCCCGGCCCCGGGTTTCCTCTGGCCGAACCATCGGTATAAATTTCAACTGTAGGCATATTTAAGAATAGCGATAAAAATAAAATTTCAAAGAATACTTTTGCGCCCTTTATGTTGCGCAGCTATCATTCCAAATCAGCCATTACTAAAGCCTATATCCAAATGCACCTCTCCATTATTTTGTGGGGAGCCACGGGCGTGTTAGGCCGCGCCATAGATTTAAACGAAGGAATGCTGGTGTGGTATCGTATGCTGTTGGTGTCGGTTTCGCTTTTGGTTTATGTCAAACTCACCGGTACTTCTCTTCGAGTGTCGCGAAAAAACTTTATGCGGCTGTTCTTAGTGGGCACTATTCTGATGGTGCATTGGCTGTTCTTTTATGGAGCCATCAAATACTCTAATGTGAGTATTACCCTGAGCCTGTTTTCTTCTACTACTCTTTTTACTGCTCTGCTGGAGCCTTTGATCACCGATAAGAAATTTAATAAGGCCGAATTGGTTTACAGTGTGATGGCGATGGCGGGCATCGCTATCATCTTTTATACCGGTCATAATTCCTACAACATCGGAATGGTATTGGCGGTATTAGCAGCTTTCGTAGTGGCTTTTTTTAATATCCTGAATAAGAAAGTGGTGGGCGAATTATCCAGCAGTGTGATTTCGTTTTATGAAATAGTGAGTGGCTTTGGTATGCTCACCTTGTTTCTACCCTTGTATATATACCTCACACATCCGCTTCGTTTAATTCCTTCTACAGAAGATTGGGTACTGTTAGTTATACTGGCAGTTTTTTGCACCCATGCCGCCTTAATCCTTTCGCTCAATGCGCTGAAACATCTGTCGGCATTTACGCTGAATCTGTCCATCAACTTAGAGCCGCTTTACGGAATTTTATTAGCCTTCTTTATTTTTCACGAAAACAAAGAGCTGAACCTCTGGTTCTTCGTAGGCTCCTCAGTGATTATGAGCAGCGTGCTACTTCACTCCTACTTCAGCGACAAGCATTAGGCTTTCCTTTTCTTCTTAAACTTAGGCAAGTCCCATTCATACATTAGACCGATAGAATGACTGATGTCTGGATTTTTTTGGTGGATGTCTATTTGGAAAACATAAAACAAGTCGAGCGTGTGTCCCTTTTTAAATTCCCAATCTATACCAGCAATACTTCTGATTCTATCCACTCCGCGATATTTATTAGATAGCTGAATGTATGGCTCGGTGGAAACGTACGCTTCCCAATGTTTTTTGAAATCATATTTTATCTGTAGCCGATTGCGGATATAATTGGTAGGCTCATGGCCGTTTTCATACGAATTGTTGAAATACTCATGCTCCCGCTGATAGGCCAACCGATCGCTGAAACTGAACTTTCCAAATTTATATTTTCCGGTAAGGTCCCAACAAAAGCGGTGCTTATCCTTTTGAAAAGAGGTAACATAGCGATACTCAAATTCAGCCGATAAGTATTTCTTAATAATTTCGTACTCCACTCCGGCATAAAAGTAGGAACCTTTAAATGCAGCCATGTAATTTTGTAAGCGCACTTCGTATTGCACGGCTACGGAAAATCGTTTGGGTAAATCTTTTTTGAGTTTAACGCCTGTCCACAACTGCACATCAGTTTCATACTCTTGCGCTGTAACAGATTGACACATCAGCAGTGCAAAAAAAACAGTAAGGGAGGTAACTAAGCGCATCGTTTAATTCGGTAAATGAAATTAATCATCGTCATCCTCGCTCATTCCTCGGGTAGTCGTTTCATTTTCACTCGAAAAATAAAAAGCGTGAATGCGAGCCACATCGCGCAAAAAATCAAGTTTTATCAATTCAATTCGGTGAATAGGCAAACCCGTTCGCTTTTTCAAATCCTCTATCATCTCCTCCCTTCGCTCTGGATGAATTAGTTCAATTCGCTCATAGTTTACCTCCTTATAGTTTTCATGTTCCAACGAAAGTTGCCGATCGAGCACATAAGTCATCACTAAAACCAACACATTAGACACGGCCAATAGAACCACCCCGCCTTCTATATCCGCAAGGGCATTTATAATACCGATGGTTACGCTTAGAAAGAAATAACCCATCTCGCGAATAGGCACCGTAACCGTTCGATAGCGAAGAATAGAAAATATGGCGAACAGACCGAAGGCGAAACCAATCTTCAACTTCAAACTACTCAGTAAAAAACAAATCAGAAAGTTGACCGTGTTGAACAGAAAAAAGGTGAAAACAAAATCTTTATTGCGATGGCGCGGATAGTAAATCACCCTCACCAGAATAAAAATGACCAACAGGTCAATTCCATAGCGAATCAAAAACTCGCCCATTCCGTCAATCCCCAACAAAGAGAATTGCTTTACGGCCGCATCAGCAACTTCAACAGTGTCCATTTATAATCTTGTTTATTTTAATGAAATTAGGTTTAAAGGCATTGGCTTTTACATCTTCCAGCAAGGCAATTCCGGTGGAGTATTTACTGAAAGGAATTTGCTGGAAATGGCGTTTTTTAAACGCTTGAATCATGGGGCTGAAAACGTTGAGCTTCTTTTGTTTTATCTCGGCCACCACCAACTCGGGGTAGCGCTGCGTTTTTTGAAAGTTATCAAACAGTAACTGAATATCAAGGGTAGCTCTCTCGTCAGAGTTCTTAGCCGATAAAGTGATTCGCTTAAAATACACCAGCAGCTTTTTGTTCAGTCCTTCTATATCTACATAGTCGTGATGTATTAATCGCAGTTCCGCTTTGCCCAGTTCATTCTGCACATCTTCTTCTTTCAATCTAATTTTATCGGTGCGGGTTCCTTTCACTTTATATTTCACTTCAAAATAAGTAAGCCCGCTGTCTAAATATTTGCGGAAGCGCACTTTCAAGCGATTGAGTTTCCCATTGTGATGAAAGCGATACAGCAAGTAGTCATCGGTATCAAAATAGAGTGATTCGTACTTGAACATCCGCCTTCCATCAATTTCAAGAATATTATACAGAGGGGCTAATTCCTTGAGCAAGTCATCGAAGTCACTGATGTGGAATACATACTTAGAATCTACACGGTTCAAAAGTTCAGCCGCCTCCAATTGCGGCAGACCTATCGGTTCAAAATCATTTAATCGTTGTGCGATTTTTTCTTCCTCTTGAAGAAAGTTTGATTCCATCAGTAACTGTAAATTAAAGTGCGCACGTTCACTGTTTCGCGTCTTTTCGTAATGCTGATATTTTCTATATCCGCTTGCTCTGCCAAGGGGCACGAGTCGCATTGGGTGAGCACCCAAACTTTATAATCTCCTTTTTGCAACCACGAGAAAGCATAAGAACCATCGTAGCTGGTTCTTGTATCATCATCCACCCAGGTGTGATTCCCATAGCTGATATATACTTTCACATCCCCTCTATACCCGGAGTCCACCTTATCTCCCAGTTTGTTCAAGTCATAGGCATACACCTTTCCGGTAATAGTGGCCAAGCCTCCGGTACCGGCATCTTTCTTACAGGCCGTTAAAAGAAGAAGTGTTGAGAAGATGAATAAACTGAAGTGTTTACAGAATTGTTTTCTCATGTTTATTGTTCAACAATAATTTTTTAAAACTAAACTAAAAACGGATTCTGCATAGTTTGCTATGCTAAAGATTGCTGGCAAACAGTAAATCGAGATTGCTGTATTTAAGGCCAAACATGCGACCGAGATTCTCGTTCGTCAAGCTGCCGCTATAGAGGTAAATACCGTTTCTTATTCCCGGATCATCGTAAATCAATCCTTTAATCCCCGACAGCTCACCGCAGCGCAAAAGAATTGGGGTAAGGATGTTAGAAAAAGCATACGAAGCCGTTCGCGATACTCGCGATGGAATGTTGGGTACGCAATAGTGAATGACATCATATTTTTTAAAAGTGGGATTGGCATGTGAAGTAATTTCAGAGGTTTCAAAAGTCCCTCCTTGATCAATGCTCACATCTATCAATACACTCCCTGCTTTCATTTTTGACACCATTTCTTCAGTTACCAAAATCGGAGTGCGACCTTGCTTAGAGTGAATAGCCCCAATAGCTACATCGGCACTTATTAGTTCCTGTTCAAGAATATTTGGAGAAATAGTAGAGGTAAAAATGCGTGCGCCTATTTTTTCCTGAAGACGTTGCAGTTTATACACATTGTTATCAAATACGGATACCACAGCTCCCAATCCGATAGCAGCTCGAGCAGCAAATGTGCCCACCATGCCGGCTCCTAAAATCACCACCTTAGCCGGTGGTACTCCCGAAATTCCACCGAGCAGAATTCCTTTCCCTTCGTTGGTATTGCTCAAGTATTCACCGGCCAAAAGAATAACACTATTGCCGGCAATTTCACTCATAGCTCTTACAAAAGGGAAACGTCTGGTTTCATCATTAGTATATTCAAAAGAAAGAGCGGTAATCTTTTTCTTCATGAGCCGCTGTATATATTCCTTTTTAAGCGTGGGAAGGTGAATGGGAGAGATAAGTGTTTGATTGCCTTTCATCAACTCAATCTCTTCTAACTGAGGCGGGGAAACTTTGACAACTATATCTGCATTGAAAACCTCTTCCGTATTATCCGATATTTCGGCTCCTGCTTCGCTGTAATCGGCATCGGTAAAATGCGAATCGAACCCAGCATTTCGTTCAATAATAATCCGATGACCATTTGCGATAAGGGTGTGTACCGACTCAGGGGTAAGCCCTATACGGTGCTCTTGAAAACTTCGTTCCTTGGGAATACCGATAAAGAGTTTTGCTCTCTTAGCAGCAATCATACTTGGTGCTTCCATGGGCTGCAAGCCCAGTTTGCTGACTATACCTTCAAATCCCTGCTTTTTTTTCTCGCTCATTTGCTGCCTGGGTTTTGTTTTAAATCTCCCGATTTTAGCCCATGAAGATAGATACAATCCTGATATTCTCTCTTACTTTTAGGTGGATTTTAACGACCTGCTCGGGTAAAATATCTTCGGCTAATTCCGGCCACTCTATAAAGCAGTAATCCTGTTCGTTCAAATAATCCTCCATCCCAATAGCTTTCAACTCTTCTCTTCCCTTTAAACGAAACAAATCAATATGATAAATTCTACTATTACTATTCGGTATTTCGTATTCATTGACCACACTATAGGTAGGGCTGCTGAAATTATCCTTAGATTTTAACTGGTGGCACAATTCCTTTACAAGAGTAGTTTTACCCGCTCCCATTTCGGCATATAGTGCAAATACTTTTCGCCCTTTTGTAAAACGAAGAATTTCTTCAGCAGCAGAGGGCAGGTCTTCAATAGTTGTAATAGATAACTCTAATTCCTTCACCCCGCCAATTTCGGAAATTGAACTGTAAGTAGTGTCAAGGAAAACAGAAAATTATTGAACGCTTATATCCACTGCAGTGTAGCAGTTCTTTTGAGTACCTTGCCTAATGAGAGGGAACTTCCCACTGGGATTTTGATCAATGGTGGTATATATCCAACAATCATTCAGTCGAATAGTGGTACCATCCACTGCCTTTACCGATAAAATATCCACCCGTAAATCTGTTTTTGTAAGCATAGACACCTTGCCGGTTACAGCGCTATTGGCTGCGATCACTGTAACTCCATTTACCACTACATCCTTTTCTACCTTCAAGGTAACTGCACTTCCCGCCTTATTGGTCTTGGGGCTGATATCTTGAGTTACTTGCACCGGCACTAATGTTTTTGCAGGCACTGTGGTTTGCGAATAGGAAGAGAAAAACAGACACATACAGAGTGAGAAAGTGAGGAGTTTCATACCGTGTTTTTTTAAATGATTAAATGTAGAATTGAAAATAGTTAAGGTCTTGACCTTGAAGGCGTTTTAAAATTTGAAAGAGCAAAGAATTGCTATAATTAACAAGTCGCAGAAATATCGGCCAAGTAACATTAGCCTAAATTGAAAATCCCCCGCCAAAGCTGACGAGGGAATTTTCTATTGGAACCGAGATTGAAGGACGCTTTCGTTGCGAAGTTGCTTTCCAACTCCGTCTTTCTATTCCGTTTTGTTCTTTACAAGAACACGGGTAGGAATCAACCCTTCGTTTATTGGACGTACGCTCTTAGTAAACCCGGGTTAGTTTTTTCTTTGAGCCGCTGAATACACCGCTCTTTAATTTGCCTGACACGCTCGCGGGTAAGACCGAAGTTTTCCCCAATTTCTTCCAGTGTCATGGGAGTTTTCCCGTTTAGTCCAAAGTAGCACGATATAATTTCTGCCTCTCTTTCATTTAGTCCGTTGAGCATCGCGGCAATTTCATTTTCCACCGTTTGCTGCATCATGCTATCCATTGGGGTGGTCGTATCCTTATCGTATAAGGTGTCGTTCAGCGTAGTTCCTCCGTCCTCATCGCTGGAACCTGCCATGCTGATGTCGGTGGAGACCGTATAGGTATTCATTCGGAAATAGGTTTCAATTTCCTCTTTTGTCATCCCCAGCATTTCCATCAGCTCTTCTACATCGGGTTCGCGTTGAAACTCCTGCTCAAATTGCTGAAATGCTTTGGTGATTTTAGTGTATGCCCCGATTTTGCTGATTGGTAATCGAATAATTCTTGACTGCTCTACAATAGCCTGCATAATTGCCTGCCGAATCCACCACACTGCGTAGCTGATAAATTTAAAGCCGCGCGTTTCATCAAACTTTCTCGATGCTCTGATAAGCCCTAAGTTGCCTTCATTGATTAGGTCATTAAGGGGTAGCCCTTGGTTTTGGTATTGCTTGGCTACGCTTACTACAAAGCGGAGATTGGCTTTTACCAGTATTTCGAGCGCATCGTAATCATCATTTCTGATTCTTTTGGCGAGTTCTCCTTCCTGCTCTGCGGTTAGCAGATCATTTTTAGAAATCTCTGTCAGGTATTTGTCCACCTGCTCGTTGCGCTCTCCAATGTTGTGAGTAATTTTTAAATGCCTCATAGGCTTTCCTTTTTCGCGATTCGTAATGCTGATGTTTACGCCTTCGGCTTTAAAAAGTTTCAACCAAAATAAAAAAAGGGGGAACAGTTTCTGTTGCCCCCGAAATTATAAATTTCTAATTACTTCTTTTAGTTCTCAGAGGGCTTCTCATCAAGAAGAGCTTTTCTGGAGAGCTTAAACTTACCGGTCTTATTATCAATGCCCAACAGTTTTACTTTTACCACTTCATTCTCTTTTAAAATCCCATCCATTGATTCTAAACGTTTGTTAGATATTTCGGAGATATGGAGAAGGCCTTGCTTACCGGGTAAAAACTCAACAAACGCACCGTAGGGCATAATTGATTTCACCGTAGCTTCGTACACTTCTCCTATTTCAGGCACTGCTGTGATAGCCATAATTCTGCGCTTTGCATTATCAATACCATCTTTATTAGGAGAATATATTTCAATAACGCCCTTGTTTCCTACCTCTTCAATGATAATGGTAGTTCCGGTTTCGCGCTGCATTTCTTGAATAATCTTTCCACCGGGGCCTATCACGGCTCCGATATATTCTTTATCAATTTCCAGTTTTTCAACACGCGGAGCCTGTGGTTTGTAATCTTCCCGTGGTTTATCAAGGGTTTTCATCATTTCACCAAGAATATGAAGTCTGCCTCTCTTTGCTTGCTCCAATGCTTCTGCCAATAATGCTCTTGATAGCCCTTTAATTTTAATATCCATCTGGCAGGCAGTAATACCATCTGCTGTTCCGCATACTTTAAAATCCATATCGCCTAAGTGGTCTTCATCGCCCAAAATATCGGAGAGGATAACATAGTTATCGGCTTTTTCACTGGTAATTAATCCCATAGCAATCCCCGATACCGGTTTGCGAATTTGAACACCTGCATCCATCAGAGCGAGTATTCCTGCACATACGGTAGCCATAGAAGACGAACCGTTCGACTCCAGAATATCAGATACAATACGAAGGGTGTAAGGAAAATCTTTGGGTAATACTTTAGAGATAGCTCGGTGTGCCAAATTTCCGTGGCCAATTTCTCTACGGCTGGTAAAGCGCGGGGTGCGGGCTTCTCCCGTTGAGAAAGGGGGGAAATTATAATGCAAAAGGAATCGCTTTTCATAATTAAAGATGGCTCCGTCTATCAACTGCGAATCTAATTTGGTACCCAGCGTAACGGTGGTAAGCGATTGGGTTTCTCCTCTGGTAAAAATCGCGGAACCGTGTGGAGTAGGGAGGTAACCCACTTCACTCCATATTGGGCGAACTTCATCCATTTTACGACCATCTAAACGTTTCTTCTGTGATAGCATTACATGGCGAACTGCATCGTATTCTACCAAGCCCCAGTATAGGCCTAAAAGAAACTGATTTTCTTTCTGTTCTTCCTCCGTAAGAGTAGCTAAAAACTCTTCCTTGATGGCACCAAATAATTCAGACCGTTTATGCTTATCAGCTAATTCCATCGCTGCTACATCGCAACATTTTTGATAGCAAGCGTCATTTAACTTTTTGCGCAACTCCTCATTGTGCATCTCGTGCTGATACGTTCTCTTTTCCGTTTTACCGGCTTCGGCCTGAAGTTCCTTCAATACAGCGACTTGTTTAAAAATGGCTTCTTGAGCAAAGATGATGGCTTCCACCATATCTGCTTCACTCACCTCGTTCATCTCCCCCTCAACCATTACGATAGAGGTTTCGGAGGAAGCGACAATAAGATCAATATCGGCTCCACTTTCAATCGCTGATTTAGTAGGGTTAATGACTAATTCTCCATTTATCTTAGCTACCCGCACTTCTGAAATAGGCCCGTTAAAAGGGACATCAGAAACAGCTAAAGCAGCAGAAGCGGCTAAACAAGCTAAGGCATCGGGCAATTCATTTAAGTCCCCCGAAATAAGGGAAACCTGCACCACCACATTGGCGTGAAAATCTTCCGGGAACAAAGGGCGTAAGGCGCGGTCAATCAAACGAGAAACCAGCACTTCATCGTCCGATGCTTTGCCTTCACGCTTAAAAAAGCTACCGGGAAAGCGGCCCACCGAAGACATTCCTTCGCGGTATTCAACAGTAAGTGGCATAAAGTCCACCCCTTCTTTAGCATTTTTATCGGCACACACAGTGCCCAGCAGCATGGTATTTCCGTATTTTATTACAGCAGAGCCATCGGCTTGTTTGGCTAATCGGCCCGTTTCAATTTCTACAATTCTGCCTCCTCCGAGGTCAATCGTTTTTCTGATAATATTCATAATGTTGTTTTTAAAACTTGTATTTGATCACTTGTTCGTTTAAGCAAACTCTGTGGCTTGGCGGGTGGTTAGTGAGTTTGCTTTTTTAAGTTGAGTCCATCCCAAAACCTACTCAACGGTATTCATCCTTTCTTCTCGTTCATCTATAAAAGGAAAAAGGATGGCGTTTGCCATCCCTCCCTTAAATTTATTTTCTGATTTTCAGTTTTTCAATTAATTGGCGATATCCCGTCAAATCGGTCTTCATCATGTATTTCAGTAATCTTCTTCTCTTACTAACCAAAGTAACAAGTGAACGGGTAGTCACGTGGTCTTTTTTATTGGTAGTTAAATGACCTGAAAGATGATTTATTCTTTCGGTAAACAATGCTACCTGAGCGGCAGTAGAGCCTGTATTTTTCTCAGCTCCACCATATTCTTTAAACAATTCTTTTTTTACTTCAGAGGTAACCTGCATTACATTATTTTTTAGAGGCGGCAAAGATAAAATACAATTCTTAAATTCCAAACGGGCATTCAGAAAGAAAAAAGATTGCGAACTTAGAGCCGCTTAAATTATTTTTAGTTCACGTAACCATTTCTTTTTGAAGAGTTTAATTCTATTCCTTTTCGCCTTACCTGTTTCAACTTTCATCTTTGGGCAAGCCTCTAATCAGGATTTGATAGCTCACTACACTTTTAATAATAGTTCAACAGATGTTAGTCCAAATCAGAACAACGGAGAAAAACAGGGAGACATACAAGCCGCTGCCGACCGATTTGGTAACCCTTGTGGTGCGTTGCACTTTAACGGTATCAATTCATTTATTTCCGTACCAAATTCTCCTTCACTTCAATCTCCTACATCGGGAATTACTGTAGCGGTATGGTTTCGATTAGATAAGGATACAAATGGAAGACGGAATGTAGTAATACTTTCAAAAGGAAGTAAACAACCGCAGTACCGCGCTAAAATGGTTCAACAGTTTATAGAGGGCATTAGCACCATTTCATTAGGGGATAATTTTACTTATCTCGATAAGGATTATAACCACCATATTCTGGAAACCGAAAAGTGGTATTTCTTAACACTCACCTATAGCGACAACTGGACGTACGCCTACCTGAACGGTCAACGTATCTGGCAAAATATGCAGAGTGGTTCTTTTATGATGAACGATCAACCCCTTGAGATAGGCCGCGACCTCTCCTCTCCCATCCCCTATTTTGCCGGTTGCTTAGATGATTTGCGCATTTATAACCGAGCACTTGATGTATCGGAGATAGAGGCACTGTACAAGGATGAAACGGGGAAACTTCAAGAACAGAATTTCAGCATGAAAATGCCTCGCAACATTGAATTGAATACCGAAAAAGGGCAGTGCTATGCTACGGTAAATTTTGCACTTCCGCATGTCACGATCAGTTGTGGTGGCTACGAGTTAAACCAATTGACCGGCAAAGCTCCCGGCTCAAACTTTGCTCCCGGAGATAATTTAATCACCTTTCAAGCTACTACTCCCGGCAAGATACTTAAAGACAGTTTTCACATTAAGGTACATGATTATGATGCGCCTGTGTTGCAATGCCCTATGAATTTAATAGCTAACTCCCCTGATGGTAAACCGATAAAGATGGAGTACCCTCCGGTGAAAATGTGGGATAACTGTCCGAATGCTCAATTGAAATTAGTGAATGGGCTTGCGAGTGGTACAAATTTTCCGATAGGCACTACCCAAGTGACCTACTCTGCAACTGATGCCAGCGGGAATAACAGTGAATGCAGTTTTTCGATCACTATCCATAAGACCTCCCAGCCAGCAAAAAATACGAATGAGCCAACAACAAAGAATTACTCTGCCCCGAACGCTGTTTCGCAACCGAAGAAGACTACTACCACACAGGAATTGAGTATGAATTGCCAGACCGATATTTTTAAGGACAGTGAAAAAGGGAAGTGCGGGGTAGAAGTGGATTACAAGGCTCCTAACTTACGCAATTCACCAAAAGCTAAAACTATTCAAACTACCGGGCTACCGAGTGGTTCCTTTTTCCCAATTGGTATTACGACAAATACTTTTGTTGCTTCTGATTTATCGGGGACTACTGAAGAATGTGTTTTCAATGTGCACGTTAAAGACATTGAGTTGCCCGAAATAAACTGTCCGGGAGATTCCATAATTATTTTAAACCCGGGAAGGCGCGGAGTTATCTTCCAATATCAAACACCAAGGGCTAACGACAACTGCGCTATTGATTCTATCGTTCAAACGGAAGGCTCCGTAAGTGGTTGCTTTCTGCCGGTAGGGGTGCATCGTTTTGCCTTTGAAGCAAAAGACCTTTCGGGAAATGTGAAGCGCTGTTCGTTTTTAGTAACGGTGGAATCAAGCCCTGAAACCAACACCGGCAAGGCTCCTACTTTTATTGATGAAAACCTGAACATAGGTGACGATACCATCACCTACGAACATAAAATCGAAACCGACAATTGCTTGCTTACGATCTATATGTATGATGATGGAGAAGAGGATAATGATACCGTTTCCATTGTGTTCAATAATCAGGTAATTGTAAACCGTGAAATGATACGGCTGAAAGAAAACGGAGCAATCAAACGTTTTATCTCTCTCATTTCCGGTACTGAAAACTACATTGCAGCAAAGGCATGGAATACCGGAAAATATGGATTGAATACCCTCAAAATAGATGTGTATGAAGGCTACATTGATAATGATAAGAAAGGGCTTCGGGGTAAAAAGCCTATCCTCTCTAAGGTGCTTCACTCCCGCCCCGGTGCTGCCGGTGGCATTATATTAAAGTGTAAGTGGTAAGCCCTTTTACACTAAAAAGGAGCCTATCCGGGAACACACAAATTAGATATGGATATTAACTTCTGAGGCTCCGCTACTAATTTCAACCGCTATACGGTTTTCTTACAGATTCGATTTTTTACTTTATTGCTAATCCATAAATGTGTATTTTACCGTAGGTATTTCAAATTCAGCATTCACTTAATAATATGACGATCCAGATAATTCTCACTTTACTGATTATCGGTTTAGCAATAGTGTGCTTCGTTAAAGAATGGTTTTCAGTAGATACCGTTTCAGTGGGAGTGATGGTGGCTTTTATGATTACCGGCATCCTTACTCCCGAAGAAGGTTTTGCTGGGTTTAATAACAATGCGACTCTGACAGTCGGAGCGATGTTTGTACTGAGTGCTGCGGTTTTTAAAACCGGAATACTGAACAGGTTTAACCGCACTTTACTCTTTTTGGGCAAAAGCAGTTATGTGTTGGCTTTGCTTTTTGTGATGGTTTTCTCTGGACTGTTCTCTGCATTTATCAACGACACCAGTGTAGTGGCACTGTTGCTACCGGTAGTAGTACAGGTAAGCCATCAATTAAAAATAAGCCCTTCAAAATTACTGATGCCCTTGTCGTTTGGTGCCCTTATGGGAGGGACTTGCACCTTAATAGGCACCTCTACCAATATTCTAGTTAGCGGCATAGCCGAAAAGAATGGATTAGAACCCTTTGGTATGTTTCAGTTAACTACAGGAGGGCTTTGTTTTCTGGGAGCCGGCATTATATATATGCTCGTGGTTGGACAGTTTCTGCTACCCGATCGGAAGTCGGTTACTCCGTTAGAGGACTTTCACGATATCGGGAATTACCTCACTGAAATCATATTGCTGCCCGTTTCAAAATCAGCCGATAAAATACTGGGGCAGTCGAGGCTAATTCGCGAATTTGAAGTAGAGATATTGCGCATAAACCGCAATGGCTCCGACATTCCTATTTCCGCATTTACCATTTTTAGGGCAGGTGACATTATCAAAGTGAAATGCAATATTGATAAACTGCGAAAACTTGAGAAGGCAGAGGGGATTCAAATTAAGGCTGACAGCAAGACCTCGCTCGATCATGCCAAGCTTTTTGAAGCGGTGATTCCTCCAGTTTCAGCTTTCAGCGGCAAAACATTAGCTCAAATAAATTTTCGCAATAAATTTCAGGGAGCGGCTGTGCTCGCCATCCGCCACCGAGACGACATTGTGTACGAAAAGTTAGCACATTCCATTCTGAAACCGGGGGATGTACTATTGATTCGTGCGGATGAAAAAACCATCCGCCAGTTGAAGTCGTCAGAAGACCTGATTGTGTTTTCTAAACTAGAACATGAAAAGACGGATTTGAAAACCACTGTTCCTACCTTACTAATCTCTATCGGCATTATTCTATTGGCAGCATTGAACATAATGCCTATTTTGCTGAGTGCATCTATCGGAGTTATCCTGCTGATAGGAATAAAAATTATTACTCCCGAAGAAGCGTATAAAGCGATTGACTGGAAAGTAATTTTCATGTTAGCAGGAGTGCTTTCGATGGGCACTGCTTTGCAAAAAACGGGGGGATCTGAACTAATATCTCAATCTATACTACACGGTATTGGAAAGTTTGGGCCACAGGTAATATTATCTGCCTTTTTTGGATTTACCTTTTTGCTTACGAATGTGATGTCCAACACCGCCACAGCAGCATTGTTAGCGCCTATCGCTATTCAAACGGCACACAACTTAGAGGTTAATCCTATCCCTTTTCTACTATCAATTACCTTTGCTGCTTCTCTCAGCTTTATGACCCCCATCGGTTATCAAACCAATGTAATGATTTACACTCCGGGTAATTATCGTTTTTCCGATTATCTGAAAGTGGGTACCCCGCTCAATATCATTATGTGGATATTGGCCAGTATTCTGCTACCCTTATTGTATCCGTTTTAAAAGCGAAACTATGCTTGTGCAGTGGGACCGAAACTCAGCGGAACGTTGGGCACTTCCTTATCTTTAATCACCCCGAACTGTTGCTCATATTTTTTGACATTATCCACCAAAGCATTCATCAAGCGCTTGGCATGTTCTGGCGTGAGTATCATTCTCGACTTCACTTTTGCTTTAGGGATTCCTCCGGGCATAATGCGGATAAAATCTATTACAAACTCTTGCGGTGAGTGAGAGATGATTGCAAGGTTTGAATAAATTCCCTCGGCAATATCCTCGGGCAATTCAATGTTTAACTGGTTTTGTTCATTTGGATTTTGATCGGCCATGTTCTTCTTAATTTGGTGTAAATCTATGAATGAAAAGTGCAGGAAGCAACTATATGAAAACAAATAGCAGAAGAGAACAAAAAATCAATTCGTTCTTCGCCAAAAAATAACAGCTACATTTTCAGGGCGAGTTTCTGTGCCCACATTGCCACTACTCATGTTTCCCACGGAAACGCTCAAGGGATGGGTATGCGGAGGTACGGTATGCGTGTGCGCCCCATCTGTATTAATGCCATGCGTATGACTGAAACATACATCTCCCATTCTTCCCATAAAATTGCCAACGGTATGCCTTCCATCCCACCCCACTCCACAGGTAGAGGGGTTATCATTCATAGATAAATTTTTTGTATCGCTGCTTAAATTATCATCAAAAGGAATCCACATTGAAGTATTGTAGGTGCTCACACCGGTGGTGTTGCCTCCGTGGTTATGTGCGCCATCTGAGGAGGTAGTCAATGTGGTGGAATTACCTACAGTACCTGAAGCGGTGTGGGTATGATCTTGCACGGCATCTGCTTGCAGCGTTCCGGAGAGTGCACCACCAGAGGCTACATTGGAAGCGCCACCTGTTGCGCGTATAAATTCTCCATTGGCAATATCAGTAGCCACCCATTGGGTGCAAGGATATATGGCGTTTGGATCAGCTGCATTGAACCATTGTACATAAGTGGCCCCAATGGGCGGGGTATTTACATTTTGCCAGCAACTGCCGGTGTATATTTCTACAGTACCGAGAGTGCTGTTAAACCGCATCGCTCCTACTGGTGGAGTGACCGGCCTTTGTGCGGTAGTACCCGAAGGAATTCCTATAGCATCCGTAGCACTCACTTGAAATGAAACGGAGGGAGTAGCGGTATTCACCCCTACATTAGTACCACTTTGATACATCACTGAATTGCAAAGGTCGGAAGGGCCGGTGAACATAGTCACATATCCAGAAGTGGCATTTGCGCAAATGGTGCCGGGGCCAGTAGCACCGGTGGGGCCTGTGGCTCCTTGAATTCCCTGTAAGCCTGTATCGCCAGTAACTCCGGTAATTCCCTGCGCTCCCGTTACTCCTTGCTGGCCGGTAGCTCCGGTAGGGCCGGTAGCACTGCACAGTGAGTTCCACGTTCCGTTGTAATAATAGTAGCACCCAACGGTTATGTCAAATACTAAAAGCCCCGGTGCAGGGGATACAATTCCGGTGCGTTGAACAGTACTTAACCGAGGAGCCAGAAAGCCCTTATCGGTAGAAGTTAAGTCTAGAATAGAGGTAGGGTCTGGAGTTGGCGTTCCAATACCAATGTTATTCTGCGCAAAAAAATACTGCCACGACAGAAGAAGGAATGCAAAAGAGAAAAGTCTTTTCATATTAAAATCTTGTTCACGAATTTAGTGTATTAAGAAGATGGATAGTAATTTAAAAAGGTTGAAACATACTCCAAATTAGTACTCATTTGTAGCTATTGGTTACCTGAGAAAGCGCAAAACAAAGTATTTGAATAGTCAAGTAAAATCTTTTCTAAATTAAATAGGCTATTGCTTTCTCTTTTCCGTCAAACTCTACTTCAATATGTTCCTGAAGAGTGGTGGATAAAGACAAGCCCACGAAATCGGCAGTTACGGGAAACAGTTTATGTTGGCGATCTACTAACACAACCGCTTGTACCTTTCTGGGAGAGAAGTCCATAATGGGTTTCAGAGCATAATATAGGGTTTTGCCGGTATTGGCTACGTCATCAATTACTATCACCGTTTTATTGTCGAGAGTGGTTTTTCCCGCTTCTAATATGATTTCAGATTGAAGTGGTTGATGCTTGTCTAAAGTAAGACCAACTAAGTTTACTTTCATTCCATCAATTTTGTCAATTTCCTTCTTTAACCTTTCAGCATAGGCATAGCCATTGGGGCGAATACCCACTAATATCAGTTCCTTTGCGTCATAATTTTGCTCTACAATCTGATAGGCTATACGAGTCGTTTTCTGTTGAATATCCTCGTTTGTCAGTATCTGAACCTTCTTCATATTATTTTCCTTTTTACTCTACTACTAATTTCCCTCCGCTATAAGTTTTCCCACCGGATAGCAACACATAATAATAAATACCGGCAGGCAAATGGCCGCGGATGTAAAGGTAGTGCGTGGCTTTATTATTTACTGGAATCACATCCACCTGTTCTCCCAACTGATCTATAATTCGGATTTCACTTTGGGGCTGAAGGGAGCCGTCACTCTTCACCACAAAAGTAGTTTGCTCTCGAAAAGGATTGGGTACAGCCTGTAGGCTAATCGCCTCTTCACCGATACTTTTAATTCCGGTAAAATAACAAGTGCCGTCATCTACATTAGCCAAAGGGTTGTAATTAAGAGCGGCTGTATCCGTGCAGCCATACACCTTTGAAATGCAGCCTCCCGTATCAACAGTCGCCAAAGGATTGTAGTTGATACAGGAAGTATCCTTTGCGCCATACACTAAGCAGTTAGCACGGGTGAGGGCTGCAAACGCATTCACCTTCCCATAACCGTATTCTATATTGGGGGTAGTTCCCGTAAAACTATCACTAAGCGCAGTACAAATAAGTGCTTGCTTAATTTCATCATAAGTAGCAGTGGGTCGTTTTTGCAGATACAGTGCAGCAATACCTGTTACAATAGGAGCCGACATGGAGGTTCCTCCATTGCGAATATGCTTTTGGGTGATGAATACTTTTATCCGGTTAGGAGCCGAAGTAAGAGTAGCAATAAAGTTAGCATCACCGGTGCAAATGGTAGTACTGCCGGTGGCCATTACATCCGGTTTCATACGACCATCGCGAGTTGGGCCTAAACTGGATGTGACAAATCGTTTCCCTACAATTTCATTATAAGGCGGAGCAAGTAAATTCACATAATTGCCATCGCGGTCTAAATATCCGGCACGGTTAGAGTAGTTGCCTACGGTTATCACCTTGTCACTATTCTGCCATGAACTCACCATAGTTTTCAAGGTATCGGGATGCCGATAATTACTATATTGAATATAGATGTATGGATGAGCGGTATCTCCGGTGGCTAAATAATCGGTCATGTCGGCACTGCCCATTAAAGCATTACTGCTCCATAAATCAAAACGGCCACTACCCTTCGTTTGCAATCGCCAAAGATTGGTTGAATTATTCGTATTAATCAAAAATTCGACATGGTAGCGATCTTCATCTAAAGTAGCTTGCATACTTATCTGCCCAAGTAATGTTCCTCCTAAAAATAAATTTCGACTCACGATGATACCCGTACCGGGAGGCGGATTAAAGTTTGTCGGCACGTTGAAATAATCTATACGACCCAAATTGGTTCCGAGGGCATCGTTACACCCTACTGTAAAATAGGCGTGATTGAAGTTGGCTGTATCTGCCCAAAGATCAAAATAGACTTCATGAAATGTAGAGTTGTATTTAAAGAAAGTGTAAGCAGAATCAGGAGTAATGTTATAGGATAAATGATGGGCAATATCTCCTCCATTACCTGCGGCAGCTACTAATGCGCGTCCATTGCGTTGGTCTAACAAGTCTTCCATCATTTGCGTAGCCAAATCGCGGCCATCGTGCGAACCGTAATAAGTCCCCACCGAAGTATTGATAACACAAGGCTTCCCGATAGCATCTGCTTTTTTGAAAATGTAGTCCACGGCATCAGCTACATTTGCCAAAAAATTATCATCATTCTTCACTTTCACTGCTATAATTTCCGACTCCGGGGCAACTCCTGTCAGTTGATTTTCGTAGGGTGTACCTTTTGTTGAATAGCTATTCCCGGCTGCAATACCGGCCACACAAGTTCCGTGACCATAATCACCGGTAGGCGGTACGTGAGTGCAATTGCCATTATTGATATCTAACCAACTCCACTGATTGCCATAATTATAAGGTAAAGGAGAATTAGACCCACTGGCATCCTGATCCCAGATATACCGAATGCGGGTAGTGTTGTCATCGGGGTTAATAAAATCCTGATGCTGCCAGTAAATTCCTCCATCAATAATCCCCACTATTACTCCTTTCCCTTTAAGACTATCTGTAAGCGGAGAAAAACCTCTTTGAATACTATCAATGTTATTGCGCAAGCGGGCGGTGTCCATCAGCAAAATTCCCTTTGCTTGTGTGTTTTCTATTTTTAAAATGGCTTTATCGGCTGCAAAAGAGGCTAAGTTGCTTTCGGGTATTTCAACTGACGACACCTGCCCATAACCTGATTTGTATTGCCCCCCCCATTTTTCTGTTAAGTGTTTTACTGCAGTCAACTCGCCCTTGACCAACAGCGATATATTGGATGGGTTGATTTCTCCCTGATGAATTCTATTCCAAAGTCGTAAATCCAGTTTGGTGGCAACTTGTGAAAAGCCACTGATATAACTCACCGAAACAAAAAAAATTGAAAGAATAAATCTACTCATACGCTAACTGATTTTAATCGAATACAAGTTTACCCTTAATCTGCGAAAACCTATTCACACAAATTAAAACTAAATACACCGGTGAACTAAATTCTTTACAACCGTAATTTATTCTGTAAAGTGGAAAAGATGTAAGAGCTACGATGTTCGTAAATGTATTAAAAATGTATTTTCGCCCTACTCACTTACTGGATATATGGTTACCTACTTTCAAATAGTTCTGTTCATTGTTCTTGTCGTAATTGCGGCAGTAATTGCTTATAGAGGTTATTATAGGGTGTACAAAAACATCAAACTTGGGAAGGCGGAAGATTTAACGGATCAGCCTGCGGTTCGATTAAAGAACATGCTGTTAGTGGCTTTTGGACAGAAGAAGATGTTCAAATATCTAACTCCGGCAATTCTTCACCTCATGATTTATGTGGGCTTTGTAATTACGCAGATAGAATTAATTGAGATATTTATAGATGGTTTCACCGGGCATCACCGCATTATTTACCATGCGGTGGAAAATCATCCTGCGCTTCTTGCCATTTATGTATTTGCCATCTCCTTTATCGAATTCCTATCTATCTTTGTATTTGTTGCTACAGTCGCGTTCCTTACCCGCAGATGGATCATAAAAGTACCTCGCCTGAATATGGCTGAGATGATAGGCTGGCCCAAAGCAGATGCCACCATTATTCTAGTAGCCGAAATATATCTTCTCACCTGCATTTTCAGCATGAACACAGCGGATATGGCAATGCACAACGGCCAATATCGTTTTCTGATCAGCGGAATGCTAATGCCTATTTTTGATGGATGGAGCTATACTGCCATGCACGTGGTAGAGCGCTTAGGCTGGTGGGGGCACATGGTTGGGGTGCTTGCTTTTATCTGTTACCTTCCCTATTCTAAGCACTTGCACATTCTGTTGGCTTTCCCCAATACTTATTTCGCACATTTAGAACCGAAAGGCTATATCGCCAATATGCCGGCCATCACTAAAGAAATTAAACTGATGATGAATCCGGAGGCGGCTCCTGCTGTTAGCGATCAAGCCGAAGAACCTGTAAAGTTTGGAGCGAAGGATGTGTTTGATCTCAGTTGGAAAAATCTACTGGATGCCTATGCTTGTACTGAGTGCGGACGGTGTACCGATAATTGCCCTGCGAATATGACGGGCAAAAAACTAAGCCCACGCAAAGTAATGATGGATACTCGCGACCGCTTAGAAGAGGTGGGAAAGAAGATGGCTGCCAATAACGGAATTTGGCAAGAGGATGGCAAGTCACTGATTGGAGATGACTATATCACCACCGAAGAATTGCGTGCCTGCACTACCTGTAATGCCTGCGTAGAGCAATGCCCCGTTATGATTAGCCCATTAGACATTATCATTCAACTGCGCAGAAATTTAATTATGGAAGAATCAAACGCTCCTGCGGAATGGATGGGTATGTTTTCAAACATGGAAAACAACGGAGCTCCTTGGCAGTTTGGTCAGCAAGAACGATTAAATTGGACGAAAGAGTGATGATTGAGTTAGTGCTTATTAATGATTGACAATTAAAATACAATGGATCAAGTAAAAACAATGGCAGAATACGCTGCCGCTAATGAAACCCCTGAAGTGCTTTTTTGGATAGGTTGCTTAGGCAGTTTTGATCAACGTGCCCAAAAAGTAACCCGTGCATTTGTTAAAATCTTAAACCATCTGAATATAAAATTTGCAGTGCTCGGCAGCGAGGAGAGTTGTACAGGCGATCCGGCTAAACGAGCAGGAAACGAATTTGTATTTCAAATGCTGGCCTTGCAAAATATAGAAGTAATGAACGGCTATAACGTAAAAAAAATCGTTACCACCTGCCCTCATTGTTTCAATATTATCAAGAATGAGTACCCTTCATTAGGAGGGAACTACGAAGTAATGCATCACTCCGTTTTTCTTCAACAATTAATTAATGAGGGAAGAATCAAGGTAACAGATGCGGCAGCTTTCAAAGGCAAAAAAATCACCTATCACGACTCTTGCTATTTAGGCAGAGCGAATAATATTTATGAAGCTCCACGTAAAGTTCTCGAACAGTTAGACGCTGAGTTAGTCGAAATGAAAAGTTGTCGTTCAAAGGGGCTTTGCTGCGGAGCCGGTGGCGGTCAAATGTTTAAGGAAGAAGAAAATGGCAAGAAACGCATCAATATAGCTCGCACAGAAGAAGCTATTGAAACAGGTGCCACGATCATTGCAACGGCTTGCCCTTTTTGTAGCACGATGATGACAGATGGGGTGAAAGCCAAAGACAAGCAGGCTGAGATAAAACTATTTGATATTGCAGAGTTACTGGCTGCCGGTCAGGGGCTTGAGGATATTCAGATATAAATTTATGTTCCAAAAAATCTGGCGGGTTATTCGAAAAATCATTCTGTGGTTTTTCGCACTTTCTATTTTTTCTGTTGTAGCGTTTCGCTTTATCCCCTTTCCATTTACTCTCTTGATGTTGCAGCGCTGTGCGGAACAAGTCATAGAAGGCAAGCCCATAAAACTTTCGAAAGATTGGGTGTCGCTTAATAAAATTTCAAACAACTTACAATTAGCGGTGGTCACTTCTGAAGATCAAAATTTTCTTTGGCATCACGGTTTCGATTTTGAGGCTATTCAAAAAGCGGTAAAGTATAACGAGAAACAAAAAAAACGCAAGCATCCAAGAACGAGGGGCGCCTCTACCATTTCACAACAAACCGCCAAAAACGCCTTTTTGTGGCCGGCTCGTAATTTCATCCGAAAAGGCTTAGAAGTTTACTTCACAGGATTGATAGAGCTAATCTGGAGCAAGCAACGCATCATGGAAGTGTACCTCAACATTATCGAAATGGGGGATGGCATCTACGGAGCAGAAGCAGCTTCTCAATATTATTTTCACAAGCCTGCTGCAAAACTAACGCCTGCCGAAGCGGCTTTGCTAGCGGCCGTACTCCCTAACCCAAAGAGGTTTAATGCCGGCAACCCCTCCGCTTATGTGCGTTCACGGCAAGGTTTCATTCTTGGGCAAATGGCCGCATGGGGTGGTAGGTTAGATTACAACATGAAAGAATTTGAAGATGAGAAATAGACTATGCCTTCTCCTTTTCACAGTACTGATTTTTTCCGGTTCCTGTCAAGCCATTTCAGCAGATTCATTGGAAGCGGCAAAACTAAAAGCCGATAAATATTTTAAACAGAATAGAAGACATCTCTCCTCTCCTGTGTTGATGGTGATGGACTATGTATGCAAATACTACCATGTGAAACCTCCGGTGCATTCCGCTTGTTTAGCGAAAATTAAATTGCAAAAAAAAGGAGCGGCAAAGCAGGCAATGTTCAAACGCTTCGTGAAACCTTCCTTTTGCCTAAAGCAATCCGTTATTGACTCCCTCCGAAACACTACGGACCGACTCACATTGAATGCACTTTATTGCGATTGCCATCACCTCTCAGCCGATACCCTGTACCAAATGATGATAAACCTATCAGGGGAGGGCAATCCCTATCATGTATCTCATGCGCTGCTGGGTTTTTATTTGGCTGAACAGCATGGGTGCATCACTAAAGCCGACAGAGATTATGACCCGGTGAAGCGTATGTTACAATCTGGGGCAGAAAGTATTTTGCAAACAAACCTTAGCTCTTATGACCGAAGATTTGAACTGTATGCCTTCTTGCGTTTGAGTGGTGTTATCGAAAAAATACCGGATAGCGAGTTAGCATATGTTCTTCTTACTCAAAATAAAAAGGGGGCTTGGCCGGTGTCCTTGCAAAATGAAACTTCCAGTGATCATACTTCGTTACTAGCCTATATTATGTTGTTGGAAGGATTGAGACAATAACCCATTCTTCTTCAAAAATTCATACCCGCCCAAGTTTAAATTTTCATTATCTAAAACATAAGGCAACAGTATGCAAAGAATTAGAGGAAATTGCACATTAGTCTTGTCTTAGCACCAAAAGATATGGATAACCTGATAAGTTATAGGTTGTAATCACCGGCAGCTTCCGGCTGGTAGATAATTTCGTCTATCCTGATTTTTGTAAGCCCGGCAGGAACAATCCACTCAATCTCATCCTTCACTTTATAGCCTATTAAAGCAGTAGCAATAGGTGAGAAAATGGAGATTTTGTTCTCCTTAAGATTTGCCTGATCAGGATACACTATCTGAAATTGAACTTGTTTGTCATTATTCAAAAAACTCAACTTCACAATGGTATTCATGGTTACCACATCAGAGGGTATTGCAGCTGGCTCTACGATTTCTGCCGAGTTTAATTCATTCAATAATTTCTCAGCTTCAGTGGCATTGATTGATCTAAACTGCTTAGCATCGCTGATACTCTTTTTAATTCTGGCATAATCAAGTCTGTTAATGATAATCTTACTCATGGGTTCCTTATTAATAATTAATTTTTAAAAATCGGAAGAGACTTCTGCCTTCTCAGTCTAAAGGAAAGAAATTTACCTTCGCAGCATTTCTTAATGCGGTACAATTGTATAGTGTTTTGTTGCATTGGAGCCTAAAAGTTATCCTTATCATCCTATGGCCAAATATATACAATATTCAATCATAGACCATTAAAAGTTTTTCGTGTTTTGCATACTTTTGGCATTTGGCGGTTCTATGTTGCCGCAAAATCAACTACTCCTTTCTCAAGTTATTGAGCCTATTCCGAATCGGCTATTTTAACCAACGATGTCATTTTTTTCAGCCTCTAAATCTGGGGGAGCAGTATCTTCATTACAACTTTTCGTCTTTCTGGCTTGTTCCTCTTTCTCGCGTTTGTTCATTCGAATAATATATACCGTAAGCCCTACCACAAAAAGGATAGAAGCAATCAGCATTGGGTACATCACAATCATAGTTCAGCACATTTTTGCAAAGATGAAATTTTCAATCATTTGCACTTCGCTTTTTGTTTAGCCGCATAATTTTGTTTCTTTAAACGCATGAGTAAAAAGATTCCTTTACACTGGCAAATCATTATTGGAATGATAGGAGGAGTCCTCTGCGGATTTCTTGCCATTCAATTTAGCAATGGGTCTCATTTTATTAGCAATTGGATCAAGCCCTTCGGCACTATATTTATAAATATGCTGAAGTTGATAGCCATTCCCTTGATTATCACTTCGCTGATAAAAGGAGTAGCTGACCTTCAAGATATCACGCAACTTTCCAAATTAGGGATTCGCACCTTTGCCCTATATCTCATGACCACTATCACTGCCGTTACCATCGGGTTGACTTTGGTGAATACGGTGAACCCCGGAAAATTTGTTAGTGAAAAAACACGCACCGACATGCTCAGTTCTTTTGGAGAAGACGTTAATAAAAAGGTAGCTGCCGCGGATGAGAATAAAAAACAAGGCCCTTTGCAACCCTTAGTAGATGTAGTCCCCGATAATTTTTTTGGCGCGGCCTCCTCCAACGGAAACATGCTTCAGGTTATCTTCTTTGTTATCCTCTTTGGCGTTGGTTTAATTCTTATACCGGGGGAGAAGTCTGCTCCTGTAAAAGCCTTTTTTGAAGGATGTAATGAGGTCATTCTGAAAATCATTGACATCATCATGCTCTTTGCTCCTTTCGGAGTGTTTGCCCTATTAGCTGCTTTGGTGGCTGAATCTCCCGCCACCGATATTTTTATTGCATTGGGAGCCTATGCACTTACCGTATTGGCCGGGCTTACCTTTATGATTCTAGTATTCTATCCCTTTCTGGTTCGAATGTTTGCCGGGAAAGATTATCTATTTTTTCTTCGTGGAATAGCTCCGGCACAGTTAGTTGCATTTTCTACCAGTTCCAGTGCCGCCACTCTACCGGTAACTATTGAAAGAGTAGAAGAACACCTTGGAGTCGAGAAAGAAGTATCCAGTTTTGTATTACCAATTGGCGCTACTGTAAACATGGATGGCACCAGTCTTTATCAGGCAGTAGCAGCCGTTTTTATTGCACAGGTATTAGGGAACCATTTAACCATAGGCGATCAGTTAACTATTATTTTAACCGCCACTTTAGCCTCTATCGGTGCTGCAGCAGTACCGGGAGCTGGGCTTCTAATGTTGATTGTAGTGCTGGAAGCTATCGGGGTTAATCCGGCAGGGATCGCTCTCATTATTGCGATAGACCGACCTTTAGATATGTGCCGCACCGTAGCAAATGTGACCAGCGATGCAGCGGTATCAATGATTGTAGCAAAACAGTTGGGGAAATTAGGCGAACCCCAACCAAAAGAATGGGATGATTCTCAAAGGAAATAAGAATCACCTGCTATACGGATGAACGCATTTTTTTTAAACAAATACTCTGAAACACATGTAGTATTGTAACATTGAATCACCCATTTCAAAATGTGCATTATTGTTCCGTAAAAAATTAGTTGCTTTATGAAAAAACAACCTAACGCTCTGTTGGAATTGTCCATTGTATTGTTGCTCCTGGCCGCAGCCATAGTTTTTGTGCTTAACATTAACCTCAGCACATGGAATCACAAACCCGCAAAAGCTACTACTGAAAAGAAAGAGACCACTGACGAAACTCCTGAAATGGCTGAATGGAAACAAGGGAGAAGTTTATTTAAAAGTAACTGCGCTGCCTGTCACAACTTAAAGTCAGATGGCACCGGACCGGCCTTAGCAGGGGTGCGAGAAAGATGGGAAGCAGCCGGTAGTTATAAAGGAAAGAGTGGAGATTACTGGCTAAAGATTTGGGTGAAAAACTGGAACGAACCGGTGGATGCCGGATATAAACATGCCGTAGAAATAGCGAACAGCCGTCCTGCTCAAATGAACGTATTCCCTAACCTCACCGACCAAGATATAAACCTCATTTTTGAATACATAGAAAATCCCGATGGCATAAAGCCAACTACAAAGTAGTAAACAACTTCCCTAAAAAGAATCGGCAACGGTAATCTTATGTCTTTTGTTTCTTCTTGCGGGCGGCAGGGAAAAGCACATTGTTCAAAATCAAACGATACCCCGGTGAATTGGGGTGCAAGTCAAGATTAGTAGGAGGATCTCCTACTAAATGTTGATAATCTTCAGGATCGTGCCCGGCATACCATGTCCATAAACCTTTGCCGTATTCGCCATGTATATAGCGTGCTTCATTCGCACTTTTGTTCTGCCCCATTATCAGCACATTGCTTTTGATGAACTGCTTTTTAAAAGCGGTCGTCTGCCCCATAAATCCTTTGATAATTTTGGTGTGGTCTTGACAAAGCATGGTAGGCACCGGATCCCATTTTGCTGAAAAATCGAAGAGCGTAAAGTAGTCAAGGTCCTTTGGCACCGTTCTTCCAAAGTTGGCATCAATATCGGAGTACTCGTATTCGTAGGGATTAGTGCGCAAGTGAAAATTTTGAAAAGCAAAACATTGACTGAAATCTAACTTCTCCTGCGCCTGCGGGTCTTGCGGGTCATGGTCATACATCACATCGCAGATGTCGGTATTCTGAGCGGCTAATGCAATATCATAAGAATCAGTAGCGCTGCACATTGCAAACATAAAACCTCCTCCGAATACAAAGTCGCGAATACTTTTAGCCACCGCCAGTTTCATCTGCGACACTTTTGCAAATCCTCTTCGCTTTGCACGAGCTTCCTGTTCCGCCACATCTTCCAAATACCAAGGAGCATTGCCATAGCTGGCATAAAACTTCCCGTACTGACCGGTAAAATCTTCATGGTGCAAATGCAGCCAATCGTATTGCAACAACTTTCCGTCCAGCACTTCATCATCGTACACTACATCATAAGGAATCTCCGCATAGGTGAGCACTAAAGTCACCGCATCATCCCAGGGCAACTTGCTTTTAGGAGAATACACACAAACCTTCGGAGCCTTCTCCAATTTCATCACATCCATATTCTGCTCAGGATTAGCAATATCTGCCAGTATAGCTCCGTATTGTCCATCCGCAATTACTTCATAACTCACTCCCCGTATTTTACATTCACTCTCAATAGCCGTAGCATAAGGAATGGCAAAACTTCCACCGCGATAATTCAGTAACCAATCTACCGCAACTTGTTGTTTGAGCACCCAGTAAGCAATTCCGTACGCTTTCAAATGATTCGTTTGGCTCAAATCCATCGGTATTAATAACTCTGCCGAATAAGCAGAGCCGAAGGTGGCCCAAGCCAAGAAAAACAGGATGATTTTTTTAAATTTCTTTTCCATTTGTCGCCTGTAAAGGTGTCACAAATAAGCAGATTTTCATCAAACGCATTTAAGCATTCCAAAGTATTAACATGAAGCTGATAAATTTGCCGTTGACGTTTGTATTAATTGATTCGCCTCAACATCAGGATATGCAAGTAAAGCGATGGCTGTTTTTTATTGTTTTCTTACTGGCAATGGTACCTTCAGTACCGGCACAGCTATCGCACATTGGTGGCATCATTAATTCCTACGCAGGAGTTACTCATCTCAATTATTGCGAGAATAAAATAAGCGTGAACACCGTTTCGGGATTCTTTGACGGGCAAAAAGTATTGATGATACAGATGAAAGGAGCTGAAATCAGCACTATCAACAATTCCAATTTTGGGGAAGTAACCGATTACAAAGGTTGCGGCAATTATGAAATAAATACCATTGACTGGATAGCGGGCAATGACATTAAATTCAAATACGCCATTCAGCGCGATTACGAACAGTCTGGAATTATTCAAATTGTTTCTCTGCCGGAATATATAAAGGCGACCACCGATTCAGCCTTGCGTGCCAAACCCTGGGATGGAACTTCAGGTGGGATTTTTTTAATAAAAGCTGACACATTGATTCTAACCGACACGATCAGCGTGGCAGGGATGGGCTTTAGAGGAGCTGATTTAGAGAATGAAACCACTTGTTGGAATAACGGCAACGGAGGAGCTACGGATTATATCTGCGCAACGAGTGTTTGTGGGGCACGCAAAGGGGAAGGTATCGGCAATTCCCCTAATCCTTACGGAAGAGGATGCAATGCAAATGGCGGTGGTGGTGGCAACGATCACAATACCGGTGGTGGTGGTGGCAGCAATTATGGAGCGGGAGGAACAGGCGGTATTCGCTCTAATGTTTCGCAGTTCAGTTGCCCCGGGCCGGGACCGGGTAAAGGAGGCAAAGCTTTGCCTTACAACAGCACTCTAAATAAAATATTTCTTGGAGGAGGCGGTGGTGCAGGTGATGAGAACAATGATGAAGGAACTGCCGGAGCCAATGGCGGAGGCATTTGTATTATTATTTCAAAACTGCTGATAGGCAACGATGAAAAAATAAATGCCAATGGTAATAGCGTTCGTGGAAAAGCACAAAGTGATGGGGCCGGTGGAGGTGGGGCAGGCGGAACGGTGTTGTTCTATGTAGATGCTTATTTGGGAAATTTAGAGGTAAATGCAAATGGCGGAAACGGTGGCGTATTAGACAACGGTGGCAGCATGAGTTTTTGTTTCGGGCCCGGTGCGGGCGGTGGTGGTGGCACTCTTTGGGTAAAGGGCAGTAGCGCTCCACCTAATCTTCAATTTATTGATAGTGGTGGCATCAACGGGAAAAGTGTTTTTGGCATCAGTCCACCGGCTTGCCCTTATGGAACCACAAATGGCGCACAACCCGGGAATAAAGGCGGTACGGCCACCGATTTAATAATTCCTGAAGCGGATGTTCCCTTTGTTCCATTAACAGCATCGGCCTGCTGCGATACTATCGTATGCCCGGGGGCTACAGTAACCATGAGCGCCAGTGGCGCAGCTACCTATCCTCCAAGTTTTGCATGGAGCAACGGAGCAATAGATTCCACCTTTTCGGAACAGGTCACTTTTACAAAATCTTATACAGTTACCGTGACCGATCAACGAGGTTGTGAAATTGTAATTGCCGAACACGCTACCGTTCCGGATGTTCAGGTCACTATTACCGCTATTCCCGATTCGGCTGTGTTACTGGGGCAAACGGTGCAGCTCGCGGCTATTTCAGATTCAACTTATGCTTACCAATGGAATCCTTCGGATGCGTTGAGCAATGCCACTATTTACAATCCACTTGCCCAACCGAATACCACCACCACCTACTGTGTAACAGTGACCAATAGTTATGATTGTACAGCCACCTCCTGCAAAACCATAGAACTGTTATTGCCCGATATAAAAGTTCCCGATGCTTTTAGCCCAAATGGAGATGGGGTAAATGATTTGTTTGTGATCTTCAAAGGCAACTATGCCGAAATTCAAGACATCCACATTTATAATCGTTGGGGCGAAGTAGTGTTTCATGCCGAAACAAATTCACCTTGGAACGGAACTTACAAAGGCAAATTGCAGAATGCCGGTTCGTATGTGTGCAAAGTAATTTACAGCAGCCCTCTAAATCCCGGGAAAACCAATACAGTGGTAAAAGATATTATTTTGATTCGCTAAGAGCAATCAGCGACTCATCGCTCTCTCCAACACAAAAGTAAACTCACTCATCATAATAGCCGTAGCACCCCAAATGATGTGTTTGCCAAAAACATAAGCGGGCACTCTCACTATTTCTCCACTCACTAACTTGATTTCAGTTTGAAGGTTAATATTTTTTGTATCGAGAAAAAATTGAACCGGGATTTCTACAATCTCTTCTACTTCTTCTTCTTGTGGTTGAAACCTTTCTAACTTAGGCGCAAATCCTACAGACGGATACACCATAAAGTTACTGGGTGGAATATACAACTCACTCAACTTACCGATCACTTCTATTTTGTCCGGCTCCACTCCTATTTCTTCTTTCGTTTCGCGCAGCGCGGTCTCTTGTAAATTCTTGTCATGTGAGTCTTTCTTCCCGCCCGGAAAACTCATTTGTCCACTGTGAACTCCTGCATATTTCTTGCGTTGAGTAAATGCAATATCCAGCGACCCGGCATGTTCATAAAGCAACAACAATACACCGCTCTGTTTGGGATGAAGTGGAGTAATTTGTTCCTTCGTCATGCGGGGACGATACGAAGGGGCCATGCGGTACTGCGCCTCTACTCCCGGCAAAGGTTTCTGCAACTCCCATTTAATGGCTTCAATAATTTTATTGTCAAACTTCATCCTTCCTAAATCCTTGTTTACAAATAAAAGGAAACCCAACTCTCTTTCAAGCCTCTTTGCAATATGTTTCTTTATTCATCATTTTTAATGAGAAGAATTATCTTTGACAACTTTTTAAAAAAAGACACACAAAGACAAACACGGATGATGCAATCGAGATTCACTGCTAAAGGTGTAACCAGCGATGACAAAAAAGTTCTTTTGGCCTATGAGTTAAAAGAAGATGAATTTAAAGTGGACTTGTACATAATTCCACAAAAAGGATTAGACAAAGGGTGGGAAGAAAAATTGATGAAAGAATGGATTGAGGGAGGTGATATTGAATTTCCCAAAGAGGTGGAATTCATCAACCCAAATCTTCATGCTGAATCTATATTGCCCGACCACATCCGCTCCGATGAAACAGGGAAAATAAGAGGGCAACAAAACGAGTGGGCTATTCAACTACTCACCGCTAAACTATGGGAAAGTTTTCTTTTAGAATTAGAAGCGCTGAAGCAGAAGGCGGCTGAATTAGTGCGGTACGATCGTCAACTTTTTGATGATGCCAAATCATTTTGGGAAAGAGTACTGGAACACCGGAAAGAAAAAGACATCAGTCAAGAGCGTTTGGATAAAATAAAAGAGGATGTCAATTCCATTTTTGAAAAACTAAAAACATTTAGAAAAACAGAAAGCGCTGAATTTGAAGCCGCCTCTGCCACCTTGCGCGATGAAGTGCTGGCAAAATTGGAGAGCATTAAAAACCGTGCGGATGACAAAGCCAACTTTAAAGACTTGTTGGAGGAACTGAAAACTGTTCAGCACGAAGGTCGGAGAAACCGCTACACCAAGGCCGATGATGTGCAGGTGCGCAAGATCTTTGATGCTACAATTCAGTATATAAATGAGCAGCGCAATCATTTCTTCAGCGACAAAACCGCTTCGCGTATAAAAGGCTTATCCGAAGTCATTCACAAGATGGAAGCCTCGCTAAACCGCGACAAAAAAGAGTTAGCATACTTAGAGCAGAAAAGCAACAGCAATCACCTTCAATCTATGGAGTTGCAGTTGATCAAATTAAAAAGCAACATGCTGAAGGAGACGATGGCCTCCAAAGAGGAAAAGCTCAAAGACATTTACTCCACCATGGAAAAATTACAAAAGCAGGCTTCGAGAGGGCAAAACAATAGTGGCCCTAAGCAAGAAATAAAAACTGACGAGGAAACTACCTCTGCCCAAGAAACCGACCCTGCTGACCCACCAAATTCTTCGACAGAGGGATAGATTTGTAGCGGTGGTTTCAAAGAGTGGCATACGCACTATTTCTTTGCTACCAAAAGTTCCGTCCTTCTGGGACTAAAAAAATACAACTATTTAATTTGCTTGAATCGGCTTTAGATTACCTCTATTCTGAGTGAGTGCCCCTTCACTTTTTAGGATTATCCACAAACAGTGAAATAAATTTGTGCGAATACAACGCGAAACTCTATTTTTAGTTCTATTAATAATAAAGTAGAAGATTAAAAATGAGCAAGCAAAACAAACTGAAAGTGACAGTACTGGGAGCAGTATTCTTTTGCTTTGCTTGTGCTCAACTCTTCGCTCAATGTGGTAACCCACAACCGCTTATTGTTCAAAATCCTTCCTTTGAAGGAACACCTCAACCGCATATTACTCCCGCCCCATGGACCAATTGCCAACCCGGCCAAACACCCGACACGCAGCCGGGAAGTTGGGGTATCTCCCTCCCACCAACCAATGGGAGCACTTACCTCGGCTTAGTGAATCAGGTTTCTGCCAACTGGCAGGAAGGCGCTTCGCAACAGTTGAGCACTCCCATGCAATCGGGCTTACAATATACTTTCACTATTGACCTCGCCAATTCATCTTCCACTAGTGGAGGTATTATACCGGGTTGTGCCGAATGTCAAATATGGGGCGGGAACGGAACTTGCGGATTTGGAGAGTTGTTGTGGGCCTCTGGCGATATTACCCCTTATGATACTTGGGTTAATTACACCGTCACTTTTACACCTACCCAAAACTGGCCGTTTATCACCATTTACGTTCACAGTTTAGGCTGCTCGGATGAGCCTTATATTTTGGTGGACAACATGAGCCCTATACTTCCGGCTGCTGTAGCGGTGATAGCTACCATCAATAACAATGTATCGTGTGCTGGTGGCGCAGATGGATTAGCCACTGCAAACATCATCGGTCAGAACCCTCCGTTTAGTTATCAATGGAATTCAACTCCGTTGCAAAACGATACAGTGTTAGATAATGTTCCTGCGGGTACTTACACCATTACCGTTACCGATGCCAATACTTGCACTGCTACTACCAGTATAGTTATCACCGAGCCACAGCCATTAATTTTAACCCCCACGGTAAATGGGGCTGCCTGCTTTGGCACCGGTACCGGCTCCGCTTACATGAGTTATTCCGGAGGAACGGCTCCTATGAATTTTGTATGGAATGACGGAACTACAACTCAAAACGACACTGCTCTTTTTGCAGGAGTTTACACGCTTACGGTGACGGATGCACATAACTGTACTGCTACCACCACTGTCAACATCAGCGAGCCTGCTCAGTTAACTATTAATGGAACGGCTACGAATGTGACCTGCATGAATGGAAATGATGGCAGCATTAACACTACCACTACCGGTGGCACTACTCCTTACTCCTTTTATCAATGGAATAGCAGCCCCGTACAAAATACACCTAATGCTATCAACTTGACTGCGGATAACTATACTGTTACAGTAACCGATACGAATGCCTGCACCGCTACCGCTTCATTCACCGTTACGCAGCCTCCCAATGGGGTAAGTGTTCAATTGGCTCCTACACCGGTATTTTGTTTTGGAGAAAGTACCGGAGCCGTCACTTCTACTGTGACGGGTGGTTCGCCTACCTACACTTACTCATGGAATACGGTACCTCCTCAAAGTACTCCTAACTTGAGCAACCTACCGGAAGGAACCTATGATGTGACGGTCACTGATTCGCATACTTGCACAGTGAGTGCCAGCGCCACCGTGCATCAACCGCCCACCCCCGTTAGCGCCACCCTTGACTCTACCGATGTGCTTTGCTATGGAGATGCTTCCGGCAGTATCATTGCTACTGCCACAGGAGGAGTTCCCGGCTATACCTATAGTTGGAATAGCTCGCCTGTGCAAAATACAGCTACTGCTATTCATCTGCTTGCCGGAAATTATACCGTCACCGTCAGCGATTCTTTAAACTGTTCCTTTACTATTAGCACTACCATCCATCAACCTGCTGCGGCTTTGACTGTAAGTGAAATGCATGTGGATGTGCTTTGCTATGGAGATAACACCGGCAGCGCTACCGCTATAGCTGCAGGAGGGACTACCCCATACAGCTATCAATGGAACAGCAATCCGGTGCAAACAAATGCTGCGGCTACAAATTTAACGGCAAACACTTATACCGTCACCGTAACAGATGCAAACAACTGTACGGCTACTATCTCCTCCATCATTTCGCAACCGGCCACACCACTGTCAGTAACGATCAGCCTTAGTCAGCCTTTATGTTACGGACAACCAAATGCAGCGGCTGATGCTACAGCCGCAGGCGGAACTTCTCCTTACAATTATGTTTGGAATACCAGCCCGCCTCAAAATACTTCCGGCATCACTAATATTCCCGGAGGTTCTTATTCAGTTTCAGTAACCGATTCGAATAACTGTACTGTGAGTAATTCCATTGTAGTTGCTGCCCCTCCTACTCCGCTATCGCTTTCGTTTAGCCATGTGGATGTATTGTGCTTTGGCGATGCCACCGGGAGCGCTTCCGTGAATGCAAGCGGCAGCTATGGCAATTACAGTTATAACTGGAATACGACTCCTGCTCAAACAAGTGCTACCGCTGCGCAGTTGATAGCCGGAGCCTACTCGGTAACGGTAAGCGATACAGCAGGCTGCTCGGCTACAGGAGCAGATACTATTCTGCAACCGGCTATGCCATTGAGTTTATCGGCTTCGAATATAGCTGTGCTTTGTTTTGGCGATGCTACTGGGAGCGCCACCGTTATAGCTACGGGCGGCACACCAAGTTACAGTTACTTGTGGAGCACTAATCCATCGCAAACTAACCCTACGGCCACTGCACTCATTTCGGGAAATTATATAGTTACCGTAACGGATGCTCATCAATGCACAGATACCGCTATTGTATTTATTAGCCAACCGTCTGCCCCTTTGGCGGCTACTTCTACTATCACCAATATTCCTTGCAATGGAATGAATAATGGTATTATTGCAATTAACTCTACGGGAGGCACGACCGCTTATAGCTATCAATGGAGCCTTACCCCTTCGGTAAATACTTCTACCGCAACAAATCTTTCGCCCGGCAACTATTCCATGACGGTGACCGATGCCAACAACTGTAGCTTTTCTCTCAGTCCGCTAACGGTGACTGAACCTCCGGCACTCACTATTCATCCGGTGGTCACCAATGTTTCCTGTCCATTACATGGAGATGGAAGCATCCTCAGCCATCCTGCGGGAGGTAGTTTGCCTTATTCTTTTGCTTGGGCTAATAGTGCCGTTACCGAAGACCTTATGAATCTGAACGGAGGCAATTACTCCCTCACCGTAACGGATAATCATGGATGCACGGTGAGCGATAACTTTACAGTGACGGAATTGCCGGGAGTTTCACTCAGCGGAGTGCCCACCAACGTGCTATGCTTCCCGCTTCAAAACGGAGCCGTAAATATTACTACCTCTTCCTCCTTTATGCCGCTTCAGTTTAACTGGTCGAATGGAGAAACTTCGGAAGATATTTTTGCTTTAGACACCGGCCTCTATTCCATCACCGTGACCGATGCACATGGCTGCACAAAGGATAGTTCATTCTATATTGGAAACGATTCTATCTTCAGTATTGATGCGACTCCCGATGCAAGCACAATTGACCTCGGACAAAGTGTGGTTTTGAATGTGAACGCCATAGGAAGTGCCTTTGGCTCTATATTGTGGTCTCCACCTGTCGCCTTAGATTGCTACGATTGTGTAAGCCCTACTGCTTCTCCGATTCAAAGCATTAGCTACCAAGTTACCGGAACCGATGTGAATGGCTGCATTGCTACCGATACCCTCCACATTACCGTAGTGCCTAAGTATGTGGTGTATGTGCCGAATGCCTTTACGCCAAACGGTGACGGCAGCAACGATTACTTTGAAGTGTATGGAAATAAAGAAGCGTGGAAACAGTTTCATGTAGCCATTTTTAACCGCATTGGTGAAATGGTGTACGAAAGCAACGACATGAACTTTAAGTGGGACGGGCGCTACAAGGGAGTGTTGCAGAATCCGGCTGTGTTCGTGTATATCGTAAAAGTGGTTTACTTAGATAATTACTCCGAAAAATTATTTAAGGGGAGCATTACCTTACTGCGATAAGGTCAATTTATTTCCTATAAATATCTGTACCTCCAAATCATAAATCAACCGGCAAGAAAAAACTTCTTCTCTCTTCGATACCGGTGTAATAATTTGCAAGTTATTTATAAACTGAACTCGTAGAAAGATGAGTTAAAACAGTGAAGCCCCGGCAATTTACCGAGGCTTCTGTTCTAAATTTAGTGACCCCGAAGGGATTCGAACCCCTGACCCACAGCTTAGAAGGCTGTTGCTCTATCCAACTGAGCTACGAGGCCGTAAAACGATTTGCAACATAGTTCTGAACAATAAAAAAATGCTGCGGTTCTACGAGGGCGCAAAAATAATTTTTTCAGCCATTTTTATAACTATTAACCCGTACAAAACGTAATAAGCACAATGTTTTTCTAACTTCGAATCATGGAACGCGAGATACTATCCATTAAGAGAAAGGCCTTACGAATTAATTTGGACGAAAGCATATATGGAACCTTTGCCGAGATTGGAGCGGGGCAAGAAGTTGTGCGGAATTTCTTTCAGGTAGGTGGGGCATCGGGCACGGTAGCAAAAGCCATGAGTGCCTACGATATGACATTTTCTGATGCCATTTACGGCATCGAAGGGTCGGGGCGCTATGTGAGTGAACAGCGCTTATGGAAAATGCTCGATCATGAATTTGACTTGCTTATTCAACGCCTTCAGGACGAAAAATATAGCCGCAAGCGATTCTTTGTTTTTGCCAATACCTGCACCACTCTCAACTATCAAAAAACAAATGATCCACACGGATGGATGGGAGTTCGGTTTCAGCTTGAGCCGCATGGAGAACCCAATGAAGTAATGATTCACGTTCGCCTAAAAGGGGTGGATAGCCTCTATCAGCAACGCACCATTGGTGGAGTAGGCACTAACCTGCTTTTTGCTTGTTACTGGTATTTTGATCAGCCGGACGATTTTATTGATTCTCTCCTCGATAATCTTACTACAGATCAGGTGGAGATTGACATGATCCGCGTAAAAGGACCGGACTTTATCGAGGTAGATAATCGCTTGTTGGCCTTAAAATTAGTTCGCAAGAAATTTACAGATGGCACCATCTTCGGGGCAAATAAAGAAGTGTACCAACCAAAAGATATCCTCTACAAAAAAGATATTCTCTGCCTTCGCGGAAGATTCCGCCCCGTCACAAAGGTGAATCAGGATATGATGAAATGCGGTTTGGAATATTTTAAAACACAGGTAAAAGACGAGTCAAATATTATCGTGCTGTCAGAAATCACACTAAATAATCTGACAGACGGAGGGCAATTTGACAATAAGGATTTTCTAGATCGCACGGACATACTTTGCAAACTGGGACACACGGTAATGGTTTCGAATTGCCATAAACACGATGTGTTGGTGAACTACTTAGACCGTTGCCGCCCTAACAGCATAGGAATCATTTTGGGTATTCTGAACATCGTGGAACTGTTCAATGAAAAATATTACAAAAATGCAGCCGGTGAACTGCTCCATTATTTTGGAGAGATTTTTATGCGGAATACTAAAATGCTGGTGTATCCTTATCAACCCGATAAAGATCAGTCAGTGATTGCTACTAATAATTTGCGAGTTCCCGACAACTTGTTTCAACTTTTTAAGCATTTGAGAAATAATGGATTTTTAGTGGATTTGAAAGGATACGACAAGTCCGTTCTTCAAATATTCTCGCCTAAAGTAATCAGCATGATCCAGAGTGGTGAACCGGGTTGGGAGGAAATGGTGCCCGAATCGGTGGCGGATATTATTAAGGAAAAATGTCTCTTTGAATATCCCTGCGAAGTGCCTTCGGAAAAGCTCTAAAAAAATATTTCTGTTCCAATCAATGAGATACCACTACATACACACCGAATATTTCCGTACTGTTTTGGAGACAAGGTATTAGTCGGTGTACGCTTTATGCTCTTTCGGTTATTTCTTGTTTTTGAAAAATACATCCTTCGCCCTCTGTAAATAAATTAAAAGTTGTGTTAAGAGTCATTAAATTCGCAAAGTCAGAAAACAACTTTTAAGTAATGGGAGGAGATTTAATTTACGTCATTGATGATGATAAGGCGAACACTTTTCTGAATCAAATTATGTTAGCCGAAGTAGGTTTACATCACCTGCAAACCTTTAGCATGGTACAGCCTGCCTTAGATGAATTAAAAAGAGTTTGTGCGGAAGGAGATGAAGCGAAATACCCGGCTATTATATTGCTGGACATCAATTTGCCGGTAAAAAGCGGTTGGGACTTTTTAGATGAAGTGCGAAACATTCCTTGCCCCTTTAGCCGCCAAGTAAAAGTGTTTATTACCTCCAGCAGTGACCATCCCCGCGATGTAGATAAAGCTAAAACATATCCTGAAGTAATTGAGTTTTTACCCAAACCAATGACGGAGGATTTGGCGACCCGCTTACGGGATGAATATATTAGAGTTTGATTTTGTCCGATAAAGTTTAAAGTTTGCACTTTAAAAATCAAGGACTATGCGTTTCTCCCTCTTTCTGTTATTGGCAATTATATATTTAACCGGATGCAATTCCGGGGGCGATAAACTACCGGTGCTCGGTTTTAAAACAACTGAGGTACGAGAAGTGAATGGGCAACAAGTGATAGATAGTGTGGACTACACGGTTCCTGGTTTTACCTTTATAGATCAGGATAGCAACACGGTAAATGCAGCTACTCTACAGAATAAAATTTATGTAGCTGACTTCTTTTTCACCTCCTGCCCCAGCATTTGCCCTAAGATGATGAAGGAGATGTTGCGCGTTAGTGATAAATACAAAAATGATAATCGGATTGTGCTCCTCTCCTTCTCTATAGACCCCGCACGTGATACAGTGGCGCGGTTAAAAGAGTATTGCGGCAAATTAGGAATAGTGGACAGCAAGCAATGGCATTTATTAACAGGAAATAAAGATTCTATTTACTCCTTGGCGAAGCAATATTTAGTGAGCGCTGCGGAAGACCCTGATGCTCCGGGTGGCCACATTCATTCCGGAAACTTTATTCTGATAGATACCCAAAAAAGAATTCGTGGGTATTATGATGGCACGAAGGAGGAAAGCGTTACCAAATTGATGAAAGACATGGACTTGCTTTTGAACGAGAAATAAATGGAACTGGAAAAAAAAATTATCCGCTATGTGGCTCCCGCCTTTATTTTTGTAATCGTTGCTATATTCATATACAACTTAGCTTCTCACGGATGGATACCGCATCCCGGCAAATCAACGTATCAAGTGCAGTGCGCCCAATGTCATGGGGATAAGGGCGAGGGAATTAGAGTACTTATTCCACCCTTAAAATCTTCTGATTTTGCGATTCAAAATTTCGATTCGATTCCCTGCTGGCTGCGCCACGGCATCAGCCATGAAATAGTTGTGAACGGTCAATCCTTTAACCAACCCATGTATCCCATCAAGTTGGATGATATACAAGTAGCTAACGTGATTAATTACATGAACAAGGAATTCTTCCATTCTGATAAGGAAATCAGTTCCGCTTGGGTGCGCGAACGCTGGAAGCACTGTGAACAGTAGGTCGAACTAAAGTATTTAGGAATTTTTCTGCCTGCCGGAGTTCATCTATACCGCAGAATTATCAATCCCTAAATTTTTCAGGCGATTCTGTAGTTCTTTGCGGGCAAAAAATATGCGACTCTTTACGGTCCCTAAAGGCAAATCTAATTTCTCAGCTATCTCCTGATATTTGAATCCCTTATAGTACATCATAAACGGCTCTGTAAAATCTACGCTTACTTCTTGCATTGCCTGTTCAATATCCGCTGCTAAAAATGAGCGCTCTGCTCTGTTTTTTTCAGTTCCTGCACTGTTCAGCAAATATTGATTCTCAGAAGTATCGCTGACGGTTTTACTCTTTTGTTTTCTCCGGTAATTGTTAATAAAAATATTGCGCATGATGGTAAAAAGCCAAGCCTTGATGTTGGTACCATCAGCAAATTTCTCACAGTTGGCCAATGCTCTGTAAAAGGTATCTTGTATTAAATCTTCACTAGCTTCTCTGCTCTTGGTAAGTTTAAGAGCAAAAGGACGAAGGGAGTTTTCATATTGCATTATATCTGAACGAAAATTGAATATGGCAGCCATGGTGTAAAGTTTAAGGTTAGGAATTCTGTTTAACTGTTTGCTTTAATTCTTACACAAGATTAAACCTTATTTCTCAGTTTAAAGCAAATTGTAGAATCTTATTTACCCATGAATTAACAAAATTACACAAAGGATCCTTTCGACTCAGAGTAGCTTTTCACCTTTCGCTATGGCAGAATTGGAAGAAAGCGAGTCTATTCATCAAGCGGTGTTTGCTTCTCTCCCCCGTTCCGAAGCAGCAGTCATTTTATTTCTTGATTTCCCAATGAGCTTATAAACCTTTACCTATCTCTATCAAGATAGACCGGCTAAATTCTTCCCTCGCTCCAAGTCGAACGCATCCCTCCTTTTCGGCAAATGTTGTTTGCTTTCCGGCCGTGTCAGCACAGCCTATCCATGGCTCAATGCACACATACGAAGCCCCTGTTTTTGCCCACAAACCCAAGTATTCATAGCCTTCGAACTGCACTGATACAAATTTGTCATTCTTCTGACTTTTCAATTTCACACGATTCGATTGCAAATTCTTAAAGATGTAGGCATCCTTGTCAAACATCCCTTGATGCAAATTCAATACGCGAGAGTCGCTGCTAACCTGCTCAGTTCTGCCATCAAAAAATCCTTCTTCATTGATGTAATGCCTCACTAAACTCTCCTCCTTGTCAAATTCCAAGTAATAATCTTTGTACTGCTCCTCCCCATCTGCAAACGGAATGGCAAAGGCGGGATGCGACCCCAGCGAAAAGTAAATGTGTTTATCTTCCCTATTAATCACCTCGTAAGTACATTTCAATTGATTGCCTAACAGCCGATAGCCAATCAGCAATTCAAAACGGTACGGATAAATTGCCAAGGTGTCATCAGAGTACACCAAGGAGAAGATCATCTTATGATCACTCAATTCTAACAACTTAAACTGCGACTTGCGGCCAAAACCGTGTTTCTGCATGTGATACGATTTTCCATCAATGAGTATTTCATCATTCAAGCAGCGACCTACAATCGGGAAAAGCACCGGTGCGTACCATCCCCAAAAGGCCGGGTCAGCTTTCCACAAATGTTCGGTACGACTTTGCTTATGAAAAATCGAAGTTAGTTCAGCCCCATACTCACGGGCGCTTATGCTCAAAAATTCATTTTCTATACAGTGCATTGTGCTTGATTATAGAGTGATTAATTGCAATATTAAAATTGGTCGCTAACAAATTTCATTTTTTATGCTAAACCGAATACATTTGGCAGCATTGAAAACAAAGAAAGCATGAAAAAATTAATACTGCTGTTGTCTCTCTCTCTGCTGCTGGCAAACTCCGGCTTCTCACAAGCTTTAACCAAAAGCGAAAAAGCAAAGCTAAAGCAGGAACTCAGAACTTACATGAAGAATCTGGAAGGATACAAAACCAAGATGGAGGATATTGAAATGACACTTGATTCGAATGATGCGCAGATAAAACGATTAAAAGATGAATTGGCCTATACGGATATGAATCAAACAGAGATGGTCAACAAAGTAAATGCTTACAAAAGAGAGGTGGAGAAATTGCAGGGAGAGAATGAAACATTGAAAAACTGGAATGACTCCACTTTCGTTGCTTCCGGTAAAATAGATGAAAAGCACGAAACAAGTGGAACGGTTTATAAAGTTCAGTTGGGCCTTTACAAAAGTTTCAACATCAACAAGTACTTTGATACCCCCCGTTACATTGGCTACGAATTGGTGAACGGAATGAATCGCTACATCATTAGCTATTTTGATAATGAAAAGGTGGCTACAGATTTTGTGAAGGACATTCGCAAACTGGGTATTAAGGATGCTTTTGTGGCAAAGTATGTGGATGGGAAACGAAAATATGACTGGAGTGAAAGCACAGTAAAAACATCGGATGAGTTGAAAAGCAAATTGGGAGAAGGGAACTAAAAGATAAGACTTATCAAGGAAGAAGCGTTGGGCATATTCTCCAATGCTTTTTTTATGCTCTCAAAGGTAAAAGCAATCCCTTTCAATTTCTCTGTTACCGCGTTTATATCCATATAAGTGGTCTGAATATTTTCGATATAACCATTTACTATTTCTATTTCGCACCCCTCTTTTTTTATCACAGTTTTCGGACTTCTACCGTAAATCCATTCGTGCGATTGAAATTTCACTTTCGCTAATTCAGCAATCTCTCTCCACTCCTTATCAGTGAAATCAACGGTGGTGGTTATGGGCAGTTCATCTAACAGATAATCGCGCATCACTTCAGCGGTAGTCATTCTTTTTGATTGTTCAGCGATATTCATCACAGCGCTTTTTACAGAGGCCACCGCTTTGGTTTCAATAGCAAAAGGGTTTTCTTTTAAACTGTGGCGAAGAATAGTTAAGTCTGCATTCACTAACAAGGTGCCGTGACTGATCAGGTTTTTGCGATCCGTGAATTGCGAGTTCCCAGAAATCTTTCGCTCGTGTAGCAATAGGTTGTTGCGCGCATCCATCACTGCTGCAATACCGGTCTTGTTTAGGGCATGTACGACCGGCTGGTTAAAGTGGCTGTAGTTATTGATTTTAAATTCTTCAAACCGTGATATAAAAGCAAAGTTCAAATTGCCCCGATCCTGATATACGGTTCCTCCTCCTGAAATCCGCCTAGCTATTTTTAGCGTATCCTTTCTCAAAAAATCAAAGTTTACCTCTTTATAAATACTCTGATTTTTCCCCAATACAATGCACGGCTCATTGATATATAGCAATAGAAAGTCTTCCGGCCCTAACACTTGATGGCGCACCAGGTACTCCTCCGCAGCCAGATTGAAGTAAGGGTCGTGGCTATCCCTGATGTTCACCAATATCACACCCCAACAATAGTGAACATTTTGAAAAGAGTTCTTATAAACAGGTTTGCACAATGCGCCATTTTGATTTAGGTTTGGCGCGTGACTCATCACCCAGTGCAAATTATTGAATGTCCTCGCGATGCCATGCAAGGCATTAACGAATTCATTCCTACTCAAAAGAAAATAGATTACATCAACAAACTGTTGAAGGTGGGGTATCACTCCATTGACTTTGGCAGTTTTGTAAGCCACGATCTGATTCCTCAAATGGCCGATACGGCTGAAGTAGTGGAAGGGCTTGACCTCAGTAGTTCGTCCACCCGGTTGATAGCTATCATAGCCAATGAGCGAGGAGCTGAGGATGCTTGTCAGTTTAATAAAATCCATTGTTTAGGCTTTCCTTTCTCCGTTTCAGAAACCTTTCAAAAGCGCAATGCTAATTCTACTATCAGCGAGGCGCTGGAAAGGGTAAAGCGGATTAAAGTAATGAGCGATGAATATGAGAAGGAGTTGATTATATACATCAGCATGGGCTTCGGCAATCCTTATGGAGATCCTTACAATCCGAAAATTGTAGAAGAATGGGTGGGTAAATTAGCGCAATTAGGCATTAAGACCTTTATGCTTAGCGATACGGTGGGCGTGGCCGACCCAAGCATTATCAGTTACCTATTCTCCACTCTCATTCCGGCTTTCCCACCACTCGAAATAGGCGCTCACCTCCATACCGCTCCGCATAACTGGCAAGTAAAGATTGATGCGGCTTACCGAAATGGTTGCCGCAGGTTTGATACGGCTATTAAAGGCTATGGCGGATGCCCTATGGCCAAGGACGATTTGATAGGGAATATGCCTACAGAAAATCTGTTGAATTATTTTACCGAAGAGCAATTGAGCAAAGATTTCAGTATTCCCGCTTTTGAAGATTGCATGAGGATGGCCTCTCAAGTCTTTCCTGCCCATTCCTAAAAAAAAGCGGAACAGCTAAGCCGTTCCGCAAGGTATTCTGATGTTACTCAGAACAATCGTATTTTCTGATTACTTACTGCCCCCCCGAACAGTACCCGTATAAACAATGGAAGCGAGTTAGACTCAAAGCTTCTTACTGGATAAACTTACAGGACGCAATCGTCAAACACGATAATCGAAAGTAAAAACAATTTCACTTATATACTTATAAGACTTTCGAATTTTAACGCCTCGTGTTATAGATTCAATAAGATGAAACATTAGCGAAGATCTACCACCTTAGTTCCCGGATGTTTAGAGGTATCAAACGTAAAACTATCCGCATCGGTCTTTGTATTAGGGGTTTGATTATTCAATAAATAGACGTAATGAACGCCATTTTTTTCGTATATTTTTGAGGAGGTAATCTGAAGAGTGGCCGCATCAATATGAATATCAATCTTGAAATACGATACCTTCTTATTCATTGGACTCATTTCAATAACGGTAATTTTCTTACCGCCCTCTATCACTTTTTCCTTTATCTGATAACTATATCCTTCTTTATACAGAGAGAATATTTTTGAGGGAGAAAAGATGTCATCGCTTTCTTCAAAATAGTTTACCTGCACCTCTTTATCGGCAGGGATGTAGGTCCATATATTTTTCCCATCGCAAATTATGTGCTGCTTATTGATAGCGATGTTGAACTTAGGGTCTTCCAATAAAACTTGCCCAATCAGCGTATCTGTTAACTTTCGTTCATTGTCAGTCGGGTTAACTTTAGGGCGCTGAACGAGTAGCTTAAATCCGGCTGATATGTTGCGATACGATTTGTATTTTTCACTCACCTTTTGTAAAAGAGCCGTAGCTTCCGGGTCGTTCACCGAGTTGTTAGCGTTTTGCTGAAATGAGGATAGGGAAACGTAGAGGACGGCTAAAAATCCGAGTTTGTATATCATTGCTTAAAGTTCTATTCGCGCAAGGAGTTCAAATATTGTTCCAACTCTGATTCTGTCTTAAATTTAACTTCCCTAGACTTAGTTCCTATATTCTCGCCTACGATCCCTGCTTCTTGTAACTGATCCATTAATCGCCCGGCTCGGTTATACCCCAACTTTAGCCTGCGCTGAATGAGCGAGGTAGATCCTATTTGATTTTGCACAATTACACGAGCGGCATCTTCAAAAAGGTCATCCCGGGAGCCATCCGAAAAGAACTCGTCTCCACTTTCCTTTGAGTTGGGGTCAATATATTCAGGCAACTCAAAGGCTGTTGCATATCCTTGTTGGTTACTGATAAAATCGCGCACTCGCTCAACTTCAGGAGTATCAACAAAACCGCATTGTAAGCGTATCATATCACTGCCCACTGAAAGTAGCATATCACCCCGGCCAATCAACTGTTCTGAGCCCCCCTGATCTAAGATGGTTCTCGAATCAATCTTGGAAGTAGTTTTAAATGCAATTCTCGCAGGGAAATTTGCTTTGATTGTTCCTGTGATAATGTTCACAGAAGGTCGCTGTGTTGCTAAAATAAGATGGATGCCTATGGCACGGGCTAACTGAGCCAAGCGAGCAATAGGCATTTCCACTTCCTTTCCGGCTGTCATGATTAAGTCGGCAAATTCATCAATCACCAAAACGATATAAGGCAAAAACTTGTGCCCATTCTGCGGATTCAACTGTCGGTTAACGAACTTATGATTGTATTCCTTGAGATTTCGACACGAGGCTCTTTTCAATAAATCGTAGCGCTCGTCCATTTCAATACATAGCGCATTCAGGGTGGTTACCACTTTTTTTGTATCCGTGATAATGGCATCTTCCTCTCCCGGCAACTTTGCCAAGAAATGTTTTTCCAACGTTTCATATAAACTCAACTCCACTTTTTTGGGATCTACGAGAATAAACTTCAGTTGTGAAGGGTGCTTCTTATACAATAGCGAAACCAAAATCGAATTAATACCTACCGACTTTCCTTGCCCGGTAGCCCCCGCCATCAATAGGTGTGGCATTTTCGCTAAATCGGCCACATATATTTCGTTGCTGATAGATTTGCCCAAACAAATTGGAAGATCAGCCGTGGAGTTCTGGAATTTATCAGAAGCTAATAAGGAGCGCATAGCGACTACTTCCTTTTGTGCATTGGGCACTTCAATACCAATCGTTCCTTTGCCGGGAATCGGAGCTATGATACGAATACCCAAAGCGGCCAAGCTCAAGGCAATATCATCTTCCAGATTTTTTATTTTGGAGATGCGCACCCCCGGAGCGGGTACAATTTCATATAAAGTAACCGTGGGGCCAATGGTCGCTTTTATTTTTGAAATTTCGATCTGGTAATTATTGAGGGTAGTGATAATCTGGTTCTTGTTCCGCTCCAACTCTTCCGCATTAATTTTCACCTTATCGCTACCGTATTCTTCTAATAAGTCGAGCGTTGGATACGCATAATTGGAAAGATCAAGAGTAGGATCAAACTCGGTGGTTAATGAGCCGATGTTTTCATTGGCCACCACTTCCTCTACCACTTCTTCCACTTCAAGTTCTAAATTATCCTTTCCTTCTTGCGCTTTATTTTTCTTCAATTCCTTTCCGGTGTTCAAATCTATCGCCCTCATCTCTAACTCCTCTTCCGCCATCATTTCATCCTCTACCGAAGCTACCTCTCCAATATTGTCTTTTGCGAAAATATTCTCGTCTGTATCTTTATAAGCAGGCACCACCTCACCATCTGCAAAATCGGTTTCTTTTGACGCTTTCGATTTTTTGAAAATATTGCCGGGATGGAGTAAAAAACCAAAACTGATATTGTAAACCAGAATGGCAATAACGAGTGATGAAACGATGAGCAAGGTACCTACCCCCAACTGACTAAGCAAGCCGGTGAGGTAGCCATCCCCACCTGTCAGATAATCGCCAAATGCACCACCCCATGCCAATACAGATTGAGGCAATATGAGTGCATTCAGAAACGCCAAAAGGGAGGAAAGCCAGATAATGCCAATGAAAGAATAAAACGAAAGGGTGAAGGCTCTGAATACTTTCTTTTGAACTAATAGATTAAACCCGATTACAAAACTGCTTAAAACTAAAAGGTAGGAAGCGAGACCAAATAAATTATTGATAAAGAAATTAGCCGACCATGCCCCCAAGCGGCCCAGCGCATTCTTTACCTGAAGATCGTTATCGGTAAGGGTGGAAAGGCCGGAAGAGATCACTTCACTTTGATCATCGGCCAGCGTAAACAGATAGGAGGTAAAAGCAACAGCCATGACAAACGAAAACAGAATAAGTAATAAGCCGCTGATTTTAGAAAGCCGACCATCGTTCCACCATTTAGGAGTGGGGGCATCGGTTAACTGCGACTGTTTGGTGTTTCGTTTTGTTTTCTCGGTCTTTTTGGTTTTTTCTAAAGGCAACTCTCCCTCTGAATCTTTCTTTTTGCGCGAACCGGTTTTAGTTTCTTCCATTGCCATGTAAATCTGCTTCTAAATTCTAAATAAGCGGCTGATGAGGCTTTATTCTATAACGTGTACTTATTCACATAACATGTGCGAGTGTACTTTTGAATCATTTTACAAGGAAGTTGTGTGGCTTGTTTTTTAATTTATTTTTGTCGCCCGATAACCCAATACATTCAGCTTTCTGAAATTTGAATAGGGGAAACGGAAATCATCGTTCTTATGCGAAATTGCCGAAGTGGCGGAATTGGTAGACGCGCACGACTCAAAATCGTGTGCCCTCGGGCGTGTGGGTTCGATTCCCACCTTCGGTACATATTTTAATCTGAACGAAACCTAGCAATACATAGAAACAAAGCAAGGTTTCTTAAGCATTGGCCAAAGCATTCTCTCTGCAACGGCTTCTTTCGTTTCAAAAATGTGCCCATCTGAGATGACTGCCGACTTTTCACGAAGAGAACGGCAATTGATGTCCAGTAATTTATTGCAAGTTGACCAACTAACTTAGTCAAAAACTAAAATAGAATTTGTTCAGAATAGGTAAACACTCTCCCTAATCTGCTACAATGTTCTTCAGTCAACCATATTGGCTACGCGCCTTCGCAAGTCCTCTCGCGTTTTTACCACTGCTGAAGTCTTTCTATTTCGGGGTTTAATATTTTACGATGAATTGCCGCAAATTTTGCAAACGAAGCATCTTCTCATTTCTTAGTAAAGGATAAATGATGCGAACCGAATTTGAGAGTAAAGACAAAGATCTTTTAGCTTTGGTAACAGTCGGAATAGGCATAAGAATTCCCTTTATTCCGAATAGTGCTACCGCAAAAAAATGCTTGATAAGCAGATTCGAATCGCGCGATATGGCCGAAAGAATTGTTATCGGTTCTTGAGAATACGAGCCGCTTCGCTTCAAGTAATTAAAGCATGCTTCTTTCAACTCTTTGTTGCCCATTACTCCATACAGAGCATCTGCCAAAATATTGATGGTGGCCGTTTGTTGATTTCTGGATTCATAAAATTGCCGAACAACTCTTTCCCACTGTGTGCCCCTCTTTGGATTCTTCATTTTCATCAAAAGACTTCCCAAAAGATAAACATCACTAAAAGCTACCGTCATCCCACCACCTGTTAAAGGGTGTCGCATGTTCAGCGAATCTCCTATTAACACCGCTCCTTGCTTTAGGTTTGGATTAGCCGCCATTCGGTGGTTTGGCATTAATTTAAACTTGCCTTCCTCTACTGATTTTAGAAAGGAACTTTGAACGGAAGATGGCAATTGAGGGGCGATCGAAGAGGTCAGATAATTTTGCAACTCTTCTCGTTTGGGCGGAACTTTGATTCCCCGGAAGTCAACTAATATACGAGTTTCGGTGGAAGAGACCGGGTACATTAAAATGGGAGAAGATTCAGCAATAATTACATGCCCATGATTGGGATAGGGAAGCTGGCAATCTTTCAAAATCAGCCCTAAGAAAAACCCAGTCACACTTTTGTTTGGAACCGATAGCGTATTTCGGAAAGTAGAAAAAATCCCATCGCAAACAATCGTTAGGGTAGCGGTTATCTCCTTTGCCTCCACAGCCCTTGGTGTTGTGTAACTGACTCCAACAATTCGCTTGTCTGTTTCCAATAGTTCGTTAACGGTTCCTTCAATGACAGTTACATTTTTTTGAGCCTGCATATAAGCTCGCAGCTTCTGTACAAACTTCCCATTCCGAAAACCTCTTCCGGCATATCTCTTCCCATCCTTTTCAGGGTAGCCAATCTCAAAACTTTCTCCCTTCATAAAAAGTGCGTACCCATCCACTGATTGCGCATCAAACCCATCGAGCAAATGTTCTAAGCCCATTTTTTCCAGCATCTCCACTCCTCCCGGCTGCAATAGCTCGCCTACAATTCGATCCTTTTCGTTTAGGTTTCTTTCTATCACTGCTACTTTGAGCGCACTTTTGCCTAAATAGCTCGCTAAGCACGCTCCCGTTACCCCTCCTCCAACTATACAGATATCGTAAATCGGTTTCATTCTTATCAAAAGAGGACTCGTTCTTCAATATTATCATTGCCATCTGGCGCTATACTGTGACTTACTCGAGTGGCATCAATCGCTTCAATAATTCTGTGGAGTCGCTTCTTAGTTATCAGATAATTTGGATCTTCCGCAGAAAGTTTACTTATCAGTTTGTAAGTAAACTTTTCCATAAAAGAATTAAAGCGTTCCATTGAGTTCGTTTCTACCATCAGACGAGCGGCTAAACCAGTTCTGATTTTCACCTTCGTTCTAAACACATCCGGATTATTGTAAATTTTATTTAGCGTAGCCATCGCCATTACTTGCGGAATAGCACAGAAACGAAATATTTTGGGGTGCTGAATCATCTTCAAATAAGCGACACAATCGGGCACATGTTGCAACGCATCTGCTATCATGTGATTGAGACAAGCAATAGACTCAGGGGATTCAGGATACAGTTTATGTGTTTCTAATTTTTCTGCATATTTTGCCCAAATCTGTGGTGGCCAAAAAGTCCTTTCCAACTCGATGTCCTCGAAGTAATCGCGAATAATATTCGTCTTTTGTAAAAATAACCCCATGGAGTTGGCGATTATTTTCTGCTGCTCCAAAAAAGAAGACTCATATCCCGATGCAGAAAAAATTTGAGATAATCCAATACCCACTAATCCTGCTACATAATGGCAGTAAAGGTTATAGTCGGCAGTAGTCTGTATTTTCTTTTCGGCAAAGTCTGCCATTCCTTGCCCCATTTGATAAGTGATGTTCTTGATGATGTTGCGATACGATGGTTTCAAACGCAAATATGCCGCTACTACCTTTTGAAAATTAGCCAGCAATTGTCGGTATTCTACCGAATCCCCAATTTCGGTCAGGCTCCAACCCGGTTCCATTGACTTACTGTGAAAATTGCGAAGTAGGTTCAGTTTTTTCTCTATAGAAAGGTTCATGTCATCCTCCACGCTGTCAAGTCCGCGCAGAATCAAGTAAAACACGCAAACAGCATCCTGTAATTCATTGGGCAGTTGCTGAATAACCACCGCAAAAGATCGAGATACTTTAGTTAAAGCCGCCAAACAAAATTCTCGGTCACTAAGATCTTCTGCAAGAGAGTTTAAGGAAGATTTGTAAGCTCTTTTACGACATAGTGAAAGCGATAGCTTTAACTTTAAAACAGAACTTAGTTCTGATGGCTTAATTGCGGTGGATATGATATCTAACATCATCTTGCGTAATTTTCGTTGCAAGTAAAGCGAATTTTCTGCTTTTACGAAAGCGAATTTTTCACAAAATGCTGTTGATAATTTGAAAATATTGTTTATTACATTGATTGTCTGATGATTATACTCACAATCATCATCTTGTTAATTCTTAATACCACTTAGAAAATGGTAAGTATTATACTTTTACAATTACTACATTATGACAAATAATCTATTAACGACAGGCTGGTTCTTGCTTTCAAAACATGGAAGGCAAGTATGGGAGTGTAACAAGGAGAGTAAGGCTGACCTGAACGAAATGATCAAAACATTTAGGGACGAAGAAAGCCGGAATAAAAACTCAAGTGATGGCATATACCGAAGCACTAAAGTTGCTGATGAGCGTGAAATGGATTCCGCCCAAACGGTGAGTGAAGCAGTATATAATGCCATTCATTACTATGCTCAACTGCAAGCAGAAGACGGTCATTTGCCGGGAGATTATGGGGGGCCTATGTTTTTGTTGCCCGGCTTGGTGATTGCCTCGTATGTAACAGAAAGCCCATTACCTGATGCGCATCAACACCTCATTGCGGAGTATTTTTTAAATCATCAACGGAAAGATGGCGGATGGGGATTACACATTGAAGGGGTATCCACCATGTTTGGAACCGTATTACAATATGTCGCACTTCGCCTGCTTGGGCATGGTGCCACCTCTCCTGAACTTCAAAAAGCAAGGCAGTGGATTCTAAAACATGGAGGAGCCACAGCAATTCCATCGTGGGGAAAATTTTATCTTTCAATATTGGGCGTATATAGCTGGGAAGGATGTAATTCTCTTTTTCCTGAAATGTGGTTGCTCCCCAAATGGCTCCCGTTTCACCCCTCTCGCTACTGGTGCCACACGCGGATGGTTTATTTGCCGATGGCCTACTGCTATGGCCATAGAGTTACGATGAAGGAAAATGGGTTGATTCAAGAACTTCGGAATGAGCTATTTACTATCCCTTATGAAAAAATAAATTGGGAAGAATCTAGAAATAGTTGTGCGGCAACGGATCAGTACACTACGCCTACTCCGCTTCTGCGAATTTTGAATTTATGTACCAATACTTACGAAAAACTTTCTTTAGCAAAGTGGAGGGAGAAAGCTTTAAACTACATTCTTGATGGCATTAATGCAGAAGATGAGCAGACTAACTTTATCAACTTAGGGCCGGTGAACCAAGTACTTAATTCTATTTGTATTTACCATGCCTATGGGAAAAATTCAGACCGGTTAAAAAAACACTTTGGCCGTTGGTTCGATTATTTGTGGTTAGCCGAAGACGGCATGAAAATGAACGGTTATAATGGCTCCCAACTTTGGGATACAGTATTTGCCGTGCAGGCAGTAAGGGAAAGCGGCAGGCAGAAAGAATTTACCGATTTCACAGAGCGGGCATTAGATTTTATTGAAAAATCACAAGTACAAACAGAAGTCAAAGAGCACAAAAAATATCATCGGCACGACTCCGTGGGCGGTTGGCCTTTTTCCACCTTAGAGCACGGATGGCCTATCACCGACTGTACTGCCGAAGCAATGAAAGTAATGTTAGAGGATCCCCAAAAACGTATCGGAGACCATCGTTTAAAAAAGGCCGTTGACTTGCTGCTGTCGTTTCAGAACAACGATGGAGGATGGGCGAGTTATGAAAAAACGCGAGGCCCTAAATGGTTAGAGCTTCTGAATCCTTCCGAAATATTCGGCAACATCATGATTGATTATAGCTACACCGAGTGCAGTTCGGCCTGTGTGCAGGCATTGGCTAAGTATAGAACTCAATTTCCAGATTACCGCCAACGGGAAATTGGCCGATCTATCACCAAAGGAGTAAACTTTATCAGAAAACAGCAAAGAGCAGATGGATCGTGGTATGGATCATGGGCTATTTGTTTCACATACGGAACATGGTTTGGAGTAGAGGGTTTGTTGGCCGCAGGCTTTCGTCCTTATCGTCCGGGAGAAATTCCTTCTCCTGAAATAAAAGCAGCTTGTGAGTTTTTAGTGTCTAAGCAGAACAAAGATGGAGGATGGGGGGAGAGTTTTAAAAGTTGCTTACAAAAGGAATATATTTTTCACGAAGAGTCGCAGATTGTCAACACCTCATGGGCCTTGCTTACACTTATGGAAGCTAACTATCCCGGCAAAGATGTTGTTAAACGCGGGACTGACTACCTCTTGAAGAAGCAAATGAGAAATGGCGATTTCCCTCAACAAGGAATTAGCGGGGTATTTAACCATAGTTGCGGAATTACCTATACTGCTTATAGAAATGTTTTCCCGATTTGGGCACTTGCGCGTTACCAAAAAATGTATGCTTCTGAATAAAGAGATGGAAGTAACTCTGTTCTAAATGTATTGTTCGAAAATATCCTTAGTCGCTTGGCAGTGGCTTGGCTACAGACTAAGGATAGCTGGGATAATGGGAGTGATTCAGAACATCCACGTGGACGGAATCAATGGAACTATTGAAACTGATATTACAATTGAGGTAACAGGAAGTCCGCTTCGTTTCTATGCTTCATCAATGCCGGGAGGAACTCAGAGTGGAACTTTTCTTGATGTGCAAGCGGGTCAAACAATCACTAAGACCGCAGAGGAATTGATTTCACTACTCGGTTTGAATGATTTGAATAAGTTCTTTAATGTTCAGAACATTGGAGCAATGAACGGGCATTACAAGATTACGTTTGATGATTTGCAGTAAAGCCAATTGGAAGATTGCTTCGAGAAATTGAAAGATTTCTCTCGCAAAGAAAGAGCCGCGTAAGCGGCTCTTTTTATTTTTAGTTTCACTGTAGTATACGAGTGTAGTTTCATCGCAAAAATTGCAAGTCATTCCAACTCCATACTCTTTCATGATGTTCTTCAACATTACCTACGGCATTCCAATCAAAGAAAGTTTCTGGGTGAGTTGCCCCTTTGTAATGAATGAAAAAGCTTAAACTAGTTGTAATTAAAAAAAGAAACAGAAACGAAATTTTGAGAACTCCTCTTTTCATTTCAAATAAGTATTGTATGAAATAAATGATGAAATAGATGAAAAACGGAACGATGTCGGTGAAATAGCGAGGGCCAAAGCTCCACCCACCGTAAGGAGTAGCAATGCTTGAAATAACGTAATAATGCAAAAGCATAACTATAAGAATTGTAGCATCAAGAAGTGTAAATTTTTTTTGGAAGAGACGAATAATTATTCCGGCAATTGAGAAGATAAAAACTGATGAAAAAATAAATAAACCACGTCCTGGAGAAAAAAGTGTACCCGCCAATGCTTCCATTAGATAGGGGCTTCTTCCAACTTTCAACGTACTGGGTAAATAATATGGGCTGAGTATCTGATGATAGACCGATAAATTATAGATTACAAAAGGGAAAAGTATGAGAGCAAGTCCTGATAGAAAAAGAGGAATTCTTTTGGGATATGTAATAGCCACATAAAGTGAAAAGAAAATAATGGCTAAACTATTAGTGGGGCGTACAACATAACTGTATGCGATTGCAAGTGCCGCAATAAAAAGCCACCGTTCATTTTGTTTTGCTCTCAAAATTGAATAGAGAGCAATACTTAACATTAGTATTGTAGGGGTATGACTCCATAAAGCACGGCTTGCGGTACTCCATGCGGAGGTGCAGAATGCGAAAATGAACAAAGCAATAAATGATTGGTAGCGATGTTGTGAGATTTGAAAGGCAATTAAAAAAATAAAGACAGAGGTTAGTGCCACAATTAGGGATGCAATAAACAACTCAATGCCACCTCCATAATTACCTTCTACGGGTTGATTTATGTCATAGTACAAAACCTTTTTTTCAAAAATATCTATAAGACGAACAATTGGCATTACTAAAAGCGAAGTGCCTAAGGGCAATACGTAATAATAATGATTACCTATTTTTTGAGCCGACCATGAATTTTCTCTGTGAATAGCGTTCTCATATTCATCAAGATTGGTGTTATGCTCTCTACTCATGCTGATACTTAAAGGCAATACCCAACGAGAATCAGTAATAGTAACTACTGGAGATATAAAATGAATAAAAAATATAACAGAGAAAATGAAAATTAGGGTAATTGGCTTTTGCTTCATAGGAAAATGGTACGGTGAATATACTGCGAGCAGATAGTCATACAAAAATAAGATTTCACTTTTTGATACACCGAAATCATATTTTTTAAAACACTGTAAGCTGTCAAATGGGGAAACTATTTTTGGGATACTGATAGTGCTTACATGAGTATATATTACTCATCGGGCAACATACAGCGGTAACCTTTCTCTACTGAGAATGAAAATAGGTCGAGCAAATCTTCTGATCCCTTTCTAATTAAGCACAAGAACCCTCCGCTCAATTGCCGGGCTGCATTGCGCCATTGGGCGGAAGATATTGTCGTCAGTAAAATTGTTGAACAGATACTTAATTAAAAAAAGAATAAACAGCTAACAGCAGCTACCTCAAAGGCAGGAATTTGTGCTTCCTCAATATAAAAATCGAAGCTACAACACTTACAAGCGCATGAAATTTCTTGATTGCCTGTTTCCCCGATTAACTACTTTCTCCATTTACCGATAGTAAGCAATAAAGTTTATGCCAGCACTCCGCGCGAAATAACAATACGCTGCACTTCGCTGGTACCTTCGTATATCTGGGTGATTTTGGCATCGCGCATCAGTCGCTCTACGTGATATTCTTTCACATAGCCATAACCGCCATGCACTTGCACGGCTTCTGTAGTTACTTTCATAGCTGTTTCGGAGGCGAATACCTTTGCCATAGCAGAAGCGATATCGTAGTTTTTGCCCTGATCTTTTAATCGAGCGGCTTTATATACCAGCAAACGCGCAGCTTCAATTTCGGTGGCCATATCGGCCAGTTTAAATGCGATTGCCTGATGGTTGATAATCTCAGTGCCGAAAGCCTTTCGCTCTTTGCTGTAAGCAGCGGCTAACTCATAAGCGCCTGCGGCTATGCCCAGTGCTTGCGCAGCAATGCCGATGCGTCCGCCACTCAGGGTTTTCATGGCAAACTTAAATCCAAAGCCATCCTCTCCGATGCGGTTTTCCTTAGGTACTTTTACATCATTAAATAGAAGCGTATGCGTATCGCTGGCTCTGATGCCTAACTTATCTTCCTTTTTCGCTACTTCAAAGCCAGGCATTCCTTTTTCAACAATCAGCACATTAATACCGCGATGACCTTTCGATGCATCTGTTTGCGCAATCACTAAGTAAGTAGAAGCACTGCCTCCGTTAGTAATCCAGTTCTTGGTGCCGTTCAATAGGTAATGGTCACCCATGTCTATGGCAGTGGTTCGCTGGGAAGTGGCATCGCTACCGGCTTCAGGTTCGCTCAGGCAAAAAGCTCCTATCTTTTCTCCCTTAGCCAAAGGCGCTAAATATTTTTTCTTCTGCTCTTCAGTTCCGAATTCTTCCAGCCCCCAACAAACCAATGAATTATTGACACTCATAATCACGGAGCAGGAAGCATCTATCTTCGAAATTTCTTCCATCGCAATTACATAGCTCAGAGCATCCATACCTCCCCCCCCGTAGGTGGGAGAAACCATCATACCCAGAAAGCCGAGTTCCCCCATTTTACGAACCTGTTCTTTAGGAAAGGTCATGGTAGCGTCTCTTTCTATCACTCCCGGCTTGCAATCATTTTGAGCAAAATCGCGGGCAGCCTGCCGTATCATTAAATGTTCTTCAGTCAAATCGAAATTCATAAGATTGTATTTAAGTCAATTAGCCAGAGGTTTCCCTCTCCTTTTTAAAGCGCCACGAAGATAATCGCTTAAAGATGTTCAACAAATACAAAAAAATGTGGAAATGGTCATTGCACTTTCAAGAAATAGTGTATCTTCCCTCCGTTAAAACATATATATGAAAGGTCGTCCACCAAGCAGGAACAAAGGTCTCAGAGATGGTTTTTATCTTGAGGTATTTAATAAAGGAGCCAACACCGGCATCAAAATCCGAAAAGAAACGGAGGCTGAAATGATGGAAGCGGTAGAGGAATACCGCAGAGAGAATAAAACTGTTACCGTTCTCGGAGAGCACAAAAAGGGAGAATGGATGAATCCGGCTACGGCTCATCGCAAGTCCGGTAGTTCGAGACGGCAAGCCAAGAGGGTACAAGAACAGCAACAGAAAAAAGCTGCAAAGGAGGAACAGAAACAGGCTGCGAAGGAAGAAAAGAAAGCTGCGGCAGATAAAAAGGTAGCAGAGCAAGCAAAGCAAAAGCCGATAGTTGCTAAAAAAGTGGCTAAAAAGGAACCTGTTAAAAAGGATTCTGCTAAAAAGGCGGTTGCTAAAAAAACTCCCGAAAAAGCAGCCAAAAAGAAGGCAATAGTAAAGAAGAAGGGGAAATAAGATTTCGCCTGCTCTAAATTATTAGCTAAAAAGCTAAGGATATTCTCTTTTCGCTTTTAAAGTTGATAGAAGTTCAACCAAAACTACTGAACAGAAATCCGAGAGTTGCTTTCGGATTTTTTTTGTTTTTACAAGGTAGAAATCGCCCTTCTCAAGCAAGATGGTGGGGAGAGCCAACGACTGTCTCATAATAACAATTACAACTATTGGGGCTTACTGATTAGTCATGAGATTTGGACTATAGCCCTCTACTTTGGAGCTATTCTCTAAAGAGTTTATAAGTAGGCAATCCCTAAAATAAAAAAACCCCGAGCTGAGAACCCGGGAGTTTTTTTGGACACACTAACAAAGGAGAGAGTCTTTAGCGGTAAACCGCGTTTATTTTTTTAGTCCACATTGTCATGCAGAAATGAGTTGTTTTTTTTAATCTCCGGGCGATCCAAGTCATCATTACTAACCGTATAGCGCGACAAGTCGGCTGCAGCGGAATAGTTTTTATTATTGTTCAGTTCAATACCCTGTCTTTTATAAGCCGGCTCGTGTTCTAATTCATCAATCTTTTGCTTATGCCCAACGCGATAGCTGAGGCCGGCTAATACTTTTCTACGGTCATTCGATGTTTGCTCCTCCTGCTCGTGAATTTCCGTAGTGCTTCGCTTCGTATAAACCGTAAACTCATCTTCAGTTTTAGTAGTCTGCGGTGTAGTTATTTCAGGCGTTGTTTCTACTACTTCATTCAGTTCGGTCTCTTCGGTAATATTTTGTTCATCGCGACTCACTTCAAATTCCACGATGTTGTTAGTCTCGTTTGCATCTTGCTTAGTCTCGGTAAACAGGCTGAATTCATCTTCCTCAATAAATTGAAGCGTGGTAGCCGGCTGTTCTTTTACTTCGGGTTCTTGCTCTACTACAATAGCCGGCATTTCGCTGGTGCTATTTTCAGTGCCAGTATCTTCCTTCTTATCATTCAACTCATACACGGTTACTACTTTCTTTTCTTCATATCCGGCCTTTTTTCCCACTTCAAATCCGGTAGCAATAATGGTTACCGATAATTTATTTCCTAACAAAGGGTCATCGCAAGCTCCCAGTATAATATCAGTGCTTCCGGCAGCATCCTGTACGTATTCCATCACCTCACCAATTTCATCCATTGTTACTTGTTGCTCACCGGTGGTAATGTTTACCAGTACTCTTCTGGCTCCACGGATCTCATTATCATTTAAAAGCGGTGAGTTGAGCGCTCCACGAGCGGCTACCATTGCGCGATCCTTGCCTTCAGCAGTAGCACAACCCATAATAGCAGAGCCACCTTCTTTCATCACCGTCTGCACATCCGCAAAGTCCACGTTTATTTCACCGGGAACGGTAATGATTTCAGAAATAGCTTTAGCAGCAGTGGTGAGTATATTATTGGCATGACCGAATGCTTCAGAGCGCTTGAGGTTGCCATACATGTCGCGTATTTTATCGTTGTTGATGATGAGCAATGTATCTACATGCTCCCGCAACTTTTCAATTCCTTCCATGGCTTGGTTGTATCTGCCTTTGCCTTCAAACCAAAAGGGAGTGGTCACAATACCAACCGTAAGTACACCCATTTCGCGAGCAATGCGGGCAACTACCGGAGCGGCTCCGGTTCCGGTTCCACCACCCATGCCTGCTGTTACAAAAACCATTTTGGTGTTCTTGTTCAGCAAATCCTGAATTGCTTCTATAGATTCTTCGGCACTTTTTTCGCCCACTTCGGGTCTAGCACCGGCTCCTAAACCCTGTGTTAGGGTAGGGCCTAATTGTATTTTGTTGGGAATGCGGCTCATGTCCAATGCTTGTGCATCGGTATTGAGCACTACAAAGTTTACGCCCACAATGCCTTGATCAAACATGTGGTTAACGGCATTGCTGCCACCGCCTCCTACACCAAATACTTTGATTATGGAGGATTGCTCTTTGGGTAAATCGAATTGGAAAAATGGTTCTGTTGACATAGTTTTTTGTGTTAGTGTGTATTAATTTGTGTTTCTCCTTATCCTGAAAATAGTTGTGCCTATTAATTGAAATCTCCATTCACATCTCCGTCCTCAAACCAGTTTTTAAACATCACGCGCATTTGTTCGAGAATATTCTTTTTCTCCTTTTCTTTCTTCCTTTTTTCTTCCATAATTTCTTCGGGATGGCGGTTGTCCACCGGGCCGTTGTCAAACGTCTCTTCGGCTACCAACTCCGGCACTTCAGCAGCAGAAGATGCGGTTGCTGTGGCTTCGAACAATTCGGGGAAGAATTCTAAGCGCTGCTCGAAATTCATATCATCAAACTCTTTGTAACCTTCCAGCACTAAACCAATACCGGTGGAATACATCGGGTGCTTGAGTTCATCTTTATTATCCTTCGCAATGTAAGAAGTCGGGAATCCAATCCGTGCAGATAATCCGGTGGTATATTCTACTAACTGTTTCAGGTGTTTCAACTGTGAGCCGCCTCCGGTAATCACGATGCCTGCATTTAAAGAATTGGCATAGCCGGAGCTTTTAATTTCAAAATATACCGCCTGAAATATTTCATCCATGCGGGCATTGATAACGTGAGCCAGCGTACGCATCGAAATTTCCTTGCGGTCGCGACCCGCTATTCCGGGAATGGAAATGATTTCATTTTCATGTGTTTCGTTAGGGAGGGCACTACCGAAATTAGTTTTCAATTTCTCTGCTTGTGGGCGCAACAACTTGCAGCCCTCCATGATATCTTCAGTGATAATGTTTCCCGCAAATGGAATCACAGCCGTATGGCGGATAATCTTGTTTTTGAAAATAGCTACATCGGTGGTTCCTCCACCAATATCTACCAACACTACTCCGGCCTCTAACTCATCATTGTGCAGCACAGCCGTGGAGGAAGCTAATGGCTCTAAAAACAAACCGGCCATTTTCAAGCCCGCGCGTTCCACACATTTCTTAATGTTTTGAGCAGCCGTTACTTTCCCGGTAATGATGTGAAAATTTGCCTCTATACGGCTTCCGCACATTCCTATTGGGTCTGTAATGTTATTGGTATTATCCACTGAAAATTCTTGCGGCAATACTGTGATAATTCTTTCGCCAGGCTCTAAAGCAATCTTGTGCATATTCTGCAACATCATGCGTATATCTTCGCGAGTAATTTCTTCTTCCGAATTTTCAAGCGTATAAATATCGCGGCTTTGCTTGCTGCTGATGTGCTGCCCGGCTATACCTACGAACACACTCTTTATATCAAACCCACTCTGGCGCTTTGCTTCTTCAACCGCCTGCATGATAGCCTCGGTCGTATTTTTTATGTTGGTGACTTCCCCGCGTGTAACACCCGAAGAAGGCACTTTGCCCATTCCCAATATTTTGACTTTCCCAAACCGATCGCGCTGTGCAACAATCACTGCAATTTTAGTAGTGCCGATATCAAGTCCCACTATCACGGGGTTCTCTTTTGTGTGTGTTACAGCCATGTGGTAATTTTATATTCGATTAGTTGTGTCTTGTTTTTCGCAAACCACTTGTCCTTCAAATTGTAGGTCAATGGCTTTATACTTATTCCAACCTATCTTTGTCAACCCTTCTTTATAGAAGATTTTCAGCCGTTCAAATTTCTCCTTCATACTATCAACCGGGTTTCCGAAGTGGATCACGTGCCCTCCCGTTCTGGGTATCAGGTCAAAATCTCCATTATCATTCACATACACCTGATCAATCATCGCATTCAAAAACTCATCTTTCCGAACAAACTGAATTAAGTTGTAAAGAGCGGCTTGCACGGTGCTGTCGCGTTTTGTGTCCGCATGTGTAACAATATTGCCAAGCGCTACTGCAACGTGCACTGTAAAAATATTATTGAGGGGGATGCGCTCATTCTTTTCTCCAATATAATAGCTAACACCATCATTGTTGATTACACGCAGAATAGGACGCTTCTGTATAATATCCACTATGATCGCCTGTTCCTGATTGGTGTAAACCTCTGCGTTTTCGACAAAGGGATTTTTCTCTATTTCTTTTTCGATAGCATGAAAATCAAGGCGGGATAAGGTTTTGCCAACTGCTCTCCCACCACACAAGTAATCGAGCCGGTTAGTCATTTCTGTTTCGGTGAGAAAAGCCAAGCCCGACTCGTAATCAATTTTTATCTGTACACTTTTACAAACAAGAGCGTTCTGTTTTTGAATGGCAGAGGTGAGCACGATCACAAAAAGTGTAGCGCCCGCTAACACGCTTGCTATCGTTAGAATTTTTTTCAGGATGCGCCAAAATTTCTGCATGGGTTTTATATCCCCTTTAGTGTTGGTTCAAATGTGAGGGGATCTCTTTAAGGAACAAGAGGCAGTTACAGACAGAAATTGTGGAATTGTGGAGGAGTGAACAATAGAAAAGACAGGAACCCTTTTCTACCTTTACACCGGTTTTGCCTATTCACCTATATATTATATGACAAACTCACAAGCCATAGCAGACGAGAATTTCTTCAACGAATTAAGAGCGAAGGAATACGAAACGCTTGACGCACAACAGCAGACTTACTTAGATTACACCGGAGGAAATTTATATGCCCGTTCACAGGTTCTGCAACATCAGGATTTGCTGCTGCATAACATTTTCGGGAATCCCCATTCTACCAACCCCACTTCTCAAAAATCAACGGATTGGGTGGAAGCCACTCGGTCGAAAATCTTAACCTACTTTAATGCCTCTGATTATATCTGTGTGTTTACCCAAAATGCTTCAGGCGCATTGAAGATCATAGGAGAAAGCTATCCGTTCAATGAGAAAAGTACCTTGTTGTTATTGAGCGATAATCACAATTCAGTCAATGGAATCAGAGAATATTGTAACAGTAAAAAAGGACATACGCTGTACGCTCCTCTTAATTATGAGGATTTGCAAATCAATGAGGAAGCGCTGAAGAATTTGATGGAGAATAAGGCGGGAGAAAACAACAATTTGTTTGCTTTTCCGGCACAGTCGAATGTATCGGGAGTAAAACATGATTTAAAATGGATTGACTATGCTCAACAAAAAGGCTTTGATGTATTATTAGATGCCGCAGCATTTGTGCCTACTTCTCGCTTAGACTTATCGGCTCACCATCCCGATTTTGTAGCCGTCTCTTTTTACAAAATTTTTGGCTACCCCACCGGAGTGGGATGTTTACTCATTAAAAAATCCACCTTCCCTAAACTGACCAAACCCTGGTTTGCCGGAGGTACTGTCACATTAGTTTCGGTGGTTTCGCAACAGCGATTTCTATCTGCCGGTCACGAAAGGTTTGAAGATGGAACACTGAACTACAATAATATTCCCGCGGTAAAAATTGGGCTTGAATACATTGAATCTATTGGAATAGACCGAATAGCTGCTCGTGTAAAATCATTGCTTCAATATCTCGCCACCGAGCTGAAGCAACTCCACCACGACAATGGCCACCATATTGTAAAAATATTTGGCCCCGATAACTTTGACCACCGAGGGGGAAACTTGATTATGAATTTCTTTGACGTAAATGACAAGGTTTATCCATTTGAGCAGATGGAGGACTTGGCCAGTGCCCAATCCATCTCTATCCGCTCCGGTTGTTTTTGCAATCCCGGCATTGATGAAATAAACAACTGCATTACCAACGAAGAGATTTCAAAATACTTTATGAGCCGCGATAAAGGCGACTATCACGACATGATTACTTTTCTTGGTAAAATGAGAGGAGCTACGCGAGTGTCCGTAGGCATTGCCACCACTCGCAGAGATCTGGATAAATTCATTGAGTTGGCTCACTCATTGAAAAACCGAAGTCTGTAAATAAAAAAGTGTTCTGCCTCTGAAAAAATTAAAACCGGTTGTAACAGGAAATAACACGACACTTAACCAATAAAAAACTATCTTCATCAAGACAATAGATTTTGAACGAAAATAAAATAAGAAGATTATGACAATTCTATTTAATTCCGACAATCACATTACCACCAGCGAAAAATTGACCGCTCCCTTCATTGCATCTATTGAAGATGGATTAAGTCGTTTTAGCGATCAAATTACCCGTGTAGAGGTATATCTGGCAGATGAGAATGGCGATAAGGATAGTAAGAATGATAAACGCTGTGTGATGGAAGCCCGTTTGGAAGGTCTCCAACCGATTGCCGTTACTAATCACGGAGACACCCACGAACAGGCGGTGGAAGGTGCTATCATTAAATTAAAATCTGCCTTAGAAAGCTTGATTGGCCGCCTTAATAATCATTGAGCCACAAATCGTTTAGGAGCCAACAAACCAATCAACCTTAGGTTGAAAAGAGCGGAGAGAATTGACATTTAAGCAACCTCTGATGAGATTTTGTGAGAAAGGGTTTAAGCATTTCCGCATGCTTCTTTATCCCATCATTAATATTCCTTAGAATGTATTTTATCTTCGGGCGTGAAATCTTTCGCTTGAAGTGGTTCCCTATTATATGCTTGTGTTTATTGCTGGGCAAGGCATCTGCACAAAATAGTCTGCAAATAAAGGTGGCGGATAAGGAGGAAGAGTTGCCCATTGAAGGAGCTACCGTAGTGATAGATAAAACTACTTTGGTCGCTTATACCGATTCGCAAGGAATAGCGCAGTTAGAAAATATTCCCGATGGCGAGCAGACCCTTGTCATTTCCTACCTCGGTTATTTCCGCAAAAAAATAAAGCTCACTTTCCCGCAGGCTTCTATGCTTACATTAATGGTTTCACTCGAATCGCAAAATGAGGAACTGGAAGAAGTGGTCATTGTTTCGACCCGCAACGAAATGAAATCGGATGAATTGCCCACTCGAGTGGAGGTGGTAAGTGCCGAGGAAGTGGAGGAGCGCTCGCACGATAAACCTTCGGACGTGTCGCACGTGATTAAAGAGCAACCGGGAGTGCAAGTACAGCGCACTTCTGCTACGGGTGGCACTATGAGCATTCGCTTGCAGGGGCTGAAAAGTCGTTATGTGCAAATATTGAAAGATGGATTTCCGCTTTTCGGTGGCTTTGCCAATGTGATAGGAATTACGCAAATACCACCTTTAGATCTGCGACAGGTGGAAATTATAAAGGGGCCTTCTTCTACCCTATACGGAGGGGATGCGATTGCCGGAGTGATTAACCTGATATCGAAAGAGCCGAGCGAAATACCGGTGTACGATTTAATGATGAATGGGGAAAGCGCTCGCGCTTTAGATGCGGGAATGTATGCCAGTCAAAAAATCAAATGGTTTGCCTTTACCCTGATGGGGATGTATCGCTACCAACGGGAGAAGGACTGGAACCACGACAACTTTTCGGAAACTCCGATGCTTCAGCGCTATTCCGTTTCACCACAATTGTTTTTTGATTTAGGCAAACAGGCGAAGCTGAATATTGGAGCCGGTTACACTCACGAGAACAGGCTGGGTGGCACTATTCAATATATTCAGCATAAGGAAGATTCGGTGTACAATTACTATGAGAAAAACTTGACTGATCACCTCGCTACCAATTTCAAGTTTGAATACAATTTTTACAGTAAAGGGAAGTTGACCATCAAGAATGCCGTTCACTACTTTCATCGCGATTTACGCATTCCCTATTATTTCTTTAGCGGCACTCAGGTGGGATCCGCTTCCGAAATCAATTATCACTTTGCCAGAAAGAAACATGACCTGGTAGCCGGGCTTGATTTCCGTAGCGATCAGTTTGCTGAACATGCCGACTCCTCCACCATCATGCGGAATTATAATTTTCTTACTGCCGGATTTTTTCTGCAATACTTGTTTCGCGTGACTCATCAAACAACACTGGAAGCGGGCTTTCGTTTGGACTATAACAATAAGTATAAAGTATATCCGCTCCCCCATTTGGCAGTTCGGCAAAAGTGGAATGATGTTTTCAGCACTCGCTTAAATGTGGGGATGGGATACAAACTGCCCACCATTTTTCAGGATGAAACAGAGGAGGCGCACTTTATCCATGTATTGCCTATTGCCGACAGTGTGAAGCCGGAGTGGAGTATAGGAGGCACAGGAGATTTGCAAGTAAAAGTGCCCAGCATCAATGGGTTCAATATCACTATCAACCAGATGTATTTTCTCACCCATATTTTTCGTCCACTGTTAGCCATTACCAGCAATATTGAAAGCTGCACTTCGGGCGATTGCCGACAGCTTTATTATATCAACGGAAGAGGCTACCAGCAAAGCAAGGGCATAGAAACCAGTCTGTATTTAGCCTATCGGGGGTTTAGCGCTTCACTCGTGTATGCGCTTACCGATAATAATTTAAAGATTAATGGCGTGCGCAGTATTGCCCCGCTCACTTCTAAGCATATTATTTCAATGTTCTTCGGCTACGAAATAAAAATGTTTAGTGCAGGTATAGACTGCTACTACTACAGTCCGGTAAAGTTGAGCAACGGCAGCATAGGAAAGCGAATTTGGGAAGTGGGAATCAATACACAACTTTCATTCAAGTACATTTTGCTGTTCGCCAATCTTGAAAATATTCTCGATATCCGGCAAACCACCTACGGCCCCATTGTGCAGCCCGAGCCTACTTACAGCCATCCTAAATTCAATGAAATATATGCTCCGTTAGAAGGCATTCTCTTTAATGCCGGATTTAAACTTCGCTTAGCGGCTTTCAGCAAAAAATATAAAGGCAATAGCGGAGTAGAGCATATTGGAAAGAAGGAGGAAGATTAGTGCGTTTGGCAAATAGCCCCATAGTTCAGGAGAACTATGACAGTAACTTTTTTAGCCATGAAGAATTACTCTTTCTACCAAATTACTGCCGAAAGAATAAGGCAAATAGGCGAGGGAAGGAATTTTTTGGGTGAGAATTAGATTTGCTTTTTTGCCGATGGTAATACTTCCCAATTCACCTTCAATTCCCATGGCATAAGCCCCATTTAAAGTAGAAGCGTTTATCACCTCCTCCGGGCTCATCTGCATGTTGATACAAGCAAGACTCATGACTAAATTCATATTACCGCTGGGGGCACTGCCGGGATTATAATCTGTAGCAAGAGCGAAGGGAAGCCCTTCGTCAATAATTCTGCGAGCCGGGGTGTATGGAATGCGGAGAAACAGAGAACAGCCGGGTAAAGCAACGGGCATGGTGTTGGAATTTTTCAAAGCAATGAGATCATTTTCTGCTATTAACTCCAGGTGATCTACGCTAAGGGCTTTATGTTTTACGCAGGCTTCAATCCCGTCAATAATATTAAACTGATTCACATGCACTTTGGGTCGCAAGCCGTACTTAGCTCCGGCCGTAAGTATTTCTTCGGTATCTTCTACGGTGAAATACCCTTGCTCGCAAAACACATCAATAAAATCAGCTAAACCTTCCTCGGCAATAGCGGGCAACATTTGTTGAATCAATAAGTCGCGATAACCTTTTCGGTTTTCTTTATACTCTATCGGATAGGCATGAGCGCCCAGAAATGTAGCTTTAATGGTTAGTGGTGAATTCTCTTTTAGTTTTCTGATTACCCGAAGCATTTTCAATTCGCCCTCCACCGTCAATCCGTATCCGCTTTTTATTTCGATGGCTCCGGTGCCAAAGTTCTTTACTTCTTCTAAACGCTGCAAAGCACTGTCATATAATTCCGCTTCGTCTGTTTGATTTAGCAACAAGGCAGAATTCAGAATGCCACCACCACGAGCTGCAATCTCGGCATAGCTAAGGCCGTTTATCTTTCCTACAAATTCGGCTTCGCGCGAACCGGCATACACCAAATGAGTATGGGAATCACACCAGCAAGGGATTACCATTTTGTCGGTAGCATCTATCATTTCATCGGCACGTTCGGGAGCGGCTTCCATTTTTCCAAATGAATGAATCCTTCCGTTTTCAATCAGCAGAAAAGCATCTTCTTCTTGTGGAAGATGTTTCATAGCCACTCCTTTAACAAGGAGTTCATCGCTGCGTCTGATCCCTGCTAATGATTGAATATGCTGAATGAGTAGTGACTTCATATTTCCTTCAAACCTATAAAATATCTATTGGGAGTGGTAAGCTAAAATTCAATAATCCCTTTCGCGCACTTGAATAATTATAGGCTGGAAGCATTCCTATTTCATTTACCGCTGAATTTATCTCGGCCCATCATTTTCTTTCGGAAGCACGGGCTGCCTGCGCGGTGTGCCAAACAAAGGGGCGGGTACCGGAGGATTATCGTTTTCATTAATAGCAAAAGTAAAAACCTTCTCTACCCAATTCCATCGGTTATTTGCCCATTTGAATCCTTCATAAGTACCATCGGGCACATAGCTGAAGGTGGCTCCCTTCGCCTTATCGGTAGGCGGAGCCACATGATCAAACACTATCATCTCTAATTGCGGATCGTAATTGAGAATTGTGGAGGCGTTGTAATTGTATTCAATAAAAAATCGGGTCAGTGTATCGGTGCGGGCATAATGGGAGGAGTCTTCCTGCTGCTTAAAGAAAAAGAACGGCTCTCCGAACTGCGGCCTACCGTAATTATCAAAACTGAGCACGTCCACTACTTTCCTTCGGGTAATAATATCTGCTGCCTCAAAACCGAACAAGGTGTAGTAGGAGCGACCATCTACCTGTTTCTGAATGATATTATAATACATCGCTCCGTACCAGTTATCACTCGTGAGCAGTCGCTGCGAATGATAGGTCATAGTATCGCTGGCATCGTATAGCGGAAATATCTTGATTTTACTACTGCGCATTTGTATCACTCCATAGTACCGGAAGTTGCCTTTGGGGAGTACCAACTGCCAAGTAAAAATGCGGAAAGAACTGTCGGGCGGGTAAATCAACGAGATAGTTTCAAAGGAATCGAAAGGAAAGTAAAAGGAGTTGTCGAGCTTTAATGCTTCTACAAAATGAGGAATGAAAGTATAACAGGCTTTCTTTCTTACATCGAGCAATGTATCGTAGGTAAAAGTGTTGGACAGAAGATGAAGCGTATCTTCCAACAGTTTAATTTTATGCAGATCTGCTTTGCTTAATTCGTGATGAACCACAATTGCCGGAGCATTCTCCGGTTTCCTCATTTTCTGCGCTTGCGTCTGTATAGTAAGCAACACTAAAAGTGTGAGAGGCAGTATTTTCATCGGATTCTTTAACGATTAAAAGTATTGAAATATTACGAGCGAAGATGTGAAAAACAGCTAAGTGAGTGAGCTCAATCGCAAACGAAAATTTTATCGAATGGCGACTTGAATCGAAGTGCGTTCATTTAACAGGAAATAGACAGCCACCGTATGGTGGTAAATATAAAAGCTGCAAAAGGGAAAAAAGATCGGATAGTGCCACTTAGCCCTACCACCTTAAAACATCTGCGAGCCTATTTTAAAGAATATAAGCCCAAGGTGTTTTTCTTTAAAGGGCAATACTCAGGAGAGCCTTATAGTACGCGAAGCATTCAACTGATACTTGCTGCGGCTAAAAAAAGGCAAAGGGGAATAAGCCCGGCAGCATACATGCCTCCGCTCGTCCTCGTCTGTAGCCTGGCCTTCGGGTAAGGGACGCGCCCGCCCGACCGGATACGCAGGGATACAATTACCATAGCATTTGTAACGCGTGTAAAAATTTATAGTTTAGTTACATAAGCGGAGACCCTTACTTTATACAAGACCAAAACGACACCTACTTTTTAACCTTTACGATAGTAAATTGGTTAGATGTGGTTGTTCGCGAAAGCTACAAGCAGCTAATAACACAAGACCTCAACTACGGCATAAGGCATAAAGGCTTAGAAGTATTTTACTGGTGTTTAATGACCAGCCACCTACATTAAATGGCGCGAGCAAAAGAAGGAATTGTTCAACACGCCCATGAATATTTAAATAGTTCTGCAAGAGATTATTCAGGATTAAAAGGAATGGTAAATGTTAGCTTGGTTTAAAAATAGGCGTTACAAACGCCAAAATAGAAACATCCTCGTCAGCTTGGCTCGGGCTAAGCTACAGACGAGGACGAGCGGAGAATGTTTCTGTTTGTAAGTGAAGTGCCAACCGATCAGAGAATTTTCGCCACAAGCCCTTAGAGAGCAGGAAATCACATTCAATGAAATAGAAGGAATTGCCGGCAGCAATGGCATGCTGTTATCTATGTAATGGCATTTATTTTTCGGTACAAAATGTTAAAAAATGAAATGATTGAACAGCCAAATTATATTTGTCTTGCAATTTAAGTACAGGTTCTCAACGTCCTTATTTTAAACCTTTTATTACTCTATAATACCCTAAACTTCTACTCAATGAGAAAAAGCATTTTACTCCTTTTGGTCTCCTACATTAGCTTGCTGGCCAACGCCCAAATTCCTCAATTAGTAAACTATCAAGCTGTAGCCCGCGATGCGCAGGGAACGGTACTTACTAATCAAAGTGTGGGGCTTCGGTTCTCGGTTCACGATGGAAACAGCACCGGTACGGTAGTGTATCAAGAAACACAGGCGGCTACTACCAACCAGTTTGGTCTGTTCACTGTAGCTATAGGCAGTGGCACGGTAGTGCAAGGAACTTTCGCCACCGTGAACTGGGGTAGTGGCGATAAATACTTACAAGTAGAAATTGACCCTACAGGCGGAATCGTGTATGCAGACATGGGCACAGCTCAACTGCTCAGTGTACCTTATGCCTTATATGCCGGTAACAGTATGCCTGGTGCAACAGGTGCCACGGGTTCACAAGGCCCCACTGGTGCAGATGGTAATGATGGAGCCACCGGTGCCACGGGTCCGCAGGGCGCAACGGGAGCAACAGGCCCACAAGGTGTAACCGGAGCTGATGGGGCAAATGGATTTGATGGAGCCACCGGCCCGCAAGGCCTTAATGGCAATACCGGTGCAACAGGTGCCACCGGTTCACAAGGCCCCACTGGTGCAGCTGGTAATGATGGAGCCACCGGTGCCACGGGTCCGCAGGGCGCAACGGGAGCAACAGGCCCACAAGGTGTAACCGGTGCTGATGGGGCAAATGGATTTGATGGAGCCACCGGCCCGCAAGGCCTTAATGGCAATACCGGTGCAACGGGTGCCACGGGTTCACAAGGCCCCACAGGTGCAGATGGTAATGATGGAGCGACCGGCCCTCAAGGTGCAACAGGCTCAGTTGGAGCCACTGGAGCGACAGGAGTTACCGGACCTGCCGGAACTGATTTGAACACAGACTTTGCTTTAAACGGTAACTTATTAAGCATTACCGATGCCGGTGGCACTAAAACAGTTGACCTTCACATGCTGAGTGATATGGATGTATGCAATCCTACTGGTAGCGGCTCTTATGCCGTAGTTTCTCAAAGCAGTGGAAATATAACTGTTTCTTCCTCCTTGTTTGGTGGACCTAATGATGGGGCTATTGCTTTTGATGGTGATTGCAGTACCGATTGGGCTACCAATTATGGATCGCCCTTTGGTTGGTTGATTTATGACTTTGGTGCAGGAAATTCAAAGACTATCAGACGATATACCCTCGAAAGCGAATCTGGCACCGGCCATGCAGATGACCGCTGCCCAAAGATTTGGACTTTTGAAGGGAGTAATGATGGCGTTACATTTACAGTACTTGATTCAAGAAGTATTAGTGCGCCTGTTTCATCATTTTGTTGGGCACCTTCTGTATTTGATGTAAATAACAGTATCGCTTACCGCTACTATAAATTGAATGTAACGCAGACGTACAATCCGACAGCTCCATGGATGAGTATCCGCGAAATTCAGTTAATGGTATCTACCGATACTGTTTGCACTTTCGTAGCTAACAGTAATGGAGTTAGCTTAGGCACTCACGATCCTACCATGCCTTTTCAAGTAACTACAACGTTAGCCGGTGATAGTGTATTGGATACAAATATCCCTACTCACGACAATACTTGGGCGGTTGATCAGTGGGTTGGGCAATCATTTCAAGTAACGAATAACGGTAAAGTAAAAGGCATTCGTGTTTATTTAACTAGCCCCGGCACAGTAGATATTACTATGCACTTGATGGCTAATTCAATAACCGGTACCGAGTTGGGCAGCTATACCAAATCTGCAGCCAGTTTAACTACGGGTTGGAACTACTTCCCAATACCGGGAGGAGCCGATGTAACGGCCGGACAAACCCTTGTCTTTATTTTAGATGATGGGGTCAGCCAAGCAAATACAGGTGGATTGGTGTATGGTATCTGCAATGGCTGCTATACGAGCGGTGCTATTTACTGGGCCAATGTTTCTAACAGTATTAACAGTTTAACTATCCAATTCGAGCTTTATATTTATACTGAAACAACCAGCGTGGTAGCGGTGGATGACAGCGGCAATTTGGGCGTTGGCACAGCTACCCCCAGAAGTAAGGTAGAAGTTACCGGTGGTGATGTGTATATCAGCGATGTCTCGAAAGGCGTAATCATGAAATCGCCTAACGGAAGTTGCTTTCGCTTAACGGTATCAGATGGTGGAGCTGCGGTGTTTACTGCTATTTCTTGTCCATAACTACTTTTACTTAAGGCTTACAAAATAAACCTCCGCTCCTTCACTGGACGGAGGTTTTGTTTTTCTATTTATTAGGGGGGCTACTTTTTGTTTTTACTACAGCCCGTATCGCAACAAATGATTGAGCAATGGCAGCTAACCATAGGGCGTTGAAACCGCAAAATGGAAAATCTTGAAACCAAACAAGCTGATGTAGCTACAGATATATGCACTGAAAAAGGAAATAGAACTGTGAGCTACAAGCCGCGAGCCTTGAGCCGATAAGAACGAACCGTTCCGCCCCTGGTGAGGTGGGGCTGTGAGTTTCTTTCCGCTTCGTGCTCTGCCAATCCTCGAAACGGAGAACATTGAGGGACTAATAAACCGTAAATAGACAGTAGCTACTAAGTTTGGAGAGATAAAGGGAAGTCTAATTCATCCACTTTAGCAAAAATTCCGTCCATCCACTTTCGTTTTTTAATAGGGACTGCCATTTTCAGCACTTGGCTGTTGCCTCGTTTAGTCATCCAGGCTCCAACTGCATAGCTTTGAGTCGTAAAGTCTGTAACCGTTGCTACTTGGGCTTTTCAGAACTTACCTGTCGGAACAAACTAATCATGTTGTAAGCTAAATTGACCATTCTAAGAGCTGCTTCGGTAGTATTAGGGCGCATGGCTACCATGCGTTCATTGCCAAGGAAAGCAAACAGCGGATGATGGCTCGGTCTGCCTCGTTTAGCAGGATTGTAGCCGATGTGATTGCCTTCTTGGGTTCCATAGCGGGCAATAGCCGTTGAATCTAAGTCAAGCGCATAATTATCCAACTGCAATTGCACAAAGAACCACTGTTGTATAGCCGGAAAAACTTCGGTGTTGATGCGTTGATTAAATTTTTTGAAGAAACGTTTGTAAGAGGTATCGCTGGGTATCTGTTTCCACCCGAATATTTTCTTTAGCGTATCATCTAACCGCAACACATACGTGTGTGAAAATTTGTAACAGCCCAACCAAACAGATAGTAGAAAGCTCTCTACAATGCCCTCTAATTCATATCGGTTATTACTCGTGCTTTTCGGAATGGGAAGGGTTTGGACGAACTGCCGAAGTTTTATCTTTTCAGTGAATTGTTACATCACCGAAAAGCCCCCCCAAGCGGTGACTTTATCATCACTATATTCAATGGGATAGTTGCTGTTTTTCATATACGTTTTGCTCCCCTCAAATAAACGACTCTTTCCCCTCTATAAGTAACCGTATTTGGGCTTCCTACTGTCTATTTACGGTTAAACACATGGTGAGTAGCAAACAAAAGCCTTTCGCTTTTGGCGCTCAATAAACCGGCAAGCACTGCTTCCATCTTTTTTCTGCCCTTTCCAGTCCACAATCAACAAATAAGAGTTTAATAGTGTGGTTCCGGAATTCAAATAAGGAGGGCACATTTGTTATACTAAAAATTGGATACTCCGCGTTAACTACTAAATCTATATACATGACCCTTCTTCAGATCGTCACAGATACTTCAGCCGCAGCCAAAACTCAGGCTATCACTGAACAATCCATCAGCCTTTTAGACCTAATAATGAAAGGGGGCTGGGTCATGGTGCCCATTGGCATTTTATCAGTGATAGCCGTTTATCTGATGATAGAAAAATTTATCGTCATCCACCGAGCCTCAAAAGTGGATGCGGGATTTATGGCGAATGTGAAAACCATGCTGATGGACGGAAAGACAGATGCCGCCCTCAGCATGTGCAAAAACAACAACAGTCCCATAGCTCGATTGCTGGAAAAAGGGATTAAACGTCTTGGAAAACCGATTAAAGAAATTGAAAGTGCTGTAGAGAACACTGGTAAGTTGGAAATTTACAAGCTAGAGAAGAACCTTTCGTACCTCGGAATTATTGCCGGTATTGCCCCTATGTTTGGTTTCGTAGGTACCATTAGCGGGGTGATCCGTATTTTCTATAATATCTCCTTAGCCGATAACATCAGCATTGGCTTGATAGCCGGAGGCCTCTATGAAAAGATGATTACCTCTGCGGCCGGCCTGCTGGTGGGGATCATTGCCCACATCGGCTTTCACTATTTGAATACCATGATTGACCGCGTGAGTTTTCAATTAGAAAGCACCTCTGTAGAATTTATTGACTTGATTCAGGAACCCACCAAATAGGAACGAATGCAGCTAAGACGCAAAAGTAGAATGGGGTCGGCTGTGAGTACCGACTCGCTGAATGACATCATGTTTTTCCTGATGTTGTTCTTCTTGATTATGTCCACGATGGTAGCTCCTTCGGTGATTAAGATTAATTTACCTAAAACGAATGCGGGAAAGTCGGTGAGCAAAGAAAACTTAGTACTGGCGGTGGACTCCAATATGAACTACTACCTCAATAATGAGAAAATTGCTTTTGATTCCTTAGAACCTAAGCTGAGTATGTTTATAACGGATGACACCCTGACTCAGCCTAATATTGTGCTAAAAGCCAGCAAAAGTTTAAAGCTACAGGATGTGGTGGATGTGATGACCATAGGAGCCAAACTAAACATGAAAATGGTATTGGCAACAACGAACCGATAAGTCTTATAAAATGACTGCCCCATTACCAAAAAAAAGTAGCCGTCACGAAAAACCATTAACGAATAACTATTAACTATCTACGAATAACCAGTTCTCAGCACCATGTTTACCACTTCATTTGATACAGAAGAAAAAGAGTTCCGTCAACGGAAAACTGCATGGGCGGCCATCATTACCCTGTTGGTTCATGGACTGATTTTGCTGTTGTTGTTCTTTACTATTCTGCATACTCCTATTCCTCCTTTTGAAGATAATGCAGGGGGAATGGCGGTTAACTTTGGTTTTGATGAAGTAGGAAGCGGTGAAACTCAGCCTTTCTCCTACAATCCCGGCCCAATGGAAACCAGCCAAGAAGCCGGCAGTGCCACCCCCGAAAAAAGTACTCCGGATGAGGTGCTTTCACAAGAGAATGGAGAAGAAGCAGTAGTGGTTCCAAAAGCAGAAGAAAAGCCGAAAGTGAAGCCGGATGAGAATGCGATGTTTAAGCCGAATAAAAATCCTTCCACCAATAAGACTACCACCTCTAAACCCAATAAAACAGAAAATCCGGCACCTGCACAGCAACCCAACAAGGATGCATTATTCACCAAAGGCGCTTATGGAGAACCCAACAAAAGCGTTGGAGATGGAACCGGAGGTGGGCAAGGCGATCAAGGCAAACCGAACGGTGACCCAAACTCAAAGAATTACTTGGGGGATGGGAATGGTGATGGACAAGGACCCGGCAGTGGCGACTTGAACGGAGGCTACAGTTTGGCAGGAAGAAAAAAATTGAGTTTACCCGCCCCTCAAACTTGCACCATTCAAGGTAAAGTGGTGATAAAAATAAAAGTAGATCGCAGCGGCAAGGTGGTGGCAGCCGACTTTGAGCGCTTCAAATCCACTACCTTCGATAAATGCAATATTGATAATGCCTTGGCTGCTGCCAAAAAATCTACCTTTAATGCAGTAGCCAATGCCCCCGAAACACAAGAAGGCACCATTACTTACATCTATAAGGTTCACTGATTTCATTCCCCAATTTTCTTATCCTCTCAAAATGTATTTTTGACCTGCTAAATTTCTGCACGGCTTGAAATACTCGGAGGTTATACAATATCTTTTAGAACAATTGCCCATGTTTCAGCGGGTGGGTGCGGCAGCTTATCGCAACAATTTGGATAATATTACTCGCCTTTGCGACATACTGGGAAACCCGCAGCAAAGTCTGAAATGTATCCATGTGGCGGGAACAAATGGCAAAGGTTCGGTGGCTCACATTATCGCCTCGGTACTACAAGAGCAAGGGTACAAAACAGGGCTATTTGTTTCTCCACATTACAAGGATTATCGGGAGCGGATAAAAATAAATGGCCATTACATCAGCCAACAGTATGTGACGCAATTTGTAGAAAAGAACAAAGAGAAATTCAAAGAAGTAGATGCTTCATTTTTTGAAATTACTACGGCAATGGCCTTTCAGTATTTTAAAGAAAAGAAAGTGGACTATGCTGTGATAGAAGTAGGCATGGGCGGCCGGCTTGATTCCACTAACATCATTGAGCCTATTTTGTCCATCATCACAAACATCGCTTATGACCACACGCAATTCCTCGGCAACACCTTGGCAAAAATTGCAGGGGAAAAAGCTGGAATCATTAAACGAGGTGCTCCGGTAGTCATAGGTGAAACGAATCCTGAAACGAAACCTGTGTTTATCAAAAAAGCAAAACAAATGTCAGCCCCTATTTATTTTGCTGATAAAGGCACTCAATACTCGAGTGATTTAAAGGGTAGTTTTCAAAAGAAAAATATTGCTACTGCTCTGAAGGCGATAGAACTGCTGCAACAGTCAGGGATTAGAATTTTTGAAAAGTCAGTACAAAAGGGGTTAAAGAATGTGATACAGAATACTTCCTTTATAGGTCGTTGGACCATCAAACAACAAAAGCCCTTAGTCGTGTTTGATAGCGCTCACAATGAAGCCGGCATCAAGGAAGTGGTGAAAGAACTTCATCAAACAAAGTACCGGCAACTTCATTTTGTATATGGCACCGTGAATGATAAAGACATCCGAAAAGTGCTCTCGCTGCTCCCTCGAAAAGCTATCTATTATTTTTGCAAGGCAAATATTCCGCGCGGTTTAAACGCGGGGGAGTTGTGTTCAAAAGCGATTGAAAATGGGTTGAAGGGAGAATGTTATTACTCTGTCAAAGCAGCCTATAAGGCAGCTTTGCAAAATGCTTCCCCGGATGACATGGTGTTGGTGAGCGGTAGCATTTTTATTGTGGCGGAGTTGGTGTAGCGTCTTCAGCTTTTATTCCAAACCATCTGCGCACGGTTCCCACCGGTATGCGGTGCCACATTCGCTCGTGTAAATAATAAAGAGCCACTTTGGTGAATACATCCGCAAAACCGAGTTTAAGCCCCATTAACGGATCGCCTGAATAAATCCAACCGAGTAACATGGTATCTATGGTGCCCAAAGCGCGCCAAGTAATTGCTTTGAAAAATGAAGTTTGGGGATGTTGATCTTTTTCGTGTAAAAAATACAGCCAAGCCCGTTCGTGCAAATAATACAAGCCCACCTTAGTAATCACTTCGGTAAACCCTATTTTGAGCGCCATCGCAATATGACCGGTAACAAAGAAGGAAATAACAACGGTATCAAAAGTTCCAATGATACGCCATGAAATACCTTTTATAATACTCCGGATATGGGATTCGGTCATGCGCTGATTTGAGTGGCTAAAATAAAAGAATACCCTTATGCCGATTACTATCTATTCGGTGCCAAAGAATTATTTCTGTTGCGCTTTTGTAACTTCTACTGCAAATAGGTCTTTTCATTTTTCCACTTTAGTAAACTTAAAAATAAAGCTCGCTCAGATATGCGCAGAAACTCGTCCATCACTAATTCGCAGAATCATGTTGAATCCATTCAATACAGTTATTTTTATCGCAGATGAATTACTTGCTTCTCCGCAACTTATGGCGACAATCGGTTTTACTTATTCTTCTAAGTGTGTTTACGGTGTCTTTTGCTTTTTCACAAGACTCTACGCTTGCATTGGTCAATAAAGAGAAGCGCACACTCGATTTCCCCACCACCATTCATAAAAAAAGATTAACCGGAGTAAGCATCGGAGCCGTAGGCGGGTATGCCGCAATAATGACAGGGGTTGGTTTTAGCTGGTATCACAACGAACCGTTGACAAAATTTCATTGGTTTTCGGATGAGAAAGAATGGTTGCAAATTGACAAAACAGGGCACTTCTTTGCTCCTTATTTTATCACTAACTGGACGTATAACATGCTGCGGTGGAGTGGTATGAAAAATACCCCAGCAGCACTCACCGCTGGGGCTTTTGGGTTTATCAGCTTAGCGGCCATTGAAATACCGGACGGGCTTACGCAGAAATATGGCGCTTCATGGAGTGATATTGTTTTTGATTTTGCCGGAGCAGCATTTTCTACTGCACAGTTTTTAATTTGGAAAGAACAGCGAATTACAATTAAATATTCCTTCCACATCATCAACTACCCGGTGGGAGAATTGCGCGACCGCGCTTATGAGTTGTACGGAGATAATTTTGGAGAGCGCGTATTGAAAGATTATAACGGAGTGACGATGTGGCTGTCGTTTAATCTATATTCCTTCAATCATAAAATTCGACCGTCTTGGTTGAATATAGCTTTTGGTTATGCTGCTGGAAACATGTATGGCGGCTTTGAAAACAAGTGGACGGATAGTAAAGGAGTGTACCACGACCGAAGTGATCTCAAACGCTATCGAAGATTTTTCATTTCCATAGATGCCGATTACACCAAGTTCAAAGCCCAATCGCGAGCCGGTAAAATCATTCTCGGCATTTTGAATATTGTAAAACTGCCTATGCCCGCCATTGAATTTAATACGCTGGGGCAAGTGGTGGTGCATCCCATATATTTCCTCAACTTTGATTATCCGATTGTATTGAATAAGAAAAAGTAAGGATCAAGCAGCGGCCACTATCAAATAATGATTGAAAAAAAACTCCTGCTTGAGCAATTCCGTTTTCTTAATTTTTATTCCCCGCTTTTCTAAAAAAGATTGATATTCTTTTAAATCATACTGATGCGGATGCAGAATATCCCCTGGCACTAAACGAAAAAGCATTTTAAAGAAAGAGTGGTTATGGGCATCAATAGAAATCACTAAATAGCCACTTCGTTTCGTTGCCTTCACTATTACATCAACCGCCTTCTCCATATCTTTCACATGGTTAATCGCATTCATACAGAAGACTATATCAAAAGCGGAGGCAATCTCAAAGTCTTCAATACCAGAAGTAATGAAAAGGCAATTGGGATAATCGCTTCTCTCAAAAAATGGTAGATGCGTTTCATACTGTTGCAAAAGCGGATCAATAGCGGTGACGGAATGACCCGGGAACGCGATGAAAATTCCGGCAGGGCCACAACCCATATCGGCAATGGTAGAGGTTGGGGTTAATGGAATTACCTTTGCTATTTTATTCCACACACTCTTCCAATATTCTCTTTTCCAGTTCAGATAAGTTTGCTTATTCTTCCCTTTCAGATACCTTTTCCACCAACGCAGTTCCACCCATTGAGCTAATCGCCATTTTAGCATATCCACAATAATCTCAAGAATTTCAACAATCGCCAATTATAAAATCAATTCATTTCGTCCATAAAAATAAACGTCTAATTTCGTGCACGGCTACAGGCTGATCTATCGTCTCGATTAAAATCGGGAAGGAAAGTCCGGACAACACAGAGCACCGCACCACCTAACGGGTGGGGGAATTGGAGACAGTTCAACAGATAGTGCCGCAGAAAATAACCGTTCCGATATATCGGAATAAGGGTGAAAATGTGAGGTAAGAGCTCACGGGTTGTTGTGGTAACGCAACAGCCGGGTAAACCTTGCGGGTTGAAAGCTCACGTATATCCGTGCTAAAGTGCGGCTCGCACGATTGCTTGGCTTTCGAGTCAGGCTGCGCGGAGGGGTTGAGCGTAACAGGTTTCGTGTGAGCGAAATCGCAGATAAATGATAGATGTCCTTCCGGGTAATACCTGAAGGAAACAGAATCCGGCTTACAGGCAGGTAGCTTTTTTAAAAAAAATAGGACTGAATATAATTTTTGTATTCAGTCTTAATTTTTCGTTATTCATTTTTCAATTTTTAAAACACAGTATGGCTAACATTCTAATTGCCGATGACGAAAAAAGTATCCGCAAAACTCTGCGGGAGATACTCGAATACGAAAGCTACAAAGTAGATGAAGCAGAGGACGGGGCGAAAGCCTTTGCCATGCTGAAAGATGGCGACTACGACTGTGCTTTAATGGATATTAAAATGCCGAAAATGGACGGCATGGAGGTATTGGCAAAATTGCAAGATACCGACTGCGAAACTCCTATCATTATGATTTCGGGGCATGCCAACGTAGAGAATGCGGTAGAAGCCGTGAAAAAAGGAGCCTACGATTTTATTCAAAAACCACCTGATTTAAATCGTTTGCTAATCACCGTGCGCAATGCTCTTGAAAAAGCTGATTTGGTCACCGAGACCAAGGTACTAAAACGCAAGGTGTCTAAAACACGAGAGATCATTGGTGATTCTCCTGCTATTAAAAAGATAAAGGAAACGATTGAACGGGTAGCTCCCACCGAAGCCAGGGTACTGGTGACGGGTGACAATGGAACCGGTAAGGAATTAGTAGCGCGCTGGATTCACGAAAAAAGCAATCGGGTACAGGGACCATTGATCGAAGTGAATTGTGCAGCTATTCCCAGTGAGTTGATTGAAAGCGAACTGTTTGGGCATGAGAAAGGGGCTTTCACTTCTGCTCTTAAACAGCGGATCGGAAAATTTGAGCAAGCTCATGGAGGCACCTTGTTTTTAGATGAAATAGGCGATATGAGCCTTTCGGCACAAGCAAAAGTATTGCGCGCTTTGCAGGAAGGAAGAATTACACGAGTGGGGGGCGATAAAGATATCTTAGTGGATGTGCGAGTGGTAGCAGCCACCAATAAAGACCTGCTAAATGAAATTGAGGAGCATCGGTTTCGCACCGATCTCTATCACCGACTGAGTGTGATTATTATCCATGTTCCTTCTTTAAATGAACGAGGAGAGGACATTCCGATTCTGGCAGAAAAATTTGTAAAAGAAATTTGTGAGGATTATGCGATCCCCCGTAAAGTAATTACCCCGAAGGCATTAGAAGAACTTAAAACCATGAATTGGGAGGGAAATATCCGTGAACTCCGCAACGTGATGGAACGATTAGTGATTCTATCCGAACAAAAAATTACCGAAAGCGAAGTGCGAAACTTTGTGACCAACACACAAGCGAAAGATACCCCTACAGATCTGTTTGAACAGTTCGACAAGTTTCAAGATTTTAAGGAGCATATTGAAAAATTATTTATCGAACACAAACTCAAAAAATTCGGATGGAATGTTTCTAAAACAGCCGAGGTACTCGATATTCAACGAAGCCACTTATACAATAAGATTGAAAAATACGACCTCAGGCGGCAGTAATAGTACGGCAGAATCAGTATCATGGAAACAGCGATAGTTCTCGGTGCCGGAGGGTTTATTGGCAATCATTTAACAGCGCGTTTAAAGCAAGAAGGGTACCGTGTAATTGGTGTAGATTTGAAATATCCTGAATTTGCCCCTACCGCAGCGGATGAATTTCTGATTGGTGATTTACGAAAGCAGGAGTTTTGTAGTGATTTATTTGCTCGCTATCGGGTAGATGAAATCTATCAGTTAGCAGCCGATATGGGTGGTGCAGGATATATTTTTACCGGTGAGAATGATGCGATGGTGATGCACAACAGTGCGCAGATAAATCTGAATATAGCCGGTTTAGCAGTTCAACACCGGGTGCCTAAATTGTTTTTTTCTTCTTCTGCCTGTGTGTATCCCACATTTAACCAAGAGAATCCCGAAAGCCCTTTTTGTGAAGAGAAATCTGCCTACCCGGCATTGCCTGATAGCGAGTATGGATGGGAGAAACTATTTAGTGAAAGACTATATCTCACTTTTGCTCGCATTCATAAAATTCAGGTGCGCATCGCTCGCTACCACAATATCTATGGACCGGGAAATCCTTGGAAGGGAGGAAGAGAAAAAGCTCCGGCAGCGCTTTGTCGCAAAGTAGCTGAAGCTACCGGTGGTAGTTCCATTGAAGTATGGGGCGATGGCCTACAGACGCGCTCTTTTCTCTATATTGATGAATGTATCGAAGGAACCCGCAGACTGATGCAGAGTAATTTTACCAGTCCGGTAAATATTGGCTCTGAGGAAATGATTTCCATTAATAACCTTGTTAAAATGATTATTGAGATTTCCGGGAAACAGATTTCCATCAATAATATTGACGGCCCCACCGGTGTGAGAGGAAGGAATTCAGACAATCGCCTTATACAGCAGGCCCTTCTTTGGCAGCCAAATTATGCATTATCGAAAGGAATGGAGACCACTTATAGCTGGGTGGAATCGCAGATTAAAAAAACAGCCTAATCTTTTTCCCTCGGAGTTTGTAAAAATCAATCAGGGGGATATATTTGCATTCCTTTTAAAAGAGGGTCGGCTATCTCACCGAAATGTTTGAGGTGAAAACAAAAAAACGGTAGTTCCCAAAAAGTGTTTGGGATTCAACGCTGACCTGTCACAGCTCCGAAAAAATGATTCTTTCAATCATTTTAAAAACAAAGACAGGAATTGAAATAATGGATCGGTAGTTCCCAAAAAGGTTTGGGATTCAATGCTGACCTGTCACAGCTCCGAAAAAATGATTCTTTCAATCATTTTAAAAACAAAGACAGGAATTGAAATAATGGATCGGTAGTTCCCAAAAAAGTTTGGGATTCAATGCTGACCTGTCACAGCTCCGAAAAAATGATTCTTTCAATCATTTTAAAAACAAAGACAGGAATTGAAATAATGGATCGGTAGTTCAGTTGGTTAGAATGCTGCCCTGTCACGGCAGAGGTCGCGGGTTCGAGTCCCGTCCGGTCCGCAACCAACAAGCGCAAGCCCTCGGAAATCAAGCATTTTCGGGGGCTTTGCATTTTGGGGAGTCGGTTCTGGAGTCGGATATTATACTCTCCGACACCTGCCGACACCCACAAAGCGGTTTTACTGTTACTTTTTAGGCAGTAATTCATTTTCAATTCTGATTTTTTCGTTGTGGTAGTTTGCAAGGCAAAGGCTATGTCGTATTTCTTCGTAAGTAAGTTGATAGTTGACCATCCTTCCGTTTGGTGAGTCCTTATCATATAGAATTATCATACACCCTTTAGCATCAAAATATTCGGTGATGGCTTTCGCTTTTTTGTATAAAGAACCGGTTCCCTTATCTTTTACCTTCATGGCTTGAAATAGTTGATACTCATATTTTTCAAAAGCCAGTCCAGATTCTATCATAACTATAGTTAAAGTTCCAAATTTCTTGTCGGACAAGGGCAGTAAACGAGTCGGACGAAGCGTCCGGCAGTATGACGCCCTATATGAAGATGTGACGAGTCGTCATAATTAGCGGTGGAGGATAAAGATTTTTAAGTGCTGATAGCAACTATGGTTTTAGTTTCAGTGCATATTCTTTTACAACCTGTTCCCATTTCTTTTTTACATCCTTTGAAATTAAAAGTGATTCTTCGTTAGCGACTTGTTGCTTTTCTGTTTTTCCGAAAGAAAGAAAATTGAAACTTCCCTGAATGTAATAGTCGCTGTCTTTGATTACAAGTTTTCGGTGTGTGCCGGTCAGCTTTGATTTGCTTTCTGCAAAGTGAGTTGGCAAATGAATGAGTTTGAAAGTGTCTTTGAATTGCTTTTGCAACTCTTCAACTTTCTTCAAAGTAAAATGGTCGTGTTCGTCTTTCTCACTGATGCCGTAAAGAATTACCAGCTGCTTTTTCTCTTTAAGTAATTTTTCAAAATGATGAATGTAGTCCAGCGTTGCTCTTTTTATCCAAGGGCTTTCAATTAGAATTTTCTCTTTCACATTTCTCAATGCTTCAATAAACTTCAACTTCGTTTCCCAAATTGTCAGAGTGCTGAAATCGCTTTTGGGAGTTTCAATTTGAATCGGTTCTTCAATTACTTCCGTCAATTCTTCAAACGCTGTTCTATCGGAATTGCTTAAAGCATAAATGAAGTGCTTATACTCTGAATTGAATTTTGCTGTAAGTGTTTTGATTGGCTTTAGTTGCTCAAATGTTCGCACTTCCAACTTTGCCTCTTGATTACTTTTCTTATCGGGTATGTATTCAATCAGCCAATAGTTACACCACTCCTCATAGTCCCGCTTGATTTCGTCAGGTGCATAATTGATGAGATAAGATTTGCTTTCGTGTTCTTGTTTATAAACATCAGCCAACTCTTGAAATTTGTTCTCCAAAAGGTCAGGACTTTTCGGTGCAAGTTTCAATTCAGGTTCTAAAAACTTTATGAGTTTGTTTCTCTCGGTTGGATTTTCTTTTACTGAAATAATTTCTCCCGAAATACCGTCAACTAAAAATTCAAATTCTTCTTCTTCCTCAATTCTTAGTATCGTATTATCCTTTAAAAATTTTTCTCCGTCAGTAGGAGTTACTATCCACTTCTCCGAAACCAAATCAACATAACCTTTCTCACGCAAGGCAAACAGTTCTCTTAAAATAAATTCGTCTGTTAGTCCTAATCCCAGAAACTCAAAGAGCTTTTGTTGTGAATGAAAACCTGATTGAATCGCACGAAGCAACACATTATACACCTTCACAAGTGAGCCGTCTGGCTGCTTGTTTACAAGTACATCCATACGCAACTTCCGCACAGGATAACTGAACAGAATCAATTCGTTCAGTTTGTAACCTGTCGGTGCTTTATCTTTTAATTGTTTGTATGCTTCTTCGTCTGTCATTTGAAAAGTTCTTTTATCTGTTCCGCTTTTACGATCCAGTCGGGTTTCAACGATTCAAGATAAAGTTGCAAAGCGGCTTTCTCTCCGTTCAGTCGTTTTGTTTTTGCATTGATAATTCCGTGATAGTCGCCAACGATTATGAGTAATTTCTTTTGTCGTGAAAGAGCAACATTGATTCTGTTCGGAACTTCCAAGAAACCCAAATTCAAACCTGCTCCGCTTTTCACCAAGTCAACAATTACAATATCTCTTTCCAATCCTTGAAAGCGGTCAACAACTGACACGGTTAATTTTTCTTCAGACTTGTTCCATTTCCAAACTGAATTGATTTTGTTTTGAAATCTCTTTTTGTCAATGTTCTTTTTCAGCAAACGGAATTGTGCTGTGTAACCTGTTATCACTCCAAAAGAATATTCTTTCACTTTGTCAAACTTGTTGAGCAGTTCCAAAATTTCGGGAATGAGTTGAGCACTTACTTCATTCAAAGAAGATTTTGTTCTGTCGTCAATCTTGTGTTTGATGTCGCTGCCTGTGTCAATGAAAAATATTGATGACTGAATTGCCAAAGGCAAATTGTGTTCGGCTGAAACATCTCTTTTCACTGGCTCAATAGGTTCATCATTCACTAACTCATAAAAACATTTTGAAGTTAGTTTCACTTGCTCTGCTGATGAACGCCTGCACTCTGTCAACTGTGCTTTGTAGTCGGGTTCAATTCGTGTGATTACTTGCTCAAACAAACTTGGTCGGTTGAAGTAATCCTCCCAATATTCTCCTTCGTCTGCTTCCTTCTTGAACTTTTCTCTCAACCAACTTTCAACTTCTCTTGTGGTTGTGAGCATTGGTCGCAACTGCCTGTGGTCGCCAACGAAAATTAAATTCTTGCCTGTGATTATCGGAACAAGTGCTTCGGCTGTTGTGGCTTTGCCCGATTCGTCCATTATCACATAGTCAAACTCAAAATTGTATTTGGCGTATTTCTTCGCTGCAATGTGGTTGCAAGTCGCTCCGATTACACGAATGCTGTCAATCAACTTCTGATTGATTGCGCTTTTTTCATCCAAAGCGTTTATCGTTACAATCCAATCACGATGCAGTTTATGCAGATTGAGAAAGTCCGAAAGTTTAATCTTCAACACTTCGTCAATTTGCTCAATCGCTTTTTCTCTATCCTCAGCTAACTTGTGAAGTGTTTTCAAATTCTGAACTCTGCCAACTGCATTTTCAATTTTCTCTTTCGTTTTCTTCCAATCCTTGTTTTCAAGAATGATGTCCACAACGGCAACTGCAAAAGCATTTTTGCTTTGCAGTTGCTCTTTGAATTTTGCCTCTTGCTCTTTGAAATTCTTTTCGGCTGCTTCACGCACTAATTGTTTCCACCCTTCCAACTTTCTGTCCAATGTGTGCTTGCGTATGCTTTGTATTCTCGGTGCAGTGATTCCGCTTAATCGCAGAATTGGAATTTCATTCTTCAAAAGGTTTTCCAACACTTGGTCAACTGCATTGTTGGTTTGCGAAGTGATTAGAATTTTTGCTTCGGGTTTATGTGCAAGAATCTGAAAAACTATTTCGGTAATTACAGTTGTCTTGCCTGTACCTGGCGGTCCCTGAATAACTGAAAGCGGACCGCGAAGCAGTGCGTTTTGAATTGCTCTCTGTTGATTGTAAGAATAAACAAGTGGCTTGCCGCTTGTGTCTTTCTGTTTTACAATCAAGTCGTCTGTATAGTCGCTAAAAGCAGAAGGAAGTTCATCAGGTTTGAAAAGAAAATAAATCAAGTCGGGATTTTGCACTTCGTTCTTATCAACTTTTCGGATTGCATCAAGTTGTCGGTTCTTTTCTTCTTCCTTTTTGTTTGTGTTCTCAAACAAGAAACCTGATTGCGGAATGCTGTCTCTTTTCAACCGTTCACAATCTTTGATTTTAAAAAGTCCGTCTTGTGAATGAAACTCATATGGCTTACCTACAAACTCAACTGACTCTTTGTTTTGCTTTCTGTCGCCACTTGCTGAAACAACATACTCGCAACCTTCTGAATTTACATCGTTACCGTCTTCAATGTGCTTTAGCACAAAACCAATACTGCTGCATTTGTCGTTATGCTTGACGTGAAAAATTATTTCATCGCCTTTTATTTCAAAGTTCGAGTATTGAAGTCGCAAAGAATTTTTGGCGATAACTTCTTTTTCCTTTTCAAGTAGCTCACGATAGAATCCCAATTCTTCTCTTACTGCTTTTCGGTTTTCACGAAGTGAAACCTGTGTTTGCTTTTGCTCAAACCATTTTTGAAAATAAGGTGTTAGGTCTGCTTTGTTGTGAGTGTAGTCCACCGTGTAAGAAAACTTGAAGGGGAGTTTCTTCCCTTCCTTTCTTTTCCTTTCTAAATACTTTGGGTCAATATCTGCAAGTCGCTTAACCCCATTGAACAAAAGTTTATCTTCTTCTTTCAGCCAAATCACACCTTCGCAGATGTATTCACCAATGATGATGTCGGATAAATAGTTTTGTCCTTCTCTCGGTGAAATATCGTAGATAGGATTTGTTGTATTGAGAAGTTCAAGCAAGCCGCTTGCATAAGCGGATTGTCTGAATGCAACTTGCACTGCTTCGGTTTCCGAAGCAGAAGCAAGGTTTCTAAGAAAATCTAAAACCTGTTGCCAAGTTGGTCTGTCGGCTGGATTTTCTGCAAGAAGTTTTTGCAGTTGCTTGTTTTGCTCTTCGGGAAGTTCCTCCTGCCTTTCGTGATACATCCAGTCAAGAACTTTTCCTAACGAATAAATGTCAGACTGAAAAGGAAAACCTTTTGAACCAAGTTTGTTGAGTTTTTCAGGTGCGGCAAAACCTCTTGCAAATACTTCAAGTGATTTTTCCTGACTTAAAGTTTTCGTGATGTCAGCAAGTCCAAAGTCAATAAGATAAAATTGTCCGTTTTTGTCAATGAGAATGTTGGCAGGGTGAATGTCTCCGTGATTAATTTTAAATTTCAAATGCAATTCCTGCAAACAATCAGCAAGTTCAATGATGTTGCTGATTGCACTTTGCGTTTTGAGTTCGTAAACTTTTTCCTCTAAGGTTTCAACTCCTTCTAAAAGTTCATACACGATTGCGTATGCCTGTTGCTCATCGTCAAATCCATATTCAATAATGTTCGGCAAAGCAATGTGTCTTGCTTTCTGCAAGTGCCGAAGTTTGTCTGCTAAAATTTTTGCTTTTGTGTCGGTCTTATCAATTCCTAAAACCCATTTTATCCAATACTGTTTTGCTCCGTCAAAAGCAATACAACTTTGGGAGTAACCTCTTTTTTTTAGGTCAGCGTTGCGATATTGGTATTTACTAAAAAGCATGTCGTGCTTTTCAAAGTTAAAATTTTCGGTAAACGGACTTTATTAAGCGTTGCAATAAAGTGACAATTTTTCTTTTGACTCTTGTTGAATATAGGATAGATTATCACTAAGAAGTCTCTTTATCGCATTTTTAGTATTTTGTTTTTACTTTTCGCCCTTTCTAAACACATATCTATCTCTATTTTATAGCAATGGCAGTTCAACCCAATCAAATAGTAAAGAATCTCATTGTAAGTGAGCCGGTTGCCATTAACAAGATTCAGAAATTGGGAGGGAGCTTTTCTATTTCTTATACCGGTGTCAATACCAACCGTGCTAATACCAAAGTAGTTACTGCGGCTGAGTTTGAAAATTTGGAAGTCCTTACTGAAGAAGGCACTTTCAATTTCAAAGGCGATCCGACACGCTTCGCTTTGTTTGCAGAGGCAGAACGCATAAACTCCGCTTATCAGTTCGATCCGCTGTTCGCGGTCAACTGTAGCATTGTTGACCCGCTGCCGCATCAGGTAGAAGCCGTTTACAAATTCCTTCTTCCGCTTCCTAAAATCCGTTTCCTCTTGGCAGATGACACCGGTGCAGGTAAAACCATCATGACCGGTTTGCTCATTAAGGAGTTAATCATGCGTGGTTTGGTAGAAAGAATTTTAATTATAACTCCCGGAGGATTAACCAAGCAGTGGCAGGAAGATGAAATGGGAGTAAAATTCAATATCCCTTTCACATTAGTAAATCGCAGTTTGTTTTCCTCCGACCCGAATGTATTTCATACAGCACCCCGCATTGTTACATCCATTGATTTCATTTCACGCGAAGATGTGTTGAATGTAGCGAGTAACTCGCATTGGGACTTAATTGTGTTTGATGAGTGCCACAAACTTTCTGCTTACGATTACGGAAGCAAACAGTATCTATCCCAACGTTACAAAGCGGCTCAGGTTTTAGCCCAACAGTGTGAGCATCTTTTGTTGCTCACAGCCACACCACACAGAGGCAGAACAGACACTTTCAAAAAATTATTACAGTTATTGGATGAAGACATTTTTGCTACCGATGAAATTGCCTCCGCTCGAATCAAAGAATTGGAGCACAACGGCATCAATAAATTTTTCATTCGCAGGTTAAAGGAAGACATGAAAGATTGGCAAGGCAAACCGCTTTTCAAAAACCGGTTTACCAAAACAGTTGCCTACCAGCTTTCACCTGAAGAAAAAGAACTGTATGATGCAGTAACGCGTTACCTTACAAAGAAAAAGGACGAAGCATCAGAAACTAAAAATATTCACGTTTCACTGGCATTGACGGTAATGCAACGGAGATTGGTGAGTTCAATCTTTGCTATCAAAAATACATTGGAGAGAAGATGGAAAGCATTGCAGGGCATTGTAGATGAAGTAAACAAGAATCCGAATCTTTGGAGCCAGCGTCATAAATTAGACGGCTTTGATGTAGATAACATCGAAGAATATGAAGAGTTAGAAGATGATGAAAGAGATGCCTTAGAAAATATTCTTTCTGACCCTAGAAAATTCAAACTTTTTACTACTGCAAAAAGTTTGCAGGAGATACAACAGGAAGCCGGTGAGGTAAAGAAGTTGTTTGAGATGGCTCAAACACTTTACAACCGTAAGCAGGAAGAAAAAAAGTTTCAGGAATTACAGGAGTTACTCAAATCAAATGGCGTTTTAGAAAACGGAGAAAAGCTCGTCATCTTCACCGAACACAAAGACACGCTGCTTTACCTAGAAGAACGCCTAACTAAAAGTGGCGGCTACAAAGTAGCCACCATTCACGGAGGCAAATTAGTGGACGAACGTAGAGAAGCACAGTGGGCATTTGCGAAACCCGATACTCAAATTCTCATTGCTACCGATGCAGCCGGTGAGGGTATCAACTTGCAGTTTTGCCGTTTGCTCATCAATTGGGACATCCCTTGGAATCCAAATCGCTTAGAGCAGCGAATGGGGCGTATTCATCGCTATGGACAAAAGAAGGATGTGTTAGTGTTCAACATGGTAGCCGGTAACACCAAAGAAGGGAAAGTATTAGAACGCTTATTGACTAAACTCGACATCATTCGCGAAGGTATGGGTGACGACCGCGTGTATGATGTAATTCAGGATGTGTTAGAAGGCGTGGGCTTGGATGATATTATTGATTCCGTTTTCAATGGAAAAGAAACCGACCTAAACCGGTTCTTGGCACAGGATGATGAAGTGCTGAAATTGAAATTCAAAGAGAAAATAAAAGAGCAGAAAGATAAGTTAGCCCACAGCACCGTTGATTACAAAGATGCAAGAACGCTCAAAGAGAACTCCGATGAAAAACGTTTGCAGCCCATCTACATCCGTTTATTTTTCGAGAAAGCATTTACCAATTTAGGGGGCGTTTTTACCGAGTTAAGACCTTCCATTTTCCGAATTGATAAAATGCCTGATGCAGTAATTGCCGAACTTAAAGACAATTACAAAATTCACTTCGATGCCATTCGCTCTATTCAGTTTTGTTTTGATAAGCAGGTTTTTTTAGACTACCAAAGCGTAGGCGATTTAGGCAAAGTGCATTACATCAATCCGGGCAATCCGGTTTTCGACAGTTTAATAAAAGTGGTTCGCAATCTGTATCGCGAAGACATGCTCAAAGGCACGGTGCTTATTTCGCCCGATGACAAAGAAGATTACTTCGCTTTTTTTGTAAAGAGCCAGATTGTAGATAGCCGTGCAAGCAAAAAAGACGACAGCATTGCCGATGAACGTTTGGTAATGGTTTACCAAACAAAAGACAGAGCGTTCCATCTCACTTCACCGGCTAAATTTATTGACCTACATGCTCCTGCCGATTTTGCTTCGCCTATTCAACCGCCTCCGGTAATCAGCACCGCAGAAATAGTGGAGTGGAGTTTTGAAAATATTACACAGCAACAATTTGAAGATACCAAAACCCATGTGCTGAAAGATTCTGCCGACCGGAAAAAGTATTTGGAATCCGCTTTCACTCAGGTGATAATGGATTTGCAGGTGCAAATTCAGGAAATGCAAGGCAAAGTTTTATTGGGCGATGCACGGATGCAGGAAAAGAGTTTGAAAAAACAGGAACGCATTAACGAACTCATCAGCAAAAAACAAACCCGTTTAGAAAGTTTAGAACTAATGGCACAACTAAATCCTAAAGCACCCGAAGTGCTGGGCTGTGCCTATGTAGTGCCGCTTACGGAGGTAGAATACAACGGGCACTACGGCATGAGCCGCGATGATGAAGCCGAAGCAATTGCTATGAAAGAAGCAATGGATTATGAAACAAGTGCAGGTTGGAAACCCGAAGACAGAAGCAAATACAATGAGGGCTACGATATTCGCAGCATTAGCCCCGAAGAAATGAAACGCTACATTGAAGTAAAGGGCAGAAGTGCCGGTGACGGCAGTGTAATGCTCAGTGAAAACGAAATGAACCGCCTGGCACAGTTAGGCGATGCCGCTTGGTTGTATATTGTAATGAACTGCAAAAGCAAACCCGAACTGCACCGCATACAAAACCCTGCTAAGGCATTAAAATTTGAGTTGAAGACAAAAGGAGTGCAATACTTTTTGCCGATGGCAGAATGGAAACAGAAAGTGAAATGACCAAAGCAAAAAAACTAATTGAAGTAGCTATGCCGATAAAAGAAATATCGGCTGAAAGTGTGCGTGACAAATCCATTCGTCACGGGCATATTTCTACACTGCACCTTTGGTGGGCAAGACGGCCATTGCCAGTTTGCCGTGCTGTTGTTTTTGCAAGTTTAGTTCCCGACCCTTTAGATGAAAACTGTCCGCAACAGTTTCGCGATGCAGTTGAAATTTTATTAGGTAGTGCAAAAAAACCACTGAACGAACAAGGCATAAATGCAAATGCTTATAAACCCTATGATGATATTCCTTATACCGCTGCCATTGACAAAATGGAAGATAACCTTCGCAACCGGTTAATGATGTTCATTGGTAAATTTTCTATAGAGTATTCTACAAACGAAAAAGCAGGTAAGGCAACGCCAACAGCAAAACTTATTAGCGATTACAGTTTAATAAAATGGGAGAAAAAGGACGATGAACGAATACTTGGTAAGGCAAGAAAACTGATTTGGGTTTCGCACAACAGTAATGACAACAGCAATCTTTCTGCGACAGATTTGCTGAGAGATTTTGATATTCACTATCAGGCAATAAAAAAAGCCGAACAAGAACTCTATTCTATTACGGACCGTCATTTATGCTCTGGTAATACTCAGCAGGCAACAGTCAATTTAAATAAAGCTATTGAGGCATTCCTAAACAAAATGCCTAAGGTATTTGATCCTTTTGCCGGTGGTGGCGCTATACCTTTAGAAGCAGCACGATTAGGTTGTAGAAGTTTTGGAAATGATATTAACCCCGTTGCACATATTATACAAAAGGGGAGTTTAGAATTTCCGCAGAAGTTTGGCAAACCGATAACTTACAGCATTGCCGAATTCATGAAACTTTATGGCAAAGCCGAATGGAACAAATTAGAGGCGGAAAATTTTGTGTATGAGAATGGCAATCTTAGTGGAGTAAGAATTCCCAACCGCCTTTCTTTTGACATTGATTTCTTTTCAAAACATTTAATTGAGCAGACAAAGGAGAAATTTGGGTATTTATATCCAAGCAAAAAAGATGGCTCTATTCCGCTGATTTATTATTGGGCAAGGTTGGGCACTTGTTCTAACCCAACATGCAAAGCTGAAGTTCCTTTACTAAGACAATTTTACATCTCAAAAAGGAGAAATTATTCATCAATTGATTGGTATTACTTAGAGCCATCAATTTCCGGAAAGAAAATTTCCTTTAAAGTAAAGCGTGGTGTTTGTGAAGAGTTAGGTTGGAATAAGGAAGGTAATTTGAAGTGTCCTTGTTGTGGAAGTATTACAAAAGTTGAGGAAATTAAGCGTCAATTTAATTCGGAAGGCATCAAAGAAAAATTGCTTGCGATAATTTATGAGAATAAAAAAGGTGATAGGTCTTATGAAAGCCCGACTGAAGACTTAACCGTAACTGCTATTCAAACTGAAAGACCTCAAGAGTTAATGCCTACAAATGACTCTCAAAATGTCAAAGTTCCGTTGTGGGGTATAAAAAAATACGGTGATTTATTTAATGATCGTCAAGCGGCTATCATAAATAGTTTTATTGAGAATCAGCTAAAACTATTCAAAGAACGGTCATCATTTTTTGAGCCAGATTATTCTAAATGTTTACAGACCTATATCTCAATATTTATTGATAGAATAATTACAAGATATACGAGCATCAGTGTTTGGCATGTGCTGCAAGAGACAGTAGAACATCCTTTCGGTAATAAATCTATCCCGATGGTTTTCGATTATCCTGAAATGAATCCCTTCAGCACTTTGTCCGGTAGTGCTTTTGGTCAAATAGAACCAATAGTAAATCTTGTAGAAAGTGAAGGTCAGCATTTTAATTATTCAAACTGCGTCAATACTTCGAGCGGCACTCACCAACAATTTTCGAATAAGGAAATTGATGCAGTTGTAACAGACCCTCCATACTATGATGCTATTGCTTATGCCGACCTTTCGGACTTTTATTACGTTTGGTTAAAGAGAAGTATAGGGCATATTTATACTTACAATTTTTCAACCCCCTTGACTCCGAAATCGGATGAATGCACCGCAATCAAATCTCACTTTGACGGTGACAAGAAACAAGCAGTGAAACATTTTGAAAATAAATTGTTAGAGATTCTCTCACTGATAGAAAAGCAAACGAAAGATATAGTGAGCATTATGTTTGCCCATCAAAGCACCGAGGCGTGGACAACACTTTGTAATTCAATTTTAGGTGGTAATATGAACATCACGGGTAGTTGGGCTATTGACACAGAACAAACAGTAGCATTAAAAACCAACAAAGCATTTCTCTCCTCTTCAGTTACAGTTACTTGCACCCCATCCATAAAAACAGGTTTGGGGGAATTTAAAGAGGTGAAAAAAGCGATAGAAAAAACGGTTGAAAAGGAAGTTGATGAATTATACAAATTAGGTTTTCGTGGTGCAGATTTATTAACGGCTTGTTTTGGTCAGGCAGTAAGTGAGTTTGGTAAATATGAAAAGGTAGAAAAAGCAGATGGTAGTGAAGTAACTGTCGCAGAACTTTTAGAAATGGCAAGAGAGAGTGCTTTCAATGCCTTGCTTAAGGGTTTTGATGGAGATGATTTCACTAAGTTTTATATTGGTTGGTTACAGCTTTACAGTTTTGCAGAAAGTGATTTTGATGATGCAGCGAAGTTTTCAAGAGTAGGTTTAAGCATCAATGTGTCGGAACTTTTTACTGAACACATTCTTACTAAAAATGGCAACAAACAAACCCTTGCAACTTTTGAAGAACGTATTGCTGCCAATAAAAACTTGGGTGAGCGGGCAAACAATTTTTTAATAGATACAGTGCATAAAGCTATGTCACTTTACAAAGGCACCAATCGTAATGCACTTTTGCATTACATTGCAAAAGAAGCAGCACAACCGGAGAACAGTTTTTGGAGAGTAGTCACTTCACTTTGCGAGGTATTACCCGCAGGCAGCGAAGACCAAAAACAAGCATTAGGTTTGCTCACCAATAAAGAAAGTTTAATTCGTGAAAGCAAAACCGTGCAAGGAGCGCAGGTTGAACAAATTAAAATGTTTGAGTAATGGGAGAGATAGAAAATTTACGGAAAGCGGACGATGAAGCTTTAGACCAAGTTCCTTTCGCGGAAACGGAAAAGACTGGCGAAACATCTATTAAACATCCATTTGATCCAACCAAAATTGACATTAGACCACAACCGTTAACTATTCAATCAATTATTAAAAGATTGCAAAGCGATCCCATGCGGATCAAAATGGATACGGAATTTCAGCGTAAGGCAAATTTGTGGAGCATAGTTGCCCAAAGTCGTTTGATAGAATCTTTACTTGTTCGAATCCCATTGCCTGCTTTTTATTTTGATGCAACAGAGGATATTTGGTTAATTGTAGATGGACTGCAAAGAGTTAGCACCTTGAAGAATTTTATTATTGAAAAGAATTTCAAGTTAGTGGGTTTGGAATACTTGAAAAACTACGAGGGCTTCGGATGGGATGATTTTCCTGAGTATCTTAAATCAAGAGTCGAAGAAACCCATGTGACGGCTTATATTATTAATCCGGGGACTCCTTATGAGGCTAAATTCAATATTTTCAAACGCATTAATACAGGTGGTCTTGTTCTTACCCCTCAAGAAATTCGCCACGCATTAAACCAAGGTGAACCTGCAAAATTGGTGGCAGAGCTAGCACGTATGCCGGAGTTTATAACAGCTATGGGAGGTTATGTTCCGAGTGATCGCATGGAAGACCGTGATTACACAACTCGGTTCCTTTCTTTTTATCTTGATAAGGAAAATTATGAGCCAGACCTTGATTCTTTTCTGAATAGGGGGATGGCTAAAGTAAATTCTAAAACTCCTGCTGAAATCGCTGATATTAAAACTCGATTTAAAAGGGCCATGGTTACGGCTAATCAGGTTTTTGGCAAATACGCTTTTAGAAAAAAATACGAGGATGGAGAGAGAAGAAGGCCTGTGAATAAAGCTTTATTTGAGTGCATTTCCGTTGCTTTAGCTCTTATAAGTGAAAACGACCATAAGAAATTAATAGCCAACGCGAGGCGAATTGACCAAGGTTTAATGTATTTATCAAATAAAGATGCGGATTTTTTGCGTTCTATCTCCTCCGGCACGGGCGACACACTTTCTGTGAATAGAAGACACGATAAAATCAGGAATCTCTTAAAAGAAATTATCAATGATTAAAACGTTGCGACTTCAAAACTTCAAATGCTTTGAAGATGAACCCATTCATTTATCAAACCTGAATCTACTTACCGGTCTTAATGGCATGGGTAAATCCTCGGTAATTCAGTCGCTGTTATTGTTGAGGCAAAATTTTGAGAATGGCCTTCTTCACCTGAATCATAGATTAGGCTTAAATGGTGATTACACACAAATTGGTAATAGTAACGATATATTGTATCGCTATTTTAAGAAGAAGGAAATAGGTATAACGTTTACGTACAATCCAGGTGTTACATTAGGCTGGGTATGGAGGGCAGATGATAATCTCGATTCACTCATTGAAATTGCCAATACTAATATGGGCACGGACTTAAGTAAAGTCCCATTGTTTACTAGCAACTTTCACTATTTAAGTGCTGAGCGAATTGGCCCACGTCCTTATTACGAAACGTCCTCCACTAAAGTAATGCATCAGAATCAACTAGGTGTTCGTGGTGAATTTGCCGCCAACTACTTTAGCGTATATCGTGAAAAGAAGATTCCGATTGAAAATTTAAAATATACAAATCGGGATGCAAATGGGAATGAGGCAGATCCTAACCCATCTCTTTATTCTCAAGTAAACCAATGGTTGAGTGTTATAAGACCTGGGGCGCAAGCTCGAATCAAAGACCAACCCGAAGCGGGAACCATTACTCTTCAGTTTGAATTTTTGGTATCTAAGGATAATCCGGGAGCATATCGAGCAAACAACGTTGGGTTTGGATTGACCTACGTTTTTCCTCTAATTCTTGCAGTATTGGCATCTGAGCCTGGAACAATATTGTTGTTGGAAAACCCCGAAGCTCATATCCATCCGAAAGGCCAGGTCGAATTAGGAATATTATTAGCAAGAGCTGCAGCCAATGGTGTCCAAATTATAGTTGAAACTCATTCAGACCATATTTTAAACGGAGTAAGAATTGCCGCAAAACGAGAGCTAATTACTCCTGAACAAGTTAGGCTATTATTTTTTAAAACAAAACCCGAAGACGACAAACAAAAGCATGTAATCGAATATCCTGTGATTACTAATAAAGGGAAAATTGAAAATTGGCCAAAAGACTTCTTCGATTCTTGGGAATATTCAATGATGGAACTATTATAATAACGATGATAGAAGTTGGCTTCAATGAATTAAGTTTTTACGAACGTGCTGCATCAAAGGGGCATGCGGTAAGTGTGTTTGAAAGTTTTTTTCAGTTGATTGATTCAATTACTGAATTGAAAATTGCTCCGGTAAGAATCAGGTCGTCAACCGACATAAACACTAATTCTATATCCGACCAATTTTTTTGTATTAAGGATTGGCTTCAAACTCTTGAAAATCCAACTCGTCAAAGATATTTGGGGTATATAGCTCAGCAACCTTTAATTGCAGATAACCCTTACTTTAAACATGCTAACACAGATGTAGTAGGATTTGGTTATGCATTTGAGAATGATTTGGTTTCTGTAAGTTTTTCAACTAACAGCGTTTGGATAGAAAACGAGTATAGACTTACAAGAGAGTATTTACCGGATGCTGATTCAGATGTTGTAATTGAAGAGGTAACAGTTAAACACTGTGTGAAGAATGAAGAAGAGTTAGAATACTCGAATTGGATACAAGAGGAATTTGGAAGAAAGCAAGCTACTGCGGCAAAGGAGTTAGAGGATTTTAATGCATTTTGGGCAAATCGCGCGATGGTATTTCAATGGTTGGATTTTGCTAATGAAGTAAACGAACAAGTTCAATTATTCGGCTCAGTTAATAACCCAAGCTTTAAAAAAGCCATGAGGTATTTAATGCAATTAAACCAGCATTTAAATTTAGTGAATCGGGGTGAAGCTGAAATTGGTTCTATTCCTGGCGATGTAAGTAATGATGGAGAAACTACAATGTCAATGTATGGTGACGAACGCACTTTTACATGTCCCGATCAAGTACGAAGAACTTTTTCTCTTCACTCTAAACTTGGAGATGTAAGAATTTACCTATATCCGATGCCGCTACCAGAGAACAACAGATACATTGTAGGTTACATTGGTGGGCATCTTCCAACTAAAAAATTTAACTAATGAAACCCTGGTTTAAAAACGTAAAGCCCCACAAAGATATTCAGGATGGACACTTGGATGAATCGGTTTTTGCCGCCAACCTTGCTGAAGTTGCATCCGGTAAGGGGAGAGAAATTTACACTAGCCCCGAAATGTTTTTTCAGAAAACATTTTTTACCGCTGCCCTAAAAAATATTGCCAAAAGAGTAGTTCATGGCTTAAACGGAGGGCAAGATGCAGACAATAGGGTAATTTCTTTACAAACTGGTTTTGGTGGTGGTAAAACACACACCTTAATATCACTTTATCATTTGGCGAAGTGGGGCAAAACAGCAACTAAAAGCGAAAACACAAAAGAATTAATTGCGTTCACCGGTGCGCCTAAATTTGATACCGCACACATTGCCGTTTTCACTAACACTACCAACGATCCTGCCCAAGGCAGAAAAGTAAATGGCATTACTATTCAAACTATATGGGGGGAATTAGCTTACCAGTTAGGAGGGAAAGAAGCCTATGAAATCATTAGGGTAAACGATGAAAAACGAATTGCGCCCAAAGGGCTTTTCAAAAAAGTATTAGAGAAATGCAAACCAGCTTTAATACTCATTGACGAGTTGGCTGATTACTGTGTAAGTGCATCGGCAGTAAAAGTAGAAGCGTCAAACCTCAGCGACCAAACGGTCAGTTTCATGCAGGAACTCACCGAAGCAGTTTCCGAAACAGACCAATGCGTATTGATTGCAACTCTTCCGGCAAGTGCTCAGGAATTGGCTGCTTCACCGGTTTCCTCTCAAATTCTTACAGCACTTGAAAACAGAATTACAAGAGTAGGTGCAAATATGAAGCCTGTAGAGGATGATGAAATTTTTGAAGTAGTGCGTAGAAGGTTGTTTGAAGATTTGGGAGATGAAAGGGAAATAGAGAAGGTAATTAGTGCCTATGCTATCATGTATCAGTCAATGCTTACCGAGATTCCAGCTTATGCATTAAAAACTGATTACAAGGAACGATTAAAAAAATCATACCCTTTCCATCCTGAATTGATTGATATGTTCCGCTTACGTTGGGCAAGCAATCCGTATTTTCAACGGACAAGAGGGGTGCTTAGAATTTTAGCGTCTATAATTTCTGATCTATGGAAAAGGCAAACATCTCTAACCGGTAGCCAGTTCCTAATTCATACATCCGATGTAACTCTTTCAAATCTTGAATCACTCACAAGTCAAATTACTATCTTAAATGGTCCGAGTTGGGATGCTGTTATTAATGCAGATATTTCGGGCACTTCATCTAATGCTTTCAAAATTGATAATGAAGTAAAAGGTCTTGGTGCCCACAACATCTCACAAGGAGCAGCAGCAACAATCCTTATGGGAACCTTCGGTTCAAAGGGTCAAAACAAGGGGGTGGGTATAGATGAAATAAAACTCTGCATGGTAAAACCCGAAGGTTTCAACCATAACGACATAAACGGTGCTCTTGACAGGATGCAGACCAATGCACATTATTTGTATTATAACTCCACAGGACAAAAAAGATTTTGGTTTGATACTACTCCAAACATCAACATCTTAATCAATCAGGGCAAGGGCGACATTAAATCAAACGACATCATTGCGGAAATTCTAAAACGAATTTCAGAGAAAACAAGATTGGTTCAATTGTTTAATACACTCGTGAATCCATCGGAAGATATACCGGAACAAAAGAGACCTACACTTGTAATTCTAAGTCCTAAATACTTAGCCAATCCCAATGAAATATCCGGTAGCACAAAAAACCTGATTGAAAAATTAGCAACCAAAAAAGGTAACAGCGAAAGAATTTATCGCAACACCATGTTGTTTCTCGGTTGTTCTGAAAATGGTTTCGGCAAATTGCAGGATGATTTGAGAAATTATTTGGCTTGTCAGAAAATCAGTTCCGAATACAATTCGCAGTTAGAGAAAGAGCAGAAAGAGGAAATCAGAAGAAAAATAGACGACCACAATAAGCAAGCAGATATTTCATTGGTTTCCGCTTACTCAATCATACTAAAGTATTCTGTAAAAAACGGAATGGAGAAGCTAGTGATTAAACAATTCAAAGACAACTTAGAAAGCCAAATCAACAACAACATTATTGCTGCACTTAAAGAAGAAGAATGGCTCCTGGAATCAGTAGGATTGGGGACTTTGAAAAGCAACAATCTTTTTCCAACAGTTGAACAACCCATTCGCGCAAACGACATTTACGAAGCATTCATTCGCTTTGATGATAAGCCGATGATAACAGGAACGGAGGCAGTTGAGAAAAGTATTTTGAAGTATTGTTTCAACGGAGAGTACTGCATTGCAACCGGTGATGGTAAAAACTTTACAAAATACTTCTTACAGGAAAGTGTTTCCTTCTTCGATATAAACGACACTACTTATTGGCTTATTGATAAAAGCTTAAAACCGCAGCCACAACAAACTTCAACAGCAGGAAATGATACACCGGATATTGACACTCCTCCTGCAACTTGGAATGATTCTGGGAACAATACGACAACGGATACAAAGGATGACAACAATTCAGCGAAAAAAATCAAATCAATTACCATCTCTGGCAAGGTTCCTTTAGAGCAATACACGAATTTGTTTTCGGGTTTCATCATGCCTCTTTCACAAAACAACATAGAAATTGAAATCCGTATCAAAGGGAAATCGACAGCATCAAAACCAATTACTGAATCGAGTCAGGAGTATAAAGTGGCAAAAGAGTCGGCTAAACAGTTAGGGTTGAACTTTGAGGAAGAAACATAATTTCAGTTGACACAATATTCAAATCCAATCAAAACAGATGGGAAATAAAAGAGAATATATACTCAGCCCTAACTTACTACTTGTTGTAGGACTTTTGCTGACGTTTGTTGGCCCGTTTGTTCTGACCAGACCCGCATTATGGGAATGGTGCGATTTCTCTGGAAAGGGAGAGATAGGTGATACTATAGGAGGTATTACAGCGCCTTTTGTAAATCTGCTTGGGGCTATTTTGGTGTTTTATTCTTTTAAAGAACAAATTAAAGCAAATGGTTATTTGCAAAAAGATATAGAGAGAAATAACGTTTTAAAGCTTTATGAGCAGATAGAAGGGTTAATCGAAAAGGTAATAAATGATGTTGAAAAACTGAATTTTAACGGAGCCAGTGGATATAAAGCTATAGATGCCTTCGTTGCAACAAAGATGAATCTCAATAACACCTTACTAAATGAAGGAAGATTATTTCAAAAGGATATTTGTTACGTTTTAGAAACTCTTGACTTTGCCTCTCGACAGATTTATTTGTTTAAATCAGACGAAAAATCATTTAAAAATTTCCTTAGAATAAAATTTATCCATTTCTATAAACTAAAAATCGAAGACCAGATAAATGCAATAAAAAAAATCAACGAAATAGAAAGTAGATACAAATTGCTTAAGGATAAAGTAGAAGAGTCTCCTCTTTTGGATAATAGCGTCCAAACGACCATTGCATTTAAAATTTTGAATATCGAAAATACCATTGTGCCTAATAGTCCCTTTTGGGAAAATTAAAATTCATGAACATGACAACAATTAAAAATTTCCGAGAAGTTACAAGAGAGGCTAATGATTTCAGGTTTATTAATGTTTCAGCTCTTATTATTAAAGTAACGAACGTATGCAACATTGACTGCTCTTATTGTTATGAGAACATTTCGAAACACGGCGGACGAATGGATAAGACAATATTTGAACAGATCGTAGAAAAAACATTATGCTCAACATTAAGTAAAAGAGTACAGTTTATTTTTCACGGAGGGGAACCAACTATATTGGAGATGGATTGGTATAAAAATGCTGTCTCGTTCGCTAATGAGAGGGCATCCTATTACGGCAAAAAGGCGGTTTTTGGGTTGCAATCGAATTTTGTCAATATATCTGAAAAGAAACTAGCATTATTCAACGACTTAGGCATTCATTTATGTGCAAGTTTGGATGGGCCATCTTCAATAAAATCCTCATTGCGCGAGAATGCTGAAAAGGCAAATAGAACATTTATTAAGGCTAAAGAAATGGGACTTAATCCTAGTGTTCTCTTGACTATAAACCAGTCCAACTTTAACTACTTTAACCAAATTCTTCACTGGCTAGAACATGAGTTAAAAGTGAAAGCCTTCAAAGCAAATACCGTATATTCTGTTGGGAATGGACAACGGCTAAAAGATATGAATCCCGAAATGGTATTTGAAGCCCATAAGACCATAATTGACTATCTAATTGAAACGAAAGCAAGTCGGGTAGTTGAGCAAAACCTAGTTAGGGAGATTAAAAAATACTTTAGGGATGACTCCGCGCAAGCACATCATGGAAGTGAATTGTGTGGTAGTAAAATTTGCGGTGCAGGTAAAAGAGTTTTAGGAATTAGTCATGAGGGAGAAATACTGCCTTGTGGCCGTTTTAACTGGAATGACAAACAATATTTTCTTGGACATATTCAAGAAAATATTCAAGAAGAAAATTTTACAAGTTCGGTAGATAGGTTTCAAAATCTTGTTCCGACAAGTTGGTTTGATTGTGGAGGGTGTTCTGCTTCTAAAATTTGCAATTTCGGCTGCCAAGCATTTATCGTTAGATCAAAATCAAATGCTAATGTTGAATGCTTGCCAACCAAAATGAAATACAATTATTTTAAGGAAAAACATACTGAGTTAAAACAATTGATGGAGGCGATTGACTCTAAAAGTAATTTATCGGAATCAGAATATGAATACTCTGATTATGATGATACAAGTTATAGTGATTACTTCGATACTTATAATGATTTCAGTCATTAAATAGTCACAACCCAACTTGGACTCGAACCTTAACCCGAAAATTTATGGGGGACAATAAATCTCAGAATTACATGATGTGGAGGTGTCGGTACAGAATTCGGTTGGGTATCACTTGGAATTACAAGGCAATACTGGCAGTCACCGGTTGTTCAATTTCCAGATTCTGAAGTTTTAAAAAATCTCTGTAATCAAATCTGAGTAAATAATCGGCTAAATCTAATCCTTGCTCGCGTTCTTGTTCAGAAGCATTTTTTTCTAACAGATCGGAGACTTTAAAATTTGTAATTCCTGAAAGTTTTTTTGCCTTATCGCTCCACTTCTGAAATCCTTGGACATCCGGAAATAAGCAAACGTTGCGTCCGGTGAGTGGTTTGCAAACACGCTCATTTAGATTTGAGAGACCTCCGGTTGCTAACCAGGTCAACTGAGGTAAATAAACGCTTGCAATAAGCGCTGTTTTCTCGCTCTCAACAATTCCAATTGGCTTGGAATTACCGTTAAGCAAATGTTCACCAAATAAGCATTGTTCCACTTTAAAGCCTTTTAGATCCAAAACCGAGTGCACCCAATTGATTTTATTACGTGGCTTTTTTACCCTTTTGCCAGTGGTCGGATCATATAGCATTACTTTACCGCTTCGTATTTGATTATCTCCATCCACCAGCCAGAATACCGTAGCTCCATTCCAATGCTTTGAAGAACCTATGTAATATTTTTCAACCAAATTTTTAACTACCGACTTGCCAAAACGGGTTTCTAAAAATTTGACCAGTTTGTTTAATTCATAATGTTTCAGACTTCCCTGAAATATTGAACTATCAATAGACGATTTAGTTTCCGGATGTTCGTTAATAGAGACCTTTTTAGAAGGTCTTCCAAAAAGGTTTGCTTCGTCAACAGGTATTACTCTAGGTTCCTTAAAAAACTCGATGGGTGGGTAGTGATGACCACACTTAATTTCCCGACTGCATTTGCCAACATGGTCCGCCAAGTATTCTCCGGTCTCAGTGTCAACATAGCGCGTAAAGGTCTTTCTACTATCTTGACATATGGTGCAGCGAATCCGGATTGCTTTGCGTATATAGGACTCTAGTGTGTAGCGATGTTCATTCATAGTTAATTTTTAGCTGTCAGTTATGGCAATTGCGGCAATAAGGAAGCGTTAACTGCCCTAATTGCCGTAATTGATAATGGGTTAAACAATTTTTTCATACTCCCCTTTTTTAGGTTTTTTGAAGAGATTTCCTACCTCACGTTTTAACCACTTTTGATAAGTGTCTTCGGGGATTCCTAGCTGAATTGCTATTACAAGACCTTCACCGGTCGTAAATTTTGTTGGTAATGCCTCATAAAGTTGTCGCTTGTCAACCGTAAGCTTATCAAGAGGATTATCGTTGGAAATAATTGAGTTGACTTGTAAAGCACACTCTCGAAAATATTCAACTAACTTGATAGCACCCTCGGTTGCTGTAACTCCGATTTGGTCAATGGGCTGACCATTATCTTCCCCGCTAGACCATGTCAATAAGTGTAATATTAAAGCGAGCCTAGAAACATAGATGTCTAACTTACTAAATATCCCAGCTATGGTTTCTGTCTCTGCTGTATTAACCTTTGTAGCGTTATCCCGTTGCCATGAATAAAGACTTTCTTTGGCTTCGGGTGTAAACCGAAGTATTCGGGGAGTTGGGGTTAATGTTTCATCATACCTACATGGTAAACTCAGTAGCCTCAAAATTATCGCTTTGTAACTTTCATAGGTTTGCTCCTTTGGACTGGATTTACTCCAAGGCATTTTTTTTACTCCATTAGGTTTTACAAAAAGTATTCTACTTATTAATCCATTTTCGAGGCGATTATTTTTAGCCAATTGGACTAATACACCATTTTGTATGGTTCCGCCTATGGATATAAAAGTCTTTGTAAGAAAAATTGGATCAGAAGATTTACGAGAAATGTTTATTGGGTTGTTATTGAAGAGACTTAAAAAAGTTTCTTGGTCACTACCTTTGTTATAGCGATTGAAATTTTTAAACAATCCAATTATTTCATCCACGTAATAAATCACGCCACGTCTGTTATGATGATGTATTTCAAATAATGCTTCTAATGTCGCATCGGAGACAATATGTTGCTTCCAAATAGGTTGTTTTGGATCTTGAATTCCTTCCTCCTCTCGTTCCTTTTTTGACAATTCCATATTGCGTTTATGAGTTTCCTTATCATTTTCGTATTGAGAGTAAGATATTTGGTCTTCATCGCTTATGGGTTTAATGCCATATTTCATCGGATGGCTTTTATTCGAGCCTACCGGACCAACAAGAACAATAAAAATGGAAGCACTCTCAACGTAATCCCGCTTCACTTCGACCCCATAGGTATTGCCAATAGCACCAGATGCAGCAAACAGAATTCCCCCTGCGATAAAATCTACGGGGAAACCAAGATTTTCATGCGTATCTTTTACTATTGCCTGAAGCGGTAATGGGAGTACATTTAGCGGAAACTCGTTTTCGGTGGTCATTATTTCCGCTCGAGTGTACTCTATCTGTTCATTCACATGCTCAACCATTTTTTCTGGTTGAATTCTCCCAGTACCCTCTTCTTCTTCAAAATCAATTTCGGGCGCAAAAATTTCAGTAAATTTTACGTTTTCTATTTCGTTGTTCATAAAGTTTAATTTTTAAAAGTTTGTTTAATTATTTCTTGAATGTTTCACGGACGGCATTGACTGTAAGCATTTGATTACCTCATCCCTTTTATATCGGTAAGTGTGCCCAATCCTATACCGTTTCAAAAAACCCATACGCACATACTTCGTCATTGTAGGACTACTGATGCCTAATATTTTTTGGGCGTCCTTAGTCCCGATAAAATCCGAAGTATCTTTAGGAAGGTTGCCGAAATAAATGTTTAACCCGTTTCGGAGTTCCTCCCTAAAGATTTCTCTCAACTCCTTTTCGGAGTAAATCTGTGATACCTGATGTTGAGGCATGAGAATTTTGCTTATTTAAAAATTAAGCACTGTGACCTCTACTTATCTCAAATACAGTATCCCAACGTTCTTGTTTTTTATCGGGATGAGGTGTCGAGAGCCATATACCATACTTCCTGTTAAAAGGTGTCTTTGATAATGCAGAAAACATTTTTTCTCCGCACTTGTCGCAGATGATTAGGTTTAGATGTCCGGTTGCTTTCACCATCTTGTCACGAAACATTGTTACGTTGTGGAGTTGACCGGTTCGTTTCTTGCCTATCTTCTTGCCGCAGTCCATACAGTATAAATCCGGGTAGTAATCTTTCTTTTTCATTTTGATTTTATTTTTTGTTAGTAATAAAAACGCTCATAAACTTTTTAGCTCAGCTATCTTTTACCAGCCTGCTGATGATTATGAGAAGGATTAAAAAACTACGGAGGCTTTTTCTTATGAATTTCAAAATCGAAATTCAACCCAGGAAGGATAATTTCGAGATTTGAGCTTTGATGTAACTGCCTTTTCATATAGGCAGCTATACATCAATTAAGAAGCCAGTGCCAAAGGCCAACGGCAACCCCAAGGGGGGGGCGTTTCGGATGGCGACCGTGTGCTGCACTTTATAGCGCGAGGTTCTTAATGGGAAAAAAAATTTCGACCAAAATTAAGCATCAATACCTTCTGCTAAATTGTCAGCATATTCAAGAAGTGTTAGCGGGCTCCGCCCAACGGACACAGCCACTCAAATGCCTCTATCAAACAAAAACAGCCAACAAGTCAGTGCGGTCAGTATGGCTGTAAATGAAAGAGGATTGAGAGCAAAGATTTAATGAAGCAGAATAAGAAAAACAAATAAAATGCTAGCTGGCAGTGAGATATTAAAGGAAACAGTTACAACTTACTACAGATAGCATTGGCAACTTGACTTATAAATACAAATGAGCCATTGGCTCATTTGTATAATATTTCATTGTAGGTTTTCAAGTTGAAGTTCTTAAACAACGACATTTGGAATTTTTAAATTTTGATAGTCAAGTTTTTATTTTTTTACTTACCCCATATCTGACTTGAAACACGTTAGATACCGTTCTACATTCCATTTGCTTCTGCAGTATGATTTTCATGTTTTTGATTTTGACGAAATAATGTTGTTTGTTATGTCTTATTCTGGGCACTTAACATCTTTATACTCCACACATTTTCCGTTTGTATCAATGTAAAAGAAATCGTTTCCATCTCTGAAATGCACCTCATACCAATTTTTTTCCAATAGTTCTCTGTCGCTGTAATTCATTCCCGCTTTGATAATACTTCCGAACTTACACTTCAAAATTTCTTTTCCATCTAATCCAATAAGACCTACGCCAGTTTTGCTATGAACCTGAATCCAATAGTCATCAACCTCTAAATACTTATTGTCTTCATATGGGATTAGTATCTTTCCGGAGCTATCTATCATTTGACTGATGTGTTCATTCCATCCCAACGTTTTAGTTGTGACAATTATTGAGGCATCAGTTATGTGTACCGATTCATCACGAACACTTTTATAAATCACCTTCCCTTTATTGTTGAATATGATTGGAATGTTGAGGGTAGTTCCTACATTAACCTGATCAATTACTTTTCCAAACTGAACAACATTATAAGTTTTAAAAGTTTCCCATTTATCCGTGTATAAAGTCACTATCCCGTTCTTTATCGGATCGTTCTTACTAAACTTACATGGGATAATCAAAGTTCCGGCTTTGTTTATAGCTCCAATTGAAGGATTCCCATTCATTTGAACCAGCGCAACTCCGTTTGAGAAAAAGGAGGCGTAATCAAAAATGTAATCAGTAAGTTTTTTGCCGGTGTTATCGAATAGGGCAAATTTATCTGTGAGAGCCGCGAACAATCTTCCATCATGAACGTTTTGGATGTAATTGTAATTGCAAGGTAAAATAGTCTTACCGCCAGCATCAACTATTCCCCACTTATTGTTTTGTTGAACGTCAAGAAACCCTTCTGAGTAAGTATTGATTTTATCGTAAACAACTTTTAAAATTGTATCTCTCGTAACTTTGTCTACCATCCCAGATTTTTGTCCATCCATCGTGTTTTTCGTAATTATCTCTAACTGTCTTTGTGCATTTAAGGTGATGGATAAAATGCAAAGAAGTATTACTGTGATTTTTTTCATGTTTTAATTTTTTTGATTTGAATAAAATTTTTTGGCTGCTTCTAAGTTTTTTGAAAACGATTAGGCGGACGACTTTTCTTGATGAACTCTCTTTTATTGTTCGACATACATTCTAATGTTGCCAGAGTTTCAATGGCGGGTTTGCTATAAAACAAGAGGGGCGTGAACCTCAGACTTACATTCGGTCTTGAAGGACAACCAAGCCCCTTGTGCACGAACAAAGAATGAAGCCACACCCCAAAGGGTGCGTATTCAAACTGTTCCTTGCACATTATAAATTTGGTTGTTTTCAAGACAAGAATCAGTAAGCTACGCTATCTCTTTATGATAACTCTTTTATGTTTCTATACGCATTTCATTTGATGTAAAAGTAAAAGCCTTTTGTTCGTTTTTGGTTTTTTCTTCATAATTATCAATAGCTACATATCGTAATCGTAATCTTTCTTTCTTCTGTTTCTATATTGATTGTATGCCCGGATTGAAACCCTAATTCTCGAAGCCACTTACCGCATAATCGTATCTCTGGCACCATTACCGTCTTGGAATTACCTAACCTGTATTTAGGATAAACTTTTAATCTGCGGTTGCTTTTTGAGTTCTCCATAGCCATTTAGCCAACCTGGAGTCTTGAATGTTTTATAACACGGATTGGCTCAACAGCTTTTTCTATTTCGTCCTTTTTGTAGCGAATAGTACGACCGATTCTGTAAACTTTCAGGAGCGAGTTGCGGGTGAATTTAGCCAATGTTGGTCTGGAGATTTTCAGCATTGCTGCCGCTTCCTTTGCACGTATGAAATCTGTTTCGGCTTTTGGAGGTTCACCTTTGTTATTTTTTAGTTCACTCCGAACGCAGTCGCGGATGATCGTTTCAAATTCCTGAATAGGAATAGTCAGTATAACTTGCTTAACCATATTTGATAATAAATGTGTTTACATATTCTTTAATCACAGGTTCTATGTTATCGTTTTGCAATTTTATTTTCCCAAGGTAGAGACTTGCGAGAAACGTTAATACCATAGTTTCTAAAAGTCTCACCGAATTGTAAGATTGATTTGCAAACGCGCAAACTGCTCTTACTTGCGTTTCTTCTGTTAGTAGAAAATCTTTCCAGTATTCCTGGTGTGAAGTGAACAATATGTGTATGATATTATAGAGAGGTAGAGCAGTAGGAAATTCAGAAGTAACAACATGATAGTTCGGAAAATCTTGAATCAACTGCATAAAACTTCCTGTCCTTGCTGAAAGAATAATTTTTACACCTCGCTTAATTGAAGACCTTAAAAGTCCAACAAAGTAGTTGTAATAAACCGGCTTCGATTCGCAATAGTGGCAACCATCTATCAGAAAAAATTCCGTCTTTACTTGTATTCGTGCGTCATAGACAAACCTTCCTTTTTCTGTGCAGTAAAATTCTTGTGCTTGTAAAAGTCGCTGGGAGTATGTAAACGTAGCGTGTCTTCCTTGCTTTTCAATTTCTACTAGCGCTGCATGGAGTAGATGCGTAGAACCATTACCGGCTTCGCTTTGAACTATAACAATATCACAAGTCCATTTATCTAGTTTATTTAAAAGTTGAAGCAATTCAGATTTTGCGTTTGGTATATCATCAGTTTCGTAAGTGTCGAAGGTTCCTATCAAATGCAATTTCGAATTTCTCATTTGTTATCTTGTTAGCTGCGGTTGATGTGGAGATAAGTTTTGTTGTTCCAAGACGCCTCCGGCTTTTTCTTTTTCTGACCAGTGCTTTTGTAAAAGATTGGCATTGTCTTCGGCAGATGCTTTCAAGTAAGATAAAAACACCTTTTCCGATTTCCAGGAACTCAATTTCATTATGGTTAACGAACTAATTCCTTCGAGATAAAGATTTGTTGCGAAACTTCTTCTCGCTGTATGGACTGTAACGTATTCCCACTTACACCTTGTTTCAGTATGTAGTTTCCCTCCTTTTGTAATATTTGACTGCACTTTATCTTGCAAACAAGGAACCTGAGAAGCAATTTCTTTCAGGTATTTGTTCATTTTGGTATTAGAGATTGCCGGAGGAAGCGAATTGGGATAGTCTGTATAGCATTTCATTATATTTTTAACCATCCAATGAAGGGGTATTACTACAACCTCTCCCGTCTTTTGGGTTTTAATAGAGATTTTATTTCCGATTATATTCTCAGGTGCAATGTTCACAAGGTCACCAAAGCGAAATCCTGTCCAGCATCCAACGAGAAACAAATCTCTTACCCGCCCCAATCTCTTATCTTCGGATAAGTCGAGGTTGTAAATTTCAATAAGCTCATTTTCGTTCAGATAGATTTTGTGAACTTTTTCAGTAAGCACTTTGAACCTTTTATTTCTGAAAGTTAGGTTGGTGTTTAGTCCGAGGTCGGTAGCTTCATTTAGAAATACTTTCAGCGTCTTTGTATATCCTCCTATAGTATTATTGCAAAGCTGTAGATCTATAGTTAAGTATTCTATCCACTTATTGTAAAAATTCAAGTCAATAGTTTCAAAATCTACTTTTACACGATAGAGAGAGGAAAACTCTTCAAGTCGTTTTAAAGTGTTCCTATACTTCCTTAAAGTTTCTACGGCAAGTTTTTTTCCAGTATCTCTGTTTATTTTCTTTTCTGCATTCTCAATAAAAAACTTGATGAACTCCATCATGTTCTTCTTCTCTTCTTCCTGCCCGTTTCTTAAAACAACGTCCAAACGTTTCTTAAACTCTTCTGGTTCGGGAATTCGATGTTGGTCGTTTAAAAATTTTCTGTAAACAGTATTAGCAGTTGATTCAATGTAATCCAATCTTGCGTTCAATTCAGAAAAGCCTGCTAAGGATGAGTTTGCTCTTTGGAAATACCTTTTTCCTTTCTCCGTTTCGAAATGTTTTGATAAAATTTTTTCTTGTGTAGAGTAAACCAGTTTTCTGTTATTCCATCTTGCTATAAGGTTAATAGGTCTTTCATTAGCAAGTTTTCCATTTTTCAAATTGAAATTTATATTTAGCGCCATACTTTTAAATTTAAAAGCGTTATAGCTATAATTGTGCAAACGATTATTTTGAGAAACATTGGCGGGAATAATTGATGTTTTTCGCTTGCAGAAGGAGAGTCGGTCAGGGAGTCGTTTACTTTATAGAGGTTCTTTGTAATGTTTAATATTTTTTCATTTACCCTAATGACAGAGTTACTTAGGGAAACTAAAAACCATTTAAGAGCTCCTAATACCGGGAAACTTTTGGAGGGCTCCGTCCGGTCCGCCCACATCAATTCAAAAAGTAACAAACCCTTGTAAACACTATGTTTTACGGGGGTTTTGCTTTTTTGGTCAACAAATTTCAGCAACTTTTTTCATCAAAAAAGATACCTATTCAGTTACCTAAATTGAATTTTAAAGCACGGAAAAAATTCAAACCATTAATAAGCGAGGTAACGGAAGAGAATAGTATGTCTATTTTTTCTCTTTCCAATTTCGGAATTCACATAATTTGTTTTCTATTTTCCCCTTAATTTTCATTACCCATTTCTTATTGCACAACCCGGATGCTCTTAGACAACAAAACCAAAGCGGAGGATAGCGAATACTACAAAGTGTTTGATTTCATTAAGAACTACACCAAACAGGGCGAGTTGCAGAAAATGGAATTTAAAACTCGGCCCGATAAAAATAGTTCAGCAAAATCCTATCGCAATTTCGCTTTCTCCGAAAGTTACTTCTCCAACTATATTGAAGGAACTGTCTTTGACATAGAGGAGGCAAAACAAATTATCAAAACGAATAAGCCTCTTCCGGCTCGCAAAAACGATAGCCCGATGTGCTGGGCATATACCACCTTGTTTCCAATAAACAGGAAATGCAGTAACTCCCGCTACTCCCGCTGAATTATTGAACCTGCTTTCCTATCGTCACAAAATCCTATTGGCTGCAAGGCTCTATAAAACTCCGGGGCAGTTCAAAGACGAAAACAATTTTGCAGGGCAAACAGCATTCGTAGATTTTAATCTTGTCAAATGCACCTTAGTTAAAAGTTTTGATTTCTATCAGGCATTGCCGCATCCCGTTTCCAAAGCCGTCTTTATCATGTTTGTAGTTAGTGAAGTGCATCCTTTCTTAGCTGGTAACGGGCGTGTAGCACGGGTAATGATGAATGCTGAGTTGGTAAAAGCCGGTGAATCAAAAATCATCATCCCTACTGTTTACCGCGATGATTACATGGGTGCTTTAAAAAAACTCACCCGACAATCCGACACAGCTTCCTATATCCGTATGCTTCAACGGGCACTTGAGTTCAGCGGAAACATTCATCACTCTGACATGGACGAAATGCAACACTACCTCGAACAAAGCAATGCCTTTTCAGAACACACCGAAGCACATCTTAAAATAATACCTCCCTCAACTTAATACCATTTATCCCCACCCATCCTCGCAAGAGCAAGCAGTGTCGCCATTTTTTATGCCATAGGGTATTCCTGAAAAAATTGAAGCCCATAACCTGTCTCCGGTGCAATTTTCACACAATGCTTTGTATAGCTCCGTTAAATTCCCTGACTTCGTCTTGTATCTGCACAGTCCGCAAAAAATGTATTGAACGCCTTGCCCAGCAAGGTTTTTGTTATTTTCGGAGCATCCTCAGTTTTTAGCAGAAGTCAATTGGAAGCGATGGAAAGCCCCCAGTTTGTTGGTATTAATCCAGTCCACCCCTGCTTGCAATAATAACTGCCACACCTTTGGTTTGTCGGGAATAGCCCAAAAGCGAATATCCTTATGGTAAGCATGCACTGCAGCCACGAGAGAGTCTAATTTCTCTTTTTGTCGGTGGGGCATTTTACCGATACCTCTCCACATAAAATAGCCTCCCCACGAACCGCTGAAACGAGTGGCCACTTTTCGCACCTCACTATTAGCTATAGCGCCAATCCCGGCATCTACAGTTGCCAATGCTTTATCTTCTTTCAGGAGAGCAGCAATGGGGCTGCCTCCCGAAATAAGAATATTAATAGCCCTCTGCTGCACCACTGAGTCGCCTTGATACACGGTGATCATATCCTGGTACTTCGCCAATATTTCCTTCAACTTAGTATAAGTAGCGGTGCCATCAGTTTTAAAATCAATCATAAAAATGACCGGCTGAGAGATTCCTTTATACACCCAACCTCCATTCTGTTCAATTATTTTTTTAATCGGGTTTAAGTATAGTTCTTCTATCGTCTTTTTCCGGTTTAGTGCCAGAGCAACATGCGATACGACTAATTGGTCATGATGCAGATACACATCTATCTCAATGCTGGTAAACCCATTCTCTACCGCTTCAAATAAAGGGCGTTTATGAATGTAGTCATTGTGGGCATGACCGTGCGCAATAGGAATCGTTTGCGGATAAGCAAACAGGCCCACTAACAAGCAGGCGAAAGCAGAAAGTAAACGATGCTTTATCATTCTACGAAAAGAATAAAACATTCTAATTTCTATAGCGAGAACTGTAAAAACTTTGAAAATCATATCCCCTTCCTATCTTCACAACTCCATTCTCACACAAATACAAAAAATCAATGAACGGAGGAGAAATTATAGCAAAGGTGTTGCAGAAACACGGAGTAAAGCATTTGTTCACTCTATGCGGAGGTCACACCTCACCCATTTTTGTAGCTGCACAAAACATAGGAATACGAGTAATTGATACAAGGCATGAAGTGAATGCCGTTTTTGCAGCCGATTCGGTTTCGCGATTAACAGGAATACCCGGAGTGGCAGTAGTCACAGCCGGGCCGGGGCTTACCAATACTATTACGGCTGTAAAAAATGCTGCCTTAGCGCAATCACCACTTATCTTATTGGGCGGAGGCGCTGCCACAATTTTGAAAGGGAGAGGCAGTTTGCAAGATATTGACCAGATGAGCATCATGCGTGCCGTGTGCAAATGGAGCGTAAGCATCAGCAAGGTGAAAGAATTTGTGCCAATGTTAGAAAGAGCCTTTTTGATTGCACAGGAAGGAGTACCGGGACCAGTGTATGTGGAGTGCCCCGTTGATACGCTTTACGGGGAAGAATTAGTGCGCAGTTGGTACGGTGCCAAAAGCAAAGAAACCCCGCCTAAGAATTTTCAGGAAAGAATGTTGCAATGGTATATCAATAACCACGCAAAAAATCTGTTTGCCGGAAAGGATTCGGTGGATTTTGGTGCCGCTATTCAAACCCCTCCATATCCACATCACTCGCCCTCACAAATAGAGAAAGCAGCAGCGCGCATAAAAGCAGCCAACAAACCACTGATGCTGATTGGCAGTGGTGCCATGATGAATCCGCAGAAGGCAGAGCAGTTGGCTGAGGCGGTAACCAAGCTCGGCATTCCCGTTTATTTGAGTGGAATGGGAAGAGGCCTATTGGGGCGCGAAAGCACTTTGCAAATGCGCCATCACCGCAAAGATGCAATTAAGGAAGCCGACCTGATTATTTTGGCCGGAGTGCCGAACGACTTCCGTTTAGATTATGGTAATCACATTGGTCATCGCACTTTTATCTCCATCAATCGCAGCAAGGAGGATTTAAACAAAAACAAAACTCCTTCCCTTCCCATCTTGGCCGATCCACAAGATTTTCTGATTGATCTGAGTAAAAAAATACAGAGCAATTATGCTTCGTGGATAGAAATATTAAAAGCTCGCGATGCCAAACGCGAAGTAAATATTGACGAACAAGCAAATGCTCCGGTCAACCTCGGCATTAATCCTATTAAACTCTTTCGCGAATTAGAACCGCAATTAGAGGATAACACCATCTTAATCGCAGACGGAGGAGATTTTGTAGCTACCTCTGCCTACACCTTGAAACCAAGAGGCCCACTCGGTTGGTTAGACCCCGGAGTTTTCGGTACGCTGGGAGTAGGAGCCGGTTTTGCCATCGGAGCCAAATTGATTTTCCCCGAAAAGGATATATGGATTATATACGGTGACGGCAGTGCCGGCTACAGCTTAATGGAATACGACACCTTCAAGCGCTTCAACCTTCCGGTTATTTCGGTGATAGGCAACGATGCCTGCTGGAGTCAGATAGCTCGCGATCAGGTAGAGATTTTAAATAGTGATTGCGCCATGAATCTGGCATACAGCGATTACCAAATGATAGCGCGTGCATTTGGCGGGGAAGGAGTTCGGGTAGATTCCTTAGACGGTTTTAAAGCAGCCGTGGTAGAAGCAAAAACAATGAGCCGAAACGGAACTCCCTATATCATCAATGCCATCACGGGAAAAACAGACTTCCGCAAAGGGTCTATTTCTATGTAATTATTAAGTTCTAACCTACATTACCACTCCGTGTCATTCTTAAATATTAGCTAACTTCTTTAGTATGAGAACGATTGATTTGAATATTGCTAATTATCATGTTCCGGGGGATGTGATTCCACTTTTTCACAAACACGATTTACAGTTTGGAGATACCATTAAGGTAACAACACAAGAAGGAAACGAAGATCTGACTTTACTTATAGTGGTAGTAATCGCAGTGGCATTGGTTATCTTTTATCAACAAAAGAAAAAGCGAAAAGACAATGGGGAGAGCATCCTCAATAACCTGTTTAAACAAATAGTGACTATTGAGGAAATTGAAAAAGAAGTGGAACAGGAATACGGCATCAAGATAGTAGTTGAAACAAAGCCCAATGAAGAACGGGGGTTTTGGAACAGAATGACTGCAATCGGTTTATCGAAGGCACATAGTAGTGAGGAGCCGGATTACTCAGATGTCATAGTAAAAGAACCTAATCCTTCTTATAAGCCATGAAAGAAGGGCAAATAGTGAAAGTTTCCCTCCTCGAATCGAGTGGTCGGGGGCGTTCCCGTCCGGCTTTGTTGCTAAAAAAAGCTCCTCCTCTTAATGATTGGCTGCGCTACACTGTTTCAGGAAGTTTGCCTCTTGCGCAAAAAGAATTGGATATTTTACTCAACCAAAGCCATCCTGATTTTGTTTTAACGGGACTAATACATCCGGCAATTATTAGAACCGCATTTATATTTACCATAGATGAACGTATTATTGAGGGCACCATTGGGCAAGTGAGCCTTTCAACTTACAACATGATTATGGATAATCTGTTTCGGTTTTTAAAAAGCAATCCTGTTTGACCTATCATTCAATCTCTTAACTATTTACCATAAAATCAATAAACCATGAATCTCGGAATAATCAAACGCGAACACACTGCCTTGCTGGTAGTGGATGTACAGGAAAGACTGATCCCTGTAATTTTTGAAAGCAATAAACTCTTTGCAAACGTGAATAAACTATTGCGCGGTGCAGAAATATTAGGGCTTGAAACGATTATCACAGAGCAATATCCAAAAGGGCTGGGCAATACCTGCAAAGAAGTGCAGCTACCCGAAAGCCCTAACATCATCGAAAAAATGTGTTTCAGTTGTATGCGTAGCCAACCGGTAGATGATCAGTTGAAACTGACAAACATTAAAGATATTATCGTGTGCGGAGTAGAAAGCCACATCTGTGTGCTCAAAACTACTTTAGATGCACTCAAAGAAGGATACAATGTACACGTAGTAGCCGATGCTGTTTCATCTCGCACCTCTGAAAACAAACAAATAGCCTTAGAGCGTATGCGCCAAGCAGGAGCCTTTATCACTTCCACCGAAATGATTCTGTTTATGTTGCTGGACGAAGCCGGCACCGATGAATTTAAAGCTATTAGCAAGCTCATTAAATAAACTTTAAACCGAATACCGATGATGGAAATCAAACGTCTTTTCGATTTTTTAGAAAAGCAGGTCAGTGACCGACCCAACAGACCCTTTTTAGCAGCCAAAGAACACTCTGCCGATGGGGTCAAGAAATGGAAAAACTATTCATTTAAAGAAACGCAAGAGCTATCGAATCGAGTCAGTCAGTTACTGATGAATCTCGGACTTCAAAAGGATGATAAAATTGCCATTATCGCTACTAACCGCCCCGAATGGAATTTGCTGGATTTCGGTTCGCAGCAAATAGGCTTAGTCAATGTGCCGATGTATCCTACCATCGCCCAAAAAGATTATGAATTTATTTTTACCGATGCCGATATAAAGTATGCTTTCGTAGGCGATGAAGAAATACTGAAAAAAGTGCATCCTTTAATGGGTAAAATTGCCGGGCTGAAAGGAGTGTATGTATTTGATAAAGTAGCCGGCACTCCCAACCTTTGGGACTCACTTCCCACTGCTGAACAGGTGAACCTTCCTGAAATTCAAAAACGAAAAGAGGCCGTAACTGAAAATGATTTGGCAACTATTATCTATACCTCGGGCACTACCGGCAATCCGAAAGGAGTAATGCTCACGCACCTGAATATTGTGAGCAACATTAAAGGAGTGCAGGCAGTAACGCCTTTTGCAGAGGACAAGAAGGCCCTCAGTTTTCTGCCGCTGTGTCATAGTTTCGAGCGCATGGTATTCTTCACCTATTTGGCTTTCGGCATTCATATTCACTACGCAGAAAATTTAGAATCTATTGGAGAGAACCTAAAGGAGGTGCAGCCTTATTGTTTTACTACCGTTCCTCGCTTACTCGAAAAGGTGTATGAAAAAATAATGGCAAAAGGAAATGAACTCACCGGCTTAAAGCGAAAACTTTTCTTCTGGAGTATTGACTTGGGATCGCGCTACCAACTCGGTGGCGGCAATGGCGCTTGGTACGATTTTCAGTTGAGCATTGCCCGCAAATTAGTTTTCAGTAAATGGATGGAGGCGTTGGGAGGGCAAATAGAGTTTATAGTGACCGGTGCTGCGGCCATGCAGCCGCGTTTGATAAAGCTATTTTCCGCTGCGGGGGTCAATGTGTTAGAAGGTTATGGCCTCACCGAAACCTCTCCGGTATTATGTGCTAATCGCATGGATGAAAAAGAACGCTGCATTGGCACGGTGGGTATTCCCATTCCCGGAGTAGAAGTGAAACTTGCGGAAGACGGAGAAATAATTGTTCGCGGTTTAAACATTATGAAAGGCTATTACAATCGTCCCGACTTAACGGCTGAAGTAATTGATAAAGATGGATGGTTTCACACCGGGGATATTGGTATCTGGGTGGAAAGTTTTGGACATAAGTTCCTAAAGATTACCGATCGCAAGAAAGAACTCTTCAAAACAGCCGGGGGTAAATACATAGCACCTCAAGCGATTGAGAACAAAATGAAAGAGAGCAACTACATAGAGCAAATTATGGTAGTGGGAGGCGATGATAAAAAATTTATCAGCGCATTAATTGTACCTTCTTTCATGAACCTAAAGGAATGGGCTAAAGAAAAAGGCCTGCCGGCAGAAAATAAGGAGCAGATAGTGAACAACGATAAAATAAAAGCACTTATCAATCAAGAAATAGAACGTTACAATAAAGATTTCGGGAAGTGGGAGCAGATTAAAAAGTTTGTATTGCTAAGCACTGAATGGACAGTCGAAGGCGGAGAGCTAACTCCCACCATGAAAGTAAAACGCAAAATCATTTACGAGCGCTATGCCTCACATGTAGAACAGATGTATAAGGACTTGAATTAACTGAGTACTTACCTCTCTTTTTAAAACTGCGTGTCCTCTTATCGGAGCAACTTGAGAGAGGGAAGCAAGCCCCCTCCCCTGAACTTAGCATTTCACAACATCCTGCAAGCAGTGAGTTGATTACTTCACGTCCACCTTCGGCACTCTTGATTTTTACTGCTTTTTTCATTGGACAAGCTGCCGCCACTGTGGAAATCGGTATAGCTTCATTTCAACCTCCCCCTGCACTAAAAAATAACTTTGTATCGTTAATGTATAAACCGTTTCAGCGGATGCTCAAACACCCTCTTGCGCTATTTCTTTTCCTCCTCTCCTATACGGTGGCTGCCGGCCAGCAGTCACAAGTGTATTTGGATAAAGAACAGGCGTATAAAAAAGGGGTAGAGTTGTTCGATGAGAAGAACTACTTAGCTGCTCGTGAAAAGTTTGAGGAGATTTATCAGCAGCGGCAACTCGTCACTTCGCATGGCAATGAAGTGCTGATGCAGAATCTGGAATACTACATAGCGGTTTGCGCTGTAGAAACGAACGATAAAGACGCGGAGAAACTATTGCTCGCTTACCTGAAGAACCATCACGAAACAGATAAAAGAAGAGCGCTTTATTTCTATCTCGGACGCTATTATTACAGCAACAAACAATACACCGAAGCCATTGACTACTTCACCAAAGTGAAAATAGCCGACCTAAACAACGAACAGATTTACGACTACAAGTTTCAGTTGGGGTACTCCTACTTTACCCGTAAAAAGTTTACCGAAGCCAAACCTCTCTTTGCCGCCATTAAAGAGGTGAAGGATAAATACTACTATCCTTCTAATTACTACTACGCCTTTATCTGCTTTTATAACAAGGAATACAATGAAGCGCTAAAGGCCTTTACAGAGATAGAGGATTCAAAGATGTATTCCAGTGTGATTCCTTACTACATAGCGCAGATATACTACTTCAAAAAGGATTATGCAAAGCTGGCACCCTACCTCAAAAAGAATTTAGACAAGAGCGATGTGCTTTACAAACCGGAAATGAAATTTCTGTTAGGGCAAGTGTACTTTCAGCAAAGCGAATACGCCAAAGCGCTTCCACTGTTAGCAGAATACATCGGTAAGAACAGCAAGGTGCAAAAGGAGAATATTTATCAGTTGGCCTACTGTCAATATCAAACAGGCACTTATGATAAAGCCATTGCCAATTTTCAACAACTGAACTTACTGGATGATACGCTCGGACAAAACGCGACTTACGCACTGGGCGATTGTTATTTAAAAACTTCTCAAAAGGACAAAGCCCGCTCTGCTTTTCAGAGTGCATCAGGAATGGGATTCGATGCTACTATTCAGCAAAATTCATTGTATAACTACGGCAAACTTTCTTTTGAGTTAGGTTACAGCAGCGATGCCATTCAGAGTTTTGAAAGCTATCTCGAAAAATATCCAACCGGCACTTATTATGAGGATGTGAACGAAATGTTGGCGACTGCTTTGGTGCAAACCCGCAATTACGAGCGCGCTTACCAAATGATGGAGAAGATGAAAATGAGCAGCGCCATGATTAAGGAGGCTTATCAGAAGGTGACCTACTTCCGCGCGATTGAATTGTATAACGATAACAAATCGGAGGAAGCCTTAACGCTGTGCGAAAAAAGTTTGAGTAATCCTTTCAATCTCGACATTCAGGCGCTGGCTACTTATCTCAAAGCCGAGATTCTTTACCGCCAAGAAAATTATACCGCAGCAGCAACGCAGTATCTGAAGTTTAACCAGATGACCAATCCCGCCTTAGAAAAAAAGGGCGAGGCTTCTAAACTCCGCTCTTCGTACAACTTAGCCTACTGCTACTTCAAACAAAAGAATTATCGCGATGCCGAAATTTATTTCGGCTATGCCGCCAATGAATCGGAAACAACGGTAGATGTGAAAGGAAAGCAATCTTTATTGCCCGACCTGTATATGCGCTATGGCGATTGCGCTTTTGTTTCCAAAGATTATTCAAAAGCCATTACTGCCTATTCTACCATTGTAGATCATCAGTGGAACGGAATGGATTATGCACAGTTTCAGAAGGGAGTTATTTACGGCTTGCAGAATATGGACGATGAAAAAATCAGCGCTATGAATGCGCTCATCACCAAGTTCCCCGGCTCTAACTTTGTAGATCGCGCTTATTACGAAATAGGCGAAACCAACTTAGCGAATGGTCAGTTTCAGGCAGCGCGCAATGCCTATCAAAACGTCATCAGTAAGTTTCCATCCAGTGCCTTCCTGCCTAAGTGCTATCTTAAAATAGCCGTGATAGATTACAACAACGGAAAGAAAGAAGCTGCTATAGAAGACTACAAGGATGTGGTGAGGAGGTTTCCAAAAACCGGAGAGGAAAAAGAAGCGTTGGATGCACTCAAAGAAATTTATGTAGAACTGGGACGTGCAGATGATTACTTTGACTTTTTAAAGAACGGTGCCCACATTACTATCAGTTCCTCCGAGCAAGATTCACTGACTTACCAAAGTGCCGACAATGCTTATAAAGCAGGGGACTGTGCTAAATCCATTGCGCTTTTCAGCAGTTATATCAGCAAATTCCCCAACGGTTATTTTACGAATGATGCACTCTGGAAAAACTATGAATGCCACATTAAATCCAAAGACTTTGTCGCAGCCTTAGCCGACCTTGCGCCACTCACCGAAAACAAATTCAACAAGTATTACGAGAAGGCATTACTCAAAGCTTCGGGCATTGCATTCTACGAAGTGAAAGACTACAACAAGGCACTGGACTATTACCGGATGCTGTATGTAGCCTCCTCTTCGCAAGCTAATACTTACACTGCATTAACCGGTATGTTTCACACTGTGGTTCAATTGAAGAATTATGAAAAGACGGTAGAGTTTGCTGATCAACTGATTAACTCGGGAGTGGCGAAGGAGGCCGATATACAAGAGGCCTACTATGAAAAAGGAAAAGCCTACTACAACTTGGGGAACAAAGAGTTTTCAGAAGCGGCCTTTAACCGCGTAGCCGAATATCCGGTGAGCGAGCGATGTGTAGAAGCCAAATACATGGTGGCAAAAATCCTAAACGAGCAACAGCAGTATAAGGCCTCGATGGATACCTGCTTTAAACTAAAAACAAAATATGCCAGCTACGAATACTGGGTGGTAAAAACTTTCATTCTGATAGCCGACAATTATTCTGCGCAGAATAATTCCTTCCAAGCAAAGGCCACGTTGGAAAGTATTGTAAATAATTATGCCGGTGACCAAACTTTGTTGAATGAAGCGAAGGAAAAGTTAGAGAAACTAAGAACGGAAGAACTGAATCGCACGAAGATTATACAAGAAGTTCCGGCTGTGCAAGATAGCTTGATTATGGAAAGTGATTCGTTAATCAATAACAGATGATGCAGCGCGAAAAGAAATATTGCTCCGGCTTCACTGCTGTTTTCTTCACCGGAATGTTGATGGCAGGAGTGCTTCCGGCTATGGGTCAAGGACCCGGCAGTGGAGTGGGCAATGAAGAAGTAATTGTGGTGCGAGAGTACGAAGCTAAAATTCAGGATGCACAGAAAATCAATATCCAGCCAAACATCCCTGAAGTAGAAGAAAAGAAACCGACTTTCAGTTACAGTGTTCCCGCCCGTGATTACAAGGACTTTAGTTTTGAACCCAATCCACTTCGCCCTATTGCTCTAAGCAAAGAGAAGATTGAGAAATACAATACCTCCTTTATCAAGTTAGGCTTTGGCAGTCAGTTAACTCCTTTGGCGGAGTTGACTTACAACGACAATAGAACCAAGAATCTGAAGTTCGGAATATTTTATAATCACCTTTCGTCACGCGGATTTAAAGTAAAAAACCAGCGCTTTGTGGATGATGAGGCGGGGGCGTATCTGCGCTATTTCCCTAAAACAATAGAGACCGGAGCAGCCTTTACCTTCCGCAATTACCGCACTCACTTCTACAGCATTGACACGATGTTTACCGATACTTCTTTTACGCCTAAACAAGTGCGGCAGGTATTCCGCAATTACGATGCGTTGGTGTATATCGGCAATGCGAAAAAGAACAAATACGACATCAACTTCCGCCAGTCGGTTCAGTTTAATTACCTCCAAGAAACATACGGCAAAGCCAATGAGTGGTTTATTGGCGGGCACAGCATCTTTAGTAAAGTTTTCAAACAATATCATGAGGCATTAGCCGATTTCGATTTTGACATTTCGCGTTTAAAACATGATTCGCTGGTGTTGCAACGCCATCTCTTCCGGTTCGACTTAGGCTATGGCTTTGATAATGACGACTGGGAAGCACTTGGTAAAATTGGCTTTGCGGTGGATGGCAAGAAGGTGTTTCTGATAGCTGATGCCGTTATTGAAAAACGACTTTATCAGCACTCGTTAATTGCTTACCTCACTTACCATCTTCGGTACGATAAAAACTCGCTGAACACCTTTGCGCAAACCAACAACTTTATCCTAAACTCGGTAAACATTAAGAACTCGCAGATAGGTGATTTCGGGGCGGGCTTAAAAGGAACCGTTTCTAATTTCTCTTACAATGTGGCCTTCCATGTAAACCATATCAATCAAATGCCACTGTTTGTAAGCGATACCTTGGATATGCGCAGGTTCATCGTTATTTACGACACCAAAGTGAAGATATTTAATGTGCATTTTGAGGCGGGTTATAATGCGAAGGAATGGTTGCGACTTTCTGTGTTGGGTGATTACAACTTCTATCAGATGAATAAGGAATTGCGCGCTTGGCAAGAGCCGAATCTGCAAGTGACTTTCCGTGCACAATATATCTGGAAGAATAAAATTAAAGCAGGGATAGACCTCTACGGCTTCACTAATTCTTACGCCAAACTTTCGGGCGGTCGCGAGGCAGAGATAAAAGGCACGGGCGATTTGAATCTGAGTCTCGAATACATTATGAACAAGCACCTCTCCTTCTTTGGCAATCTGAACAACATTGCCCATCAGCGCTACCAGCGTTGGTATAACTATCCTTCTTACGGCATTAATGGCGTAGTGGGTGGCAAATATTCATTTTAAGGGAAGACATCTCACGAAAAGATTATTCCAGAGTCGGTGGGGGTGCCACTTTACGATAAAAAAAGTGCTGCTAAACTTTCTTCCTTGTTTCGTTTTATTGTCCACTTGTTACGAAAGAAAACAAATAGCGACATAAGAAACGAAGTAGATAATGCCCGCCACAAGAAGCACCGCCAATGCAACGATTAGCGGTAAGCGGATTTCAAGTCGCAGGTTTTTTAGCAAAGGAAATTGAGCGATGTATTTCACCAAGCCGGTGATAAATAGGGGTGGTTGAAGATCGCCTTCGTGGAGGTAGCCGCTTTCCTTTAATATCTCCACCGCTCTTTCGAGGTCGCTTTCTTTTACTTGAAGTTTGATACCTCCGATGGCATTAGAATACAATGGGTTTACTTGTGCCGTCACCTCGTCTTGAGCATTGCATACTATGCCCTCCGATTCAAGCCGCCCGCGAACTACTGCCAGCTCGTGGGAGTAGGTAAAGGTTAAAACCGTTATGAATTTATCGGTATTGCGATCCACTGTTTAGTTTTTATTTATCTATTGCAGAATGCAAAGATAGCCTTTAGCGAAACGGTTCTGCGCTAAATTCGATGGGCAATGAACGAGTATTAATTGCTTCGAGATACTCCTTTTATCGGTCGAGATTTTCGGTTGAATTTCTACACACCAACGCGCAAAGACACAAAGAATACAGCCTCATGAATTTCAATCCCTTATACCTTCTGAGAGAATAGAATGCAGTTGGATGCTTTTCCAATGGCCTCAGGGAAGAATAGAATATCGAGATTATTATTCCAGTTTATAGCGACAAACTGTATTCTTGATTGGAAGTCCGTTTTGCTTCCCTCTTGACGGGGCTTCAAACTACGGGCAACAAGGAGCATTTGTTTTATCTGCGAGAATCTGCGTTTATCTATGGCACAATTTCAAAGGGTATTGTGTGCGGGCAATCATTCCATAAATTGCAAATGCTGTATAAATTCGTATCAAATATTCAGTGAGGGACAAAATAGTTTTATCCTCAACAACCACGGCAAACATAATGCTTATTCGAGCTTGGCTTTTGTAACTTTCGAATGTCTGTTGCAGTATCTCGAATCGGGTGTGCACGACTTTATTAAATCCATAAATTATTTTACCGCTGATGATTTTCAACGTTTAAATAAGCGGATTCAAATTGACAACTTACCCGAGGTGCAGAGGAACGAAAAGCATTAGATTATTTTTTATTCGGTAGTGCATTATGCCTGTACCGCTTTTTTAAATCCTGCCGAGAAAAAACTGTGGCTACCCATGTATCACCACGAAGACAATGACTTGACGGAGGCAGGCAATAAGATTCTGACATTTGGCACAGTGGTATCAGAGAATCTTCAGAAAGATTATCCGGATTTAAAGGATTTTAAAAAAGTAGCGGTATTAATTTCAATTGATTGAAGTATCCGATGGCAAAGCACAACTGCCTACTGGAAAGTGGTTGGCGATAACACCCAACAACGGCCTTGAACGATCCAAATCCTCGAAGAGGACTTTCCAATATCCATCTAAAAAAACAGTCCCGCCAAATGACGGGACTGTTAAAGACACACGCTAAAGGAAAAACTTATTCAATCACCAGCTTGCCCTGAGCTACCGGCTTATTGTTTTGAATCACTTGATACAGATATACTCCGGAGGCTAAGCTGTTTCGGTCAAACTGCAAGGAATTGCTTTCGGCTGTTTTCTCGGCAACTATTCTACCCGTCATATCCGTTACTCTAAACCGGAATCCATCGGTTTTGCTATCGAGTTTAATCACCGCATACTGGCTCATCGGGTTCGGAGCAATGATTACGGTAGTATTCACCACTACATTGTCCACACCGCTTGGTTCTAAGAGTATCACCGCAGCATCGTTGGTTATCACCGGACTGTTGTAATCGAAGTAAATAGCAGCATCATCTGAAATTACATGACCGGCAGCTAATCCGTTGACGGAGTTAATGGCAAAGCGCACAAAGCCATGACTTCCCGGCTCGTCAGCAGTGGCAAAAGGCAACAGGATGTCAGAGAACTTGAAATTCACTTCGTTGCCATTGGTAGTGACCATACAAGGATGGCTGCTGCCCAGCATTTCAAAGCTACTCATGTCGAGGTCGGCCGAAATCATATCATTCACCACCACATTCACCGCAGGGGCATTGCCTTCGTTTTGGAAGTTGATCACATACTCGATGCGCTGATTCGGCTCGATAGATGACACCACCTGATATTGCGGATCGTCATAGTTAGTGACATAGGCCAACTTGTTGTTCGGGTCCCAACTGGCGGTGTAGGCCTGATGAATCGTATCTACATTGTTTACAAAATCAATGTCGTTACAGTTCGCATCGGGAATCACGTTCACTAAAGTAAAGGCCGGGGTGCCTACGGCTGTAGTAGGGTCGGCATTAAAGGTAACCCAGTAGTAAGCGCACTGTCCCGGTAGCAGGCTATTCATATTCCAAGTCACGGTATGGGTAGAAGCATTGATAGTACTCTGCACCGGTGAAGCCGTATTAAAGGTAAGTGTGCTTGGATAGAACATATTTACTGTTCCTGCACTGACGGAAGTACCCACATTACAAACCTGAATACTATACCAAGCAGGGTAACCGGCAGTTACCGTGGTATGTGGCGTTACATGGATGGATAAGTTGCAGTTACCCGGAGGACAAACAATTCCAAAATCATTACCGGTGTAATAAGTACCCGGAGTAGTAGCCGCCACCGGAATATTGGAAGGTGCTACTGTGCAGGTTTGGTAATTATTGGCCGCTATGGTTACGGTGTAAAGATCAGTCAGCAGCGTCATGCAGTATTCGCCATTGGCATTGGTGTAAGCGTTGTGAGGAGGTGCTCCATTGGAACCGGTAATCATCACATGCACATTCGGGATGCCCGATTCAGTCGAGTCTTGCACTCCATTTCCATTCGCATCGTAATACACTACTCCGCACACATGCACCACATTGCAGTTAAACCCGAAGTTGTAACCGCAGAAGGTGCCACCGTTAGCGCCCTGAATGTAATAGCTGCCACCATTCTGATTTGCATTGCTGTTAGGCGTAAGCGGAACTGTAGCAATACATCCTGACTGACCGCTCACATGCACATTGTAATTGCCTGCTGTGGTAATGAAAACGTAATGACCATTTGAATCTGAAGTCACCACATGGTTTCCGATATGCACCTGAGCGCCCGCAATCACGGTTTCATTTCCATCTAAAATTCCATTGTTGTTATAATCGTTGAACACAATGCCACAAATAGTATCGTTCACGTTGCTACAAGGCGCAATGGTGATTACATGCGTGTATGACATTTGGCAAGTTCCGCCAAAGATGGTGAGGACCACCGTATAAGAGCCGGGGGAAGTATAGTGATGACTCGGATTTAGAAGTTGTGAGGAAGAACCATCTCCAAAACTCCAATAAGCTCCGGTGTAATTGCCGGTAGAAGTATTGGTAAACTGCGCAGTTCCGCAAGTTGAACTCACCGGATGCCAAGCAAACTCGGCAGTACAAATTCCTGAATTTTGCCCCACGTGAACGGAATCGCAGAAAGTGCTGGTGCAGCCGTTGGCAGTAGTCATGGTAAGGCACACATGATAGAAGCCGCTGGAAGCATACTGATGGGTAGGAGAATAAGCCGTAGAGCTATCGCCATCGCCAAAAGACCATAACCAAGAAACCACACTGCCGCTGCCACCGGTAGAAAGATTATTAAACACAATCCCTCCGTTTGAATTGGCATTGGTAGAGTAAATCCAGTTGAAATTAGCTTGGCATCCACCACCCGTATTAGGCCCCACCACAATACTATCGCAGTAGGTGCTGGTACAGCCCAAAGAAGTAGCCACCGTAAGGCATACTCCATACACACCGGGCGATGCATAGGTATGATGCGGGTCAAAATTGTTGCCTGTAGTGCCATCCCCAAAATTCCATAGATAGGTGGCGTTAGTGTTAGCCGTATTAGATTGATTGGAAAAATTGATAGTTAGGTAATTAGAAGGATTAGCATTCCATGCAAACTGCGCATGACAGCCGGTATTCACGATACTTGCCGGCACCGTTACATACTGGCAGAAGGTATCGGCACAAATAGTACCGGAAATACTTACTATCAAGCAAGCATGATAAATATGCAACACAGAATCGGCCGGGTAGTGATGGGTCATATAATGTGAGGTAGAGGAAGTATCCGTGTTATCTCCAAAACTCCAATGGTAAACAGTGCCGGTGGGATTAGAGTTGCCGGAGAAGGCCACCGTGCTGCCGGTGAGAGTAAACTGAAAGCCTGCATTGATGTTGCAAGGGTTGCTATTGCCCACTGTAATAGTCTGACAAAACGAATCAACACAATTGGTGTTGGGGATATACACATATGAGCAAACGGTATAAGTGCCTTGATTAGCGTAAACATGAGTTTGGTGAATGCCGCTGCCGCTGGTTCCATCTCCGAACGACAAATAATGATTAGCTGTAGTATTGGTATCTGCCAGTTCAAATATCACGGTGTCATTACTATGCACCGCATAAGTCCAAGCCGGTGTAATATGACAAGTATTCACTACTGCATTCAAGCAAGCCGAATCGCAAAAAGTCTGATTAGCAGCGTACAAATACAGACAAACTTGGTAGGTACCGTTAGCGAGATTCTGAGAAGCTAAATAGTTATTATGCCCTGATTGAGTTTGCACAAGAGTTCCGTTGGCATCCCATATATACCAAGTGTAGATACTGTTAGAATCAACTCCGGTGGAAGTACTGTAAGCATGTATGCTTCCGGAATTGGTGGTATAATAATTCAGTCCGGCTACACCACAAGTAGTATTTCCGGGAATAATAATAGTAGCACAAGTGTCGGAACAAAAAACAGGTGGGTTAGCATTGGCGGCAAATAATTTCAAACAGAACTGGTGAGGTCCCGGAGGTATGTTGCCATAGGTGAAAGTAGTATTGGGATTGATGTTGGAAATGGGTGCACCATCCATGAACCACTGGTATTGGGTACTGGTATGAGTGCCGGTAGAAGTACTGTTCAATGCAATTGCACCAACGGTTGTTTGGGCAGTAAACTGAGGCACAATTCCAAAGCAAGCGGTATTAATGAGATTAATGTTCTGACAATAATGAGCGGAGCATCCGTTCGCATCGGTCGCGTACATACATACATAATAATTCCCTTGCCCCGGGAACACATGCACCGGAGAAGCACCTGTTACATTCGGTGAGCCATCGCCAAAACTCCAGCTATAATTAAATGGCGGGTAGTTGCCCGAAGCACTTCCGGTAAATGTGACCGTATCGCCATGAATAGAAAAGTTGTAAGTAGCGACTACCATGCCCTGACAATTATTTACCGTAAAGCAAGTAGTGTCAGTGCAAAACGTGCTGCTCCCGGATAGTTGGGCTGTTTTATATAAACACACCGTGTAAGTGCCGGGGCTACTATATACATGAGAAGGATTCTGCTGGCTCGAAGTGGTTCCATCACCAAAGCTCCAAGCAGTAGAAGTGGACTGCCAACCTTGAACATAATACGAAGAGTCCACAAACTGATAAACGTGATTGGGGTTGATATAGTAGCTCCCCTGAGCAGATACCCCGCAAAGGACTTGCGCTTGTGTGTAGGCGACCGAACAACAGACCAACACCAGCAATAGAAATTTTGAATAGGTTTTCATGGTTTGAGATTTTAATGAAGTAATTGTTTCCATAGATTTTTGATTCATTGACATACCAAACATACGTCACCGTTGCAGCATTCGTTAGATTATCTTGCTAATTTCTTACCCGCCCAAATCTTCTGATTCGATTCCTACTTTGGGTGCCAGCCAAGCTCGGTACCGCAGCACTTCTCCATCTTCGACCGATGACTTTACGGGAGTTCCCACAAATTTTCTAATTTCTGCGGAGAGCTTTTTATTGGCATCAACATTCCCGTTATTCATCTTCACTAACAATTGAAGCACAAAACGCTCTCGTTTATAGTCCGGCTGAGAAAGCAAATAACTAAACTCTTTTTTTACCTGTTCAACCCGTTTTTCAGTGGTTTCACTATCTCCTGATTCAAACTGCATCATGCACTCGGCCACTGAAATTTTCAACTTGAAAGAAGGGTCGGCTTTTTTGTAATAGTCATTTCCGTTTAGCTTACTAAGGTTACGAATAGCTTCATTCGTTTTCCGCTGAAAGAATAAGAGAGTGGCTTTGTTTAAGTAGATAAAGAACTCGTAGTAGCTGTTTTTCTTTCCCTTCATCTCCTTCTCTAATTCATCCAACGCTTTTAGCCCGCGCTTAATATCCAACTGGGCGTAATTAATCACTAAGGCATTGTAATAGAAAAAAAGATACTTATCGTACAGCAGATTGTTGAACGCACTCAACTCCTCTCCCAGCGTTTCGGCATAATCAAGGCTCTCGCGGAACTTTCGATTTTTGAAAAGCGCATTCACCATGTACACCAACATCTGCAAACGCACTTCGTGATTCTCTTTATCAAACCACTTTTCACTCACAAATCGTTTGTAGGCGTTCAGCATATACTTCTCCAATTCTATGAAGTTGTGGTTCTGAATCAGCACCTGACTCACTGCGCGAAACACTCTTGTTTGAAAACTTTTGCTGCGTTTCATAGAATCGTCATTGGCAAACTCCTTAATGGTGTTATCTAACATTTTCAACAAACTCACATCGCGCTTCCCGAAGTTTTGCGAAAGTTTTAGACGATAGGTCACGGTAGCCAACACCTGATCGGCTTCGCGTATCTGATTTAGCTTTTCGGCATTTTGCTTTCGGAGTTGAATGAATTTTTCGGGATTAATTTCGGGTAAGTCAGCCGATAGCCGTACAAAATTGGCGTAGATCATATCTAACATCTCAAAGTTCTCGTTGCACGCTGCTCTTCGCTCGGCTTTTTTGAGATAATACAAAGCTAATTGAGGTTGATTGCGGCTCAGAAAGATATGGTATAGACTGAGGCAGAGGTAGAGGTCATTTGCATGATGCTTGCCGAAATGGAGTAATGCGAGATTGTAGCCGATGTCTTCCTGCAAACGATTTTTTAATCGGTAGAAAGAATTCTTATCGGCACCGTCATATAGCTTTTCAAAAATGGAGTTCTCATCATAGTGCTCACCGGCCTTGCGGATGTAATCAAACAGTTGAATATCTTTCCGCTCCTTCGAAGCATTAGTGCTGTTGAGCCAAAGTTTAAAGTGCCTGATTTCTTCTTTATTCAGCACTGCTATTGCTCGATTCAATATATCCATGCTATTGATTTTTGAACAGGTAAGAAACAAAGATAAAATATCCGATGAGTTGCAACGAAGTTTATAGCTTCACAGTCAAATAAAGCATGAGCAAAAAACATTTACTCTCTCTTATTATCGCTGCGGTTATTCATGTTGCTATTCTATTGCCAAAGTTTGCTGCCGGCAACGGGCTGGCGCTGACGCTACTCAACTATACCCTTCAAAGCGATTCGGGCAAGGTGGACTTGGGATATACCATCACCATCAACAGTTTTCTTTATAACGATGATACCATTCCCTTTGCCGGTACACTCGACTTTGGCCTCCGCAACAGTCAGCAGGTATTGACGAATGCCGACCATGTATTTAATCGCCCGCCCTATAGCGGTACACAGATTTTCCTGAATCCGGGAGAAACGGTGCCGGCTGTATTTAGTATTCATGTAGATGATCCGTATTTTATGCCGGGGCCGGATGTGGTGGTAGTGTGGCCTATTTCATCGCGACCCATTGCCGACTCTATTTTGATACTGTTGGATGTGATAGGCCCCAATACAGTACCACAATACGAGGAAGCAACATTTGGATATTTAATAACTCCTCAGAAAATAATGCTGCAACACTTACCTCCCGAAACAAAGGTTCAACAAGTAAGAATTTACAATGTTTTTGGCCAGTGTTTAGCGTGGTTCAATTCAGGTATTACCGATGAAATTCCGTTGGGCTACTTACCTCGTGGTATTTACCTCTGCGAAATCAGCACTTCTGATCAGAAACGAAAAGTGATTAAGTTTTTCCATTAAGAGGATGAGTGGGAATTTATTTTCGACAACGAAAGTTTATGGTTGAAAGTGAATGTCTATATCATCTATATCAATTCATAATTGCGGTATTCGCCCATATTCCATCCAATATTATTCTCCATCCACCTCCGCAATCGGTACTTCCATTTCATTTTGCTTTTAGTAGTATCAAATTCAAACTGCCAGTGAAAACGGGTTATCCTGTCTTTCATCACAGCAGGATGGGAATCGGTAAAGTGTTGTAATGAATCTATCCGGCTATAATCAAACTCCTGTGCCTTAGCAATATTTTTTTGCATCCATTCATCATCGTGCCACATTTTATGGAAGCTTTCCTGCTTGCGCTGCTGCGCTTGTGGTTCTTTCACCCAGCCATAGTGATAGATAGATGCGTCTATTAACTTCACTCTTAATTTCCGCACATTGCCGGAATCATCTTTAAATCGGAAACCCTGTGCATCGCCCCAACTAAAAATATGCGGATCGTTGCGAACGATGCGAATTTCTTTTCGATACCAGTTGTAAGCATCCGCCACATATTGATAGGAACCATAGAAATGACGGTAATTAAAAAGCAGCCCTTCTACTCGTTTATCTTCAAGATACTGTGCCATAGCCTGGCGAATACTGTTCTGATCTCGTTCGTGTAAAATCTCATCAGCCTGTAAGTAAAAACACCAATCGGCATCAGAAGAAATTTGCTGTTTGGCTTTATTCGTCTCTGCGGCTAACAGCTTTCCACCTTCGCGCAAACGATCGTCCCATTGCGAGAGCACAATTTTAATTTTAGAAGAAGGAATAGATTGAATAAGCGAAAGGGTTTCATCTTCAGAATTACCTACGCTTACTATCAACTCATCACATAGCGGCAAAGCCGAAGTAATAGACTCCACCACCGGATAATCATATTTTACTGCATTGCGAACAATAGTAAAACCGGAAACTTTCATAAGCATTTATACTTTCCAGAAACGCAAGAGCGCCACTTCCAATGCCAAGAAAAGTAATGTTAGGACGATGCACCATTTCCAGAGGGAAGTGCCGCGATCTAACTCCTTCACCACAGTCGCTACTTCGGCATTCGCGCCATTCACTACGCTTACATTTTTTTGCGGATATTTTTCTTTCAGCTCAGCCGCAGTGAAAAATCGGAGATCAGATTCCTTGCGGTCGAAATTCAGCGCAAGCGTTTCATTCAACTCTGTGTTTTCAAGGCTCACCTTATAAAAACCGGCTTTGCGCACTTGTTCATTTAATCCCAATAGAATTTTATTGCCGACAGCAAACTGCTCCGGAATAAACTCTACATTATCCCCTTTCACTTTATATACCGGCTCTCCGGAAGTCTTCACAGCTTCTACCTCTACGCGAGTTTTATCGCCAATAAAATAAGCAATACGCCCACTGTGAATATTGAGCACGGCCATTTTGTATAAAAGCGGTACGAAAATGGCATGTACGGGCAATTCGCTAAAGTCTTTGCTCAAAGGCACTGCAAACACGTACAGCGAACCTTTTTGAAAAGGATACAAACTCAGGAAAGAATTGCCGTCCTTTAAAGTGAGAATACTTTCTTCAGATGAAGTAGCGGAGCGAGATAAGGTATAGTATTTCTTCACGTGAGGCAGGTTCATATTTTCCGGCACCTTTTCAAACACGTCTTTAAAAATATTCTGCTGCAAGTTAATGCCCGTTAAATCCTGTTCCTGCTCACTAAGACCGGTGATAGAGTTAGCTCCAAGATTATTCAAGAAACGATTGTAATTATCTATCTCGCATTTTTCGCCCGGGAACAATACTACGGCTCCCCCTTCAGCGATATAGGCATTCAGAGCGGCAGCCATTCCCGCAGAAATCGCTGTAAGATTGTCGAGAACCACCAGTTGATTTCCCGCCAGCATATCTGCTTCAAAAGCCGCGCTTGTTATAGAGGTATATTCAAATTCAGCTTGATCTTTGAAAAGCGCATCGAGAAAGCGATTGGGACGGCTATCGTCAATAGATAACACTTTCACCTTTTGCACCACATTAAAAGCGAGGTAATAATTATCATCATAAGTAATTGGGTAATCAGAAATGGAAAGTTCCGCCTTATTCCATCCGGATTGATTGGTCACGAAAGTGACCGTATCATACACGAATGAACCGGCAGCAATATTCAACTCACTCATGGTTTTGGTCTGCCCGTTCAGTTTAAAAACTAATCGGTTGTTTTCAATATCCTTCTCTCCTGAATTGCTCACTTTCACCACTAAATGCAAGGTTTGATTTAGCAACTGCACGGGTTCGCTAAACCAACAAGTATCAATGTACACATTCGCTTGCGCATCGGCCGCCAGCGGAATGAGATAGTAATTCATATCGGTATCCACTTGAAAAGTGCCGAGACTTTTCTGAAAATCGCTGAGAAGATAGGCCACTTTATTGCTACTGTTTTCCCGCGACAAAACATCGCGTTGGCGAACCGTAATCTCCGACAAATCGCGTACAGCCGGAGATATTTCCACTTCATCCACCATGCTGATAAAACTTTCTTTGCCCACTAAGCGCTGATGCTTTCCTTCAAAATCATTGGTGAGTAATTGAAATTCATCATCGGCAGAAAAGTTCTTTGCAATTTCCACAGCCGCCTGCTTGGCCTTATCTAACAGGCTCTTTCCGCCACTCACCGCATTCATCGAAAAGGAATTATCAATGTATATACTGATAAACTTTTTACCGGAGTTCAGCGGTACTTTGCTGCTGGGAATAAAAGGCTGGGCGAAGGCAAAAACTAAAAAAGCCAATGCCAGTAGTCGGGCGGCTAATACTAACAAGTGTTTCAATCGGCTGCGCGAGGCGGTTTCTTCCTTTACCTCTTTCAGAAATTTTACATTGCTAAAATAGATGGTCTTAAACCTTCGAAAATTGAAGAGGTGGATAATGAGCGGGATAGCTAATGCTAATAATGCCCACAAAAACGAAGGGTGAAGAAATTGCATGAGGCTAAAATATCCTTTTCGTATTTTAATGCAACGCTATTTCAGCAACGTTAACGGCATCGTCCCGTTCAGGTTTTTTGTTGTACCCTCTCCAGAACATTCGCCCGTGACGTTTCATGTAATTTATTTCGGCTTCTTTCATCTGAAGCAACAGCGCATCTGAATCCATCACCACCCAGCCTTTGCGTTTCTCAGCAAATTTCGACTGTTTGGGCATCACAAGATTCCCCTTCATCCCTTCCTGCCATTCCTTAAAAAGCAAATCTACCGACAACTTCATATCTCCGGTTTGAGGATCGTATTTAATAGGCGTAAAACTATTGTTGAACTGCAACAGCCAATGCGCTTTGTTAAGCACTACACTAAAAGCCTTTATGCCTACCGTTGCATAATTAAAAATAGGCATAGCGATACCATCTATCATTTTTTCTTCCGGCCGTTCATTCACATCTGCTTTTTTATCCCACGAATAGCTTCGGGTAAAAAACTTTTCGGTGGAATTGGTATTATACTCTTCCAACCCCATCAGCAAATAATAAACATCCAAGGTATAGTTGACTTTGTTATCAGAAGAAGGGCACTCCACCGACTGGCAGTCCAATACTAAGTTGAAGTGCACGGTAAATTGCAACTCTTTGGTGTTGGGCAAATAATTGGGATCTTCGATAGATAATCGCATCAACTGTATTTTATCAGCAGCTTCATCACTCCGCAAATCGAAGCCATTAATAAGACTTTCGTAATTCCCTTTATCTCGCATCCATTCATCGGCCGGGATACTCACCAATACTGAACCTTCGGTGAGTTGCTTTTCCTTATTCTCAATCTTCACACTTATCTTTCCTTCTTTGAACGCCACGTCAGGGGTCTCTATGTAGGTATAATAGGATTTAAAATAGGTACTGTCCTGCCCTAAGCCCGTTGCACTGACATGTACAGATTGCGGCTTCCCATCGTTGTACACCACATAATCACCAATACGGTTGCAGCGATGATTATACGTCCACTTGTGAGTAAAACCCCGCCATATCATAGCTTTGTTGTACGGTTGCAACTGAGCCGTTCCACTAAAGCCCAGTAGTAAAAAGAAACCTAAAAATAAACCCTTCATAGAGTTGCAATATGAGGAATTTAAGAACCGTTTTACCTAAATGAAATAAGAATTAAAATCAGTTGGTCATCTATTTTCCAAGTGAGGTCTTTTAATATCTTTGCGCCCCTGTTTTGGTGGATCAGACCCCACATGCAGCCACCAGAAGATGCGGAGATGCTCTCTTCGTTTTTTCTGGGTGTAGCGCAGCCTGGTAGCGCACTTGCATGGGGTGCAAGGGGTCGGAAGTTCGAATCTTCTCACCCAGACAGAAGAATAGCCTGTCCGAAAGGACGGGCTTTTTTATTGGAGTAGGCAGTAACAGTAGATATCCTATTCTTCTATTTTTCTCAGCCCTTCATTTATCGCCCCAAACTTGTATTTGCGGAAGTGGCAAAAAGACTATATTTCGTTTCTGCTTATGCCAAAGAGTTTTGCGTTTCTTATTGGATGTATGTTGTTCTCGCTATTTATTTCGGGACAAGCCACCCAAACTTTTAACGGCAACACGGGCACTATTCCCGATAACAATAGTTGGACTTCCTTTTCATGCACCGTGACCGGACTAAACCAAACCAATTTGAATACCGCTTGGGGTTTTGAAAAACTGACCTTGAGCATTTCGCATAACAACGATGCCGACTTAGAAGTGCACCTCGTGTCGCCTGACGGAACCGATGTACTGATTTTTAATGGAGTAGGCGGCACGGGAAATAATTTCACCAACACGGGGTTCAAAAATACTTACACCACTCCTATTGCCACCGGCTCGGCCCCCTTCAATGGCAGTTTTCACCCACAAGGCGATTTGGGAGGGTTCAACAACGGGCAAAACGGCAATGGCACTTGGTATTTGAAAGTGCGCGATCATCATTACCCCTATCAGGGCAGCCTTAGTTCATGGAGTATTCGCTTCGGCAACGCACCTGCGGTTTCTCCCCCTCCCTTTTCCAGCAATCTGCCGATCATAAAAATAAATACACACGGCCAATCCATTCCTGATGAGCCAAAAATCGCCTCCGACTTTCAACTGATTTACAACGGCCCTTCTGTAAGAAATTATTTCAGCGACTCCGTGTACGCTTATTCGGGAAACATAGGAATTGAAAGAAGAGGTTCTTCTTCCGGCTCGGCTCCTAAAAAATCCTATGGTTTTGAAACTTGGGACAGCGCTAATAATGAAATAGACACCGGCTTTCTGGGGCTTCCAGCGCAAAGCGACTGGATACTCAATGCCAACTATTACGACAAAACGCTAATGAGAAATGTGCTCGCGTATCAGTTGTTCAACAACATGGGCCACTATGCGCCAAAAACAAGGTTCTGCGAAGTATTCTTGAACGATCAATACCTGGGAGTATATGCACTGATGGAAAAAATAAAACGCGACCCCAATCGGGTTGACATCGCAAAACTGAATGCTTGGGATACTACCGGGGATCAACTAACAGGTGGCTATATTGTGAAGATTGACAAGTTTACCGGAAGTGGTGGCGATGGATTCTACTCTAACTATCCTCCTTCCAACACCACAGGCAGCGATCATATATTCGTGCAATATGAATATCCGAATGAAACAGAGATACAACCGGCACAGAAGAACTACATACAGCAGTACATGGATAGTTTTGAAACAGCGCTGTTCGGCCCCGATTACCAAAACCTCACTATCGGCTTCCGCAGATTTGCAGGCGAGCGAACCTTCATGGATTACATGTTCCTGAATGAGTTGAGCAAGAATGTAGATGGCTATCGCCTCAGCACTTTTTTCCATAAGGATAAACAAAGCAAAGGAGGGAAATTGAAGGCAGGCCCCGCATGGGATTACGATATTGCTTGGATGAATGCCAATTACTGCGAAGCACAATTTGACACCGGGTGGGCTTACAATCACGATTATGTTTGTGCGGGCGATGCCGTTCCCGCCTATTGGGAAAGGATGATGACGGATACTCTCTTCCGCGAACATGTGCGTTGCCGTTGGTTCTCTTTGCGACAGACTTCCCTCCATAAAGATTCTCTATATGCTTTTATTGATTCCACGGTTGCTTCCATTGATGAAGCACAACAACGCAACTTTGTGCAATGGCCCATTTTAGGCGTAGGCACTTGGCCGGAACCCACTCCTCTCCCACAAACGTATGCAGAAGAAATACAGCGACTAAAGGGATGGATCAGCGATAGGTTAACCTGGTTAGATGCACAGTTCAACGCCATCCCAATATTAAATCTATCCGTAAACATAGGTGCTGATACGGCTCTCTGTTCAGGCAATACCGTGGTGCTGTATCCGGGGGCTTTCGACAATTACCAATGGAGTACCGGCCACCTACAAAATGCCATTCAGGTCAATCATACCGGAAATTACCACGTAACCGTTAGCGATGAATTCGGCTGTGTGGGAGCCGACAGTATAACCATTCAGTTTTATCCTTTACCGATATTTTCGCTGGGTAACGATACCGCTTTCTGTGATGGCAACAGTATTCAGTTATTGGGCGACAGTTTTGTTACTTATAAATGGAATACAGGTGACACATTGGAGACAATACAAGTTTCGCAAACGGGACTTTATAGCCTCACGGTAACGGATAGCAACGGATGCCAAGCGGCTGACAGTGCCATAGTATATAACCTGCCGCTACCGGATGCTGCATTTACATGGACTACCGACAGTAGCTTAACATATAGTTTCCATCCCGCGCAGGGAGCCGCTCAGTATCAATGGAATTTTGGTGATGGGGACACGTCCACATCCATCAGTCCGTCACACACTTACCCGAGCGATGGAAGCTATGTAGTGCAATTGCAACTGCGAGATAGTGCGGGCTGTTCTCAATCATCTCTCGACACCATCGCTATTACAACTACAGGATTGAGCCACCTATCGGTTGACGGAATACACATCTACCCCAATCCGTTTACTTCATCGCTGACTGTACAAAGTTCTTTAGACAGAATGCAGCAAATAACACTGACCGATATTGCAGGGCGCACCATTCACCAGATAAATCCGGAAGCGAATCAGATTACTAGACAAATGCCTTCACTTCCTGCCGGCATATACCTGCTGCGTGTAGAAACAGAGAAAGGAGTTTCCGTTTTCAGAATGTTGAAAGAGGAATAGGTCTTCGCACCTTTCTTCCATTTCAGAAAAATTCTTTCCTTCGCCATCCATTCAAAAACTAAAATTATGGCTTCTCCTATCCGCGATTTTATCTTGCATCATTACCGACACTTTAACTCAGCCGCTTTGGTAGATGCGGCCAAGGGCTACGAAACTCATTTGGCGGAGGGTGGCAAGATGATGATTACCCTTGCCGGTGCTATGAGCACTGCTGAACTGGGCATTTCGTTAGCAGAAATGATACGCCACGATAAAGTGGCAATTATCTCCTGCACCGGAGCCAATCTGGAAGAAGACTTGATGAACTTAGTGGCACACAGCCATTATAAACGAGTGCCTAATTACCGCGATCTTTCCCCCAAAGAAGAATGGGATTTGCTAGAGCACGGCTTTAATCGCGTCACCGATACTTGTATTCCTGAAGAAGAAGCGTTTCGCAGATTGCAGAAACACATTTTTGAACTATGGAAAGAAGCAGATGACAAAGGCGAACGCTATCTACCGCATGAATACATGTACAAAATGTTGCGAAGTGGTGTGTTAGAACAGTATTACGAAATAGACCCCAAGCACAGTTGGATGCTGGCCGCTGCCGAAAAAAATCTTCCAATTATCTGCCCCGGATGGGAGGACAGCACGATGGGCAACATCTTTGCCTCTTACTGTATTAAAAATGAATTGAAGCCTACTACAGTTAAGGGGGGTATTGAGTATATGGTGTGGCTCAGCGATTGGTATCGCGCCAACAGTGGGGGTAAAGGGGTCGGCTTTTTTCAGATTGGCGGTGGCATAGCCGGTGACTTCCCAATATGTGTGGTGCCAATGATGTATCAGGATTTAGGCTGGCACGATGTGCCTTTTTGGAGTTATTTCTGTCAGATAAGTGATTCTACCACTTCTTATGGTTCGTATTCAGGTGCCGTGCCCAACGAAAAAATCACTTGGGGAAAATTAGGGATAGATACTCCTAAGTTTATTGTTGAAAGCGATGCTACTATTGTGGCACCTCTCATCTTTGCTTACCTGCTGGGCTGGTAATTCTATGGTTGATGTAGCAGGGTATGGAAGCATTTCATTCAGTTCTATTCATTAAGGAGAATATTTGCATCTCCGTTAACGCCACCTTATACCTTACCACATCTTAGGAAAAAATAGTCCTGAGCGCTCCTTATATGCAGCAAACTCCGGATATCGAGAAATGCTTTTATCCTTCTTCAGCATGTTAGGCACAAAGGCTCCCGCGAAAAATACAGCAATCCCAATGAAACCCATCCAACTGAGCGTGAGCAGAGCAAAACCACAGTAGATCATTAACTCCCCTAAGTAATTAGTATTGCGGCAGCGGGCAAAGAAACCTTCTGTAATAAGTCCTTTTCGATATTGTAACGTAAAGTATTTTTGAGCATCGCTTCCAAAGTGTAATACTCCCCCAAACATATTCAATGAAATGGCAGCAGCGAGGATTGCTCCCTGTGGTTCGCGATAATCGTGTATCAGCAGCCAAGGCGCTATCCAGTAAAGCCCGAGAGCCACAAAAGCAAATAAGGCATAGCCCACCGATACCTTTTCCTCCCACTGTTTATCGGGGAATACCCGATCCTTGAGTAGCCATAAAAAGCCGTAGCTCCCATGAAGCGCCAGATACACCCAAGCTCCTGTGCTAAAGTTATTGTAATAGAACATTAGACCCAATACAAAAAAGGCAGTGCTTCCTTTATGTAAGTTAATGGCGTATTTCAATTTCATAAACAAAATTTGATTGAATAAAGTAAACCTATTCAGCTAAGAAAATGCAAGTTGATGGCTATCATACTACGCCAGACGAATGGCCTATTATTTTCTTAGCCGAACTCTTCGGGATTGGTATTTCTGCATTAACGGTTAGAAGCTCGGTGGTGTTCGATTCGGTGGCACCAGCAAAACTCACTCTCTACTTCAAAAGAGTTTTTTTCAATGCAAGTAAAATTTCTTTTGTGAAAGACTTGTGCGCAAGTAAAATTTTCTATTATCTTTGTAAGCGAATACTTACTTACATGTAAATACAGAAAAAATGAACGGTAAATACAACATAGCAATAGGGTTCCTCACAATGGGCTTTTTTATGGCTTATGGCTTTCTCTTAATTTACCTTCGGGACTTTGCTCCCGGAAAAGAAGAATGGGTAAACTCATATTCATTGGGCAAACATTTTGAAGTGAGATTAGCACACGTTCACGGTAATTTATTTGCCTTTTTAAATATTTTGATCGGCTATCTTTTACTCCATTTCAGAGGTCAACTTAAAAATGTGAAAGCTATCTCATGGTTGTCCTTAATAGGCTTGCTAATGCCCATAGGAATTTTAACCGAAGTATATTTAGGGGTACCTCCGGCACTTGTATTAATAGGAGCCGTTGCCATGACGGCTGCAGTAGTGTGGTTCGGAGTTTCGTTTATTAGCTTAAAATTGACACATGAAAAATAAGGCGTTTACCGAAAGGCAAATAGAAATAATGGAAGCGGCAACTATTCGCATTGACAAGTTCGGAATACAGGAGTTGACAATTAAAAATTTGTCGGCTGATTTGAATTTATCAGAGGCGGCATTGTACCGCCACTTTAAAAGTAAAAATGAAATTATGCTTGGGCTTTTGACCTATTTCATTTTAGAAATGAATGAGCGGATTGGTCAAATAATAACGAATGAGGAAGAGCACCCCTCCAAACTTTTAAAACAAATATTTACCTCGCAACTAAACACCTTTGTAAACAAACCTTCTATCGTCAGTGTCATTTTTTCGGAAGGTATATTTCAGTTCAATAAAGATTTAAGCGATAAGGTTGCCGCAGTAATGGCATTAATGCAAACCAATATCAATGAACTTATAGTAAGAGGTCAAAAAGAAGGCTTGTACAGTAAAGTCTTAGGGGCAGATTCTATCACTACTATTATCATGGGAAGTATGAGAATGGTCGTCTTGAAATGGAAACTTTCCAGCAACAAATCAAATCTGGCGAGCGATGGAAAGATTGTATTAAACGGACTTTTGAAAATGATTGAAAAATGAAAAAATACTTCTTTTACTTGGCAGTATTCATTTTGGTCTTATTTGGCGCAGTTACCTTATTCTTGAGTACTTCCATCGTATTCGACCTGTTTGGTATTCGGGCAAAGGAAGGGAATTATGTGCCGTTTATTGTTTGGGCAAACCTCATCTGTAGCATTCTATACTTGGTCGCAGCGTATGGGTTCATCAAAAATAAAAAATGGACAACCCCACTTTTAGGAGCATCTACCCTCCTATTAGTAGTAGCCTTTGGGGGCTTGCTCTATTACATCCGGTCTGGAGGTATTTATGAAGTTAAAACTGTTGGCGCTATGATTTTTAGAACTTCAGTAACGCTACTGTTTACCCTACTCGCATATTTCACAATCACTAAAAAGAAAAAATGAAAGCAACCATCACAACACTCTTTGCGATTAGCCTACTGATTTTTTCTTGCAATAACATATCAAGTGAAAATTCAAAGGAAACAGTAGAATCTACTTCGATTAAAACAGACCATCCTCAAGACCATCCAATGAATGAGATGGATTACTTGAAAACGGGAAAAGAATTGGCATTGCAGACCAAAGCGAGTTTAGCAAAATACTTAGTTTCTGCTTTAGGAGAAAATGGATCAGCAGGAGCGGTTGAATTTTGCAACACCAAGGCTATTGCTATTACGGATAGTATGTCGCTGGCATTGGGCGCACACATAAAACGAGTGAGCGACCAACCAAGAAACCCTGTGAATACAGCGAACGAAGCTGAATTAGCATACATCAAAAAATGGAAAGAAGCTAAAGTAAATGGAAAAGACAAAGCACCGATAGTTACTGAAATAGCCGGTAAAATGGTGGGGTACTATCCCATTATCACCAACCAAATGTGTATGCAGTGCCACGGCAAACCGGGTATAGATATTAATGCCGCTACACTAAAAAAAATAAAGCAATTATATCCGGCAGACCAAGCAATTGGGTATGCCGAAAACGAAATCAGAGGGATATTTGTAGTGGATATGAATAAGCAATAAAAAAAATTTGACCCATGAAGTTAGTAAGCACTTACATACGAAGCCTTGTCTTAATCCTGCTATTCACTGGCGTGAATTCATTGCAAGCACAAGTTTGGACTTTGCAACAATGTATTGACACAGCAATAGTTCAAAATAAGAATTTGCAAATAGGTAGAAACACAATGTTAATCAGCAGGCAAAAGGAAAAAGAAGCCAAAGCCAATCTGATTCCAAAATTAACGGGCAATGCCGAGTACAAGTACTTTATAGAACTTCCTTATCAGTATATGCCCTTATCCACCTTCAACCCAATGGCACCAGAGGGACAATTTAAAGAAGCGCAATTTGGAGTGCCGCATAATATAAACGCCAATCTGCAATTGTCTATGCCCTTGTATAATCCGCAGGTATATGGGGCTATCAAAAGCACGAAGATAGCTTCGGAATTAAGCGACCTGCAATACCAAAAATCAGATGAACAAATCCAATTTGAAATATCGAATCTGTATTACAATGCGCAGATACTGAATCACCAATTGGTGTTTATAGATAGCAATCTCACAAATGCTGATCGGCTCTTAAAAAATGTTCAACTACTCAACGAGCAATTACTCGCCAAGGAAACAGACGTGAGCAAAGTGAAATTGCAAGTAGCGCAGCTAACTGCACAAAGCGAAACCATCGGCAACAAATTGGAGCAAGTATTAAATGGGTTGAAGTTAGCGATGGGTGTTCCGCTCGAAGAAATTATACAAGTAGAACCAACAATTACATATCGAAATGCCGATGACTATCCTGTTTCACCTTCCGTAGATATTCGTCTGATGAAAGCTAAAAACCGATTATTGTCAAGTGAGTTAAGCACTTTGAATAGATCGAGGTTTTTGCCATCGCTTCACATTATTGGCACCTATGGTGCTACCGGCTTTGGTTATGACAAACAGCCAAACGATTTTATCAAGTTTCATCAATTTGGATTTGCCGGCATGAAACTCTCCTATCCACTGTTTAACGGCACCGTGACACAACGTAAAATAAATCAGAAAAAACTTGAACTGAAAAATGGTGAATTGCAAGCCGATTTGCTGGCAGAGCAAAACAAGGTGCAGGTTGAAAATGCAAAGCTACAAAGGGTAGTTACTGAGCGATCTATAAAAACAACTATCGAACAAATCAAGTTGGCGCAAACGATTTACGAGCAAACCGTTCTTCAACAGCAACAAGGAGTAGCTAATCTAACGGAGGTGTTGCTTGCAGACAATGCTTTACGAGAGGCACAACAAACCTATTTAAATGCGGTGATTGACTATTTAAAAGCAGACTTAGAACTCAAAAAACAAACCGGGAATATTTCATCAGCTAAATAAGACTTACAATGAACACAAAAAAACCATTCTTAAAAAAGGCTTTGTACGTGATCCTATCATTGGCGGTAATTGCCATGGTAGTATTTCGCCTAATCAGCAATAAAAAAATAACGGAAGAAAAAATTTATCACTACGATAAAGAGAAGGCGCTTTATGTGCAGGCCGACACCTTGCAATTAGAGGAGGTGATAGCCGAATCTTCCTATTCAGGAATTTTTGAACCGAATAAGGAAAGCAAAATAAGTGCGGAAGTGCAAGGCAAAGTAAATGAGGTGTTGGTAGATGTTGGAAGCGTGGTAAATAAAGGCGAAGCGCTAATACAGTTAGATAACTCCTTACTAAAACTACAACTACAAACGGTTGAAGTGCAGATGCAAGGGCTGCAAGCTGATGTAAATCGCTATACCGTACTAGCAAAAGCAGACGCGATTCAAGGGGTTCAATTAGAGAAAACAGAACTGGGTTTGAAATCGGCAAAGATTCAGCAAGCTACTTTACAGGAACAGATTAGTAAGTCAACCATCAAGGCTCCGTTTCATGGAGTAGTCACTGCTAAACTCACGGAACTTGGAGCCTTTGCAGCCCCCGGAATGCCTTTGCTGCAAATCACTGATGTAACGGAATTGAAATTCACCATCCATGTTTCGGAGAATCAAATAGGGCTGTTTAATCTCCATCAAAACTACCCGGTTACAGCCGATGCCTATCCCGATATTTCATTACAAGGAAAGGCTACGATGATCGGAAGCAAAGCCAATATGGGAAGCAGTTTCCCGGTGCAATTTTCAGTGAGTAATACTCCTGATTTAAAAATCAAGTCAGGAATGTTTGGCCAAGTAAACTTGAAAACGGAGAGCCGCGAAAAGGGAATCATCATTCCTTCGTCAGCCATCATTGAATCTGCCGAACAGCCTCAAGTATATGTAATCAAAAATGGGAAAGCGGTGTTACACAACATTGTAATCTCTCAGAAAGTACAAAACAAAGCTGTCGTGTCAACCGGGCTCACAGCAGGAGATGTAATTGTAACAAATGGCTTTATCAATCTCTTCGACAGTGCGAACGTAATTGCCAAATAAATTGCTATCAATGAATATCACAGAAATATCCATAAAACGTCCATCGCTGATCATTGTTCTTTTCAGCGTATTTACTCTACTGGGAGTAATCGGGTATATCAATTTGAATTACGAGTTGATGCCCGATTTTAATCAACCCGTGGTGGTGATTAAAACAGTGTATCCGGGAGCTGAACCCAACGAGGTAGAGACTTCCGTTTCCCGAAAAATTGAAGATGCCTTATCCAACTTAGAGGGGGTAGATTATTTAGTAACAAAGTCCTTACCGAATGCTTCTGTCATTATCGCCAATCTGAAATACGGAACAAATTTGGACAAAACCATGCAGGATGCGCAACGCTACATTGACAACATCCGCAAAGATTTACCGGCCGATATTTTAAGTCCGGTGATGAGCAAGGTCTCCCCCAATGACTTGCCGGTGATGTCCATCAGCGCCACCAGTAATTTATCGCCCACAAAGTTTTATCAGAAAATGAAAGATGATTATCTGCCGCAAATTCAGCAGATAAAAGGAGTGGCAGAAATTACCATTCTGGGAGGGGAAGAAAGAGAGGTGCAAGTGCGGGTAAATCAGGATAAGTTGAAACTTTATAAGGTTTCGTTGTATCAAGTGGTAGAAGCCATCAACCGCTCCGGCTTAGACTTACCTGCCGGTAAGGTGCAAACGGAAAAGGAGAGCAACTCCGTTCGCCTCATTGGGAAGTTTAGCGACTTAGACGATATTAAAAATGTTCAGATTGCCATGCCTATGCCCGGCAGCCCTGTTTATGTAAAGGATGTGGCAGAGGTGATAGATGGAATCAAGGAAACAAGTTCCTATAGCCGATACAATGGCAAAAACGGTATCGGGCTTTTGTTGAAAAAACAAGGCGATGCCAATGCGGTGGATGTTTCTAAACTGGTTCGTGAAAAATTCAAATCTATTGAGCAGCAAAACGCAGCTTCAGAGGTTCAATTCATTATAGCCGATGACAGCACAGATAATACCATTGCAGCGGTTGATTCGGTAGTGTTTGATTTGATGCTGGCAGTGATATTAGTTTCCTTAGTCATGCTATTATTTCTGCGGAGTTTCAGAAACTCTCTCATTGTAATTGTTGCCATCCCCACTTCCTTAGTCACCGCATTTGCCGCCATGTGGTTGTTGGGGTACACGCTCAACTTAATGACCTTGCTGGCCATGTCCTTAATCATTGGAATTTTGGTGGATGATGCGGTGGTGGTGTTAGAAAACATTCAAAGGCACTTAGACAGCGGGAAAGAAAAAAGAGCGGCTGCCTTAGATGGTCGTATGGAAATTGGATTTGCGGCATTGTCTATCACCTTAGTGGATGTGGTCGTGTTTCTGCCTATTCTGTTCTTACAAGTATTTGTTGCCGACATGCTCAAGCAATTTTCAGTGGTGGTCATCACCTCTACCCTAACCAGTTTGTTGGTGGGCTTCACCCTCACCCCGTGGTTAGCCTCGCGCATCGGCAAGAAAGAGGATTTGCAACCTACTAATGTCTTCAATCGCTTTCTATTGGGCTTCGAACGGCAATTAGAAAGTTTTACTAATTGGTATGGTCGCTTGCTCGAATGGGTATTGAGTCATAAAAGAATTTTTACGGTAATAGTGCTACTGCTATTTATAATGACTTTAGGAATGATGAAGCAGGGAATTATCGGCAAAGAATTAATCTCTACCGGTGATCAGGGAAGGTTTAAAATGGCTTTAGAATTTGACAAGTCAACCTCTATTCAGCAAAACGATTTGATTTCTAAAAAGATTGAAACCTACATTATCCAACATCCCGAAGTAGCCACAGTGTTCAGCAACATCGGAGGCCCCAGCACGGGCATTGGCAGCCTGGGAGTAGGTGCCGCCAACAAAACAGAATTCACGATTCAATTAAAACCTAAAAAAGAATTGAAAAATCTTTCTACCGAAGATTTCATGCGAAAACTTCGAGGAGAATTACAACAGAAATTTGCGGGCATCAATTACTCCATGGTGGCCTTGGGTTTAATACCCCGCACAGCGCCTATTGAAATCACATTAAGCGGCAGCCACTTAAATGAGGTGATGGAAAGTGGAAATACATTAAAAGCGATTATTGAAAAAATGCCCGGAGCCGACAATGTGCGGCTGTCAGTAGAAACAGGTAGCCCGGAGTACAAAATAATTCCGGATAAAGATAAGATGCAGCGGCTGGGCTTAACCACCGCTTATGTGGGGCTGAACCTGCGCACTGCCTTTACCGGCAATGACAATGCCACCCTTACCCAAAGCGGAACGGAATATCCCGTGCGAATTTGGATGGATGATTTCAGCCGAAAAAATATGGAGGATGTGCAGCAACTCACGATTGTGAACCCCAAGGGTTTACCCATCGAAGTATCTCAATTTGCAAGCGTAGTACCGGGCAATTCGCCCTCGCTGTTAGAGAGAAAAGACCGACAGCCGGCAGTCACCCTTACAGCCGATGCATTGGGCCGCCCTTCGGGTACTTTGGCGGATGATGTGGTAGCGTATCTCAATCACCATCCACTACCTACCGGAATAGAAATGACTTGGGGCAGCGATATCAAAAGGCAGAACGACAGCTTTGGAGCATTGGGGTCGGTACTGATAATTTCATTCCTGCTGATCTACTTAATCATGGTGGCGCTTTACGATAGTTTCGTGTATCCGTTTGTAGTTCTATTCTCCATTCCGGTGGCCATCATCGGAGCATTTTTAGCACTCAATTTATCGCACAGCAATTTAAGTCTGTTCGCCTTGCTGGGCTTAATTATGCTGATGGGCTTAGTAGTAAAAAATGCCATTTTGATAGTGGACTTCACCAACCAATTAAAAGCCGAAGGCAAACACTTTAAAGAAGCCTTAGTGATAGCGGGAAAGGAAAGAATGCGCCCCATCTTGATGACCACCCTTTCGATGGTGGTAGGAATGTTGCCTATTGCACTGGCTACAGGAACCGCTGCCGAGTGGAAAAATGGATTGGCGTGGGTCATCATCGGGGGACTGCTTTCTTCTCTAATGCTTACCGTTTTATTAGTGCCAATGGTTTATTATTTGGTAGATACTCTGAAAGCTAAAATTGCGAACCGAAAAACAGAAACTCCCAAATGAAAAGAACGGCACAAACATTCGTCCTATTCTTCACCGCTTTCTTACTTAGTTCTTTTACCACGCAAAATGACAAGACCACCTATTCGCTAACCATTGAAGTAATAGGCCTGCGCAATTCAAAAGGAGTGGTTCAGTATGCCTTGTATCACAAAGACGGAACAATACCTGATGAGCATTATAAAAGGTATTACAAAATATCAACGGGAACCATCAGCAACGGCACTTCATCGTTCACGTTTACAGATATTCCGGCAGGGAAGTATGCCGTGAATATTTTACACGATGAAAACATGAACGGTAAAATTGATAGAGGATTTATTTTGCCGATAGAAGGACTTGGCTTTTCAAATTTTCAAACCATTGGATTATCAAACAGACCAAACTTTTCGAAGGCCAGTTTTGAAGTAAACGGCAACAAGACAGTATCCGTTAAAGTGATTTATATGTAAGGAAGTGGCGAGCAGGAAGTAGTCGTGCGTAATGGCTTAAATAACATTGGCTGTTTGGGGGCTTCCATATCGCTGTTGGTTATTGGCTTGGATACTTCTGAAATATCGAACCTATGCTACCGGTAGGTTTATTATTGTTCGCTGAAAAAGAAAAAGTCTTCTTCACTATTTCCACTCTCTTCTTTCCAAATATTTATGCTCTCTTTTCTAACCACAAAGATCACAAAGAGAAAAACACAAAGGCCGCTATGAGGTTCTCTTCTGTTCATCGTGTATTCTTAATGCCTTTAGTGTTCTTAGTGGTTCATTGCTTTTAGATAAAAGAGGAGAAGCCCCATTTTCCAATTAGCATATCTTCCCGTTGCCCGTAGTTTGAAGCCCAGCCAAAGGGGCAAGCAAAACGGACTTTCAACCAAGAATATAGCTTGCCGCCACAAACTGCAGCAACTATTTTTCACAGCAGTCAGGAATTTAGCAGCTTCACCCCCATCGCAAGATTACAGCGTGGGGATTAGCAGCAAGTTCGTGTGCTAACCGACTTTTGTTGTTCTCGTTTGGCAGAAGAATGCTTGACTAATGAGCATCTCTGCATCTCACTAAACGAGAGAAGCCTTAGTCCCTCGGCTCAGGCCGGGCTTCAGAGGAAGGACAGCAGGAAACATCCTCTACCCTAAAACGCCACAAAGCCACCTCGTATGGGATGGCTTTGTGGTAATTTGTCGGCTCGCAGCACTACCTTACTTCTTCTTTAAGGCATCAATTTCTTGTTGCATGAGGGCGTTCTGCTTCAATATCATTTCGTTCTGCTTTTGCAGTTGTTCTATCATCTGCTGCTGCTCTTGCATTCCTTTTACCAAAGGCACTACAAACGAGGCGTAGCCGATGGTGTAGTTATCCTTGTCACTTGCCGGATGGTGAACGCCATCGAAGCTATAACCTATCTGCTGGGCGGTTTTTTCCACTTCCTGAGCTATGAAGCCTGTTTCCGTTTCGGCAGACACTTCTTGCAGTCGTTTCTCATAGCGCATCTTCTCTGCCGCATCTTTGCAGGTATCCATGCGTTGCTTTATGCCCAAGAACTCATCTATTTTCTCAGCATTTAGGTTATAAGTAACAGGACGCAGCTTTTCAATAAAAGCCAGACCCGGCACATCTTCGCGGATATTCTCTTTAAATCTTCCATCTGATAAATTTTGCCAAGTGCCATAGCCTCCCGTAAGGTTGTTGTTGGCAACAGTACCAATTACTATTTTATTGGTGGCATTGGTGGTAGCATTATAGCCTAAAGCCATAGCATCGGTAATATTAGCGGTCGAAAGATCTGCATAACGGCCAACAGCCGTATTATATGATCCGGAGATGTTAGTAATGAGAGTGAGTGCGCCAGACCCAACAGAGGTATTGCCATTTCCTGTTTTGTTATATGTAAGAGCGACTATCCCAATGGCAGTGTTATTGTCTCCTGTAGTGGTGTTTTCAAGCGCTCCGGCTCCAGTGGCAGTATTACCATCTCCTGTGGCAAAATGTAGAGCGTCATCACCAGTAGCAGTGTTATTCTGCCCTGTGACGTTCAAAGCAAGTGCAGAAGCACCAATAGCAGTATTCTTCATCCCGTAGGTATTGGAAGCAAGCGCTCCGCTTCCATTGGCGGTATTTTCATTTCCACTGTTATTCGCAGAAAGAGCCCCCATCCCTGTAGCAGTATTGTTTTCTCCGGAAGTATTAACCTGCAACGTTCGATAGCCGATCGCGGTATTCCAGTTACCAGTGTTGGTACTGGCATCGGTGGAGCCGCGCAGAGCGTTATACCCCACAGCTACATCACCATTTAAAAAAGCGGTATAAGTGTTATTGGCGTATTGCATAGCATTGGTTCCTATAGCAGTGGTATTGCTGCCAGATGTATTTGAAAAGAGCGCATTAGCACCAATGGCAGTATTGTTGTCGCCAGATACATTCAAATAAAGTGCTTGATTTCCATAAGCTGAGTTGCTACTTCCCGTACCATTGGAATAAAGTGCGACAGATCCATTAGCGGTATTGTAATTCCCGGTTGTGTTCAAATAAAGCGATAGATAGCCGTTAGCGGTGTTGTTGCCTCCGGTGGTGTTTGAATGAAGCGTGTAGCTTCCGTTGGCAGTATTTCCAAAGCCTGTTATGTTATTATTCAGTGCTTCAAAACCGTTAGCGGTGTTTTCACCTCCAGTAGTATTGGAAAAAAGTGCTTTGGAACCTACAGCAGTATTATCTATTGCATCATAATAATGGGATGCTCCCATACCATTATTATAAAGTGCAGAATCGCCCACAGCTACCAAGTTACTTCGATCCGTATTTTTAAATAATGCAAAGGCTCCTATTGCTATATTAGATGAACCTGAGGTGCCATGCGATAGTGCCTGAAATCCATTGGCCGTATTATTACTTCCAGTGCTATTATTAAAAAGCGCTACCGCCCCAATTGCAGTGTTGTAGCTACCTGATGTGTTTTTATAAAGAGTTCGCATTCCATTGCCAGTGTTATTAGTGCCAGAGGTATCGGCATTGCCACTTAGATAGCCATAAAAAGTATTGTTTAGAATAGGGTCGATCTTCCCTGCCTTCTCATTATTTACTCGTATGTTGAAAGGCATATTGTCGGTGGTACCTATAAAGTTGGTGCCGTCCACTGTGCCGGAGTTGCCGGTGAGGGACCAGCCATTAGTTGTACCATCAGCCCCTGTTGCACCTGTAGCCCCTGTTGCTCCGTTAGCCCCTGATGGGCCTGTTTGTCCGGTAGAGCCGGGCAAGCCTTGCGGACCGGTAGCACCTGTGGCTCCGTTAGGACCTATACTGCCAGTTACCCCTTTAGGCCCAGCTATACCTTGAGGCCCTGTAGGCCCGGTAGCACCAATAGCCGTAGGTATCTGCCAAGTGGCATTGCCGCTTCCATCGGAAGTCAACACTTTCCCTGCGGCTTGATTGCCGTCAGTATATTGAAGGGTTCCCACTACATCTAATGTGGCAGAAGGATTGGTAAGACCTATCCCTACCTTAATAGTATCAATACCGGTGCCGCCCAGTACTATGCTGTTGCTGGTGCTCACTATGGCATTATATCCTATGGCAGTGGCGTTGTTCAGATTATCAAACAACACATCGGCCCCATTACCAATTGCGACATTATTGGAGCCGGTCATGTTGGAATAAAGGGCATAGTGTCCGATAGCTGTGTTGCGCTGTCCAGATACATTGTGATAGAGAGCCGCGTAACCAAAGGCAGAGTTGAAGTCTCCAGTGGTATTTGCTCTAAGTGAATTGAAGCCAATGGAGGCATTTCCATCTCCTGCAACGCTGGAAGTAAGCGCATAGCCTCCCATCGCTACATTCGATGTACCTATTGAAAGAGTCACACCGGCATTTTCACCAAAATAGACATTTTGCCCGTATGGTTCGATTCTTCCGACCTGTATGTTATTTACCTTGAAAGTTAGGGGCACGAAATCGGTAGTGCCAATAAAGTTGGTGTCATCTACGGTGCCTGAGTTACCAGTGAGGGACCACGCATTGAGCGCGCCATCAGCACCTGTAGCGCCTGTGCTACCAGTGGCACCTGTTGCTCCGGTATTACCATTAAGACCTTGTGGGCCTGTCTCACCAGCAGCACCGGTTGAGCCGGGTAGGCCGGTGGCACCCGGTGCTCCATTAAGACCATCATTGCCATTGGCTCCGGTAGCTCCTTTGGGGCCAGTAGCGCCTGTTGCTCCGTTAAGTCCATCATTGCCGTTTGCTCCGGTGGCTCCTTTGGGGCCA
>JADFDM010000004.1:0-122813 GCA_018262795.1 Sphingobacteriales bacterium | reverse complement strand
TCCGGTATTACCATTAAGACCTTGTGGGCCTGTCTCACCAGCAGCACCGGTTGAGCCGGGCAGGCCGGTGGCACCCGTTGCTCCATTAAGACCATCATTGCCATTGGCTCCGGTAGCTCCTTTGGAGCCAGTAGCTCCGGTATTACCATTAAGACCTTGTGGGCCTGTCTCACCAGCAGCACCGGTTGAGCCGGGCAGGCCGGTGGCACCCGTTGCTCCATTAAGTCCATCATTGCCGTTTGCTCCGGTAGCTCCTTTGGGGCCAGTAGCTCCGGTATTACCATTAAGACCTTGTGGGCCCGTCTCACCAGTAGCACCAGTAGCACCCGTTGCTCCTGCGTTGCCCGACTGTTTGGCATAGAGCGCATAGGGAACTGAAATCAGTTGGTCGTTGCCCATGCTGGTATAATTTGTTCCGCCTGTAGCGTCTAAGCCCACTTCCAGATAATAGGAATCGGCTCCCCAATTAATAGAGGAGAAAATACCCGACTGCACATTTCCATCGCCAATCTTTACCGCAAATAAACCGAGGGCATTGGTGGTGGTCGCAAAGGTTTCGGAATATATCACCGGCCCGCTGGAGGAGCCACTATGTAGAGAAACTTTCAGACCGATGGCCTGATTTGCCAGAACGTGTCCGGCATTGTCGCGCGCTACGGCTTGGTAATTCATTTTTTCGGGAACTTGCGCAAAGCTGTAAACAGTAACGAATACGCAGGTCAGAAGGAGCGAGAAGATTTTTTTCATTATTACTTGGATTTGTTTGTAATGAATATGTAATGGGTGATCGAGAAATTAGTTGATCAGCTAATTGGTGATTCGGTAATCGTTGTAGGTGTTGAGCGTAAAATACTTCTTGAAAGTAGAGGGGGAGGTATGTGATGTGTATCAGCTATTGGCTGTTGAGTGTAAGGTGTTTGTCGGTAATAAAAAGTGTTGTGTGTAGGGTTTTGTGTATCGGTTGTTGTGTGTTAAGTGTTGTAGAAAGTTGAGAGAGGAGAGTGATATACATTTACACGTTGCCTCCTACCATTTTCCGTTCGTTTCTCGCTGAGCGTTTTTACTTCATATCTGTTATGATCGGTTGTTAGTGGCCCATTCTTAATAATTGGATATAAGCTATAAATAGAAATCGAAAGTAAAGAAGTAAAGTTAATTTCCAAATACCTATTCCATTTAACATATTTAGCTAAAATCAATAGGTATAGTTTCCATTAGCAAAGCTAAAGTGAGTAGGTCTAAAACCGCATATTAATAATAGATAAGCAACGGTCAGGAGGTCATTAATCTCATTGTTGGCTACTAACTACTTGGCACTAGCAGCGGTAAGGTTATTCAGTAGCCGAAATTTATTTACAAGAAATGATCAGCAAGGTGAGCGTTTGTTCCTTGTTGCCATTGACTTGTATAGCACAATATAGCACGGGGATTAGCAGCAAGTTCTTGTGCTAACCGACTTTTGTTGTTCTCGTTTGGCAGAAGAACGCTTGACTAATGAGAATCTCTGCATCGCACTAAACGAGAGAATCCTTCGTCCCTCGGCTCAGGCCCGGCTTCAGAGGAAGGACAGCAGGAAATGAATGTTGAATGTCTGAAAATCAAATATTGAGAGGTCACTTATCGCTTTTGGCAAGTGATACGCTCCGAACGAACACACGTGGTGCAAAGACTTTGAGGAAGGGAAGACACAGTAAGGTGCCAAATTTTGTTCCTTGGTTTACTAAGTATTTGATCCAAATAAAAACGGGAGCCTGATATTAAGCTCCCGTTTTAGTTTCTATGAATTGAGTTGTTAGAGTTTAAACGACATGCCTGCGTTGACCCATGTTTTGCCATATCCCAGCTCTCCGTTTACGGCAACGTGAGGGGTAAAGTAGTAGCGGATGCCTACTTGCGGGCCTCCAAAAATGATGGGCACTACCGTGGAAGTGCCGTCACCGAAAAAGAGGGCAGCAAGGCCGGTACCGATATTCGCCCCAGCATAAATATCTAATTTATCGGCATGGATGTTTTTGCCGGTTTTGTCTTGTATGAGTTGGTAGAAGTGGAAATTTGCAATAGCGCCAATGGGCCAGTTTACCTCGCCTGAGTTATTGTATAACCAACCACCGCCTCTTCCACCAAGGCCGGTAGTGAAGCCTACTCCAACATATTTATGAACGCCAAACTCGCCTTGAAATGTAAACTGACCGGTGAGGGATGAGCCGTATCCATAATTGCCATAAATTTTATTACCAAAGTCATCGGTGTAGCGGTAGCGACTATAATTACCAAAATGATAGAAGTAAGCGCCACCAATACCTATTGAAAGGACTTTTGAGCTTTTATCCCATGCTTGCGCCTTGGTAACGGAAGTGCTCAGTATGATCATTAAGACCGTGATTAGTGAGAATCCTATCTTTTTCATAACATTAGATTTTAGTGAGTGAATATGATACAAAAATATTTCAGGAAGGGAGCAGATGCAAATTTTCGGGCATTAGGATAATCACATTTAACATGTTGAAACAGTTTAATGAAGACTATGCTGAACTAAAAATAAATGTTTCGTCTGCGCTTGTCTAAGCGATAGATAAGGAGCAGCAAAAGTAACATACCGGCAAACTCCCAAAGAGCGGCCAGCGGTTCGCTGCGATTATCGGGCAATGAATTGAGATAGCAAAAAGGAATGGTGTGGTTCATCATCCAATCTAAGGCTTGGTGGATGTATGGTTGATCGTAAAAAGGGCCGGAAAGGTGTAGCCATTGGCGAGGGTAAATAAAGAGCCAATCAATATCGGGCAAGAGGGCGAAGAGGATGCCCCACTTGGCTTCGCCCCACCAGAGGTATAAGAAGATGATGGAGATAAGCACCATGAGCAGGTGATAAGCCAGCCAAAAAAGGTTAGCGAAATCGGGGTACGCAGGGCAGTAGGTAACTACCGCCAGTTTGTCGAGCAAGGCATGTGAGAAAATGCCCAGGGTGGCGGTGAGGAAAAATGCCACCGGAAGGTACTGCCTCCAATTGAAAAGTTTTGTAAAAATAACTCCGGCCAATATGTGCGTGGGTGCCAGCATAAATTCAGGCGCGAAAATATGAGATTATAGAAAATCGCGTGTTTTCAATGCTCGTTCTTCTTTTTTCTCGCTTTGCTTTTTCTTTTGCTTTAGTATTTCTTGTTTGGTTGCTTTGGAAATTTTTGTAGGGATACGTTTCTTTTCTTTCGTGAGCGCCTGGTGCAGCAGCTCGTAAAATTTCTCGATCACCTTCTTTTTGTTTGCCGCTTGAGAACGAGTGGCACTGCTGGTGAGGCGCAACTCACCGGCTTCGTTGATTCGGTTGTTAAGTTTTTTTAAAACAAGGTTCTTCTCGGCTTCAGTTAATAGTGCAGAGTTGGGCACATCAAACACCAGTTCTACCTTGGTCTCCGTTTTATTCACATGCTGCCCGCCTTTGCCGCCACTGCGCGAAGTGCGAAACACAAATTCACTATCGAAATTTCTTTTCTTGAACATTTTATGGAGATTACAAGTTCAAAAGTCAAAATAATATTTTGAAATATCTCACCCGAACAATTTGGATACTCTCTTTAGTGAGCCTGTTCACCGATATCAGCAGCGAAATGTTGTATCCTATCATGCCTTTATTTTTACAAAGCATTGGATTTTCATCGGTTCTGATTGGGATGCTCGAAGGGCTGGCAGAAGCTACCGCAGGGTTGAGTAAAGGGTACTTTGGAAGAATAGCAGATGCCCGTGGTAAGCGATTACCATTTGTGCAGTGGGGGTATTTGCTCAGTGCATTTTCAAAACCGATGATGGCTGTGTTCACATTCCCGCTGTGGATTTTTTCGGCTCGCACCTTAGACCGCTTAGGGAAGGGCTTGCGCACCGGTGCCCGCGATGCTGTTCTTTCTGCCGAAACCACCGTGGAGAATAAAGGCAAAGTATTCGGCTTTCATCGCGGTATGGATACGCTGGGAGCGGCTATCGGCCCGGCATTAGCGTTGCTGTTTCTGGTGTTTTATCCGGGTGAATACCAGGTAATGTTTATGCTGGCTTTTATACCTGCGGTAGCAGGAGGAGCGCTTACCTTTATTATAAAAGAGAAAAAGTCAACTCCTTCAAAAAGTAAAAATGCGTTCCATCTATCGCAAACATTTAATTATTTCAAGGAGGCTCCCATTGCTTATCGAAAAGTGGTTCCGGTGCTTTTGTTCTTTGCACTATTCAACAGTTCTGATTTGTTTTTGCTGATGAAAATTAAAGCTGCGGGATTAAGTGATACTTATGTGATAGGCAGTTACATTCTCTACAACTTAGTGTTTGCAGTGGCGGCCTTTCCTTTAGGACATTTGGCAGATAGGATAGGATTTAAAAAGACTTTAGTTTTTGGCTTGCTGATTTTCTCTCTCGTGTATGCGGGCTTTGGATTCAATACCGACATTTCGGGGTTTGTGGTATTATTTGCTTTGTATGGGGTGTACGCTGCGGCTACTGATGGTATATCAAAAGCACTTCTCAGCAATTTAGTAAGGCCCTCTGAAAGCGCCTCTGCCTTGGGAACATTTGCGGGACTAAGTTCTATCACTGCCTTATTCGCTAGTACCTTAGCCGGATTAGTGTGGAAATATGTATCGCCCAATGCAGTGTTTGCGATGAGTGCCTGCGGGGCACTACTGGCAGTTGGTTTATTATTAGCAACTCGGTACGAAGAAAAATAAAACGCCCCACATTCCCTGCGAGGCGTTTCTGTGAAAGAAGAATAAGGTGTAAGAATTTTATTGAAACTGCTTCATAAACTCTGTGGCAAATTCATCGGTAGGATCTAATTCCAAAGCTTTCATGAAATTCTCTTTCGAGGAATTTTTATCTTTTTCAAAATAATAAGCGCCTAAGTAATCATACGCCTCAGCAAGGTTCCTTTTGTACTTTTCAGGCTCCCCTCCTGCTACTTCAATATACTTCTTGTAGTACGGGAATGCCTTGAAATCTTCAGGTGCTCCAATCTTGAGGTTGGTGCGGGCCCGCCAGTAGTAACCGTCAGGAGAGGTAGGGTTGCGCGCTGCAAATTCAGCGAAAGTAGTGTCGGCCATTATTGAATCGCCCAGTGTGAAGTAGGCTCTACCTAAATAATACACATCTAAGGAGCTAAGACTGCCACATTTCTCTTTCTTCAAATTATACTGTGCTACTGCCTCATCGTAATGGCGAGCGATGTAAAGAGTTTTGCCAAACTCACCCAGCAAATCGCAGTTGGCGGAATCATTGGCTAAGGCGATTTTAAAATAGTTTAAAGCGGCCGTTGTATCACCTACCGCTGAGGCAATACGAGCGGAATAGATATAGTCAATATCCTTGACTTTACGTGCCGGATTACTCCAAAAACTTTGGTTGGCTTCGTACGCTTCTTTGTATCTCTTTAATTCAAAGTCGGAGAAAGCAATGATGCGTTGGAAAATATAATTGTTAGGATTGTTCTTCAATCCCTTGTTTGATTCTTCGATCGCTTTATCGTAATCCTTGCTTTGGAAGATGAGGGATGCGAGCGTAGTTCTCGCCTGATTATCTCCTGGGCTTAAAGCCAAGTATTTTTCAAAGTTGGGCTGCACCTGATCGTATTGATGGCTTAGGTAATAGGCTTCCGCCAGTTCTTTGTAAACGACCGCATAGTTGGGGTCAATCGCCAATGCTTTCTTGAAGGCTTCAATTGCCTGATCGTAAATACGTCCACGAACGGAAAGTCGTCCAATTTTAATCCATGCAATAGGCAACTTGTTATTTACTTCGGTGGCTGCTTCGTATTTATTCATCGCCTTGCCTCCCATCGTGTTATCATTCACCGCATTTTCCAAATAAGCGTCTCCTAAGGCCAACATAATGGTGGTGTTTTTATTATCTAAGTTATAAGCTGCTTCAAAATTGCTTATGGCGGCTTGTAAGTCTATTACTTCGGGGCGGAAATAAGCATCCCCTATTTCGTAATAGATATTGGCATTTTTCATTTTGGAAGTTTGTAATGCCCTGTCAAAATTCTGTTTTGCTTCGGCTTTATTCTTTGCCAATAACGCTAAACGACCGTTGGCTACATAACCTAAGGCGTAGCGGCTTTCATTGTTGTAAACCATTTTGTAAAACAGTTTAGCAGAATCCGGGTCGTCTGATTTCAGGAAGGCGTTGCCCAAGTAGTAGTAAACGTCAGTCTTAGTTACATTTTCATCTTTCAGAAGTTTAAACAAAATCTGCTTTGCTTTAAAGTAACTTTCATTATCAATTTCCTTCTGCGCCTCTTGTAAAGTTTGCGCTGAAACATTCATCGCAAAAATTATCCCGGTAGCTATTACAATCCATTTTTTCATTTCTATTCGTATTGATTTATGGTTTATCAAGTGATAAGCGTATGCCAAATTTTAATTCTTTGCTCCTAAGGACTCTGTATTAACATTTATTTCACGTTCAGGCATTTTAGCGGGTATTAGCCCGGCTTTCAGAAAAATTCTTGCACCCTTTGCTTGGTATAAAAAATTCACAAAGAGCCATTCCAGATTGTCGTTGTAGGTAAAGTGAGTAACTGTGCTCACTGTTCTAATCAAAGGATATGTACCGCTGGCAATATCCGACTGATTAGCGTTTACCATTTCCTCTTTCCCCTCAGAATTTTGGACGCGCAAACTTAAAATTTTAATTCGCTTTCGTATGGCCTGCACTCTCTCCTCATCCAAATCGCTCAAATAGCTATAGGGGATAAAGCCGATTGCATTGGCATTTTGCGCTACATAATCAATCACTTCTTCGACCGACTTGAGCGCATAAACATTGGAAGATACTTTTTCCTTGTACCCCAGCAGTTGCATGACAAAGTTCACACAACTGGAATGCTGATTGTCAAATACCATCTTTGGGCTATCCGTAATCTTGTTTGCCGGATTAAAATAATCTTTCAGCAAAGCCACACTCAGGTTCGCGTCTTGAAAGTTATTATTTCCTACCAAAGCAACTGCATCATAAGCCACCTTCATTTCGCGAGCATAAATCGTGTCTTGCTCTTTTAGCGATTCCTTTTCTGCGGGAGTTAATTCACGAGCCATGACTAAAACATCTGTATTTCTCTCCCGGAAGTTGTTTAGCATTTCAGCTTCGTTCGCGTACTCCACAGTCATATTTACACTGTCGTAAATGAAGCGGAAAATTTCTACTTCCTGTTTCAAAATAGGCTCTAAACTTCTATCTATTGTTACCCGAAAGTCTCCTTTGTAAATCTTATATTTCCCTAATAGAGGTTGGTCTGTATTACTATCGGTGCGGTTACCATTACAAGAACTAAAGAGAAGGGTAAAAAATATTCCCGATAGCAAACACAGAAAAAATTGTATCCTGTTAGTCTTCATCTTTCCGATTGTATTCGACATAAAAGGTAGATAAGCGAAAAATTCCGTAAAGGAGTAAAAGGGAGGCAAATAGAACTTTGGTTTTCTCCTGAATACCGTAAGCCAGCGAAGGCGCGAAAAATAAAATGAGTGCTAAAACCACGAACAGAATGCCCGCACCCGCCTTCCAGAGAAGCGATGGGCTAGAATAAAGTTTTCGAAAAAATTGATTCAGGCGATCCATCCGTGCATACAGTACAAAATCATAACCATTCGCAAGGGAAGGTTATGATTTTGCTATAAATGTTTCAATAAATTCTATTGCAGTTTAAATACTACCGGCAAGTTAAAGTAAACTCGTACCGGTTTCCCTTGCTGGCGACCGGGTTTAAATTTAGGCAGCATTTTTACCACACGCATAGCTTCTTTATCGAGCCCCGGACTTACTGATCGCATCACTTTCACGTCTGCCACCGAGCCATCTTCCATCACCACAAAGCGCAACAATACTTTTCCTTGAATATCATTATCGCGCTCCATCTGTGGATACTGTATATTCTTCTGTAAAAATTTAATCAACTCTCCGTCACCTCCCGGAAACTCAGGGTTCTGTTCAACGAAGGTAAATACCTTAGGCTCTTCCACTACCGGAGCTTCGGAAACTACAGGCTCTTCCACTATTTTGGCATTCGGGTCTCCCTCCTGCGTTTTAGTTGAAATATCTTGGTCTTTTATCTCTTCTATTTTCACCGGCTCTTCTTCCTGCTCGCGTACTTCTGCTTGCTTTTTCACTATCATTTCCACGAAACGAACCGTGGGGCGTTGCGGTGGTGGCGGTGGTGGCGGTGGTGGTGGTGGTGGTGTATTTTTATCCATCGGTGGCGGCTCTGTAAGTGTCACTGAGGTTTCTACCACTGCCTCCTCTTTATGTTTTTTCAAAAATGACCAATCCATTTGTGATAAAAGAATAAAGACAATAAATCCGATAACAGCGACAATCAAACCAATCATCACATGCTTACGGGTTAGCTTTCTGATTTCGTATGCCCCATAGTCCTTGTTACGACCATCAAAAACGATGTCGTCCATAGACCAATTGAGATAATTATTTGTTGATGCCATTTGTTAGTTGCTTTTACGTTTATCTAAGTTTCCAGTTTTCATTTTCAGATCTTCAGTTACTGCGATTTGTCAAAGTAATGACTGATTTTAAAATTGATGCCACAAACTGAAAATCTCCACAAATTTATTGGCCGTATTTACTACTGACTTACTTTTTCCTCTATTGGTTTGGCACTTCCCCCGTTGGCTATCGCTTCTTTTTCCAAAGGGTCTGCGTCTTGAATAGCGTATATCTTACAACCGGTGATGTCCATTTCATCCAAAATATCCACCATGTTTTTATAGCGAGCACCTTCTAACATTTTTATCAGTACGATGGCATCTCGCTTTTTCCCTTTCTTAGTAAGTGGACACTCTTCAGGTACGGTTTTAATTTTCTTCAGAATGACCTTTCTAATTCCACCATCGCCTGCAAAGGTCGTTTTCTGCAAACCGGTTACCTGTAAACCATCGTAATACCAAACCTGGTCCAGGGTATCTAATAGAATATTCAGCACCTGACAGTCTCCCACATCTTGTTGCTCATCTTTATTATCCACTTTCTTAGGCATGTTCAATTCCATTGCCTTTGGCTTGTTCAGAGTAGTAGTAAGCATAAAAAACGTAATGAGCAGGAACGCCAAGTCCACCATGGGGGTAAGATCCACCCGGGTTGACATCTTTTTGGAGCGTGGCCCGCCATCATGTTTTCCATGTCCGCCTCCTCCTGAGGATTCTATATCTGCCATGTTCTTTGTCCGTTTTTAGATTTTCAATTACTGCGTCTTAGTTTCTCCTTCTGTTCCCGTATTTCCTCCTTCCTCATCTGAATGATTAGGGCCGGTAAGGGTAGTAATCAGCAAAAATCGGTGAATGTCCTTTTCTGTAAGGCGATTTATTACCTGCTTCACATCCTGCACACTCACGTCCTTATCTCCTTTGATTCCTATTTTAATATCTCCTTCGGTAGCGTAACGAGAAGCCTGCACCCAGTCGCCCAATTCGCTGTGTAGCGAATCGTATGGGATTCCCTGCATTTGCTTTGCCTGATAGTTCTTGAACTCGGTTCCATCCATACTCAACACTCGCTGAATATCTTTAATAGGAGTTCCCCAAGTTTCGATGAGGGCAAAGAAATTTTTCTGCTGTGGAGTTAAGGCTTTCAACTCCGGGTACTTTTCTCCGTATTTCTCCGTCATCTGATCTAACATGGCATAGCGAGTGGTCGTCTCCTTTAATGAAAGAAAGGCTCTACCATCCTTGTTGATCGTAATCATACAAACGTTTTCCACCAACTTGCTGGAACGAGAAGAAGGAAGATCAACCGCTACTACTTCAGTGGGTTTGAATTTAGCGGTAAGAATGAAGAATGTAAGCAACAGAAACGACACATCGCACATGGCCGTCATGTCAATTACAGGATTTTTGCGTGGTGGCTTTATTTTAGGCATTACTTACCGTTTTAGGTAGAAGAAAAACTATTTCTTGGTAGAAGCAAAAGTTTGAGAAATAGAGTAGCCTATTTCATCAATGCCATAAGTCAGTTTATCAATTTTAGTGGTAAAGATATTATACATAATAACGGCAACTGCGGAAGTTCCGATACCAATGGCGGTGTTGATAAGCGCCTCAGAAATACCGGATGCCAATGCTGCCGGGTCAGGAGTTCCGGCAGTAGCCATCGCTGCGAAAGCGCGGATCATACCTAACACCGTTCCCAACAATGCAACCAATGTGGCTACCGAAGAAATAGTAGCTATAATAGGCAGGTTTTCCTGAAGGCCGGGTAATTCTAAAGTAGTGGCTTCTTCGATTTCCTGCTGAATGTTTTCAACCTTCTGCTCTAAAGTAAGCTCAGTATTTTTTTCCATGTCCTGATACTTGTAAAGACCCTCTACTACCACGTTGGCCACAGAACCTTTCTGCTTATGACAGGCAGCAATCGCTCCATCAATATTATTGGAATGAAGTAAACTCTTTACATTTTGAAGGAACGATTCAACGGAGCCGGTTCCCTGTGCTTTGTTGATAGTCATAAATCTCTCTATAGAATAAGTTATAACGGTGATGAACATAGTCAACAAGAAAGGAACGATGAACCCTCCTTTATAGATGATCCCGAAGTAATCTCCCGGAATGGGTTCGTTTTTCATGTCATCAATGAAGTGTTTACGATCACCAAAGACTAAATGAAAAATCAATTCAGAAACGATAAACGCTACCGGAATAACAAAAATAGTCCAGTTGAATCCGCTTTTTTTCTGAGTTGTTGGTTTTGCCTGACTCATGTTGTTTGCTTTTTTAGTTATTAAAATTGAGATTTGGTTTTTGAAAATAAGGCGGTAAAAATATCTCTTATTTCGGCTTTACAAAATTTTGAGTATCAAAAAATCCCCCTTCTCAAAACCCGACTTTTTATTTGATTTAGTGGAATAAACGAAACGAAGTCCCGCTTAGTATGTGTTCAACTGTGAGGAACCAGATTTTGACATTTCCGTGACGATTTGCAAAGTAGAGTGTTCAATGTTCGATTTTCAATCTCTACCACTTCTCTTTTCTTAGTCAGTGAGATAAGCACTAAAGGTCTTTAGGCGATACGCTGTGCCAATGTACCCTCCTGCATGTGTTTGGTTTTTCAAATTAAACTGGCCGTTTCTTCGCATGTTAATCTCGAGCGGACCATGCAGGTCTTTCAATTTACTACCGGCAATTTTAATTTTCTCTCTTCTCACGTGACTGATAGTTTCCGAAATGCTATTGGCACTATCTGAAATAGCTATTGTAATTTCTTCCTTCCGGCCTTGGGGGTCGTCATTAAAACTAATTAACAGGCCATCGCTATGGCTAAAGCTGTCCGAAACAGATTCCACTTCTATGTTCTTCCAACTTACCGTATTCTTAAACGACTTTTGATGAAGGTCTGTATATTCAAAAGAGTATTCCCCATCGGGAAGTTTACCGTTAAGTGTTTTGTAATAGTAAGCACCCGCATCTTTGGTTTCTTTCAAATCAAGCTTCTCTCCGTTCATTTCAACCTTGCCGGGGGCATCCAAAATCAAGGTGGTGCCGTTAGGGCCTGCAAAGCGAAAGAAAGCCGTTATCTCGGTTTTATCCTTCGCCTCATCATACTCCATAAAATATCCTTGATTTATTTCATCCTGATTCACATCCTTTGAGTGCCCTATTTCGTTGCTGGCGCAGGAATGAATAATCATAAAAATCGAAGCCACCATCAAAATTTTAATTCCGTTCATAATATTTTTATTTAGAAGGTAGATGTATAAATGGTGCTTTTACACAAATCAGAATTTCAATCGCAACTGTGCTTTGATCTCAGTTTTGTGATTGTGGTGGATAGCATCTAATCCGCTTCCGATTGTGTTTACATCAAAAAGGGAAGTTTGTGAGGCGCGAACCCACACATCTATATTTCGGGTGATGCCATAGTGAAGCGTCAAATACCACCTAATTCCGTTATTGTAATAGGCGGGGATGCTAAAAGAGTATAGCACATCATTCTCATAAGCATAAATGCGAGCATTATAAGAATCCGTTTTAAAGATGGCTAAACGCGCATTAAAGGAAAGTGGGAAACTGAGCATTTTGAAATTTATATCCTGATAAATAAGGAATCCATTTTCAGCTTTGGAGGAGCCGTTGCGGTAGTACGACCATTCTATCCTGTTGCTCAAACTGACCGAAGGAGATATTTTGTATTTAATGTTGTACCGAATGCTTTGTCGCTTATCATCCACCAAATAATCTATCGGACTATCATTATCCGACTGGTTTTTCTTTTTCCACTCAAAGCGATACCGGAGATACATCTCAAAAGTTTTGTTGGGAGTAAATGTGAGTTGGAGGTAATTATCGCTGCCCCACGAAGGAGCATCAGTGAGATATTTCAGCCAATTACTTTTATAAAGGTCAAAGTATCCGTCTAAGCGAATGGAGGAATAAGGGCGAACCGTTATGCCGAGGTAAATACCATTTTCATTTTGCGGCTTAGAGGCTTCGGCAAAGGCATTGGCATAAAGGGTTTGAAAATTGCGCGAGTAATAGCGATGCACTACCGAAATATCTACTCTGGGGTCCACACTGATAAGCGCTCCATTCACAAAGCCGTAGCCGAGGTTATCGCTAACTGCTTCTTCACCAAAAAAATGAAAGTTGCGTATCAGCAAATGATAATCTACACTGGCATCGAGCAACCAACTTTTATTGATGTCGTACTGATTGTAAGGAGATAAGTTGCGCTGATATTCCTTAAAGAACTTTGCATACACCGCATTGGCTCCTACGTGCCAGTTGCGTTTGTTGTACGAGAAATTTCCCCCGGTGAGTAGTTGATTCACTGCATTCCGGTCGGCAATTTCGCTGGCGGTACGGTGATAGCCCGATTCATTAAAAGAAGAAAATGCTTCTTGCGCATTGAGAAAAGTATCCGTAGAAATCGAGTTCACTAAGTTAGCATCCACTTGTTTAAAGGAAGCAAAGGCCGTTACTTCAAATCCGCTTTTCCCTACCGTGAAAGCACCGCCCCGCATAAAGTTAAACTCATTGACCGAAGTATATGGTCGTAGCTTTGCCCCTTCCTTCTTCACATCCATTACCGCAGGGCTTTTAGATACTCCAAAGCCGCTCCACATAATTAAACCTTGCCCGAGTCGCACTTCATAATCGCCCAAGGCAAGCGCTTTGAGTGCTTTGAAATCGCGCAGAAAAAAATGGCCGCTATAGAAATCGAAACCCTGCTTATTTGAGCCTTTAAAAAACTCTTCTCCTGCATCCTTTTCGGCAGTGATGCCATAGCTGAGCTTTGAGCCGTAATTGTAGCGAAACCGCACAAACAGATTAAATGGCTTGCCGAGATAACCTTTGCCATCCTCTCTGGTATAGCCATCGCTTTTTTCAATGATTTGTCGGTACCGGGAAACGAAAGTGATCCTTCCTTTACTGAACAACTTTTTAATAGGCACTTTTACCTCCGTCACATCACTATCTACCCGGATGTAAGGAAGAATTTTGTGAATGGTGGCCATATCGAAACCGGGAACGGCCTGCAATTCAAAGATGGAAATGAGTTTGCCAAACCGATGAATGTAATTGAGCAGCGAACTGATTTGCAAAGGAGATAGTAAAAGTAAATCGCCCAGTTCGCTTGCGGTGGCGATGTTTAAATTGATGGGATGCTCTTTGAAGTTTTCTAATTCATCAATATTCGCATCATAATCGAAACTTTCCGATTCAGATTGCTGCGCCTTATTTTCAATAATATCCTGCAAGTCGTTGCCTTCATTATTATCCTGCACCTGCGAAAAACTTATTGCGAAACAGAAAAGAGCCAGCGAAACGAAAAGAAATTTTTTCGTTTTACCGGCACCAAAAAAACTTAGAGAAATGCGTATCACTTCTTCGTTTTCTTCTTCCCTTTAAATGAATAGATGAGCGCCAACTGCGGTGTAAAGCCCAGCACCGGATGATAGGAACCCGACACATCTAAATTCAGTCCCACCACGTTTACCCCAAATCCGAAACAGGCACTAAAGGGAGAGGTTTGCACCCCTCCGCGCAAAGTGAAATATTTAATCGGCCGATATTCAATACCGCCTTTGAACTGCGGCTTGTAGTGTATGTCCTGCTCGTATTCGGCCGCTAATAAAACTTTCGGAGAAGGCTCGTACCCCAATCCAAATTTCAGAATGGTGGGCAAGCGCTCGCCATATACTTTTTCTACTTTGTAAGGGATAGGATTATAGATATGCGCTCCTATAGTCAGCACTTTCCACGGTTTATATTGCAAGCCCACTTCTACCGTAAAAAAATTTCGACTGCCCGCTTCGAACACCGAAAGGCGCAGATAATCGAACTGCACACCAATAGATACTTTGGTGCCGAAACCGCGAGCATAAGCCAGGCCTATCTTCGTTTCGTTGTAATATTTATAGCCGTAGTAATTTGCGCTAATACCGAATGCCCCTACTTTTTTTACCGGAATAGCTACCCCGAGATTGAAGTTGTTAATAGCCGCATTGAGAAATTTTCGGTCGGTGTAAATCCCGATAGAATATTTATCCATATACGCCAGCCCGGCTTGGTTGGTAGTGGTGGAAAAAACATCAGAAAAAGTGACAGAAGCATCGCCTAAAGCCGTTGCGCGCGCGCCTGCGGTAAAGTTATCGCCCGAGGCGAATACACTGAAAATAAGAAAGGTGGCCGATGAAAGAAGTAGAAGTTTCTTCATGAGTATCCAAGATATAGTATTTTGCCGATTCGTATAATTTTGGTGTGTTGAAAATAAGATTATGAATTCAATAAGAGGAAAATGGGCACTGATTACCGGAACCACATCGGGCTTTGGAAAAGCGATAGCCGATACCTTTGCCCAAAACGGCTGCAACATTATTATGGTAGCTCGCAGAGCCGAAAAATTAGAAGCCTTAGAGCATATTTTGAAAGAGAAATACGGAGTGCAAGTGTTGAGTTATTGCTTTGATGTACGCAACCTGAATCAGTGCATCGAGATGGCCAATGATTTAAGCGAGCGCGAAATAGTGCCGGATATATTGGTAAACAATGCCGGCCTTGCATCGGGCAAGGATAAAATTTATGAAGGCTTGATTGGCGATTGGGAAAAGATGATTGATACCAACATCAAAGGGCTGCTTTACATGACGCGCTCCATATTGCCCAAAATGGTAGAGCGCAACGAAGGCCATGTGATTAATATCGGCTCCATTGCCGGACACCAGGTGTACCCCGAAGGCAATGTGTATAACGCAACCAAGTTTGCGGTGAAAGCGTTGAACGAAGCCATGAACCTCGATTTAGCCGGCACAAACATTCGCTGTTGTTCTATTGACCCCGGAGCCGCAGAAACGGAGTTTTCGATGGTGCGCTTTCATGGCGATGAACAGAAAGCCACAAAGGTATATGAAGGTTACCAACCGCTGCAAGCTGAAGACATTGCCGACATTGTTTATTACGTGGCTACTGCTCCGGTTCATGTAAACATTACCAACTTAGTCGTGTACCCCACCGCCCAGCGCAATGTATATGTATGGGATAAAAAGTAAAAAACGAGCAAAAAGAGGAGAACGAAGAGAATGAAAAGTTAGTAGAGAGTAAATCACTGTTCGGCTATTTCGATTTGGTGGGCTTCAGTATCCTTGTAGATTCCATGCTGTCCTTAGTCTGAAGCCAAACCTGAGCCAAGGGACTAAGGACTTCCCTCCTAACGCAATACAGAGATTGCCATTAGCCAAGCGTTCTTCTGCCAAATTACAACAGCCAAAGTCGCTTAGCACAAGCTCCTCCGCTATTCCCCACGCTGCATTTTCGGTATAGGTGTGAATTTATCCAAGCATCCATGCTTTTGTTCAATTTCGATGGCATTTATTTCAAATTGAAAGAAATATCTATTCTTAGTATTTGCCCCCGAAAACACCCTTACTAATAGGAATTGAGGAAATAGTAAACTGAACGCAGTAGCGAAACGATTGAGAACTCATTCAAGTTGTAGCAGCATCGCTGCCAGTCGGAGAAACTATAGGAACCCTTTTTCTTAAAGGGGTTTATTGTGCTGCAATGCGGTGTTTACCACATTGTCATCTTCATTTACGATGTAGTAGTAACCCTCTAAGCGCCATTTCTGCTTTGCGATAAAGGCTTCGAGGTTTAGTTTCAGCTTTGCAGCAATTCGTGCATCTCTCACCTTATCTTGTTTCAAGCCTGCTTGGGTAGCATACCCGTAGAACTCCTTCACCAGTTCTTCTGATGCGCTAAAATTCTTTTTAAAGGCTTCCTTGTTAGAATACTTGTCTAACAAATCTGAATGAAGAGAGGAGTATTTATACACAAATTCAGGAACATAGGAGCGAACGGTGTAGAAATATTCATTATCAGCCGAGGTGTCCATCGGCACAAAAATATCAGGACGAATGCCTCCGCCACCATACACTCTCCTACCTTTCGCTGTTGTATAAACGGTGGTGTCCTTTGAAACTATACTGTCCTCATGCACAAACTCACCGCGCATGTAGCGCTCATAAATGTCGTTATAATACTCCGCAGTTCCCTGTGCGTAGGAACGCTGAATGCAGCGACCCGAAGGAGTGTAATAGCGAGCGACCGTTAAGCGCAAAGCCGAGCCATCCTTTAATTCGTATTGCTCCTGCACCAACCCTTTACCGAAGGAAGTGCGGCCGATGATGGTTCCGCGGTCCCAATCCTGCACCGCTCCTGAAAGTATTTCACTGGCCGATGCCGAGCCTTGATCTATCAGAATGCTAAGATCTCCTTTCTCAAACACCCCATCGCGTCCGGCTAAATAATCTTGCCGGTTATAGGCTTTCCCTTTCGTGTAAACCAACAATTTAGTACCGCTAATCAGTTCATCGGCTATGGAGGTAGCCGCTTGCAAATATCCCCCCGGATCACCGCGAAGGTCAATGATTAACTTCTTCATTCCTTCTGCTTCCAGCCCCTGCATCTTTTCCAGAAACTCAGCATGGGTGGTAGAGCTGAAGCTGCTGATTTTAATGTAGCCGGTTTCATTGTTCAGCATGTAAGCCGCATCAATACTGTATAACGGAATTTTGTCACGGGTAATCGTAAAATCAATCAGCCCTTTCCGCCCGCTGCGCAGCACCGCCACTTTTACTTTACTACCTTTGGGGCCGCGAAGCCGGTGTTTCACCTCCGTATCTTTAATCTTTACTCCTGCTGCTATGCTGTCGTTGATTTTAATAATCCGGTCTCCTGCTTTCAGCCCTACCATTTCCGAAGGCCCTCCGGCAATGGCACTCACTACAGTAATCGTATCCTGAACGATAAAAAACTCAATACCGATGCCTTCAAAATTTCCTTCTAATGATTCATTCACTTCTCCTAACTCGGAAGCCGGGATATACACCGAGTGAGGATCCAAATTGCCGAGCATTTCATCAATCGTCTTATCCACTAATTGAGTCCGGTTCACGGTGTCCACATACTTCAAGCCGATGTAATTCATGATGTCATCAATCTTACTGTAATGTTGATTCAGAAAAGGTTGTTTGCCTACGGTCATCGTATTTACGGCAAAGCCAAGTCCTATACCGAAAGCAAGCACTAATGAGTAAACTAAGGGGCTGTAGGGATTTCCTGAATTTGGTTTGCTGGGCGGGGTGTTAGAATTGTTTCCCTCGTGACTATCCATTTACGTGTTAATTGAGCGGCAAAAATAAAATTAAGTTTGAGGGCTTGCTGATAAAAAAAGTAAAGTGACGCAGCCGGGTATCTATCGAGAAACAGTTTTCTTTAACTGCCAATAGCTCTGTTTTTTTACTCAATTTTACCGAATGAAAATTACTGAATCACCCTCTCCCTATCACCATTTGGAAAAGATGAGTACCCGCGAGCTGCTCACTCATATAAACCGCGAGGATAAAAAAGTGCCCGCTGCGATTGAGTTGGTCATTCCGCAAATTGAAAAATTGGTGGATGCGATTTATGATAAACTGATGAGTGGCGGAAGGTTGTTTTATATCGGAGCCGGCACCAGTGGTCGCTTAGGGATTGTAGATGCCAGCGAATGCCCGCCCACCTTCGGGGTGCCACCCGGCTTGGTCGTAGGTTTGATAGCCGGTGGCGATAGCGCTGTGCGAAAGGCGGTAGAGTTTGCCGAAGATGATGAAGAGCAGGGATGGAAGGATTTGCAACAACATGAAATTAGTTTTAAAGATGTGGTGGTAGGGATTGCGGCATCGGGCAGAACCCCGTATGTGGTGGGGGCGCTGAAACATTGCCAATCCCACCATATTCTTACCGCTTGCATTACCTGTAATCCCGATACCGCAGTGGCAAAGCATTCTGATTTTCCGATTGAAGTAATTGCCGGACCTGAATTTGTAACCGGCAGCACCCGGATGAAAGCGGGCACCGCGCAAAAGTTAGTGCTCAACATGATCAGCACCAGCGCTATGATTAAGATTGGCCGCGTGGAAGATAACCGGATGGTGCACATGCAACTGACGAATGAAAAATTGATTGAGCGAGGCATCAAGATGGTGATGGAAGCATCCGGCTTAGATAAAGAGCAAAGCTATCGGCTGTTAATGAAATATGGCAGTGTAAAAGAAGCAGTGGCCTCGCTGCCGTGATAGCCGCAAGAAATTTTACTTTCACGTATCCTATTTCAAAAAAAATAAAACTTCCCGATGAAGAAATTTTTTCCTCTTTACGCAGCGTTCATGGTATGGACGGCTTCTACACTACACGCGCAGGTATTTTATTCAGATGATTTTTCCAATCCCGCTTTACCCGGTTGGACGATTGTAAACAACAATCCAAACAGTGCGGTGGTATGGCATTGGAGCAACAGCCCTTCCTCTTCGGGCAGTGCTGCAGGTAGCTTTCAATATTCGGGATCGGGCAATGGATATATTATTGCCGACAGCGATGCCGGTGGCGACCAAAATGGAGTGATTACGGAAAGCACTACCATAACCTCCAATGCTATTGACTGCTCCGGCAAGTCCACCGTCATTCTCACTTTCTATGAGTTTTTTGCCAAATTTCAAAGTGATACTCCAGAGGTACTCATCAGCACCGACTCGGCAAACTGGACAGTAGTTCACAATTCCGGATTCGGAATTCCTACGAACGGTACGACTGCCAATCCGAATTATGTGGTCACTAATATTTCATCTATTGCCGGTAATCAACCCACCGTTTATATCCGCTTTAGCTGGAAAGGCACCTTCGACTATTGGTGGTTTGTAGATGAAGTGACGTTGTTTGTGCCCGATCCGTACAACGCTGAAGCGGTTTCGGTCATAAACACTTTGAGCAACGGGTGCAGCCTCACCAATGCAGAACCCATCGGCATACAATTTCAAAACAAAGGATTAGTGCCTATCAGCACCTTAACGGCTCATTACTCGGTGAATGGCGGAGCGGTGGTTTCAGAAACAGTCAATTTGGGAAACCCATTAAACTACGACTCTATCTATACTTATAATTTCACCCAAACTGCCAACCTATCTGCGCCCAATACTTATGTAATTCGAGCCTGGGTTGATTTAGCAGGAGATACCGTACCGGCTAATGATAGCATTGGAGGCCTTGCTATTTCTGTTGCCCCTGCTAACCTGAGCACTCCTTACACGATGGGCTTTGAAGTTCCCAACATTGGTACAGAGATTGATGCCTTTGCATGGACTACCGAAGATGCAAACAATGATGGATACACGTGGGGACTTTATACGGCTAGCCCAAATACCGGAAGCGTACATTACAGGTATTCATGGAATGATGATGGTACCACTGCTGCCAACGATTGGCTGTTCAGCCCCTGCCTGACCATGAGTGCTTCTAAAGCCTATAAAATTTCATTCTTTGATGAGGTAGGCGAAGATGACAGTGGGCTATACGAAGAAAAGATAGAATTGAAAGCGGGCACTGCGCCTTCTGCTGCGGCTATGACTGAAAATGTTTTCGATTTCGGATCTCAAGGGAATAGCTCTTACGAAGAGCGCAAGGCAGCCTTTAAGCCAAGTGCCAGCGGTACTTATCACATAGGATTTCATTGCTACAGCGATGCCGACAGGTGGTTTTTAGATGTAGATGATGTCACCATTTCAGAACTGGCTCCTCCTACAGCAACATTCTCAACGGCACAGAATGGAACTTCAGTATCAGTAACGGATGGCTCTGATGATTTAATAGATAGCTGGACCTGGAATTGGGGCGATGGTAATACCGCTACCGGAATAGATCCCGGCACTCACACTTACTCGCAACCGGGCACTTATACTATCTGCTTAAAAGTAACGAACCTGTCGGGCGAAGACTCCGTTTGCCACACTATTACTATTTCTGGGATGAACGATTTGGACGCTTCGGCTAACGTTTCCATATACCCCAACCCTACACACCATGTGGTGCATGTGTTTATGAGTGATGAATTAAAAAACCACTCAGTGATAGAGATCGTGAATGCTTTAGGTGAAACGGTAGCACAAAGACAGTCGAGCGGGCAGGCTATTGAGAAATTTGAGATGGATAAATTCGCTTCGGGAGTTTACTGCATCCGCATTACTGCTGCGGGAATGAAAGCGATGAAGAAGTTTGTTTACACCCGCTAAATAGTTGCGAAGAATCGAAAAAAGAAACCCCGAAATCACTTCCGGGGTTTCTTTTTATTTTGCGGTGCATTTATAACCTTGTTTTTCGTAAGCATCTACCGATAATTTGAGTCCCGAAGTTCCGTCCGGAAAATCTTTAGAACAAAGTTCCTGAACATCTCCGTTACCAAAATCACACACATAGCACTTTTTGCAGGAGGACAACCCGAATACGAAAGCACTAAAAAGAAACAATATGATAGTTGAGCGCATGGTGTTACAGATTTTAAAGTGGAACAAATTTGAAAGAAAGAATTGTATTTCCAAAATTTGCCGCATGAGGTCTATCCAAATCATTATTTGTTCGGTTGTTTTCTCCCTAACTATTACTTCTTCCACCCTTGCTCAAATACCTGATGCCGGATCAAGTGATGCCTTGTTTATTAGAATAATCAACGGCATGAATGCGGTGCTGAAGACAACTCCCGGTGCTTCGGCCACAGAGTTGGAACTGTACATTAAAACCGGAAGCGTGTATGAAAATGATTCTTTGTCGGGCATTAACAATATAATAAATCAAATGCTTGGCAAAAAGGTGGAAGCCGCCCTGCAAAAGGGAACCGGTGGTCTCTCCGTTTCCAATACTTCCTTTTCCACTTATAGTACTTCTGAACACACTGTGTTTCACTTTACTTGTTCCGAAGCAAATATTCCGGCTTGTTTAACGCTGATTAGAAATAACGTTTTCTCTGCTGCTATTACGAAAGAGGAATTAGATTCCGCTGTTGCGGCTACTACTCGACAGATCGAAACCAACCGCAGCGATTACAAAAAATTATTTGATGAGAAGTTGCTCCGTGAAATTTTCCGTCAGGATTATGACAAGATGAATCCGTTGGGCAATCCTGCGAAATTCAAAAACATAAACCTGCGCACTGTTAATATTTTCTTCCACCGATATTATGTACCGAATAACAGCATACTGACTATCACGGGGAAATTTGACATTGATACTTTTCGCGATCAGTTCAATACCGCCTTTAATACACTGCCTAAAAGTGAGTTCGATCCCGAAACCATTACCAAGATCATTGACTTCCGCCCGATGGTGTACAACAATCAGGTGATTGTAACAGATAACGCAGTCAGCGTTCCCGAGTTTCAAATTTGCTGGCAATTTCCCGGCACTAACTCCTATCAGGAAGGAAGTTATTACGGCTATCTGTTGAGCGCTATGCTGAATGATAAGAATAACTACCTGAATGTAATTGCCGCCAAAATGGGTTGCCGAAAACTTTCTTTTCAGTACGAAGCCAATGAGTTTAACGGCATACTCCGCGTAATTTTATTACCCGACAAAAATCTTTTAGTGCCCACCTATCATTGGCTGATCACTCAAATTGGCAACCTCAATCAAACACTCATTAATGAGTCTATGATCAATGCCGGGAAGGTTATTTTCAAACAAGAATATTCGAAGCTTCGCAGTTCAAAGGAATATCCTTCATGGATTGTAAAGAACTGGCCATACAGCGATAACACTTATTTTACTACACTGCTGGATAGCGTGATGGGTACCAGTGAAAATGGGATGCAGCGTTTTGTGGCCGAGTATTTAATGGAGAATGCACACGTGAGTGGGTTGCTGATCAGTGAAGCCGATCGCACAGCACTGAACATAGATTCGCTTTTTACGGAGGTGAATGACAGCGTTGGCGATTACATCTTTACTTATCGCCCCAACATCACTGATTTAGAGGGAGCCGACAATCAAATAAAACTTCGGAATCTGTTGCAATGGCTTAAGGCCAATTTAGATGTATCTATTAAGGTAAATGGATTTTCGGATGTCAGTGAATTCAATAAAGCCTATGATGATACCCTTATGCGGTATATTGATTCGATTCCCACTTTTCGCAAAACGATGCCTGATTTAATTGCCAAAGGATACCTGCGACCGGAGATGATGCGCTCACTCAAACTGATTAAATACCTAAACGATAATGGTATTGAACAAGACCGATTATCCGGCACCAGTATGCCGCTTCACTCCTCCAATAAAAAGGAAGAGGAGGACAATATGAAATGCACAATTATTCTGAGTAAAGCCCGAAAAATGGTATCGTTGCATGAATATCATTACGGGAAGAAAAGCGGAAATTAATTCCCGATTATTTTGAAAAAAATTTAGCAAAAGAAATAATGAAAGTCAGTAAAACCCCAAAAGATTCTGTCACCATTATGACCGAAATTGTATTGCCCAACGATACCAATACCTTAGGAAATCTACGAGGCGGAAAAATTTTGCATTGGATGGATATTGCCTGCGCCATTGCAGCCGGCAAACATTCAAATGCCATCGTAGTGACCGCCTCGGTGGATAATGTTTCATGGCAAAACCCCATTAAGTTGGGGGATGTGGTCACCATCAATGCAAAGGTCACTCGCACTTTCAACACCTCCATAGAGTTAAACTGCGAAGTGTGGGCCGAGAATCTCCCTTCAGAAACCAAGTATAAAAGCAACGAGGCGTATTACACTTTTGTAGCCTTAGACAGCAACGGCAAACCCAAAAAGGTAATCCCTGTGGTGCCGGAAACAGAAAAAGAGATACAGCAATACGAACTGGCAATGCGGAGAAGAGAACTGCGTTTAGTTTTAGCCGGAAGGATGAAAGCATCTGATGCCAAAGAACTAAAGGCGCTATTTTTCGAGGAGTAAGATCTTACCTACTGTTTTATAAATGGCCGAGTCGCAGCATTGTCACCATTCACAAAGCGCACAAAGTAAAGTCCGCTTGAAAATTGGTGAACATCCAAAGTATTGTCTTTCTTAATTTCTGCATTCAGCAACAAGCGACCCAAAGTATTGTAAACTGTTACCTCAGTGGAGGAGGCAGAAGAGGGGATATCTATGTGCAACACATCGTTCACAGGATTGGGGAACAAGCGCAAACTTTTAAATAGGCTATTCGCAGCAATACTACTTCCATTACACACATTGCTCGAATCAAAATGCGCTACATCATCTGAAACAATTGTTGGACGGCCATCGGGTTGTTGGGGATGAAAGCATACCCGTTCCAATCTCACAGAATCTAAATGACGCAGATAAAGCCCCGCTGCGGGGAGGGTATCTCCAAACATATTCGCATCGGGCTTCCCCGTTTCATTTTCAGGAACCGCAAATCCGCTGCTCACCTGCGACCATCCTCCCGGATAGGTGACATCTACATCTCTTAGCCATACATTATGAACAGGATAATTTGGAATTCCGGTGATAGAACTGCTGATATTAGAAGAAGCAGTTGCCGTAACATTTCTAATCTCAATATTCCGAACAAAGCCAACCGGCTGCATGGCGGCAGTATCCGTATATTTTCTGGCACGGTTGCCCAAGCGAACAAACAGAGGCGTATTTATTCCGCTCATCGAAATATTTTCGACCAACACATTCTCCATGCTCCCTCCATCTACAATAGATAAGTTGATACCCGAACCTGCCGGGGTGGAAGAACCGAATGGCCCGTTGGTGCTTAACTGCACGGTGCAGTCGTGGATATGTACATTATTTATCGGCCCATTTGTTTCGGTTCCAATTTTCAAGGCTCTGGAGTAGGTCGCTACCGTGCAATTCTTGATTTCAATATCGCTGCTGCCAATGGGCGAAGTGGTTTTAATTACCATCGGGTCGTCATTGCAATCGGCAAAGCAACTATCCACCAGCACATGACGGCAGCCGTCAATATCAATCCCATCATTATTCCCGTATGCTTGGTTGATGATATTCAGATTCTTGATCACCAGCGTATCAATATCGAAATTGTGCATCATCCAAAATGCAGAGTGGCGAAGATTTAATCCTTCATACCTCACATTGGTGCAAGAGATAAAGCGAAAGCCAAACGGCCGGTTGTTTTGATTTAGTAGAAAGGTAACCGACTGTCCATTTCCATTAAATGTTCCTTCACCGGTCACGGCAATGTTGCTTTGCCCTTCGGCATAAAAAACCGATTTCTGTGAATAGTTATCGGTATAAGTTCTTTTAAGTGGATGCACATCGGGATAGTCCGCTAAATTGGTGGAACCGGTTACGGTTCCTCCCTGTGAAATATGAAAAGTCACATTGCTCTTTAAGAACAAAGTTCCCGTAACGAAATTTCCCGCAGGCACTTCCACTATTCCTCCTCCCGCGTTATGGCAAGAATCAATAGCTGCTTGTATCGCTATAGTGTTCACCGTGGATCCATCTCCTACGGCTCCGTAAGTAGAAACATCAAACACTTGTGCCTTAGCACTAAAAGCCTGAATCAATATTGCAAGTAGGATGTAAAGGTTTTTCATAGAGGATGTATTTAAAGAAGAACAACGCAAAGGTTTTTCGTTTTCTAAAATTGGTGTTCAAGTTCAGTAAAGGAAATAAATTTAAAAACGATTCAGCAGACTCTCAAAGGAGTACTTTGCTTGGATACACGTAAAACAAAATGGGAGCTATCTTAAAGTTCTTATTGGAAAATAAACCCTGTGGCATGGAAGCAGGTTCTTAATACCATAAGGTCTGTTTCAGCACATTCTGATCGCCCGATATGTAGATGCGTGTACTTTGAGGTTTTGACTGGCTGTTGAACTTATCTACAGTGACCAAATCATAAAAACCGGCTAAGCCATAAAAGCGAATGCCTACTCCCAAATCGGCCAATGAGTTTACCCGCCACACATCATTTCCTTTATCGCTTACCAGCCCTACTCCCACTACGCGGTATTCATTGTTTCCTTGCCAACGGTTATTGTATCGCTGTTCGTACGCGCCTGAATAGGCTTGCTTAAAGGAAATATCTACTTCACCTGTGGTGGAAGTGATTTTATAACTCGGATCACTTTCGATCATACTTTTTGCGAGAGTGGCCATTTGATCGGGAGCGAGAGTACTGGCGGTCAGCATCACCGTTTCTGTTCTTCCGTCCTTGCCGATAGTTAAAGAGACACTGCTGTTGGGTTTAATATTTTCAAACACGCCAAGCACTTCTTCCATATTTCGCACTTCCTCCCCGTTCACTTTGTAAAGTGTATATCCCGTTTTGCTACTCAAGGCTCTGTCGGCTGGGGAGTTTAGAAATACGTTGGAGATAACCGGTAACTGATCTCTTTTTACCAGTACGTTCTTCATCGTATAATAATCTAATTGCGAATCGTAATTCTGCGAAACTTCAATGCCGAGAAAAGCTCTGCGGATTCTTCCATTGTTAGTCAGAATATCATCTGTTAACCGGTTGCATATTTTGGCTTCGAGGGCAAAATTTATCTGTGGCTGCCAAAGACTTCCTTTATCCTCCGGACCAAATGCAATTTGCGAATTCATACCAATCACTTCTCCTGCCTCGTTCACTAATGGGCCACCGCTGTTGCCCCAAATAATAGTGGCAGTGGATTGGATAAATCCATATTTACCGGTCATACCATCGCGCACCCGATTCTTTGCGCTCACAATTCCATCGCTAACGGTGTAGGGATATTCTGCCAGTGGATTTCCGATCGCATAAACTCTTTGCCCTACGCGCGGTTCAGTTGTAGCGTATGCTAACGAAGTGATTTCAGAGCCGGGAGGAGTTACAAACTCTAAAACGGCATAATCGTAAAATGAATCGCCCCCTTTAATTTTTACCTCATATTTGTTTCTATTTATACTGAAGACATAAATAGCTCCGCTTTCCTCTTTTGCCAATTCCACCACGTGTGCATTGGTGCACACGTAAAATTTACCGCCAACCTTAATGACATAACCTGAACCTTTGCTGTACGCATCTGACAAATCCAACATTTTCTGATACGCCACATCCGATCTTCCTCTAAATCCTAACTCTTGTTTGGTTCCTTCTATTTTAAATACGCCCACTGAAACTACTGCCGATAAAGCATTGTCCAGCATGTCTTCAGTATTTATTTGTGCATTGTTTATGGAAAAAAACAAAAGCATCATCCCTATTGTCGAAATCTTCTTCATAATAAACCGGTTTTGATTCGAGATGTCAAGAAACAAATTTTCACCAAATTTTCTTTGTTTATTTTTTTTTAAATCTATTTTCGATCATTGTTAAACCAAATCACTTACCATGAAAAAAACAGTATTATTAACTATTGCCACGTTGCTATTTGCAACAATCGCTTTCAATGCTAACGCACAAGATGGTGCAAGAAAAAGAGTTGACCTAAAATCGGAGAGTGTGACCTCGCGGGGTGCAAATCCGGAAGTAAAGGCTGACCGCCCTTCCAGTGATGCTCCCGCAGCATCCAGAGGAAATGGTGCAGGAACTTGCTATATCTATCTACATAATTACTCTGCCTACAGTATTGATATTTATGTGGACGGCTATTGGGAAGGAACGTTAGGCGCTTATGCAGATTCTTATGTTCCTACAGGAACCGGCTACACCACTCTTTACGGTTGGTCAGTTGGAAGAACCAAAGAATGGAAATTCAGCGGAGCAAGTTGCTCTAGCAGCTACGACTACTATTTCTATTAATAGAGCCGCCAATAAAAAATGCGTCCCAATTACGGGGCGCATTTTTTGTTTAACCATGTTGGAGTTCATAAATTTATACTCGCTTTAATCTTTTCAATAAACACTACCAAACCATGAAAAAGATTTTGTTGTTCATCTCCATCAGTTGTTTTGCATTGATGGCTTTTAGCGCTGAGAAGTACGCGCTTATAGTTGCTATTGGCGATTATCCCGATCCGGGGAAAAATGGATGGGGTAAAATTTCTTCGGCCAATGATGTGCCCTTAGTGGAGGGAGCCTTGGAAAAGCAAGGATTTAAACCCGATAACATTACCGTATTAAAAGATTCGGCTGCCACCAAAGAGGGAATTAAGAATGCCTTTGATAAATTAATTGCACGAGTACATGCCGGTGATATTGTGGTGGTGCATTTCAGCAGCCACGGGGAACAAATTGAAGATGACAACGGGGATGAGATGGATAATTTGGATGAATGTATTGTGCCGTACGGAGCTGTGTATTCTTACGACAAAGAAAAGTTCAAACAATATGCTCCCGGTTATTTTCGCGATGATGAATTTGGCCAGAAGGTAACTTTGCTTCGCAATAAACTTACCGGGAAAGGGGATCTGCTGGTGCTCTTAGATGCCTGCCATTCGGGAACCGGAACCAGAGGGGTGTCAGACTTATTGCCGCGTGGCGCAAAAGATCCAATGGTGAGTGATGATTTTGACATGAATAAAATAAATGCTCCCGATAACAATGGAGTATTTAAAGATAATGACGGAGCACAGCTTTCTTCTGATGCCGCTACTTATGTGGTGATTTCAGGAGCGCAGGCAAAAGAATTTAATTACGAATGTTATGATGACAATGGGAATGCCGTAGGATCTTTATCGTATGCCTTCAGTAAAACAGCTTCTCAGTTAAAAGATAAAACCAGTTATCGCGGTTTGTTTGCTCAAATCGAAAATATTATGCGGGATAAAGCGCCTCGCCAAAAGCCGGTGCTGGAAGGGGATGGTATTGATCGCTCTCTTTTTGGAGGGAATTTTATCAGCCAGAAACCATACTTCAACGTTAAGAAATGGAATACCGATGATGAGTTTGTGCTCGATGGCGGAAGTGTAGCCGGACTTACGAAAGGATCAATTGTTAGTTTATATCCGGTAAGCACTACTGACCCCGCTGGGAAAAAACCATTGAACAGCGGCACCATTACATCGGTCACCAATTTTGAAGCGAAAGTGAAATTAGAGCGCATGGATTCGCTGTACAAAACAAACACATGGGCTTTTGTGACCGAATTAAACTATGGCGATAAATTAAAAGTGGATGTGAGAGATGTGAAAGGAATGCGCCATCAGTTGACTGCTGCTTTAAAGGATTTTAAATTGGTAACTTTCGATAAAGCCTGTGATATTTTTATAGATACCATTGGCAACACAGACACCTGGGCGCTGAAATATCCTACTTCCGGTGGAGTGTTTGAAAAGGGAATAAAGATAACCCCCAATTCAGATAATGCAGCTTTGACCGATGCCTTGAAACGATTTGCTCGTTATCGCTATTTGCAGGGTCTTGACTTTACGGAAGAAGGCTTAGATGCAAAAGTGCAGTTGGTTTTTCTAACCAAAGATGGAAACATTGATAATGATAAACTGGCTGCGCGTACTAATCATGGAAGATTGGAATTGAAAACCGGAGATGAGGTATTTCTGAAAGTAGTGAATACCGGCTACAAGGCATTTTTCATCAACATTGTAGATCTGCAACCGGATGGAATTATCAATCCTATTCTACCTAACAAGGCACAGGGAATTCGTCCGGAAGATTGTGAGATAGCAAAATACGATTCACTCATTTTAAAGAGTTACAAAATCACCATCGGGCCGCCCGAAGGGCAAGAGACGTTTAAAGTATTTCTATCAAAGGATAAGTTAGACCTCGAAGATATTTTAGTGAAGAAAGATGACCGAGCCAGCCGAAGCCGTGGAATACTGAACAACATGGCAAAGATTTTTGTGGAAGCGGATGGCAATGCCATTAGCGCAAGAGGAGGAACAGGTACCGTAAACACCGATCAGAACGGAACCATTTATAATCTCAACTTTACTATTGCCGGGAATAAGTAGCTAACAGAATCTCAAAAAAAGCAAAACCCACCGCAGTGCGATGGGTTTTGCTTTTTAGAACAGAGCCGTGAATTACTCTACTAATTCCGCTTGCTTGGAGGCTTCAAAAATAAGCTTCCCTTTATCGAAGGATACGATGATGGTATCGCCTTTATCCACTTTGCCGCTCAATATCATTTTCGATATTTCGTTTACCACTTCCTTCTGAATCACACGTTTTAGCGGTCTTGCCCCATATTGAGGATCAAAGCCTTGCTCGCCCAAATAGTCAAGTGCTGCCTTACTGATCTCCACCTTCATTTCTTTATGCGCCATCAATTGTTGCAAATCCGCTAACTGCAACTCCACAATTTCGCGTATTTGTTTGCGCATCAGTGGGTGGAACATCACGATTTCATCAATGCGATTTAGAAACTCCGGGCGCACCGCTTGCTTCAATCGCTCCATCACTTCTAACTTGGTGGTTTCGGTCACGGCCAGCATGTTCTCATCCTTTACGTGTTCAAAGTTTCGCTGGATGATATCGGAACCTGTGTTTGATGTCATGATGATCAGTGTATTCTTAAAGTTGACGGTTCTTCCTTTGTTATCGGTCAGCCTTCCATCATCCAACACTTGCAACAACACATTGAATACATCGGGGTGTGCCTTTTCAATTTCATCGAACAGAATAACACAGTAGGGATGCCTGCGCACTGCTTCCGTTAATTGCCCACCTTCATCATAGCCCACATAACCCGGAGGGGAACCCACTAAGCGCGACACCGAATGTTTCTCCTGATACTCACTCATATCAATGCGCACCATGGCGTGTTCATCATTAAAGAGCACATAACTCAAGGCTTTACTCAATTCTGTTTTGCCCACTCCGGTAGTTCCGAGAAACAAGAAGGAGCCGATTGGTTTGCGCTCGTCCTGCAAGCCTGCGCGACTTCTGCGAATTGCATCGCTCACCACCTCTATGGCTTCATCTTGTCCTTTTACTCTTTCGCGCAAACGATCTTCGAGATGTAGCAATTTTTCTTTTTCGCCTTCCAGCATTCGGGTAACGGGTATGCCGGTCCATTTACTCACAATGGCGGCAATATCTTCACCGGTTACTTCTTCGCGCAACAAACGTTTATCGGGGGAGATTTCGGCTAACTCCTTATCGTATTGCTTTAGGTTTTCTTCTGCTTCTTTTACCTTGCCATAGCGAATTTCGGCCACCTTGCCGTAGTCGCCTTCGCGCTCGTAACGCTCTGCCTCCACTTTCATATTTTCAATATCACGTTTGCGGGCAGTAATCTTATCTACTATCTCTTTTTCCTTTTGCCACTTCGCTTTAAACTGATTTCGATCTTCTTTCAGGTTGGCCAACTCCTCCTTCAGTTCATTCAAATTCTTCTCATCTTTCTCGTGCTTGATCGCCTCAATCTCTATTTCAATTTGCATAATTCTACGCTCGATTTCATCCAGTTCTTCGGGAAGCGAATCCATTTCGAGGCGCAACTTTGCAGCCGCTTCATCAATCAGGTCGATTGCTTTATCGGGTAAGAAACGCTCGGTGATATAGCGATTGCTCAAGGTAACAGATTGAATAATGGCCTCATCTTTAATCTTTACTTTGTGGTGATTTTCATATCGCTCCTTCAAACCACGAAGAATAGAAATAGCATCTTCTACACTCGGTTCTTCCACCATCACTTTTTGAAAACGTCTTTCCAGCGCTTTGTCCTTCTCAAAATATTTCTGGTATTCGTTTAGCGTAGTAGCACCAATGGCGCGCAATTCGCCACGTGCCAGTTCGGGTTTAATAATGTTAGCGGCATCCATCGCGCCTTCGGTAGCACCGGCTCCTATCAAGGTATGTATTTCATCAATAAACAGAATGATAACACCGGCACTTTCTTTCACCTCTTTCACTACTGCTTTTAATCGTTCCTCAAAATCACCGCGATATTTTGCACCGGCCATCAAGGCTCCCATGTCGAGGGTATATACAATTTTATTTTTCAGATTTTCGGGCACGTCTCCTTTTACTATGCGGTGTGCAATTCCCTCCGCTATAGCAGTTTTGCCCACTCCCGGTTCGCCCACTAACAAGGGGTTGTTTTTTGTTTTGCGCGAAAGAATGTGCATCACTCTGCGAATCTCTTCATCGCGACCAATTACGGGGTCTAATTTCCCGGCTTTCGCTTGCGCGTTGAGGTTAATACCGTATTTGTCTAAAGCATTATAGCGCGCATCAGCACTCTGCTCATCTACCTTTGTTCCTTTTCGCAATTCGAGAATGGCCTGGCGAAGTTTCTTTTCCTCCAAGCTGGTTTCTTTCAATAGTTTAGAAGTATCGTCTCCCACGGAAAGCAAAGCGAGCAAAAGAATTTCGATACTCACATAACTATCATCAAAGTCCTTGAGCAATTTATTGGCTTGCAATATCAGTTTGCTGAAAGCTTGCGAAGGAACCAAGTCGGCAGTTTGACCGCTTACCTTTGGTAGTTTCTTCAACTTCTCCTCTACCTTCCCGAGTAGAAGATTGCGATTTACTCCGGCTTTTTCCAGCACAAAAGGCAGGGAATCAGTATCGGCATCCAACATGCCCTTGAGCAGGTGAATCGTATCTAATTGTGCGTGACTGTTATTGAACGCCTCCTGTTGAGCATTGCTCAAGGCTTCCAGTGCTTTGGTAGTGAAATTGTTTGCATTCATAAGACATTTATTTTTTAAGGTTCAACGGCTCGAAGTTCACAAAACACTCTCCAACTGACAAATAACTTTGGTTTGTCAGGTAGATGATAAAAATCAATGACATAAAGTCTGAATAGGTGAGAAGTGGGAGGAAAAAAATTCCGATGGCAGTTGGAAGTAGGTAGGGACAGAGCAACATCAAAAGGAATAGCTTTAGAACAAAAAGCAAGAGAGGTTGTGGGAAAAATTCCTCTTCAGAACCCTTTAGTCTTTGGGGTCTTAGTGAATGAAACTCAGCTTTTTGACTACTATTTTTTATCCTGTACATTCGTGACATTTATCTCCCATTTCTACAGCTGAGATATTTCCCATCAAATCTCCTCCAATTTCAAATCTTCGGCAGCGGACTTTATGGTCTTCCAACTTAGCATTGGTTCCGTAGCCCTTCCACACCGGAAAGGGAATCGCGAAAAATTTCTCCCCACCTTCCCTAGAGGCCACCACCTCTAACTGTATTTGCACACCGGTTGATAAACTCTTTCTTTCAACCCTCTTACATCAGCCGTTTAAGTCTTGCTGTTCCTTATATTTGCGCCTTCAAAAAATCGAGCTATCCATGATTAATCTTCACTGCAGCGACCACTTCGAGAATCGCCATATCGGAATTAATGAAAACAGCCTGAAAGAAATGTTATCCGCCATAGGCGTGAGTAGTATGGACGAACTGATAGAGCAAACGGTTCCCGCAGCCATCCGCAGAAAAGACAAACTGAACCTGCCCGATGCGCAGAGTGAGTACACTTACCTGAAAGAACTGAAAAAGAAAGCTGCTAACAACCGTGTTTTCCGCAGTTATATCGGATTGGGTTATTACAATACTATCACCCCCGCTGTTATTCGCAGAAATATTTTTGAGAATCCCGGTTGGTACACCCAATACACTCCTTATCAAGCAGAGATTTCGCAAGGAAGGCTCGAAGCACTGCTCAATTTTCAAACCATGATTAGCGACCTTACAGGTTTGCCTATTGCCAATGCTTCCTTATTAGATGAAGGAACTGCAGCGGCTGAGGCTATGCACCTTTTTTGGGGACTTAAAAACAAGAAAGATGCTCTGCACAATAAATTTTTTGTGAGTGAGCTTTGCTTTCCACAAACAATTGAAGTAGTAAAAAGCAGAGCAGAATTCTTAGGAATAGAAGTGATAGTGGGCGATCACAACACCGTTGCTCTCGACCTTAATTTCTTTGGTGCCTTGTTGCAGTATCCCGCTCGCAATGGCAGCGTGGAAGACTACAATGCTTTTATCGGCAAAGCAAAAGCAGTGGAGTGCTACGTGTGCGTGGCAGCCGATATTCTTTCGCTGGCTATCCTGACCCCTCCCGGTGAATGGGGAGCCGACTGCGTAGTGGGCAACAGCCAGCGCTTTGGAGTGCCGATGGGTTTTGGAGGACCTCATGCCGCTTTCTTTTCTACGAAGGATGAATACAAGCGCAGTATTCCGGGGAGAATTATTGGAGTGTCGGTGGACTCACAAGGAAAGCCCGCACTGCGGATGGCTTTGCAAACTCGCGAGCAGCATATCCGCAGAGAAAAAGCAACCTCTAACATTTGCACCGCACAGGCTTTGCTGGCCATCATGGCGGGAATGTATGGCGTGTATCACGGCTCGGAAGGAATCAAAAACATTGCGCTTCGCGTGCATCAACTTACTTCTATTCTTAAAAAGGAACTCACGCATCTGGGCTTTAAAACGGTGAACGAATCGCATTTCGATACGCTGTTTATTGACACCACCGGCAAAGATCAATTGCGTGAATTTATACACCAGTTAGCCCTGAGCAGCGAAATGAATTTTAACTATAACACGAACGGTATCTCCATCACCTTAGATGAAACCACCTCGACCGAAGATGTGACCGATATAGTAAAGGTATTTGCCACCGCTGTAGGTAAAGAAGATTACAGTTTTGACATGACGCGCTACAGCGAACAGCCGCTTGCCATTCCCGAAAACCTGACCCGCACTTCCGCTTACCTGACTCATGCTATTTTCAACACTCACCGCAGCGAAAGCCAGTTAATGCGCTACATCAAAAGTTTGGAGAATAAAGACCTTTCCCTCACCTCCTCTATGATTCCGCTCGGTAGCTGCACCATGAAACTGAATGCCGCTGCTGAATTGGAACCTGTGAGCTGGGCAGAGTTTGCCCACATACATCCCTTCGCTCCACGCCAGCAAGCAACGGGCTATCTCGAAATCATTACGGCTTTCGAAAATTATTTGAGTGAAATCACTGGCTTTGCGGCATGTTCCTTACAGCCTAACAGCGGTGCACAAGGAGAATATGCGGGGCTGCTGGTCATTCGCGCCTACCAGCGAGAAATAGGCCAAGGTCACCGCAACATAGCTTTGATTCCCGCCTCTGCCCACGGCACTAATCCTGCTTCGGCTGTGATGGCCGGCCTTAAAGTAGTGGTAGTAGCCACCGACAGCCACGGCAACATCAACTTCGATGATTTAGTGAAGAAGGTGGAAGAGCACAAAGACAACTTGAGTTGCTTTATGGTCACTTATCCCTCAACCCACGGAGTGTTTGAAAGTACAATTAAAGATGTGTGTGCGCTTATTCACGCCAATGGCGGACAAGTATATATGGACGGAGCAAACCTGAACGCACAAGTTGGACTTACATCCCCCGCCCTAATTGGTGCCGATGTGAACCACATCAACCTGCATAAAACTTTTGCAATTCCTCACGGAGGCGGAGGCCCGGGTGTGGGACCTATCTGCGTAGCGGCTCACTTGATGCCTTACCTTCCGGGCAATCCTGCAGTGAAAACCGGTGGTGATAAAGCGATTCATGCAGTATCCTCCGCTCCTTACGGCAGTGCTTCCATTTTGCTGATCAGTTATGGGTATATCCGTATGCTGGGTGCAAAGGGAGTTACGAATGCCACCAAATATGCCATTCTCAATGCCAATTATATCAAGGCTCGCTTAGAACCTTACTACGATGTGTTATACACCGGCAAAGAATACGGAAGAGTGGCGCACGAACTCATCCTCGATTTCCGCGCCTTCAAACACACCGTTGGTATCGAAGCCGGAGATGTAGCCAAGCGCCTGATGGATTACGGCTTCCATGCGCCTACGGTCTCCTTCCCGGTGGCCGGAACGCTGATGATAGAGCCCACTGAAAGCGAGGACAAAGCAGAGTTAGATCGTTTCTGCGATGCTATGATTGCCATTAAAAAAGAGATGGAAGCCATTGAGCAGAAAACAGCCGATGCTACTGACAATCCGCTAAAGAACGCTCCGCATACCGTTGAAATGGTCACCGCTACCGACTGGACTCACGCTTACACGCGCGAAGAAGCCGCCTTTCCACTTCCATATATTCGCGCCAATAAATTTTGGCCATCTGTTACTCGCGTGAATGACTCGCATGGCGACCGAAACCTTATCTGCACCTGTCCTCCCACCGAGGCTTATGCGGAACAGCAATAAATTTTAAAAAGGCAGCCTTTCTAAGGTTGCCTTTTTTAGTAGGGATTTATTCCTTTGCAGTAGCTATTCGCATTTCATTCATCTTTTCATTCATTCCCAACTATGACCAGACTTTCCGTCAACATCAATAAGGTGGCGCTGCTGCGCAATGCGCGAGGGGCCAATATTCCCGATCTGATTCAATTTGCCGTGGATTGCGAACGTTACGGAGCACAGGGCATCACCGTTCACCCCCGACCCGATGAAAGGCATATCCGAAAATCAGATGTGTATGCGTTGAAAGAAGTAGTGCAAACAGAGTTCAACATCGAGGGCAATCCCACCGAAGATTTTCTCAAAATGGTATTCGAAGTATCCCCCCATCAATGCACCTTGGTGCCCGATGAGCCGGGGCAGCTAACTTCCGATCACGGGTGGGACACCCAAAAGTATTTCTCTCTTTTGGAAGCGGTGATAGGCCGGCTCAAGAGCAAAGGGATTCGCGTCTCTCTTTTTATTGATCCGATCAAAGAAAAAATTGAAGGCGCTGCAAAGGTGGGAGCCGATAGAATTGAATTTTACACCGGCCCTTATGCGTACCAATACCCGGCAAACAGAGAAGAAGTAGTCAAAGATTTTTTTAGTGCTGCGGAACTATGCCGCGAATTGTCATTGGGGATTAATGCCGGCCATGATTTGAATCTGGATAATCTGCGCTACTTCAAGCAGCAGGTAAAAGGGTTGCAAGAAGTTTCAATCGGGCAAGCACTGATAAAGGACTGTTTATATCTCGGCCTCGAAAACACAATTCAGTTGTATCTTCGGGAATTGGAGGATTAATCTCTCTATTCCCTTTATGAAAATATTGAAGACCATTCTCAAATTTTTTTGGGCACTTTGGGGGGCCTTTTGGTTTATGCTGGTGATCGCCACCTTCACTATTATTTACGCCTTTGTATTAGGTCTTTTCGGAAAGAAATATGCGATGCCATGCGTGTGGATTAATTGTCATTACCTCAGCCCTTTTCTAATGAAGGTGTACGGCATCCGAATGGAAGAATTTGGACTTGAAAAAATACAGCCCGGACGAACTTATGTATTCGTAGCGAACCATCGCGCACAAGTAGATATTATCACCAGCGCCTCTGCACTGCCGCTTCCGGTAAAGTTTCTGGCAAAGGCCGAAATAAAATACATTCCCTTTTTCGGATTTATGACTAAAATGCTCGCGATTATGGTAGATCGAAAAAGTCGCGAAAGTCGGGAGAAATCGTACCGCTATATGGTGGCCGCACTGCATCGAGGCGAAAGTCTTTTCATTTACCCCGAAGGCACTCGCAACAGAACAGAACTCCCTTTAAAAGAATTTAAAGACGGAGCTTTTAAAGTAGCCGTGTTGGCACAAGTTCCCATAGCCGTGCAAACGCTGTTGGGTACCCGCGAGGTAAACGAACCGCGAGGCATTCAGTTGAGCCCCGGCAAAGTGCAAGTGTACTGGGGCACCCCCATCGAAACCAAAGGAATGACCTTAGAAGATGTTCCAAGATTGAAAGAAATGGTGAGAGAGGAGATGATGAAGCACTTATGACATAGCGAAGTGGGGCGTTCCGGGGTCATTAAATAAACTTTCAAAACCTTAGGAGGTTAGTGCAGAAGGAAATGGGCACTTTTTAGAAGAACAAAATGACTCGAATACAAAAAGCGACTTTAAAAGCCAATGACGGATATTATCCTCATAATACATCCTTTCTACGTTGCTATTTCACCGAAACAGAATTTGTTTAATTTCCATTCTCGACTTATTAGCGGGATGCCTTATCCAATCCACCTTTTAGATGTAATTGCAAGATTTTATTGTCAATTTCCAATTTAATTTTTATCGAATTTATTCTTCTATTTAAAATGAAGATGTATTTTGCACTCATTCTCAACACTATTTTCTTTCATTAAAACCCTAAAGCAAATGAAGAAGTTATTACTCTCTCTCGGCAACAGTCTTATTGGCCATGAGTACGTGGGCACAAGCGCCACAATCTATGAACTACCAAGCCGTGGTGCGCGATGCTTCGGGAACGGTAGTCGCTAATCAGGCGGTAAGCGCTCGCTTTACCATCCACGATGGTTCCGCCAGCGGTACCAGCGTTTATCAAGAAACAAAATCTTTAACTACCAATCAATTTGGTCTTATTACTCACGCGGTAGGAACCGGCAACGTGGTGAGCGGCACTTTCAGCGGCATCACATGGGGCAGTGCCTCCAAATGGTTACAAGTAGAAATAGACGTTACAGGCGGCACTACCTATGCCGATATGGGAACCTCCCAACTATTGAGTGTTCCTTATGCGCTGTATGCTGCTAACGGAGGCACTCCGGGAGCCACAGGTGCTACGGGGCCAACCGGGCCTTCCGGCATGAATGGAGCAACAGGCCCGATGGGGGCTACCGGAGTAGGAGCCACAGGGCCTACCGGCCCAGCCGGCTCAGGGGGTGGTGCAACCGGCCCTACCGGAGCTACAGGCCCTACCGGTGCTATGGGAGTTACAGGTGCTAAAGGTGCAACGGGAGTAACGGGAGCTACAGGCGCAATAGGCGCTACTGGTGCAACGGGCGCTACAGGGGCAACCGGGGCTACTGGTTTAGTTGCCAATGGAAACGCTTCCGGCAATACGCTTTATTGGAACGGTACCCAATGGGTGGCCTCCAGCAACATTTACAACAATGGAGGCAACGTGGGGATAGGCTATACTTCCCCGCAAGTGCAACTTGGAGTAAAGCAAGCACTTGCGGTTGGAAATGAACAAGCGGGTTTTAATAAACCTGAATCAGGCCGGCTTAGTTTCGAAGAGGATCTGAACTATACCGGAGGTACTAGCGGTCCTAATTGTGGATTTCAGTTTTATTATAATGGCGGTGCCGATAAATTGTATCTACTGAGAGGTTGCGGTGTTATAGATACCACTCTGACAATTAATAGAGGTGGTTTGGCGGTAGGAATTGGAACCACCACTCCGAGTGCCGCCTTGGATGTAAAAGGCAATGTAAAAATTACCGATGGCACCCAAGGAGCAGGCAAGGTACTCACTTCCGATGCGAATGGTCTTGCAAGTTGGGCCGATGCACCGGCCGCTAACCCCAATATAGGGTTTAGTGTGCAAGGAGCAGGGGTTACCAGTATTCCAAGTTTTAGTCTGATTCAATTATCTTTTACTACCGAAGATTTTGACGATGGCAACGGATTCGCCACCAACCAATATGTGGCACCTTCGGCAGGTCTTTACCATTTTGATGCGCAGGTATTTTGGAATGCATTCGGTTCAAATACCGGATTTACAATGCTTCTGATCAATATAAATGGAAATCACTACATGGAGAGCGATTCCAAAGCAGCTACTACTCAAACATATACGGCAAACACATTAAGCGCGAATATAAAACTCGCAGCAGGCGATATAGTTACCTTAACCGCTTATCAGAGCAGTGGAGCAACGGTTACTCTACCCGGATTTGATATAGATCAAAGATTCTCCGGCTATAAAGTTTATTGATCGCACCCTTAAATCTGAAGTATGACCAAGAATATGAAATACTGGCTTATCGGTTGTTTTGCTTTATTGGCCTTTGCTTCTAATGCGCAGCAGTCAGCAACTGCCGGTGCGAGAACCATAAAGCCCGCTGCTAACGCAACGCCATCCCTTACCGGTCAGAAATCAGCCACTGAAGGAGCTAAAACTATTACTCCGGCACCCGATGCGGTTATTCATGAAAGTAAAACATCCGCATCAGGCGTAACCATTACAAAAACTACTACCCCTAAAAAGGTGGTTGAGGTTCATGCTAAAACAACTCCCGTGGGGAACAAACAAACAACAACTCGTAGAGTACACGCAGACGAGCAATAAATACCTCCGTCTATTCCTCTTTATTTCAGAGGCAGCCCTTCCACAGGCTGCCTCTTTTATTTCTTCTTGTGATTGCTTGCCCAATAGTCCATAGCCCGAAATCAGGAGATGCGAGATAGAGGAAGAAGGATGGAGTAGAGAGTGCAAGCCGGCAAATCCAATGACCGAATAAACCCTTCCCCCTTCTTTTTTCAACACTTCCTACAAAAGTAACTTCGCATAAAGGCGATTAAAATTATTTTTGCCCTTCTAATTTTTAAACCGACTTACCGATACATGAGCACAGCAGCACATTTGGAGCCTTCCACCCTTGAGCAGGCCAAGCAATTGGGACTTCTACCCGAAGAATATGAAAAGATAAAACAGATACTGGGCCGCACTCCCAACTTTAATGAACTCAGCATTTATGCCGTGATGTGGAGCGAACACTGCAGCTACAAAAACAGCATCAAGTGGCTCAAAACTCTTCCGCGAAAAGGCAAACAATTATTGGTAGAAGCCGGTGAAGAAAATGCCGGATTAGTGGACTTAGGCGAAGGCCTCGCCTGCGCTTTCAAAATCGAATCGCACAATCATCCTTCGGCCTTAGAGCCATATCAAGGCGCGGCTACGGGGGTCGGTGGCATTCACCGCGATATTTTTACAATGGGTGCTCGCCCTATTTGCGCGCTCAACTCCCTTCGCTTTGGCGACCCCGAAAATGACCGCACCAAGTATTTAGTGAGAGGCGTGGTAAAGGGCATTGGCGATTATGGCAACTGTTTTGGCGTGCCTACGGTGGCCGGAGAGGTTTATTTCGATTCTATTTATCAAACCAATCCCTTGGTGAACGCCATGAGCGTGGGCATCGTGAAAATTGGAGAAACCGTTTCCGCTATTTCTGAAGGAGCGGGCAATCCCGTTTACATTGTTGGCTCTGCTACCGGCAAAGACGGGATTCACGGAGCGGCCTTCGCTTCCAAAGATATTACCGAAGATTCTGCCAAAGACCTTCCCTCGGTGCAAGTGGGCGATCCTTTTCAAGAAAAATTATTGCTCGAAGCCTCCTTAGAAGTAATTAAAACCGGAGCTGTGGTGGGAATGCAAGACATGGGTGCTGCGGGCATCACTTGTTCTACTTCTGAGATGAGTGCTAAAGGTAAATGCGGCATGAAAATTTGGTTAGATAAAGTACCTACCCGTCAGCAAAACATGAAGCCCTGGGAAATTCTTCTCTCCGAATCACAAGAGCGAATGCTGATAGTAGTGAGGAAGGGAATGGAGGCCGAGGTGGAAAAGGTATTCAGCAAATGGGATCTGAACTGTGTCATGATAGGAGAAGTGACCGATAACGGAGTGCTGAATTACTACATGGATAATCAATTAGTGGCATCGGCTCCGGCTGAGTCATTAGTGCTGGGCGGTGGCGCTCCCGTGTACGAAAGAGAATATAAAGAGCCGGCCTACTTTGCCGCCAATAAGAAATTCGACCTAAACGCTGTGGAGCAACCCGAAGAGTTGAAAGAAGTGGGCAAATTGCTGACCAAGCAACTCAATATCGCCTCCAAGCGCTGGATATTTGAGCAGTATGATTCCATGGTGGGCATAGCCAACACCAGCACCAACTGCCCCAGCGATGCAGCCGTAGTCCGCTTAGAGGGAACCAAAAAATTATTAGCCGTAACGGTGGATTGCAACTCCCGCTACGTGTGGGCCGACCCCATGACGGGGGCACAAATTGCCGTAGCCGAAGCCGCGCGCAACATCGTGTGCAGTGGCGGCATTCCCTCCGCTATTACCAATTGCCTCAATTTCGGCAACCCTTATTTGCCCGAAGTGTACTGGCAGTTCGTAAATGCCATTCAAGGCATGAGCAAAGCCTGCGAAGCGTTCGACACTCCCGTTACCGGAGGCAATGTTTCCTTCTACAATCAATCTACCGAAGGTGGTGCCGTGTATCCCACCCCCACTATCGGAATGATTGGCGTGATCGAAGAAAAAGATTTGGTCATGACTTTAAACTTTAAAAAGTCGGGCGATAAAATTTATGTAATCGGGGAGATGAAAGACGATATTTCTTCGTCAGAATACCTCAAAGCCTACCATGAAATTACCGCCTCTCCCGCCCCTTACTTCGATTTAGCTACGGAAGTAAAAGTGCAGGAGGCCGTCAAGGAAGTGATATATGAGCAAGTCGTGCAATCAGCCCATGATATCTCCGAAGGGGGATTGTTTATCACCCTCTTAGAATCGGCCATGGCCAGCCGCAAAGGTTTTGAGATTGAAACAGATCCCGACCTTCGCAAAGATGCCTTCTTGTTTGGCGAAGCGCAAAGCCGCGTGGTAGTGACCGTGAAGCCCGAAAAGGAAGATGCTTTTATTGAAATTATGAGCCGCCATGAGGTGGACTTCAGCAACATTGGGGTAGTCACTTCTGCCATGATATACATTGATAAAGATCGCTGGGGAAGCATTGGCACCTGGAAGGACAGCTATGACAGTGCCTTGGAAAACGCATTGAACAAATGATTGAATAAGAAACAAAAGACGTTAGACTAAAAACGTAACCGATACATTTAACCACCGCAGGTTCCCAAGTTTCAGGAACCTGCGGTTTTGTTTTGTAACGAAGGATAATGAATGAGATGCCAACAACGATGTGCGACCGCGCGTGGTTCGATATTCGTTTCCTTTAAGGCAAGAACCTTCTGCTCGTTTCTTCGCGCATGAACCCCAGCCTTTAGGCTGAGGGCAATAGAATTCCTCTCTCATGGCTTTAGCCCTGCTTCCCGCAACAGTCATGGCTAAAGCCGGGAGGTATGTAGCGGCTTTTCTCCGCCATAAATGACGGAGTTAATCATGGTCGCCTCTAATTTTCAGAAGCAGGTAAGTGCAGGAAATTTTAACATTCGTGGTCGGAATTATAGCTTATCTGGTCGGAATTGACCCTTCTGGACTCAAAAAACTGTTCTACAGCTTCGTTTGTAGCACTGCCTCCACCTGCGTTTTGTAATCTGCGGTGCGAATAACCTCTACGAAGGTTTTTTGTTCCGTCATTATCCAGCATTTGTTGCAATAGGTGAGGGCGGCTTCTATGTCGTGGGTGGAAAGGAGAATAATTTTGTGCAACTGCTCACTTACTTGCCGCAGTGTTTTCATAATCTCTTTCTTATTTCTAAAATCTAAGAAGGCAGTAGGCTCATCTAAAATCAACACAGGAGTTTGCTGGCACAAGGCTCGGGCTATCAGCACTTTTTGTTTTTCGCCATCGCTCAGTTGGTTGAAAAATTTGGAGGCTAAAGGCTGCAAATGCAGCAGACTTATCACTTCGTTTATCACTTTTTGGTCTTGCTCGTTCAAGCTGCCCAACCAGCCGGTGTAAGGGGAGCGACCCAATGAAATAAGATTGCGCACGGTGATGTGGTCAATGTTTATCTTATCGGTAAGCACCAGGCTCACGAGCGTGGCCTTGGCGCTTGCCGTCAGTTGTGCCATGCGCTTGCCCTCTATTTTAATTTCCCCCGTAATAATATTTTGCAAACCCGCCACGGTGCGCAGCAAGGTGGACTTTCCAATGCCATTTACCCCCAGCAAAGCCACCATATCGCCCGGTTGTGCCCTAAAGCTGATGTTCTTAAAAACGGGAGCCGCCTTTTTGTAACCAATGCTGATATGTGTACCTTCTAATTCCATTCACAATTTCTTTTGCCTTACAATTATCCAGATAACTACGGGCGCTCCTAACAGGGAAGTGATGGCATTCACGGGCAACACAAAGTCGCTACCGGGTGCCGAAGCGGCAACGTTGCACAGGCAGGTGATAATAGCGCCAATGACCATGGTAGCAGGTATTAAAATTTTATGGTCAGAGGTTTTGAAAAGCGCTCTTGCCACATGCGGCACTGCCAAGCCTACAAAGCCGATAGGACCACAAAAGGCGGTGATGCTTCCGGCCAATATGCTGGTGGTAAAAACTATAAACAACTTGGTTTTGCGCACATCTAAGCCCGAAGAAGTGGCATACGAATCGCCAAGCAGCAATAAATTCATTGGTTTTGAAAGAAAGAAAGTGAGGCCAATGCCCATGCCCACCATGCCGCTTAAATACATTACTTGTGTGCTGCTCACATACCTAAAGCTGCCAAAGGTCCACAGCACATATTGCTTTAGTGCCTCGTTGCCCGAGACCGATTGCAGCACTTCGATAAGCGCCCCGATGCCTCCGCCAATCATCAAGCCAATAATGAGAAAAGCCACCACATCATTCAACCGAAATGAAATAAAAAAATTGATGAGAAAGATGGCAGTAGCCCCCACTGCGGCAGCCGCAATCACACTCCATGAGCTAAGTAGGTGCAAGCCCACCATTCCGCCAAAAAAAGAGCCGGCTAATAGCAGCAACGCCACCCCAAGACTGGCTCCCGCGCTGATGCCAAGCACATAAGGCCCTGCTACGGGGTTGCGAAACATGGCTTGCATCTGCAAACCACTTACCGACAAGCCTGCGCCCGCCAACACTGCGGCAATAGCGCCCGGCAAGCGGGCTTCGAGGATGATGTTGCGCCAAGTTTCGTTCTCAATATGGCCACCGCCCAGCACTTTCAGTATGTCGGCCAGCGGAATGCTCACCGAGCCTAATACTAATTGCAGCACGAAGGCCGCAACCATCAGCACGCACAGAAATAAAAAGAGAGGCAGGTTGCGCTGGCTCATGGTCGTGAGAGATGGATGAGTGAATGGAATGGAATTCGTTGGTACTGAAAGAAGAATGGGGGAAGAAGTATATAATGACGGAAGAAGTAGGATGCGCGCCCTCCCACTTCTGCAAAAAATAGTTTGAACTCTATCAGAAAATGTGTGAGCCAAAAAGAAGATGGCGCCTTGGCTATGCCCAAGTGTGTTACATGAGTGTAGCCGAGCGGCTTTGCATCGCGTTCTATATCTTCTGTTATGCCTATCATTTCAACTTCCGGTAATAAAATAATTGATGGCCGGGCAATAATTCGGGATGGAAAATAAAGATAAGGTCGGCCAATATCTTATCGGGATTCACCACCCCACTTTCCCAAAAATCGAAGCCGCTTTCGGGGCTTTTGCGCAGGTCATTATTATACACCTGCCCGGTTTTGAAAGCATCGAAGAGCGCGTTCTTCCTATCCACTTGCTTTATTTCATAGAGCGAAGCAGCCATGCCCGTGTTCAGCCAATATTGCGCATGGGCAGCGCGATTATACACCGCTTCGTAATCCAAATTCAGATTTAAGCCATTGGTCGCGGGCGCGTTTTTCCACAAAAAATCGCCTCCGGCATCGGCTATCAGATGCGCCATATAATTTTCACCACAGGGCATATACCAAACTTCCTTAAACGGTATATTGCAGAACACAGTCGGCTTGTCTTTGGCCTGTTGCGCTTTCGTTTTCAGCGCGAGGTAACTCGTTTCGACTTGCTCAAACAACGAATCGGCCTCCTGCTCGCGATTAAAAAAAACCGCCATAAACTTTATCCACTCTGCGCGCGCCAAAGGATCTTGCTCGGCATAGTCCATCTGCAACACCCTATCAATATGCAGCGCATCGAGCTTAGTTTTCAGCTTGCTGCCGCCATCAAAACCGCCCGAAGTAAATACAAACGAAGGATGGAGCGCAATCAACTTCTCATAGTTGAGTTCTTGCTGCCCCAGGTTAGCAATGATGTTGCTTTTTACCGCTTCGCGAATGCTCTTATCGTAGATTAACTGCGGTCCTGTGATGCCCGCTACATAGTGGAGTAGCTGAAGGCGCTTCATCTCGGCCACTTGATTAGTCGAGAGGCAAATCACTTTCGTAACGGGAGTTTCTATGCGCACCGCCTCGGGAAAATCGAGCGGGGCGGCCTTGCCTTTGGGCAGCAGCACATACTGCGCCAGCACTTTCGCGCTATCGCGCCAATCCTTTACCGTAATTATTTTAAACCTCTCGTAATAATCTACCGAAAAGCCTTTCGCATACTTCACCGAAAGTGAGCGTTGTTTCACACCATGCAGCTCCTTTGCCCCCGCAGCGGACTGTTTGCTGTTGCAACTTTGCAAGGCCGCAAAAAACATAAGCAACACGATGGCGGTATAGATTCTATTCATCACTAAAAGCAAAATTTCCCGCAGCAATGCCGGTGGTAAAGGAATGAAGGAGTGCCCCGCTGTGGCTGTATTGATATACGCGCGAAGGCTGCACATAATCGAGCGCATCGCTCACATAAATAGCATCCGTGACGGGGTCTATTGCCAAACCATAGAAGTTGTTTTGTGAAGAAGAAACAAGCTCCGTCAGGCTTCCCGCAGCAATGTTGTAACAATACACATTGCCCGATAGAAAGTAGAGATTCTCACCGGCCGCATCGGCACATAAATTGGTCGGATGAAAGTCAGAACTTTGGAAAGTATAACGCTGTACTTCGTGCAGTTGCGCATCGTAACAAAGCAAAGCCGAGCGAATGCCCGACACCGTATCCGAATTAAGGGCTATCCAGATGCGATGGTTGGCATCTGCCACTAAACCACCCGCATCTCCGTTTAGTTTTATGGTATCTATGAGCGAGTGGTTCACGGCATCTATACGCATTAAAGCACCTCGCGAAGAAGTATTGGTATAAATGCGCTTACCTTCCGCAAACACCCTGTCATTGATGCGAAGCAAGTGCTCTGTATATTGCGGCACAGTGATAGGCGCGAGCAAAGTGCCGGTTTGATAGTTGATGACATAGATACGGTTGGCATACAACTCACTTACATAAGCAATGCTGTCATTCACCGGCAAAATATAACGCGGATTAGAGCCGGGAATAGCGATAGTTCTTATTTTCTGAAACGAAGGAATGTGCACCATCTCCACCTTAGCGGAATGATTGACCACAATAAAGCCAATCGAGTCGCGAATGCACATATCCTGCGCAATATCACCCAGCGAATAGCCGTTGGCGGCCGCAAACAAACCGTTTGTAACTTGCTGTGTGGTGGGATCATAAAATGAAATATCGGTATTGCCGAAGCCGTAGTTACCTTCATTCACCACATATACCCCTTTACTCAGAGGAACCTCCGGAAGTATGTCCTTGTTACAGCCCCAAGTCAGCAGTAGAGCCAAACTGATGGCAGTTATTCTCTTTTTCATAGCATCTTAAATCTAATTACTCCCTCAAAGCTGCGACCCGGCATGGGTCGTTGGGCTACGCTTTGATAATAGGCGTTACCAATATTTTTTACCCGAAACGAAAACCCTATTTCGCTTCGATGAATCGCGATATTCTTGCCTATTTCGAGGCTCGCAATAAAATATCCTTTCAGAAACTGAGAGTTATCGGTGGCCGTATAGAGCTTACTCACCATATTATTAATGCTGCGCAGATAAAAACGCTTATACCTGAGCGCTACCCCTCCGGTGAGGCTGTGCTCCGGCACATATATCAGTTGCTTTCCGGCAGATAGGTCATACTTTGAAGCAGCATCTAAGTTGGTGGCTTTGGCATAGGTGTAGGACGCAAAGAAATCGGCCATAAACCGGTCGGGAGAATGCCTATCGGCAGTGCACGCCTTCAAGTTCACCTCCACTCCTCGCGAAAACACTCTTCTAAAGTTGACGGGTTGCCACATACCGCCATTAGGTATCCATTGAATCCAGTCTTGCACATACACGTAGAAGTTAGAAACACTCACCGAAAAATAGTTTTGGTAGGAATAACGGAAGTCAAGCTCGCCATTCCACGATTTCTCTTGCTTCAAGTTCGGGTTGCCACCGGGTATCCAATACAAATCATTTAATGTGGGGAATCTAAAATTGCGCGAAGCCTTGAAGCCGGCAGCCAACTCCTGCTGCTGTTGCCATTGCTTCGTAAAGCTAACGCCTAAGTCAGGCGCAAAAGCAGAAAGTTGCTTGCCCACTAAGTCCTCCCTAAATCCCGCATGAAACTTTAAGCCGGTGGGATGATAATAGTCGGCATACAGCTTTAATCCCACCGTGTGGCGATGTTGTAATTGCTGATAGGCCACGACTTTCGCCTGCTCGTAATCATAATTTACCGTTCCATTAATACTCAAGTTAAAAGGAAGCGCGTAAGTCAGGTGAAACGCATTGCGCACCGCAGCCGTTCGGGTGGTTTCGTCCAACAGCGCTTCGGGGTTTTGGTAGCGAATCCTATCCTGCAAATAAGCAGAAGTGAAATGCGTGTGCAAGTGTTTGAAATCGCCCTTCCAATTAGCCATTAGCCGCAGCGAGTAATCCTCTTGATGTTCATGGCCATCAGCATTTCCAATAATGGGAGGAATTTCGCGCTCCGCCTGATTGAGCCAACCATAAAAACTCAACTCGTTAGCGGCATTCAGTTTCACATTCCACTGCTGCATAAAAGAAAGCAGGCGCACCTGTGCATTGGTTTGTCTTTCGAGCGGCAAGCCTTCCTTAAACGTATTGCGAAACAGGAAATCATTAGCAGCACGCAGATAACTAAAGCGAGTAGCGCCCGAAATCTTACTCTTTCCGTATTTCAAACTGCCGAGAAATTCAAAGGTCTTAAAACTTCCGCCACGCAAAGTCACATCGGCAGCAAGGCCCGAATCTATTGCAGCATCAATCAACTGCAAAGTGCCCCCGATGGTGCCCTCATAACCGGTCTTTATCAAGCGCAGTTCGTCTTGCATACCCACTGCAAACAGCGAAAGATCAGTTTGGCCCAATGCAGGCGAGTTAAGTTTAATACCGTTCCACTGAATTTCGCTTTGCGTGGCCGAGGTACCGCGCACCGCCAGCGAAGCCAACTGTCCGCTGCCATAACTTTTCACATACACAGATGAGAATTCTTCTAACACCTCGCTCAATACTTTTCCTTGTTGGTATTTAATATCGGTGAAGCCGCTTTGCATCTGTTTATCGGTGGAAAGATTCTCTACCTTCACCACTTCATTCATCCATAAAGTATCGCTGATGCTTTGTGCCTTCAGAGTTGTTGCTCCCACACACATCACATAAGCCAACCACAGTTTCACTGCACCATTAATTTTTGTGTCCCACGACCTTCGTTGGTGAACAGTGTTACAAAATAAACTCCGGGGGCAAGCAGTCGAGTGTTTAGCAAATAATCGGAGCTATTTATAGTTTCTTGTCTTAACAATCGTCCGTTTATATCGCTTATCGCTATGGTTTGTGTTTGGTTGGCAGAAGAATGAATATGAACCACCCCGGCATTGGAGGGGTTGGGTAACATCTGCCAGGCTGTGGCAAGCGGCACGGTATTTACATCACTCACTCCCATTGAATGTATTACTCCCACCGCATCTAAATCAAAGCCCCCTGACGGGAAAGCTGTAGGATAGGGATCATTTACCTTATTGCCCTCCGAATCATAGGTAGCATATTGCGGAAGAATGGCTCCCACCACATCAATGATGCGAACGTGAGTGATATGATTCACATCCAAGCCCGGTGCATTCTTCAATTCCTCCAAATCAAAAGGAGTGCCGTAGCCCGATACGTACTTGCCCGCCAGATTATTTACCAAAGAGCAATCAATACCCACCATCGCTAATTGTGCTGTATCCTGAATATGGCTCACCGCAGGGAAACGAACGAAGTGATTGCCATCAGAACTCACTTCTACAAAAGCAAACTCCAGAAAAGCTCTTCCCGAATCATCGGTAGGAAAAGCATTCTCAAAAACAGCAAAGTCAAAGCCATCGCCATTGAAGATAGGATTGGCAAAGGTGAGGGTAGCTATCCCTCCATCACCTAAGCTCACCACTCCGTTCTCATTCGCTCTGCCCAGAGGGGAGTTCTCGTCACCCACCGTAGTGAAGCCAAGTGAAGGTTGAGCAATATCCTGCCAGCCGCGTTGCAAAGTGCAACCTGTTGCCCATTCTCCAAAGCGAGCATCACTGGCGCTGATAGCATCGGAGCCGGGCAAGCCCGCTGCGGGTGCATACTGGCAGGAAACATTCCCTTTGAACAGAAGAATGCTGCCTAACAACAGAAGTATTCTCCGCGTTTTCATCCGTCCTATTCTTTTACTATTTTTTTTGTGAAGTTATTTCCATCAGCCAACATCCTTAGCAGGTAAATTCCCGAAGGCAGGGCTGCGGTATGCAGGGTGGCGGTAGATTCATTGCGCACATGCAACTGCCGCAACACCCTTCCTGAAATATCCATCAGTTGCAGTGTATGTATGCCTTCGGCAAGTTGAATTTGCACGACATCACTAAATGGATTCGGATATACTTTCCGTTCAGAAGAAGCAAACTCCTGCACACTATTAATCCCCGAAACGTGAATCACCACCTGCGCAGAAGCGCAAAGACCGGCATCATCACAAAGCGAGTAGGTGAGCGTATCAGTAGTAACAATTCCTATGGCAGGCGTGTAATAGATACGATTGAAACTATCCACCACCGCAGTAGCGCCCGTCACAATGGGACCCGATGAAATAGAAACATGAAGCGGAGTGAGCGTAGTATCGAAATCGTTGTCAAGCACATTCAGTGCGGTGTCCTGCAAGTAAGTGATGTAATACTCATCGTTTGAACTTACCGGAGCGGCATTCACCAGATGGTCATTCGTAGTGAAATTATCTAAGCAAAAGTAAGCCGGAGTATTCATCCCAAACTGACCGGTATCGGAGGAAGAAAGAAAGAACTGAATACTGTCCACATCGCCCAAGGGTTGCAGATTGAGCCATGCCCAGTTTTTTACAAGATAGTCCTGCGTGCTGTCGGCAAAACGGTAATCGGCTAAATAGAACTCTACCTCGTTGCTTTTTAGGTTGCCTCCCAGCCAGCCTTTCACCGTTAGTTTAAGCCAGTCTTCATCGGCTCCGGTTGTGCCTCCAAATTTCTTTGAAAAGCTATCGCCATTGCGCATGGACAGATAGCTGTAAGTGTTGTTGGTTACGTAAGTGCCTTTGATGGTTTTGCCTACGGCATTACCGCTCAGTATTACTTTGGCATTGCCGTATTCATCGGCAACGGCATAGGTGGCAGAGCCGTTCGCTCCACCCCCTGCAATAGCACTGTATTGATTCATGATGCCGGGTGTAAGCGTATCGGTCATCGTGGAATAAGTAAAGCCGGTCCACGCTACAAAAGTGGTGTCGTAATTGTTTGGGAAAAAAGCATTGCCGCTGCTAAAGCCTCCGGTTCCGTCAGAGCCGTTCCAAAAAGTATCAGCAGGAAGACTGAGGTTCTCAAAGTCGGCAACTGTTTGCGCAAATACAAAAGCGATTAAAAAAATGTGGAGGAGTGATAGGGTGATTTTTTTCATGGTAACATGATTTTAAGGTTTAAAAATCAGCCCGGAAAATGAAAACAGGAAAGGAAACTCTATAGCGTTTCAATTCACAGCCTTTCTTCCCGAAAGCTTTGAAAAATTATTGCGAAAGGCAGGTCTTCTGGCTTGCTCCGTTTCTGAGGCCTTCCCGTCACAGACAGTGGCATTAGGTATTCAGAAACTATTTAAAGGAGCTTACAGCAGCGGGAACTGCTCCTGATTCTAACAGGATTCCCTATTATGGCGGTTCATTTTATGTGAACGTGCCACCTTTAACGCAGCAAAGAAAGTGATTTTATTTAGTCGGTTCAAAAATATTTTTTGAACATTGCGTTTCGTAGGCATGAATAAAACGGCTTTGGCAATCCTTATTGGACTTTTCTTTTTCGCTTCGTGTAAGAAGTGTTTTGAGTGCCATCAGTACTGCGCTTATTGTCAGTCGAAAGCCAATTCCGCTTTGATTTATAAAACCTGTGCTTCTAAAAGCGGAACAAATAGTATAGTAGATTCGATCCTTCACACTTATCCCGATTCGCTTTTCAAGTGCACTTTACTGAAAGATGATCAAGATGTATGCGATCATAAAAACCAGGCAGATGATGCCTCTACTTTCTTCCAAAAGCAGGATTATTACTGTTACCCTAAACCCTGACACGCTTCTCCCCGGTTATAAAAGCAAAAGAGCCTCTCTTTCCCAGAGAAGCTTCCTTTGCTAATGTGACTATGAGTAATCGTGTGTTTATTGACCTATAAATACTCGTTGAGTAGTTGCCCTTCCTCCGTTGTTCACCGATACTAAGTAGTAGCCGGCAGCTTGGTTAGATAAAGAGATAGTAGTCGTTTGTGCGTTGATGTTGCTCTGATATACCGGCTGCCCCAGCAGATTGAAAACCTTCAGCGAAGCATCTTCATTCACTTCATCGTTTAAGTTCACTTTCACTGATTTGCCGATAGAGGTAACCGTGAGCGCTTTTCCGTTTACATCATTTACTCCCGAAGCGATAGACTGATCAATGTTTACCGTAACGTTTGCATTATTAGCGCAGCCATAGTCGTTGGTGCATTTCAGCGTGACAGTGTAAGTTCCCGCTTCATAGTAAGACAAAGTTGGGTTGGCAATTCCAACGATCCAAGTGCCGTCACCGAAATCCCATTCAAAGTGATTAGCGTTTTGAGCCATTGCATGAAAATCAATGTCCTCGTTGGTATAAGCAGTAACTTGCGATACAGTGATGTTAGCAGTAATCGCATGGCTGCTCATGTGAAACTGCTTGGTAGTGGTGTAGTTGTTATACATAAACACTAAGTAGTAATCGCCTGAAGCAAGGTTTTGGAAGTCGAAGGTGCCACTAACGTTGTTATAAGTGCCCACTTGATTGTTGTTGGCATCATAAAGCTCACACAAGTTCCACTGAATGCTGTTATCGGCTTGCACTTCTATAATGCCATCGTTATCGCTGCAACCGGAAGGGTAATTACCAAACAAGGCAGGATAAGAAACATGAAGGAAGAAACGTCCCGTAGTAGGTTCGTTCGCCAATATGTTAGCTTGATACAAGTTAGTGCGCAGATCCGTAAAAGTATTGGTCTGGCGGTCTTCTAATCTAAGAATAGAAGTGGGGTCGAACTTATCAATAAGCGGAGCCGAAAAAGTATAAACTCCATCGCTATCCACCGCAACACCCAAAGCAACTTCTTCGCTCTGACCCAAACTGCTAAAGCCGTTGTTAGCCAGTTCATAGTTGTCGCCCGAAAGCGAGTAAAGCTCCGGCACACCTGCCAATCCGCTCACTACCTTCTGCACGTCTTCTGTATTGTTATAAAATTTGGAAACCCCCTGGTCGAAATAGACCGTGGTTTCATCTAAGTTGCCGAGGTGACTTTGGATGCGAAGTTTTACTTGCTTCTTATCCTGCGTGGCAAACGCAGCTGTAAACAGACTTGAAAATAAAATAGTAAACATTAGGACTCTCATAGTAATGATTTTTTTGTTCATTAAACTTTTCCTTCCTCTCGGTCCTAATTGCTTGTTGCAGATTCCAAGTGCAACTCACCCTCCCATATACGGTAGTATCCGATTTGTGTTTCATTTCATTCCATATCTTTTTAGAAAACTGTTCAGTTTGCCCTACCGGGAGATGAGGTTTTACGGGCTATGAAGTGGGCAGGTCGCAATCTCAGCGATGCAAAAAGAAAATTAAAAAAACGAAGCAGATGGGTTGCAGATACTCCGCCATTCCACCTTTGAATTTAAATTTTAAAATACTAATACCGGCTCCTCTATTACATTTACAACATGGAAACTCACAACGATTTAAGATTAGCAGTTTTAATTGATGCCGACAATGTGCCTTATGCTAATGTGAAAGAAATGTTTGAAGAGATTGCCAAATACGGCACTCCCACTTTTAAGCGCATTTATGCCGACTGGACCAAACCCACCGTATCGGGGTGGAAAAAAGTATTGCTCGAAAACGCGATTACCCCCATTCAGCAGTACAGCTACACCACCGGCAAAAATGCTACTGATAGTGCCTTGATCATTGATGCGATGGACATTCTTTACACCGGCAAGGTGGACGGCTTTTGCATTGTATCGAGCGATAGCGACTTTACCCGATTAGCTACCCGACTGCGCGAAGCGGGCATGAAAGTGATAGGCATAGGCGAAAAGAAAACGCTGAATCCCTTTATCACCGCCTGCGATAAGTTTATTTACATTGAAATCTTGAAGGGCGAAGCAGAGGACTCTTCCGAAAAGAGACATCACAAAACACCAGCGGATGGCGCCACTGCGCACTCACCACTGCATAAGATTGATCCGCAGCTTATCAAATTGATTTCTTTGAGTATAGATGACTTAGCCGATGAAGAAGGGTGGGCCTATCTGGGCGATCTCGGAAATCTGCTCTTGAAAAAGAAGCCCGATTTCGATCCGCGCAACTATGGCTTTCTAAAAATGTTGCCGCTGATTAAAAGTCTTCGCAAGTTTGAAATAGACGAGCGCGAAGCCGGCAAGCGAAACATCAAGCATATTTATGTACGAAAAAAATAAACCGGGTAGTTACCTGTATTTTGGCCTCCTGTTTGAATCCTGTTCGGCTATGCGTTTTACTTTCATCTGTTGGATACTCCTCCTCTCCTCCTGTTCCCATTCACAATCGGCTACTGCCCCTTCACGGGTTATTTGCGGGGATGAACGGATGGATGAATTGATTCCTCTTTTAAAAAACAAAAACGTAGCAGTACTCGTGAACCAGACCGCTATGGTGGGGCAAACTCACCTGATAGATACCCTGCTTTCGCAAGGGGTGCGCATCAAGAAAATATTTGCTCCAGAACATGGCTACCGAGGGAACTCTGATGCAGGTGCCGAACTGAAAGATGGGGTGGATAGCAAGACGGGCTTACCGGTAGTATCGCTTTACGGAGCTAAAAAGAAACCCGGAGCCGATGATTTAAAGGGGATAGATGTGGTAGTATTCGATATACAAGATGTGGGCACTCGGTTCTACACGTTTATTTCAACGCTTCATTATTTGATGGAGGCCTGTGCCGAAAACAACAAGGAAGTAATGGTGCTGGATCGCCCTAATCCCAACGGTTGGTATGTGGATGGCCCTGTGCTGCAAGCCGGCTTTCAATCTTTTGTAGGTGTAGATCCTATCCCGGTGGTGCATGGCTTAACGGTGGGCGAATATGCCCAAATGGTCAATGGGGAGCATTGGCTGGGCGAAGAGAAAAAATGCAAACTCAGCATAATCCCCTGCTTGAACTACACGCACCAAACCCGCTATTCACTTCCGGTGAAGCCGTCTCCCAATCTACCCAACGATGTGGCTATTTACCTTTATCCCTCCCTTTGTTTTTTTGAAGGGACTGATATTTCAGTAGGTCGGGGAACTGATTTCCCGTTTCAGGTAATCGGTTCTCCAAACATCTCCTCGAAGAACTTTTCCTTTACTCCCGAAAGCAAAGCCGGAGCCACTTCTCCTCCCCATTTGGGAAAAGAATGTCACGGTCTGGATTTAAGAAATGCGGATATGAAAGTTCCAGGTATTCAGCTCCACTATTTAATAGAGATGATGAAAGAGTACAAGGACAAAAAGACTTTCTTTCTACCCAACAACTTCTTTGATAAGTTAGCTGGCAACAGCCAACTGCGCAATCAACTGCTGGATGATAAAACTGCTCAGGAAATAAAGGATAGTTGGGGCGAGGAACTGAACGCTTACAAAGCAAAGCGGAAAGATTATCTGCTTTATCCCGATTTTAAGGAATAAAAAAAACTCCTACCGAAGCAGGTTTCACTCTGCCGCAATGGGAGTTTGGTTTCCTTCCTCTCACTTCCAATTCCTCAGGTCCTCTTTTTTCGTTTCGTTTGGATGGCCGATTAGCGATCCATTTTGAGAGCTCCCGCATACGATGCAGGCTACTCCGGGCAAACGCTGATACAAGAGGAGGATTCTTCTTTCACTGTCTCTCTTTTTGCCGCTTTGTTTTTCATTTCAGGATGTTTTAGTGCTTTGATGTAATTAAGATAATATCCACTTGAAAAAAGCGCAAGGGGTAAATCAATTTATTTTCAAAAAAAGTGAAACAAAGTTTGAACCTCCCCGTAACGGCACTCTTAATTTTTGCTCATTTCGATAAAATAGCGGTAGAAATAAAGGATGAGTCACTTCTGAATTGCTTCATCGCGGTTTTAAGTATTTCACCAATGATAGGCGCGGGTGGACAGTTATCATGGCTGAGACGTTTGATTTAAAGCTAATTTAAGCTAATAAAGTTTGAGGGTATAACCACAGCCTACGCACAGCAGGGAATACATTGGCACACGGATGGGGCGAATGGAACAGATCTAGGAAATACAAAGCAGAAGGGTGCTTTGGACTTTATTCGGTTTGATTTTTGGGAAACGCCCGCGCAATGACAATGGATTTTAATGGATGTTTGATTGGCGCAAGTGGATGCTTGCGCCAGTGTTTGAGCGAATCGCTTCCGCTCATTTTTAATTCGTCAGGTATTCTTTTTATTTTATTTGGATAGGTGATCCCCTCTCCGTTTTAAGAGCTCCCACATACGATGCAGGCTACTCCGGGCAAACGCTGATACAAGAGGAGGGGTCTTCTTTTACTGCCTCTCTTTTTGCCGCTTTGTTTTTCATTTCAGGATGTTTAAGTGCTTTGATGCAATTAAGATAATATCCTCTTGAAAAAAGCGCAAGGGGCAAAGCAATTTATTTTCAAGAAAAGTGACACAAAGTGTAAACCTCCAGCGCTCTATTCGCTACAGTGGGGTCTATTCTACAAACTGTGATGTTTGCTATATACTTATACACAGAAGCAGCAGAAAAATCTATTTGAATAAGTGTTGGCCCCGAACGTAATGTTCCGACCAAAACTGAAAAACAGTAAACGAACCACCGGCAAAGCAAAGTCGCAGGTCATCGCCTCGGCAACAAGTATATATAGGTAGCGTTGCTATATAAGTCTTATCTTTGCCCCACTCAGCCAATTTATGAAAAACGTAATTCTGTATTCACTGCTTACTGCATTTGTATTTTCCACCTCTTCATGTTCTTTAGAAACGCTGGTGAGCCGAGCCGATAAAAGAGCCATGAAGCGAGCGCCTTACGATGCTATTATTGTTCCCGGTTATCCGTACGTCACTACTGCGTATCCGTATGGTACCGAACGGAATAAAATTTTGCTCAACGTTCGGCTGTACTATGCCAAGGAATTATACGAGAAGGGGATTGCCAAAAACATTATTTTTTCAGGAACCGCTGCTCACACTCCTTTTGTAGAGGGAGAAATTATGAAGCAGATGGCCGATGCTTTGGGGATTCCTTCGGAACACACCTTTGCGGAAGTAAAGGCGCAACACAGCAACCAAAATGCGGTGTACGGCAGAAGGATGGCAAAGAAATTAGGCTTTAAAAAAGTGGCCGTAGCCACCGATCCTTATCAGCTTTCCTATCTCTCTCAACTGATGCACATTTTTACCCCCGGTATGCCTATCCTTTCTTTTCAGCCGGAGGATATGGTGAAGTATATACACCCACTCCCATCTATTGATAGCAGCAGTGCGTATGTACCCGATTTTGTTCCCGTGGAATAGTCTCTCCTTTATTTAGCGAAATTATCTGCACTGATTTTACCGGGACCTAATAGCAGAATCACGATGTAGCCGGTGAGAAAGAGAGCCGGCAATTGCCCTTCGCCCATAAAATCAGCGCTGTGTACATGAACAAGTGCTACGCTCATATTTATAATCAGCGGAATCACGGCAAGGCGCGTAAACAATCCGATAGCTACAAAGCCGGAGCAAACAAGCTCGGCAAAAATGACCAAGGCCATCGTGATGGAACCGCTCAATCCCATAATACTCAGAAAAGAGTCTTTTTTCTCGGCATAGGCCAAAAATTTACTGTGCCCGTGCGGCATCATAATCACCGATAAGCTGACTCGCATCAGTAGCATGGCCAGATTGAAAGCCCATTGAGGGTAGTTGATAGTCATTAACTTTTTCATGCGCGTAATTTTGGGCTAAATGTATAAGTTTTATCCATATCATTCCTCTCCAAACAAAATGTTTAACCCAATTTATATACCGGCTTTTTTTAGGATAGAATAATCCGGAGATAGCTTAACTCTACTGCTAAAATTCGTGTTTATCTGCGGTGAAATTTCGAAGTCCACCGGCTGACCGATTATCCTTTAAAATAACTTTTGCAACACTTCAGTTTTGATGGAATGCCCGCCTTCAAATTTTAGCTCGGTGAAATTCATTTCGGCATAAGCCCCCTTCATCTTTTCGATGGTAGAAAGGGAGAAGTATTCATCGCGAGTGCCATACGCAAAATAGTTTTGGCTGCTTCGCAAAGGAGAGGCTTCGTGCAGGGGAAATACTTCGGCTCCCACTTCACCGGCATACACCACCACCCGGTTGATGCGATGTGGGGTAGCATTTACCCAACGAGTAACGGTAGAAGCGCCCTGTGAAAAACCCAAAGCCGTAATTGTTGCATCCGGAAATTGTTCTGCCTCTATCTGTTCATACAAGTCGTTCAGATAATTGATGTAATCTTTGATTTCGTTGTCGCGATCTTCCTTCGTCATCCAAGTAGCCCCCACATCGCCTCCCGACCCATTCAGGTAAAAGTGATTGAGCGCCTCTGGTGCAATGAAGAAGGTATGCTCATTCAGCAACGGTTCAAAGCATTTTAAAAAGCGTTCGGCCTTTTGCCCAAAGCCATGCAACACAAACCAAATGTGTCGAGTATGTTCATTCAGTTGACCCAGCGTATAATAGCGCGCGGTTTTATTCACCAGCAGATGATACTCTTTCATTTAAGCGATAATTGTTTAAACCTTACAAAGATCTTCAGTGCCCGGTTGGCCAACAAAAGTATCAGCGGAAGAAAAGCGAGATTATAGGGCTGCGGGTTCCATTTCCATCCGAGAATGAGTAATACCATCCAGGCAAAAGTGCCGATGAAATAATACGGCAACCACAGCGGCTTTTTCTTTTTCAACAGTAGAAACGAAATAATAAGGTGAGTGGGAAGAAGCCACAGCATATTCAAATTTTCGGGAACAGAATAGTGCGAAGTGAATAGCCACATGCAAAGAAAGAGTGTGCCCAAAAGCCCTGCGAAAAAGAAGAGCAAGAAGTCGAACTTCCAAAAGTGAGTATTTCGTACCCGCTCTATCACATTGAGACCAATACCCAGCACCAACAGCAGAAAAGTGACCATCATCGGAGTGATGCCGGTGTAGGGGGCCGGCCGGAAGGGGATATCTACAATAGCGCTGCGCTGGGTCACAAATGGTTGGCCATTCACTGTGGCATGATCAAAAAGCAATTCCAATTTATCGGGAAGAAAGGTTTGGTTGCGAGCCGTTGCGCGCACTTCACAAGGCAAGCCGAGTATCAGATCAAAACCAAAATCCACCCAGGGCATTTGCGCCACATAAGGTTTTAAAGCCTGCCGCATAGTGATGGAAGTATCGAACCCCTGGTAGGTGTAATGAAGCGTACCGTGAAGCGCCTTTTCAAAAACATCGCGAGGGCGAGTCGCGCAGTTGTCCCAAAAAAAATCGTAGTGATATTCCCGATTTTCGGGTTTGGAGTTCCAGAAAAGAAAGGCGAAAATCTTTTTCTTTTCCTCAACAGTCAGGTTCAGTTCCTGCTCCTCTACTCTTCTTTTTTCATAAATGTATTCGTTTCTAAAATCAGCAAAACGGTCGGTGCTGATCATGTAGCGCATGTCGCCCTTCACAAAGTTGGTATAGAAGCCGGGTTGCGCAAAATCGAAAGTGCCATAGTTGAACACCACATCAAATTCATTTTTAAAGTCGGTCACCCGAATGCCGGTGTGGCCAAAGGCAGAATATAACTCCTCTCCCGGTGAGCAGGTGAGCAATGAAATTCGAGAAGAATCAGAAAGTTCAATATCGCGAGCAGAAAGGATAGCGCAGCAGCAGAAAAAAAACAGAGGGAATAAAATGCGAAGCTGAAAATATCTTGCGGATGTTTCTTTCATAAACAAGCCGGTGATTAATTCAAAATGGGGTTTTCGGGATAGTCGGCCATCACGGCATAAATACCACCCATGCCTTTCATCACCTCTTTCCAAAGATGGTTCATATCTGCGCGAAAAATATGGCTTGCGGTAGCGTTGGCTACTATCCAAGTATTGTCCTGCATTTCCTGCAATAGTTGACCGGGCGACCAACCGGAGTAACCCAAGAAGAAATGAACGTTATCGGTTGTCACTTTCCCCGATTTGATAAGGCCGCGCAGTTGCTCAAAATTACCTCCCCAGTATAATCCTTCCGATAGTTTTATGCTTCCTTCTATTTCATCGCCCAAGCTGTGAATAAACTGAACGGTGTCTGCCCCTACCGGCCCTCCTAAAAACACAGGTGCTTTTAACGGAGGGAAATCATCGAGCACATCGTTCAACTCAAGGTGAGTGAGTTTATTCAACACCAAACCTACGGTGCCGTTATCTTCATCATGGCTGCAAAGAAGCACTACGGTTCTCCGAAAATTATCGTCAAACATGAAAGGCTCGGATAGCAATAGTTGACCACTCGCTAATCCTTTTTTCTGTTCAAATTTATAACTCCAGAATTTTTCCGTTGACATACTACTCTGATTTGATGCAAAGTTAAGAGGAATGGGGAGGGTTAAAACTAATAAACCCATCGGAAAGATTCGCCTATCGGGTAGTCTCCTTGTTTTAACGTTTATTTAGCACCTTTGGCCTCTTCAAATAAACGGCATGAGAAAAATAGTTACCGGTCTTTTTATTCTTTCTACACTCGCGATGGCGGCACAGCAGATATACATCTATCCTACTTCGCAGAGTCAGTATGAAAATATTGGCACCATCAATGTTCCTGTTACCCTAACAAATGCAGGACCAAATGCCACCAGCGTTACTCTGCAATTAGTGTCGCAAGCGACCACCGCTACGCCCGGCAGCGATTTTATTTTTACGGATACTACTATTACTTGGGCACCCGGAGTAAGTGGCATTGTGGTGATTCCCATAGTCGTGATAGATGATAGCCTTTATGAGATGGATGAAACTGTATCGTTGAAACTATCCAACCAAACAAGTGGAGTTACTTTTGGAGATTCCACCTTTAACCTGACAATAAAGGATAACGATCCGCTCACCTTTGCAAATTGTTCTGACCTTTTTATCAGTGAATACGTGGAGGGAACAGCTAACAACAAAGCACTCGAAATTTATAACCCCACCGGTTCAGCCGTAGATCTTTCTGATTACCGGATTTTGCAAGCCATGAATGGCGGAAATCCTTCCCCCCCATTTTTTCTCAAGGGAACTTTAGCTGCCGGAGAGGTGTATGTGTTAGTGAACGACCAATCGGATTCAGTTCTGAAACTGAGAGCAGATACCCTGATGCCGCTTTTAAATTTTGATGGGAATGATGCATTAGCGCTTCTTCACTTGAACGATACCGTTGATGTAATTGGTCGGATCGGGGAAAATCCCGGCACCGCTTGGGCAGTGGCCTTCGGGTCAACGGCTGACCAAACACTGATTCGCAACTATTACACCTATAGAGGCAATACTGATTGGAGCACGGCTGCTTTTGAGTGGGTGGCTCATCCTGTAAATCTTTTCGATTCACTGGGCTTTCATCACACGGCTCCCTGTGGCACTCCTGACCCTGCCACTCGGGCAAGCATTCGTTTTGTAAGCGCCAACCTGACGATAGCAGAGAGCAATGCCGATGTGGCAGTAGTCGTGGAAACGGTGAACCCCAGTTCGCAAACAGCAGATTTTGTAGTGGCGCGGGATGATGCAGCTTCGACAGCTATCGCGGGAGCTGATTACAACTATACGAATCAGACCTTCTCCAATGGCTTTGGAACTACTTATGATACCGTTCACATTGCGGTGCTCGATGATAACTTAATTGAACCGGCAGAGACGGTGATTCTGCGCTTCATCAATCTTTCGCCCAATGTGAAAGTGTTAGCCGACTCCGTATTTACGCTTACTATTACCGACAGTGATGTGCTATCGGTTGGTTTTGTGGGAGCGGGTTTCACTTATCCGGAAGATACTGGTTTAGTCAAGATCCGAATTGCACTTTCTACCCCAGCCGCAGATACAGTGAGAGTGAAAGTAACGCTGGCATCCGGAAACGCCACTCCGAATGTGGATTTTATTTTCAACGATACATTAGTCACTTTCCTGCCAAACAGTTCCGACACACAAGGTGTTTGGGTCACTATCATTGACGATAATCTGGATGAAGGGAACGAACAAATTAATTTCAACCTGGAAGATTCAAGCGGAGGAGCCATCCTCGGTATATCCGCCTATACTCTCACTATTATTGATAACGACCCCACCGTTGGCATTGGCTCAGTTGTTTTGGAGGGGAAGGTAAAATTATACCCTAATCCGGTGGTTCATCAATTAGTGTTGGAAACTGATATTGACTTATCGGAAGTGAGCATTACCGATATTATGGGGAATCAGATGGTAGGCAAGCGCAAGATGTCATCAGGGAAAAATTATCTCGATGTTTCAGGACTTGCTTCGGGAATGTATTTCATCCGCATTTCGGATGGACAAAGCAGCACGACTAAACGAATGATCAAAACAGAGAACTAATCAGGCGGATTTCTGAAATATTGAAACCAGACTACGGGAACAAGGTTCTTGGATTTTTGGCGGCTTCGCCTTGAAACTATTGGTGAACTGAGTGTTTGGTTTGACACAACAAAATCTTTCTCTTACTTTTTATCGTTTAGGGTGCCATTGATAGTAAAGAGTAGCTTGTGGCAAGTAAATAAAAATAGATGAGTGGTGCATCTTCGGACAGCGAGCGTAATTCCCCATTCAGTTATTCACCTCAAAATACTACTCCACTTCACGTTACAGTTTGATTTTTTTCAATAAACCGTTTACCTCATCCAGATTAAAATATGAAGGGTCAATGGGGCCACCGAGCCATTCCAACATACCTTTTCTTTCCGGATGCCTTTTATTGCTCAACACTTCAAGCAGATGATAATATCCATAGACACCTCCGCAATCTTCAGGTGGGCATTTTAGTTTCCCGCCCACACAGGTCGGATAACGGATCGCGGGGTCGGCCGGCAAAAATTTCTCTGCGATAATGGTATGCTTCCAACCATCACCAAAGTCGTATTCATAAGTAAATTTTTCCTTTGTTTCGGGAAGAACACTTCCCAGTGATATTTCCGTTGCATCAATAATTTTATCGCTATCGAAAAAAAAATCGTCCGCTTCATTTAAAGGCATTCCAATTTGATACCCATGGATTCGAAATTCATAAAGATGGTAATTCTGCCACCCCATCACCGTTTGAATAATGAGATGAAGCTCGTAAAACGTGGTTTGCTTGCGCACCAGTACGCGCCTCCATATCGGGGGCTTTGTTCCATTAAGAGAAACTTTAAGTTGAACAATCGCTTCCATAATGCTTGTGGTTTAAAATGTGGGAAAAGAACTTTTGAGCTTTTGAAAATGATGCCGATCAAAATCGCCAGCTCCGCTCAGCGAGCCGAATGTAAAAAAAGGGCTAAACATTCACTCTCCATCCTTCCCGCACTAATGTAAGCAAAGGCAAGCGCTCTTTAAATCTAAATAAAATATAGCGTGATGGGATATAGAAGATAACAAACAGGCACTGCCGATAGGATGCTATCTTCTGAAATTGGGAACCATAGCAAAGCCCGGCCCACTCATCGGCTTTTCAGGTTTTTCTTAGATTTACCACAAACATTTTAGAAGATGAAAAAACTGCTATTCCCCTTTATAATTATCGGCTACTTCGCCTCTGCCCAAAGTCCCATCACTTTTAATATAGGCGATGTACCGGTGGCGGGACCGGGTTCTATCCAACGCATCGCTATTGATACACTCCCCTTACCGAGTATTAACTTCGGTAGCAAAGGAGCTAATCAGGTATATGATTTCAGCAACTTGGTGCTGTGGAAATACGATACGGTGGAATATCGGACACCCACCTCGGGGCAGTTAAGCACCTGCCCCAATGCCGATGATGCGATAACCACCGATGGCTCTGCATTTTTATTTACCAATACCAACAACGCTAATAATAAGTTGACGCTCGAAGGATTTCAGGGAGAACTTACTCCCGGCAATAGTATTTCTGCGGCCTATAGCACCAAACCCGACATCTATCATTTCCCAACCATCTTTCAAAGCAATTTTCACGGAACCGCCTACTTGCAGAAAACAGTTACCGGAAGTTCGGTAGGCCAGCCTTTTGTGGACAATGTGGAACTGACCATAAACACCACTTACTCCGATACTACGGATGGTTGGGGAAAAGTAATTACCCCGGTGGGAGCTTATAAATGTTTGAGAAAGAAAAGAATTGAAACAACGAACACTGTTATCAGAGCCTACTATTTCGGCTCTTGGCATCCTGTATCGAACGACACCAAAACCACGACCCGCTACACCTATATCACTAAAGAAGCGAAAGGCAGTGTAGTTAATTTTACCTACGACACTGCAGGCGTGTTGCAGTCGGTGAATTGGAGCATGACCCCACCCGCAACACCGGTCGCTGATTTTGCTTGGAACAATGTGAGTGGCGGCTTAGTCACCTTTACCGATCAAAGCGACAACTACCCTACCAGTTGGAGCTGGACTTTTGGCGATGCCTCTACTTCCACTCTACAAAATCCCAACCATACCTACGCCACTAACAATACGTACAATGTGTGCCTCACGGCTACCAATGCAGGCGGCAGTCATCAAGTTTGTAAAAGCGTGACCGTGACCGGTATTACTGCCGCCAACAATCCGCCCGTTGCTTTTGATGATACCCTGAGCGTAACCGGAGGCAGCAGCACCATCCTCCACGTAGCTGGCAACGATATAGATCCCGACAACGATAATATTTGTGTCACCGCAGTTTGGGGCTCGCCTTATGCCACCGAAGCCATAGGCGGCAGTTGCGATATGATTCGGTATGAACCTGACAGCGCCTTCAGCGGAATGGATACCTGCTACTATCAATTATGCGATAACGGCAGCCCCGTACTTTGCGATACCGGCATGGTAGTGTTTACGGTTGATGCGCTCAATCACCCTCCCGTAGCGGTGGATGATACCGCCAGTGTGATGCAACCAAACGGTACTATGGTAAACGTTGGAATAAACGACACCGACCCCGATGGAAACAGTACTTTCTGTGCATTGAGCGTGTATGGCTCTGCTGCTTTTAGTATAGCGGCCGTGGGCAACTGCACTAATATTGCTTACCAACCCGACAGCACCTTCACCGGCATGGACACCTGCTGGTATGTGATCTGCGATAATGGTACTCCGGTATATTGCGATACTGCCATGTTGGTGGTCACCTCCGTGGCAAACCCTGCTTTGTTGCCGGTGGCAGGGTTTGATGTTTACACTTTGCATTGCCAAGGCGTAATAGGTATCAACAGTTCGACAAATGCTGACAGCATCATGTGGACTTATCATCATTTTGCAGGCCCCGGCTCAGTTTCCGATACTACATTTTACAATGTTGACACTACCAGGTATGGTGGAGTTTCCGATAATTCACAATTTCAAATTTGTCTCACCGCTTATAATCGCTTTGGCACAACTACTTATTGTGACACAGCTACCACTATGTGCGAAGGCATCCATGAAATTTCACTTAGCAACATTCACCTCTACCCCAATCCGGCTACTCAGATGCTCTCGATTGATATGAAGAGCAATGAGGAGGATATTACCCGCAGTTATACTTCTATTGAAGTTTACAATCAATTAGGGCAACAGGTAAAAACGTTAGTCAGAAAGAATGACGTAAAAGTGGTGAACATCTCAGTGGCCGATTTACCGGAAGGCATGTATGTAACGGCTATCACGGGACTCAAAGGAGAACGAAGAACACTCGGCAGGTTTACCATCCGGCATTAATTTATCCCGAAAAGTATCGGGGGTTTTTAAGTAGAAGTTCTCTCCAACCAATTCCGCAAATTCAGGAAGGAGTTGATCAGGAGTGGCGCTACTTCTTTGCTCTTTCTTCTTTAGATCGGTCGGTTCCTTCCGGGTGGTAGATTCTTTCTGCCGCTCCATAAATCTGTTCGCGATTCATAGTCATGGGCTTCAGTTTTTGATCTACGAATAATTGCATTTGGTCGGTGTAATGCGCACTGCCCGGTTTCGCAGAAGCGCCAAAGGCATTGACTGTTTCTAATTTGATCGTATCTTTTGAAAAGCGCACTAACTGAATGTAGGAGTCGCCCACAAAGGTTTTGCGCATTCCATTTTTATAGGGCTGGCTCATGGTAGCCGCAATCACATCGGGCATCCCCCCTACCGGTAACTCTACATGGCCGCGGGCGTGTTTTTGCACCTCACCTAAAGGAACCGTGAGCGACCCAAAGTATTTGAGCAGGTGATGCTTGGCACTGCGCAGCGCTTGTGCATATTCGTTTTCGGTAAAAGAATTGCTCTCATATAGAGTACCCCGAGAGGTTATTTTATCAATGAGCGGATACATGGCAAAAGTCACTAAAGCCGCTCCCTGATTATTCACATCGCTTTCGCAATTCCATTTGTTTAATACTGCTATGGCATCCGCCAGTTTCGGGTATTTCTTCGGACTGAGACGAAACAACTGTTCTGCATTGCTAAGGCCATAGTCATACAGGCTATCATTAAAACTGCGGTCGTATTTTACTCGTTTAAAATCTTCGTAAGTCAATTTCTTATACCCATGAATCAGAAAATGCGCCATGATGCTGCGGTTGTTTTTATCCGTTCCGTAACCATAAGTTGGGTCGTAATTCTTCTGCTTGGGATTATCGGCAGAAGCCGAAACATCAAAGCAGGAATTATTTGTATTGAGCAGATATCCGCTTTTAGGATTGAGCACTTGGGGCAAGGAGTCGAAGGGATGAAATACAGGCGGCCATAACGTGGCGGAGGTATTGCCGGGAAGCACTTTCTGCCAATTGTATGCGGGATTGCGATAGGGCAACTGCGCATTGCTCACATAAAAGATAGTATCGGGATCGGCATACATAAAATTAACTCCCGGCAGGTGCATTTGGCGCATCACATTACGCCATTCGGTAAAGCTCTTTGCCTTGTTCAATTCATACAACTGCTCGCAACCTTTTATATCCATGTTAGAGGCAAAGCGCACCGAGTAGAATTCGCCTTTGCGCTTAATGGTGGTGCCGTATTTACTCCAGTAAAAAGTTTTGGTGATAGGCAGGCGAATAGCTCCGAGTTTCACCTTCACGGTTTTTTTGCGCACTTGTAGGGTTTCCCAGTGATCATCCATCCAATATTGCAAATGGTTGGTGGGATTCATCTGTAGTTTGTACACATCATCCATATCGGGATGGTTGAGGGTGCAGGCCCAGCCGAGGTATTTATTTGTGCCGTGAAAAATACTCATGCCTCCCGGGAAAGTGCCGCCCAATATATCCAATCCTTCATCGCTAACGATATGCGCTTCGTACCAACTGAAAAGCCCTTCGAGAGGTTGGTGCGAATTCACTGCAAGGAAAGTGCTGCCATCTTCTGTACGGCTGCTGCTGATGGCAATGGCATTGGAGCCGGATGGGCGATTCTCTTCGTAGTTTTTGATTTCACCATTAAATATTTTTTGAATATCGAGGTACACATTCGTGAGCAGCATGTTGGTGACGATATACTGCGCCACTACATCTTTGACCGTGATCGGAAACAAGCCTTTGCGCAACACTTCTTCGGGATGCTCTTTGGCGTATTCATTAAGCCCCTGCGTGTAGGCTTCTAATATCATTTTGTAAGCTGGCGAGAACGAGGAATCGTAGGCGGTATCTACCACCTCTTGCGCCCCGGAAATGAAAGAAAGAAAATCTAGCATAGCCCCGCCTTTGCCATCCACTTCGGCCAATCTTCCCCGTACAGCGAGCAACATTTTTTGCACGGTACTGAAATCATCTTCGCAGGTTGCCCATGCCAATCCGTAGGTGGCATCGGCATCGCTCTTGCCATAAATATGTGGCACTCCCCATTTGTCACGCACTATATCTACATTCACTGGATTGACTTGTGCGGTTAATGTGTTTCCGGCAAAAAGGAGCGCAAAAATAAAAATCAGGGAGAGGGGAATTAGCTTCCGGGAGTGAGACGGACGAATACTAAAAGAAGAGAACATAGAGCTTAGTCATATTTTCTGTGTGAATTAATTTGGGTTATTAAAAGTGTCGAATGGAAAAAGAAAAAATTGTAAGTGTCTGAAACTTTTTACTTTCAAAACCGTCAACCCCTTCCATCATGAACAATGCCATCAAAATTTACCTCTCCTTTTACAACTTCATCGCCTTTGGTTTATGGGGGTGGTACCTGTTTTGTTTCTTCTCTAACGGTTTTCATCTTTCCCCAAATGCAGTGGCAATTCTCACGCTGGCGCAGGGTATTGCGCTATTAGAAATATTTCATGCGTTGCTGAAATGGGTAAAGTCACCGGTAGGCTCCACCATTGCGCAGGTGAGTTCACGAATTTTAGTAGTGGTGCTCATCAATATTTTTATTCAGCGGCCAGAGGTGCCGGAGTTTCTATTTCTTGGTATCGGGCTTATCTCGATGGCGTGGAGCATTACCGAAATAGTTCGCTACTCATTTTATTTTCTTTTGCTTTGGAACACACCGCCCCATTGGTTACTGTGGATGCGCTATACATTCTTCATCGCGCTATACCCGATGGGAGTTATTGGCGAATGGCTGATAATTATCGGATGCTTGTACGCTTTGGGAATCGGAGTGAACCTCTACACCGCTTTTGCCGCGCTGCTCTTTATTGCCTATGCTTACTATTTTCCGGTGCTGTATAAATACATGTGGAAGCAGCGCCAACTAAAATTGTAAACGACTACCAGAGATAATCCCCAATACAGTCGCTCCAGAGAAATTTCAGTCTTAGGCCATAAACCATTTATGCGCTGCATACACGAAGAGAAACTGCACCAGCATCATCCCGTCCAACACAAAGTAAAACCATTTATCACCGGTGCTTTCTTTTATTGGCTGAATAGCTAAAATGCTCCCCATTAAGGAAAGATTAAAGGCCACCATATCTGCTAACGGAACGTAGAAGAAGAAATATTGGAAGATGTTGATTCCAATCAGCAACAGCAAAACACCCTGCGCCAAAAGTTTTGTTCGCTCCACTCCTATTCGCATGGGCAGCGTAATGATTCCAGCCGGCCTATCAATCCACAGATCTTTAATTTCAAAAGGGATGGTGAGCGCCAGTATGAACAGAAATCTGCGAAGCAGCAGAAACACCATGGTATCGGTAGCTAAATGTTGCCCGCTAAATGGAACCAATACAGTAGTGAAAGACCAAACCAAGCCTACAAACAATGTTTTTAAAAGCCCTATCTCGCGCAGTCTTCGTTTCTTTCCCGGAAACGGCACTTGCAGATAGCCATAAAAAGCAGTAAACACAGCCAATACCACGATGGTGATTTTAGCTTCGGTATTCATTTTCAGGAAAAAGGCTCCTGAAGCTACCAGCGATATAAGCATCAGATTTCGAAATACTTGCGGATACCGCTTTGCCCAACTCTGATGAATGGTGTAATCTACCTTATCATCCTCTCGAGAATATTTCAAGAGCGAATAAGCAAACACCGTGGAAAATAAAACGAACCAACAGGTATTGTCGAAAACCATCTCATCGCCTACCGTCAACTGGTTACTTAATACTAAAGCCACTGCTCCAATTGCAATAAACAAATTGGAATACAGAAGAAAATCGAATATAGATCGCAAAAATTTCACGCTGCAAGATAGTTTGAGTTCTATCATAATTACAAAACCGGCTGCACTTTAAATATATCCTTATTGGAAATAGAGATGGTAATCAAAAGTCTTTTTGAAAAAATAAGGAAGATTATTTACTCTCCATTTTTTCCATATCGAATGTACCTTACATTTATCGCTCTTAAAAAATGAAGGCACGTTACTATCTCCTTTTTGTTTTCACGCTAATTCTTTCTGCCGCTTGGGCGCAAGAGCTAAAAACTATTCGCGGGCAGGTCACCGATAAAGATTCAAAATACCCTATCGCAGGAGCCAGTGTGATAGTGGTGGGCAGCGATCCGATTGTGGGAGCTATTACCGATGACAATGGGAACTTTTCTCTTAAAGTTCCCTTGGGGAGGGTTTCGCTTCGCGTGAGTTATATCGGCTATAAAGATGGAAGCGCCAGCGATGTGCTGGTGATTTCGGGAAAAGAAACACAAGTGAACATAACCCTCGAAGAAAAAGTGAGCCAGCTAACGGATGTAATCATTTCAGGCACTAAGAAGGGAGAAGCCAAAAATGAATTTGCCATCGTGAGCGCCCGCTCCTTTGACGTGGAGCAGACCAACCGTTTTAGCGGGAACCGAAACGACCCTGCTCGCATGGCTTCTAATTTTGCAGGCGTAAGCGGAGCCAATGATGCGCGCAACGATATTATTATCCGGGGCAATTCGCCTATGGGTTTATTGTGGCGTTTAGAAGGGATTGACATTCCCAGCCCCAACCATTTTGCCGGCTTTGGCAGTACCGGTGGGCCGGTGAGTATGCTCAATAACAACACGCTTTCGCGAGGAGATTTTATGACCTCGGCTTTCCCGGCTGAATACGGAGATGCCCTCTCAGGAGTATTTGATTTGAATCTGCGCAATGGCAGCAAGGACAAATACGAGTTTATGGCGCAGTTGGGATTTAACGGAGTTGAAGCCGGAGCCGAAGGCCCTTTCAATAAAAAGAAAAGTCAGGCTTCGTTCTTAATTAACTACCGCTACTCAACGCTGGCACTTTTCAAATTAATGAAGGCCAACTTTGGTACCGGAACGGCAGTGCCGGAATATCAAGACCTTACTTTTAAAATAGATGTGCCCACTAAAAAAGCCGGGATATTTCGCTTTTGGGGTTTGGGCGGCCTTAGTAAAATAGAGTTGCTGGGGCATTTGGTAGATCTGTCGAAACCACAGAAAGATTTGTATGGCAATGAAAACATAGACCTGTATAACAAGGTGCAAACCGGCATACTTGGTTTTTCGCACACCTACTTTTTAGATCGCAAAACATATTATAAACTCATGTTAGCGGTGTCGCATCAAACGCAGTTGGCCGACATTGACAGCATCAACCCCGACAACCGATCTGAAATTATTAGAAACAACAAAGTGGCGTTGCGGCAGAATAAATACAGCGCTCACATTTTAGCCAACACCAAGATTGACTCTAAAAATACAGTGACCGAAGGCCTGATGGTAAATGTTTACGACATAAAGTTTGCAGACAGCGTGCTGTATTTCGATCACTTTGTACCCATGAAATATGGGAAAGGATACAGTACTTTAGTAGAAGCCTACGTGATGTGGAAACACAAATTCAGTGAGCAGTGGAGCATGAATGCGGGCGTGCACACTCAGTACTTCTCCTTGAGTGGAAGTTTTATTCCGGAGCCTCGGATAGGATTCAAATATCAGTTCCGGGAAAATCAATCCTGGACCATCGGCTATGGTCTGCACGATCAAATTCAGCCTTTGCCCACCTATTACAACTACGATATTACTGCAGGATCTAACTCAAAGCCGACCAATTTGAATATGGATTTTTCGCGTAGCCAACATTTGGTGACGGGCTACGACTTGGTGTTTGCAAAAGATTTCAGATTAAAAACCGAAATCTACGTGCAATACATCAACAATGTACCGGTAGAAAAGAAAAAGAGTTCGTTTAGTATGCTGAATGCCGGAGCCGATTTCGCCACTCCCGACAATATCAATTTGGTAAACAAAGGAATTGGGCTCAATTACGGCTTAGAACTAACCTTAGAAAAATTTTTCAGCAAGGGGTATTATTTCTTAGTGACCGGCTCCTTATTCCGCTCGCGTTATCAGGGCAGTGATAAGGTGTGGCGAAACACCGCCTTCAACGGATTGTATGTGGTAAATGCCCTGGGTGGTTACGAGTATCGGTTTGCCGGCAAAAAAGATAAGAAAAACAAGCGGCACACGGTATCTATTGATATGAAGATGACAGCTGCCGGAGGGCGTTATTACACCCCTATTGATTTCGATCAAAGTGCCGCTCAACATCAGGAAGTGCTGATTGATAGTTTAGCTTTTTCGCAAAAGTATCGTGATTATTTTAGGATGGATTTAAAACTGAGTTACCGCATCACCATGAAGCGAGTTACCCAAGAGTTTTCTGTTGACTTCCAGAACATCATCAACATCAAAAATATTTTCAGGAAAGTGTACGACCCTCGAACCAACTCGCTGAATAATGAATATCAACAGGGCATCTTTATTCTTCCGCAGTTTCGAATTTTATTTTAATCTTTCCACCCACAAGCAATGGCCAACTTAAAAGTATTAGCGCTTTATTATACTCAGTCGGGGCAGTTAGAAGAAATAGTCAATCACTTTACTCTTCCTTTCACTGAAGCAGGAATGAGTGTAGAGAAGGTAAATATCAGACCGGAAAAAGATTTCCCTTTTCCGTGGAAGAGTGAACAGTTTTTTGAAGCTATGCCCGAAAGCGTGCTGGGGCAAACTGTGCCGCTAAAACCTTTTGAGTTGAAAGAATCACATTACGATCTCATACTATTCGCCTATCAACCATGGTTTCTTTCTCTCAGCATTCCGGCCAACTCCATGCTGCAACATCCTACCATAAAAGCAGTTTTAAAAGGCAGCCCGGTAGTAACGCTGATTGGGGCGCGCAACATGTGGCTGAATGCCCAAGAAAAAACAAAAAAAATACTAGCGAACAGCGGAGCAAAATTAGTGGGCAATGTGGTCTTGGTGGATCAGCACTCCAACTTAGCCAGTGCCGTCACTATCTTATATTGGATGCTCACGGGTAAAAAAGATAAGTATCTCGGCATTTTCCCAAAGCCCGGTGTGTCGGAGGAAGATATTGCACACAATTATCAATTCGGTAAAATGGTGTGTGATCATTTACAAGATCATTCACTGAATGATTTACAGAAAGAATTAGTGGCACAGAAAGCGGTAGTGGTAGAATCGGATTTGATGTTTATTGAAGAAAGAGCACCGAGACTTTTTTCGATATGGGCTAATCTAATTACCAAAAGAAAAAATAGAAAGCCGTGGCTCATCGCCTTCAAATACTACTTACTGATTGCTCTATTTATTGTAGCGCCCATAGTTCTTTTAGTAAATCGGCTTTTGTTTAGAGTGTTTTTCTTAAGCCGAATCAAAAGAAAAAAGAAATATTATCAAGGCTTAGAAAACTAAGCCACCTCATTTACATTATACTATTTAAGCCATCCATCAATACGACTCAACCATGAATTCAACCCATACCAAGTACGATGTAATTATTACCGGAGGAGGATTAGCCGGACTAACCCTCGCGCTACAGTTAAAGCAGGGCCACCCCGACTTGCGCCTATTAGTGTTAGAACGCAGAAAAGGAGAAGCCCCCATAGCTGCTCACAAAGTCGGAGAATCTACCGTAGAGTTAGGCAGTTATTACCTGCGCGAAGTGTTGGGATTAAAAGCCTATTTGGAAGAATTTGAACTGCCTAAACACGGCCTGCGTTTTTTCTTTAAATCAAATACCAAAGAAGACATCACGAGCCGCGTAGAGTTAGGCCCTCGCAAGTGGCTACCAACTCCCAGCCACCAAGTGGATCGAGGCACTTTAGAAAATCATTTGATTCAACTCATTCAATCCTTAGGAGTAGAATTTTTAGCAGACGCTGCGGTTCGCGATGTGGAGTTTGGAAAAGATTATCACACCCTTACTTTCACACAGAATAAGGAAGAACAAAAATGGCAGTGTCGTTGGATTGCGGATGCCACCAGCCGCTTTAGTTTTTTAAAACGCAAACTCGGCTTTCAGAAATCAATGGACCATGCAGTGAATGCCGTATGGTGGAGATTAAAGGGAGTGATAGATATTGACCAATGGAGTGAGGATGAAGGTTGGAAACATTATCTGACATCGGGACTCCGCTACCTCAGCACCGTTCACTTTTTAGATAAAGGATATTGGGTTTGGGTGATTCCCCTCGGCACAAAAAATACCAGCATTGGCATTGTAGCCGATCCGGATATTCATCCTTTTGAAACATTTGACACCTATGAAAAGTCGCTGAACTGGTTGAAAACAAACGAGCCTCTATTATACGAAAAGTTATCAGCGGAAAGTGAGAACAAACTGGATTTTAAAATTCTGAAACACTTTGCGCATGATTCAGCAAGAGCCTATGACGGAACCGACCGTTGGGGAGTAACCGGTGAAGCCGGTGCTTTTCTCGATCCCTTTTATTCCCCCGGCACAGACCTTATCTCCATTAGCAATACTTTACTAAGTGACCTTATTCTGCGTGATTTAAAGGGAGAGGATGTGCAGTTGCGCGCAGAAATTTACGAGCAAACCTACCTCAGCTTAGTGAAGGCCTGGATTCCCATCTATCAAAATAAATATCAGTTGATGGGTAGCAGTCAAATCATGGTGATTAAAATTATGTGGGATTGGGCTATTTATTGGGCTATCCCTTGCCTCCTTTTCACCAACAAAGGATTTACCGATTTGCGGGTGTTACAAAAATTGTTTTCCTCAAAAGATAGCGTGGGACAAAAATTTGGACGACTGCATGAGCAAATGCAAAAGCTATTTTTAGACTGGCTACCTCTTGAAAAGCAAGTGTTTTCCAATCGTTATATTGATCCCTTTGACTTAGAACTGATGCGTGATTTTCAGCTTACTATTGAAGAGCAGTTCGGAGATTCTCTCACTGATAAAGTCACAAAGAATCTTGCTATTTTAGAAAAACTTGCGGCTGAAATTTTCAGGCATGTGAGCAGTGAAGTACACCACACCTCCCCCGATTTAAAAGTAAACCCCTACACCATGGATTTGAATGCAAGCGAGGAAAATCCGACCGAGGAGGATACATTTATTGCGGAACGGGAAGCAGCCATTACTAAAGATGTGGACACCATGTGGTTTTACCCTAAAAAGGAAATGGCGTGAGCGGGTTGCAAAATACCGCTCAGCAAAATATAGCACTCATTGAAGTAATTTTCAGAGAGGTGCAAGACTCTTTCTCCGGACACGAAACACCGTTGCATTTACTCGAACAGTTAAAGAAATACGAAGGCCCCTTTTACTCCGTAGCTTACGAAGCTGCTTCCATGAGCATTGCCTTAGCAGAATTAAAAGAGACTCATTCTTTGAGCCATTGGCATTCGCTACTGCAACAATACGCGATGCACCATGTTGCGCAATTTCATGTGGGCTTGGGCTGGGCATTGGCACAACTGCAATTAGAACCTACCACCTTCCTAAAAGAATTAAAAGAAGAGAACAAGTCTCGCGTAATGGATGGCATGGGCTATTATGATGGCTTGTTTCGCAGGCGGAAAAGTATTCTCCAGCAAGTATCTCCTTCTTTTAAAGACGCATCGCTAAATGAATTTTACGATCAGGGATTAGGCCGCTCTATTTGGTACACGAATAAAGGAGTGATTGGAGAGGTAAAGGCTATCATTGATAAATTCCCATTAGAAAAACAAACTGCCCTATGGCGCGGCATTGGCATCGCGGTGACGTATGCCGGTGGTTGTACAGAAGAAATGTTGAAGGATATACTTGCAAAATCAGCTCCCTTTGAAAGGCAACTGCGCACTGGTGCGGGTTTAGCTTTGGGAAGTAGAAAAACCTCCGGTTACCTAACAGCCGATGCCGAGTTAGCAGTGAAAGTTTGGACAGAATAACAAGCGCATATTACCCCTTCCATAAAATACCGATGAATCCACGTTTTGTTTGAGCAAATATTTAATTCCGGTACATAAAAGCGGGACAGCGTAGAAAAAAAATAAACTACCTATCCCGCAATACTTAGACGTCTGGCGTGAAAATACTAAAAAAGCGCTGTGGGCACAGGTCTTCTCAATTTTTATATGTAATGTAATCCCGGTTCAAAATGTTCCTGCAATACCTCTATTACTTTTTCGTAATCTGCCTTCCGTTCCACCCAATTCAATTCGGTGGTGTTTAGCAAAATAACTCGCGAGAGAGGTTGCTGTTTAAAGTAATCGAGGTAGGCCGTCTGAATCTTTTCCAAATAATCCGGTTTAATCTGTTGCTCATACTCCCTCCCGCGTTTTTTAATATTCTCCATCAACTTATCTATGGGGGCGTAAAGGTAGAGCACTAAATCGGGTTTGGGCAGGCTGGGGCTAATGATATCAAACAACATGCGGTACAGTTTTGCTTCATCGGCTTTCAGCGTTTGGCCGGCAAAAATGAGGCTCTTTTGAAACAAAAAGTCTGAGACCGTAAAGGAGGAAAACATATCCGCCTCAGTCATCAGTTTCTTTAAATGTTGAAACCGCTCCGCCATAAAATACAACTCTACCGAAAAGGCGTGTCGCTCAGGATTTTCATAAAACTGAGGCAAGAAGGGGTTCTCCTCAAACTGTTCGAGAATTAAGTGCCCGTTATAATCAGCGGCCAGCTTTTTGGCTAAGGTGGTCTTTCCGGCTCCTATGGTGCCCTCTATCGTTATAAAATTGTATTTCACAGAATGCGAGTTTAGCAGTTATTGTTCAATCCACCACTGCTGCTTTTCTTAATTCATTCACAGCTTTTTTATATTTAACCGCCACAGTAAAACCGACACCAACCTCTATGAACAATATTTTCAGAAAAAAAGAAATAGGCAAAGTATTGCAGGATGCTTCGGAAGGATACGGAGACAGCGAAATAAAAATTGGCCTTACCAAAACGTTGGGCGTTCGCGATCTCACCGCTTTCGGAATAGCTGCTATTGTAGGAGCCGGTATTTTTTCAACCATCGGCAAAGCGAGTTTTGAGGGTGGGCCGGGTATCATTTTATTGTTTCTTTTTATAGCGGTGGCTTGTGGGTTTTCAGCGTTCTGTTATGCTGAGTTTGCCAGTTTGGTTCCTGTGAGCGGAAGCGCTTACACCTATTCGTATGTAGCCTTCGGAGAAATTATTGCTTGGATTATCGGATGGGATTTACTGATGGAATACGCCATTGGGAATATAGCGGTAGCCATTTCATGGAGCGATTACTTTACTACCCTGCTTGAGGGCTTCAGTATTCACTTGCCCGAATACATCACGATGGATTATTGGACCGCCAAAGAGTTAGGATCGGAGGCAGCAAAATTAGCTTGGCAAACGGCTCCTGCCATCGGCAATCTAAAATTGATCTGTGATGTTCCCGCTTTGCTGATTGTGGCTATTATCACTTACATCACTTACATCGGAATTCAGGAATCGAAAAAATCTATTAATGTGATGGTGGCGCTCAAACTCGGTATCATTTTCTTGGTGATTGCGGTGGGGTCCTTTTATGTGAAGCCCGACAACTGGAGCCCTTTTTTGCCAAATGGAATTGGTGGTGTGCTCAAAGGAACAGCCGCTGTCTTTTTTGCCTATATCGGCTTTGATGCCATTTCTACCACTGCCGAGGAATGTCGAAATCCGCAGCGCGATTTGCCGCGAGGAATGATTTATGCGCTTATTATCTGCACCCTCATTTATGTGCTGGTGGCACTTACCTTAACCGGGATGGTGCATTACACCAAGCTGGATGTGGGCGACCCCATGGCCTTTGTATTTAACCAAGTAGGCTTAGACTGGGTAGCCGGGGTCGTGGCCATCAGTGCCGTGATTGCTACGGCCAGTGTGTTGCTCGTTTTTCAGATAGGCCAGCCGAGAATTTGGATGAGCATGAGTCGTGACGGACTGCTCCCTCCCATATTCTCACGCATTCATCCAAAATTCAAAACACCTTCTTTCTCCACCATCCTCACCGGATTTGTAGTGGGAATTCCTGCCCTCTTTTTAAATCTTGACATAGTGATACAATTAACCTCGGTGGGAACTCTATTTGCCTTTGTGCTGGTTTGCGCTGGAATTCTGCGCCTTGATTTATACCCGAATCCCCCGAAAGGAAGTTTCAAAACTCCTTATATCAATGCGAGGTATTTCATGCCTTTGATTTTCATTGCCACTGCTATCCTTGTATTTATCTATAACCACCAAGGCATTCAGAATTATTTTTCGATACCGGTAACTCATTCCTTTTTCGAGAAATTAGAGATGCTGTTGCATAAAGGCGTATATGCCGGGTTTACCTTGCTATTTGTAGGCTTAACGATTCTTTCTGTTTGGAAAAAACTTTCACTGATTCCGGTACTCGGTCTTTTGTCGTGCAGCTATTTGTTGTGCGAATCGGGCGCTTCTAATTGGACGCGCTTTGCAGTATGGTTAGTGATAGGCTTTGGAATTTACTTTGCCTACGGCTACAAGAACAGTAAGATTGCAAAGGGGTAGAGCCGGTTTTCTTCCTACTCATTATACACCACTACTTTATTCCAAATCACCTTTTTGGTGCGGCCGCTCATCGCTTCAACTTTGATAAAAATAGGGATAGGATTTTTCACCTTCTTCAACTCCTTCACCGCATCCGGATTAATGGTGTCGCTGTTTGAAATATATTGCTTCCCTTCTCGTTCGTAAAATATGACCGTCACATTTTTTACGTCATACTTTTTCATGTCCACATCGTTATTATACAGAGAAATAACAGGCTCGGTTCTCTCAAACAGGTCTTTTGAGTAAGGTCTATTTCGCTCTAACAATATCTTGTCGTTCATCATCATAATATTGGTTCGAGGGTTTCCGTGTACCGGATACATCCGAGGCGGTACCTGTACAATAAACCTGCGCTGAAACAGTATGATGCGCGAACCCGACACACTCGTCACTATCACCCGCAAAGTAGCAGTGTCGTATCCTCCATAGTTAGTGCAGTTGGGAATTATTTTTAGTACGCTATCGGTTTGTATGGCCAAGCCGTTTTCAAACAGAAACTGCGAAATAGTGTACTCCGGACTTACCCGAATTTTAAACTCATACTCTGTTTTATTAACCAAGGTATCAATCCTCGGCTTCAACCAAATCTCACTTCTGTTATTGATGGGTATAAAAATTTCGCCATTCACTTTCTGGGCAGAAAGCTCCGTTGTAAGAAAAAAAAGTAAGACAACTCCGGTATGAAAAATTCTGTGCATAAAGAACCCTCAATAACTGAATCTCGGAAAATTACAGATAAATAGGTTGGAAGAACATACACCTGTATGATAGATTCTAACAATTAAAATAATTTGGTTTCGTAGATAGGACAGTGGAGGGAGAAGAAGGTGGTGAGTAAAAAATAAAATGAATGCCTTCCTAAAGAATAAAAAAATGTAGAGTCAGTGGGAGCACAAGAAAAACCAATCTTGCCCACGGTGTAGTTGCCGTTGTGGCCATTGGGCAAGAATAGTTCTTCATCGAGAGTGGCAAGCTAATGAGCACTATTCACTACTACGATAATTAGAAAGAAATGGAAAGGCCGAGACTGGGCAGAACAGGCAGTTGATTCACTCGAGCGTAGGTAATGCGATTGAAGTAAAACACGTTGTTGCGGTTATACACGTTTGAAACACTGGCATTCAATTCAATCTTCGCTTTATCTTTTATGTTGAATGTTTTCTTGATAGAAATATCTAAGCGGTGATAATACGGAAGCCGGCCTCCATTGGTTTGATCGGAATAGATAACTCCCAAATTGCCATTGGCGGCAGTATAATCGGTGCCAATGCCATCGCTGAAGGGTACGTTTTCATAGAACGATTGTGTTTGTGTAAATGGGAATCCACTACCCATGTTCCAGCGGGCGCTAATTTCCCAGTCGCGTTTTTTGGCAAAGGAGTAAGACGCTAATAAGTTCACATTGTGCCTGCGGTCAAAGTGAGGAGCATATACCTGCTTCCCGTCATTGCGATGGGTCCAAGCCAATGAATAGGTAGCATAGAGATAAATTCCTTTCCATTCCCATTTCGCCACAAAATCTAATCCGTAAGCATCGCCTTTTTCAATCAAAAAATTGGGGTCACTGTTAAACTGCTTGTAGCGGTTAATGTTGATGAGATGCCAAAAATATTTATAGTAGGGCTCCAGATTCAGCGTAATGTTTTTGGGCAAATCTACCTCCACTCCGAAAATAACATCCACACTGCGCTGCATGTTTTTTATCTGATCATACACTTTTCCGCTGGCATCCACAGCCGCTTCATCGGGGCCGGTGAGGAAGCCGGTAAACAGATTTACCACATCCTTATCACTTTTGGTGCTGATAAAGTTTTGTGAATACATACCGCTGGCCAATTTGAGACGAATACGATCGGTGACGTTGTATTTAATGCTCAAGCGCGGTTCAGCAGAGAACGCTCCAATGTTGCCATAGTATTGCAGCCGGAATCCCGCTTCGGTCACAAACTTCTTTACGAATTTGTGAAACATCAAATAGGCTCCCAGGTCGGTAGAGTTTTGTTTTTGTTCGTAAGGCTGCCTAAACTGATTGAAGAACGAAAACTCGGTGCGAGCGCCTTCTACATTCAGCCCGTATTTCAACTCCCCGTTCTTAATGTAATAGGCAAAGTCCATCCCAATATCAAAACCTCCGATCAGACTTTTACGCGGCAGATTATCGGCTTCGGTCAGGTTAATCTCATACTGCGAATAGCTGACGTGCGTATTAAAAGACAGGTTAGAATTCTTAGGCACTGCCAAAAAATTGATTCCAACGCCAAAGGTGTTCCACAGATAGCGGGCGGCTGCGAAATTGGCATTGTCGCGAAAGTTAAAGCCGGATAAAGTCATCTTCATTCCCTTGCCGGCATTGAGCGTAAACTTGCCATACACATCGTAAAAAGAATATGGCAGTCCCTCTTCCCCTACATAGGGATAAATAGCTTTAGAACTGCGATCTAAGTATGAAACCTTTGTATTCAGAATAAGGGAAGAACTGATGTTTTTATCTTCCTTCAGTTTCACAATCGGAATTTCAAGCAAGGCATGTGCTACAAACGGAGTAGCACTAAACTTACCGCTGACTTTCTTCTGATTCCCATCGCGAGTGGTCACATCCACCACAGCCGAAGTTCTACCCCCATACTCAGCAGGGAAACCACCGGTATATACATCCACGTTCTTGATGATATCCGTTTCATACACCGAAAACAATCCGATGGAATGAAAAGGGTTGTAAATAGTAATTCCGTCTAAAAGAAATTTGGTTTGTATGGGCGTTCCTCCCCGTATCACAATTTGGCCGCCTTGGTCACCGGTTGAGGTAACACCTGGTAAAATCTGCAAGTACTGCGCAATATCGGCCTCTCCACCAACCGTAGGCAAGCGCTTCAACTCCATCGGAGTGATAGAGGTGACAGAAACGCGAGTTTCGGTTCGCTGTCTTTGCTTTTCAGCATTTATCTCAATGCTTTGCAACTCGATAGAAGATTGGTTCATGTATAACTTCACATTCACCGTTTTACCTTTCACTATCTCCACCGCTTCCTCTTGGTTTTCGAAACCTATGTAAGAAATCTTGAGTTCATATTTCCCCTCCGGCAAATTGGGGATATTAAAAAAGCCGGCATCATCAGTAGCTGCACCAAAGTCGGTGCCTTCCACCTTTACCGTAGCGTAAGGAATCGCCTCTCCATTTGCGTGGTCATATATAAATCCCTTTACCGCTCCCTTTTGCGCAAAGGCTGATAAGCTGAGAAAGAGAAAAATGGCAGAGATGAATTTCGGCATGGATAAAAAATAAGGGGCGCAATTTATGCTTTCAACTCACAGTTCGCAAAAGTGACGATGATTTTTACGTTAAATGAAAGTATAAGATGGTTAGAAGCGATGTGTGATTATTCGATGGACGATTTCCGACTTAGGTATCGCTGGTCGGTATTGGTGAAGAGTAATAGGTGTACTCGTTATAGGTTAATCGTTAATCGTTATTGAGGAACGAACGCCCATAAGTGATGGTAAGTTGTTAGGTTTCTGTCGTAGCGTCCCTTCACCCCCTCTGCTGTCCTTAGTCTGAAGCCAGGCCTGCGCCAAGGGACTAAAGGACTCTCCCGCATTAACTCCAGCCTTTAGGCCGCGGGCATCAGAGCATTTCCCTCATGGGCATTAGCCCTGCATATCTTTAAAGTCATGGCTAAAGCCGATATAGTTATTCAAATCTTCTTTTTAGCCACTTATTCTTCGTAAATCTTTAACTACTTTCGTTGTGTTTTAAAACAAAATCTCTTTATGCAGAAATTTTCCTTTTCAATGGCTATCCTATTTTCTTTTACATTTTTATCGGCACAAGTGCCTCAATGGAGCACCGACATTGCCCCTATCCTATATGAGAACTGTACCGTGTGCCACCATCAAGGGGGGCTGGCTCCGTTTTCTTTAATTCATTTCAGTGAGGCTTACACGCAGCGCCTCAACATTATTAACGCTATCTCAACAGGCGAAATGCCCCCCTGGCCGCCCGATGCCGACTATGTTCATTTTAAGGGCGAGCGCTATTTGACAAGCAATCAGGTCACTAAAATTAATGCGTGGGTGACAGCCGGTGCACCTTCAGGCGATACCACCACGGCTCCTTCTATTCCGGTTTATTTAAATGGGGCCTCCCTCGATAACATGGATGCCTCCCTGAAATGTCCGCCTTTCACCGTTCCACAATACAATGGCGACTTGTATCAGTGTTTTGTAGTGCCTACCGGTTTATCGCAAAATGAATTTATGACGGCTATTGATGTAATTCCCGGAAATCCGTCTATCGTTCACCACGTGCTTATCTATGAGGACACTTCTTCTACCCATGATGCGCGACAATTAGATGATCAAAGTCCTACAGTTCCCGGTTATACCAGTTTTGGTGGCCCCGGAGTAAGCAAAGCAAATCTGATTGGAGGTTGGGTGCCCGGCACTACCCCCAATGTGTACCCTGCGGGATTGGGAGTGCCGCTGCACAAGGGAAGCGACTTAGTCGTGCAAATTCACTACCCGTATGGAAGTGCCGGTAAAACAGACAGCACTAAAATTAATATCCGTTTATCTACCGGTTCCTTGCGGTCAGTGTTCATTGCTCCGCCTTTAAACCATGAGTTCAGCATTACCGAGCCGCTGAGTATTCCGGCTAACTCTACAAAAACTTTTGGGGAGTTATATACCATCCCCACTAATTTCCCCATACAAGGAATTTCGCTGTTGAATGTAGCCCCTCATGCACACCTTATTTGCAAAGACTGGCTCGTGTTTGCTAAAACTCCCGCAGGCGATACTATTCCGCTTATCAAAATTAATAACTGGGATTTTCACTGGCAGGGCTTTTATACTTTTCAGAAACTGATATTTATTCCCATAGGCAGCACTCTTTTTGGATATGCTACTTATGACAATACCGCTAATAATCCGCACAACCCCAACAGCCCTCCGCAGAATATTCATGTAGGAGAAGCCACTACCGATGAAATGATGTTGGTGTATTTCAGCTACCTCATCTATCAGCCCGGTGACGAAAACATGGTTTTAGACAGCACCATACTGAACTCGCAACCCACCGGTATTGCAGAGCCGAAAGGGGCAAATTCTCTGATCAGCACGTTGCAACTATACGATGCGGTACCCAACCCTGCTAAGGCGGAAACTTCTGTCTCCTATTATCTGCCCGAAACATCCAATGCTACCTTGAGCATTTATGATTTGAACGGACGATTAGTGAAAACCTTAAGTGTTCCGGGCAATGAAGGCATTAACACTGTTTCAGTCAATACTTCTGAGTTGGCCAATGGCGATTACTTGATGAGTTTGCTCAGTAATAAAGGGATAAAGAGCAAGCGCTTGGTAGTTTTAAAATAGCCGATAACCGTTTCTTCTCGGTCTGATAGGTGGGAAGAATTTCTTGAATATCTGTTTGGGTGAACCTTCCAGCGAAGCACCTGTTATATTTGCAGTAAAATCAGCGTATTACTCAACAGCGATTCCGCCTTTGAGCGGGGTGAAATCAGTGAATATTTTTGATATTTAGCGGTAAAAGAAGAAAGGATTTTTGTGTTGTCAGGAAATTTGGATGGTTGCGTCAAAGGTTTTTCGAGCATAGCGATTTAGTCGGCTTGGCATAAGAGTAAACGAACAATTTTATAGAACCGAGAACGTCAAAAGATACAATTCAGAACTTTGGATAACCACATTACTTACACTTGCCCTCTCACCGATGAAATGGAAAGTCTCAAAGATTTTTCATTTGAGTTACATCACAATTTAGAAGAGGTTAATTCTTACAAGTGGGATCATCACATCCCCGATAGTAATCTGCTGATGAAGTTCGATTACTTGAAACTGTTAGAAGAAACTCAGCGAGATAACATGCAGTTTCGTTATGTACAGATTCGCAGAAACGGAGCCACCGCAGGAACTATTTATTTTCAAATTGTTGATTTCAGAAGTACTCAACTCATAAATTATTACCCTTCGGGCGATTCCTTTTTGCTGAATGTAGGGCGAAAACTCAGCGAGCAATTATTGTCGAGGTTACATCTGAAAATGCTGGTAAGCGGCAATATTTTTATGACGGGAGAAAACGGCTACTATTTTTCGAGTGATATTGACAAACGCACACGAGCCAAACTACTTCGCACTGCAATCCGCCATATTCTGGCCGAAGAGCCTTCAGTTAAAGCGGTATTGATTTCAGACTTATATGCCCCCGCTACTGATTTTGATCTCGACTTCCACCTCTGTGGTTATAATACCATTTTTGTAGAGAGCGACATGAGCATCTCCCTCCGGCAGGATTGGAACACCTTTGATGATTATCTCAATTCTTTAACTTCTAAATACAGAATAAGAGCGCGTAAAGTGTATGCCCTTTGTCGGCAGAACGAGGTATTGGGGCGTGAATTAAATCTTGCAGAGATAGCGCAAAATGAAGACCGGCTCTACGAACTTTACATGAAGGTGATGTCGAATGTTGACTTTAAATTAGGCGAACTGACCAAGGATTATTTCCGGAAACAGAAGGAGCAATTGCCCGATAACTACAAGATAGTAGCATATTACAAAGGCAACTTAATGATTGGATTTATTTCGCACTTTCATTCGGGTAAAAAAATCGAGGTGCATTACACAGGAATGGATCATGACTTTTGTCGGCCTATCCATTTATATCAGCACATGATGTACGATATGATTGAATACGGCATTCTGCACCGCGCAGAAAAACTGCATTTGGGGCGAACGGCTCCGGAGATAAAAAGTACGATTGGTGCCAGCCCTTCTCCCATGTATGGGTATCTTAAACACCGAAACCCTTTATTTAATCTGCTTATTATGAAACCCTATGCTAAACGTTTGAAGCCACCTGCCTACACCCTTCGCAATCCCTTTAAATAAGGGGATAGCCTTTGGGCACTAAAGTCAACTCATTTGCTTGTTCTCTCACTCTAAAAAATCTCTACAATGAAAACCATCAGTCTTTTCTTAATGGCGCTGCTTCCTTCTGTTTTGCCGCAAAAAAGTGTGTATGATTTTACCATGAAAAACATAGACGGGCAGGAAGTATCACTGGCCGATTATAAAGGCAAAGTGCTGTTGATAATAAATGTGGCCAGCCTTTGTGGCAACACGCCACAGTATAAGGACATAGAAGCCTTGTATTCAAAATACAAAGACAAAGGGTTGGTGATTTTAGGTTTCCCGGCCAATAACTTTTTGGGTCAAGAGCCGGGCACCGACAGTGAGATTAAATCATTCTGCACCAAAGAATATGCGGTCACCTTTCCGATGTTTTCAAAAATTTCCGTGAAAGGAAAAGACATAGATCCACTCTATAAATACTTGACCAAGAAATCTGAAAATGGAGTGATGGATGCTCCTGTTACCTGGAATTTTCAGAAATTCTTGATTGGGCGAAATGGGCTACTCATTAACTCTTTTAGCCCCCGCACTCTGGTTACCGATGCCGAAATGATGAAGCAGATAGATGCCGCTTTGAAATAAAAGTAAGCAGCTTCTTATTCCCCAAATTTCAGTGTTTAGTAGATGCCACATTTCTTTCTTTTCAACGTTGAAAAGAAAAGTAATGGTTCAAACCCTTCACAAGCAAAGAGTTCTACTGCAAAATATAAACAACTCCGCGAGTGTAATTTCCGTTACATCAAATACGTTATCTTAGCGGACAAATTTTTTGCGCATATGAGAACTAACTTCCTAAAGACTATTGTATTGTCAGTTATTACTCTTATCTGTTCTACCCCCTCGTATTCGTATTACTACAACGATTCTACGGCAATGGAGGTAGATCCTCTAATTGGACAGTTAGACAGTATGTCGGGAAGCCTTTTTACCCGCGATAAATTTTTCGTCAATGATGATGAACTATTGCAAAGTATTTACATGCCCTCGGAGTTAATCCCGCGTTACTCTGACGCTGAGATTCAAGAAAAACTAAAGTTGATGCCCAATGAGGTGCCAATGATTTTTAATAATCAGGTGAAGCAATTTATTGATCTGTTTGCCTATAAGCGCAGGGCTTTAATGGCTCGTTGCTTGGCCAATAGTCAGGTTTACTTTCCGGTCTTTGAGCAGATCCTCGACCAAAAGGGACTGCCCATTGAACTGAAATATCTCCCTGTTGTAGAATCAGCTTTTAATCCTATTGCAGTTTCCAGTGCCGGAGCTACCGGTCTTTGGCAATTGATGTATGGTACCGGCACTTTAATGGGCTTGGATGTAAACTCATACGTGGATGAAAGACGCGATCCCGTAAAGTCCACTCAGGCAGCCGTAAATTATTTAAAGAAGCTCTATAATATGTATGGTGACTGGCATTTGGTGCTGGCCGCTTATAATTCAGGTCCTGGGAACGTAAACAAAGCTATTGCGAGAGCGGGAGGAGTGAAGGATTTTTGGAAGATCATGCGCTTTTTACCGGCAGAAACCAGAAGTTATGTTCCCCTTTATATTGCCGCTGTATATGTGATGAACTATCACAAAGACTTTAATCTCTACTCCGCTGAACCCCGTATGGATTTGTACTCCATTGATACGGTACTGATTACTTCAAAAGTGAGCCTCTCTCATATTTCATCGGTGTTGGGAATATCCGAAGATGAATTACAGTTTTTAAATCCATCCATCAAAAAGGGAATTGTTCCCTATACGAAGAATGGATTTCCGCTGAATCTGCCCATCAACTATTTTGCCTTGTTTGAAGCCAAGAAGGGAGAGGTAATGACCGATTCTTCCTCAGAAGTTATCAATGCGGCTCCTTTGGTTTCGGTGCCGGCAGTGATTCATCACAAAGTAAGGCCAAACGAAACTCTTGGAGGTATTGCCGCGAAGTACCATGTCAGTGTAGCCTCTTTAAAGTCTTGGAACCATTTACACAGTACCGTGATCCGTATTGGGCAGAACCTGAAAGTGACTACCACCAAACCGGAATCAACTACTGCTCCGGGATATGCAGCGGTATTTGCTCCTCGATCTTTTGAAAAAGTGAGACCCGATACAATATGGAATGGTCCATCCATAGAGGATCCATCTGTAAAGCAAGATGTAGCTACCGATTCCATAGCTGCTGATGATTCTGTGACCGGAGAAATACAAAAAGGAGCTTCGGAAGAGAAAGTAGATGATAGATGTGGCTGCATTTACCACGTAGTGCAGGCGGGAGATACCCTTTGGAATATCGCTCAGAAGTATGATGGTATTACCGTGGAAAAGTTAAAGGCAGATAACCGAGAAATAAATGCTCGCCCCATCAAAGTGGGAGATATACTAAAAATCTTCCTCTGATAATTATTGAATAGTTCCTTTGAATTTAGTGCGGAACTCGTCAAACTTCATTGACTTGTAATTGTTGCCTCCTACAAAATTCAATATCTCCTCGAGTACCTTAGGCTCTAAATAACCGGGAACGGGAAACAAAACGTTGAGGTCTTCATCAATATAAACCGAGGTGGGATAACTCATCCGTCCGTTTAGTATTTCTGCTGCCAGTTCATTGTACCCTCTGTTCCCTGAAGGCACGTATTTGTAATCTTTCCCGTTAAAGTGAATTACTTCCTCCGTTTCTGCATCAAATTTTACCGCGTAAAAATTGTTATTCATATAGCGAATAATCTCGGGATTGGTAAAAGTGGTTTGATCCATTTTTTTACACCAGCCACACCACTCGGTATATACATCCACGAATATTTTTCTCGGCTCGGTTTTCTCGGCTTCCTGCACTTCTTGCCAGGTCATCCACTTAATGCCTTCCGGGGCAGGGCTCTTTTGCTTTACTACAAAGGGAGAAAAGGAACTTATTACAATAGCCAATAAAAGGGTTGCAAAACTTACTCGTATCATTCTAAAATATTCGCTGATTTTGTTTCAAAGTTATTCAAAAAGTTTGCCTAAGTATCTGCATCTTACTGAAATCAGTTTTTTGGGTAAATTTTAACTACTTCGGTCTGATCTTGTTCATAATTTCAGATGATATTTTAGCGCTTCTGTATTTACTTGCACCCTCTTAAAAATCAGAGAAGCATGATATTATTAGACGGGAAGAAACTGGCAAATGAACTAAAGCAAGAAATCAAACAAAAGGTAGATGCCATCATAGCCGATGGTGGCAAGGCTCCGCATCTCGCAGCTATATTAGTGGGCAATGACGGTGGCAGCTTGACTTATGTGGGGCATAAAGTAAAAGCCTGTGAGCAGGTTGGGTTCAAATCTACCTTATTGCATTTTGAGGATACTTCCATTTCAGAAGAGTTTTTGCTCAACGAAGTGAGTAAGCTAAACGGGAATAAAGATATAGACGGCTTTATTGTCCAACTTCCTTTACCTAAGCATATCAATGCCGATAAAGTGTTGCTTTCCATTGACCCGCAAAAAGATGTGGACGGTTTCCATCCCGTTAATGTGGGCAAAATGACTTTAGGGCTTCCTTCTTATGTTTCTGCTACGCCTTATGGCATCACCAAGATTTTAGAACGATACGGGATTGAAACCTCCGGCAAACATTGTGTGGTGGTGGGTCGAAGTAACATCGTGGGTCGCCCTATCAGTATTTTAATGAGCGGACAGTCTGCCACCGGCAATGCTACCGTAACGGTATGCCATAGCAAAACCAAAAATTTGAAAGAGATGACTCTTCAAGCGGATATTATTATTGCCGCTTTGGGAAAACCGGAGTTTCTCACAGCCGATATGATTAAAGAAGGAGCGGTAGTGATTGATGTGGGAACAACTCGCGTGACCGACACAACAACCAAAAGTGGCTGGCGTTTAAAGGGGGATGTGAAGTACGATGAAGTAGCGCCTAAGTGCCACGCCATTACCCCCGTTCCCGGTGGAGTAGGCCCTATGACCGTAGTTTCTCTGCTTCTGAATACTTTAAAAGCTACTAACAATGAACTGTAACAATTTGCCGCCAACCAAATTCTCTCAATATTTTTTACGAATTGCCTTTGCCATCGGTATTTTCTACTTGGTATCATGCAATCAATCTTCTAATCCTAAACCGACTGATGCCGGAATTAAAGTAGATGCCGAACAATCTTACACCGATACTTCCTCCTCCTTTGTGAAGGTGTATGACGACAAAGGAAAGCTCTGCATTCAGCAAAGCAACACCTATTATCAGTTGGCGGATGTGTATGATGGCAGCACTAAAATACCCTTGCTATTAAAAATTAATAAGGTAGAGTTGTGTTTAGCCGATTCAGTGAATAAGCAGAAGTTTTTCAAAATATCGGCTAAGAGCATTTTAGATAATAGAGACCTTCATTGGACATCTGATTTTGTAGCTACCGATATTCGATTTAACGACAATACTCTGATAGCGGTGCGCGAAGGAACGGATGGGGAAGAGGATTATATCTCACGTTTTAGTTTGCTCAACGGAAAGAAAATATTTGCCTGTTCTTATGCCGATTTAAAAGTGTCTATCCCGAATGTACGAAGCAAGCGTTTTGTGGGTTTCACATCTCGTGCGGCTGCTTCGCAACCCATCCAAGAAAGCAAGGAAGAAAATCTGATTGCTGTGATTGATTATTCTTCTTCCGAAAAGCAAATTGACAAGCTAAAACTGAAACTAAAACGATCAGCACTGGCTGCTAAAATTCCTTCCTATTCCCCCGAAATGATTTTTGTTTCTACCCATAGCAATACCTCGGTAATCGAAGATGGAAAAACAGTAATACTGATGAAAGCGGACGAGCATTATCAACCTTCGGATATAAAGGACTTTTCTGTTCAGTACACTTTTTATTTCGGGGATGACAACGAAGCCACTAAAATTATCATTCCGGTCGCCAACGATCATTTAGATATTGCTCATGCCAGTTACGACAAAGATATTTTTGAATTAGTCCAAGATTGATCGCTGCCGTCACAACTTTTTATTCTTTCTCCACATCTATATATTTGGTGAATCCTTTCAAAAATTCAATTTACTTAGCCGAATGAAGAATCTTGTACTTTTTGTTTTTACGCTATCGCTATGTGTAGGCCTTTCCGCGCAGGTGCCGCAGGCCGTTAATTACCAGGCAGTAGCTCGTGATGCCGCAGGCAATCCCTTGTCGAATATGAACATCTCAGTGAGGATTACCATTAACAATGGAATTAATCCCGGCTTTCCTGAATATCAGGAAACCCATACCGCATTGACCAACCAATTCGGACTATTTACCTTGAAGATTGGCCTCGGCAATCCCACCATCGGTCAGTTCCCCAATATCAACTGGGCAACCGGCAATAAATATCTTTTGGTAGAATATGATCCAAACGGAGGAACGAATTATCTGAATATGGGATCTACTCAATTGTTGAGTGTTCCTTATGCTTTATATGCCGAGAAATCGGGTACTCCGGCAGGCACAGGACCTATGGGCCCCACCGGCCCACAAGGAGTTACAGGGGCTAACGGAATTACCGGCCCCACCGGTCCGCAAGGGGTGACAGGCGCTGGTGCTACCGGCCCTACTGGTGCAATGGGCGATACCGGCCCAATTGGATTGACAGGCCCAACAGGAATTGGAGCCACCGGCCCTACAGGTGCTACCGGCCCTACTGGTGCAATGGGCGATACCGGCCCCACCGGTCCGCAAGGGGTGACAGGCGCTGGTGCTACCGGCCCTACTGGTGCAATGGGTGATACCGGCCCAATTGGATCGACCGGCCCAACAGGAATTGGAGCCACCGGCCCTACAGGTGATACCGGAGCTACAGGTGCTCAAGGCGATACCGGCCCCACCGGTCCGCAAGGGGTGACAGGCGCTGGTGCTACCGGCCCTACTGGTGCAATGGGTGATACCGGCCCAATTGGATTGACCGGCCCAACAGGAATTGGAGCCACCGGCCCTACAGGTGATACCGGAGCTACAGGTGCTAAGGGCGATACCGGATCTACCGGAGCTACAGGTGCTACCGGCTTTGGTGCCACAGGCGCTACGGGGGCAAAAGGCGATACCGGAGCCACCGGCTCGCCAGGAAACACAGGCGCTGTGGGCGCACAAGGTAACACGGGCGCTACCGGAGCTACAGGTATCACCGGAGCTACCGGAAATACTGGTGCCACTGGCGGTACTGGTGCCACTGGAGCACAAGGAATACAAGGAATAACAGGTGCCACCGGAATTACTGGTGCCACAGGTAATACCGGCCCTACCGGAGCTACAGGTGCTACCGGCTTTGGTGCCACGGGCGCTACGGGGGCAAAAGGCGATACCGGAGCCACCGGCTCGCCAGGAAACACAGGCGCTGTGGGCGCACAAGGTAACACGGGCGCTACCGGAGCTACAGGTATCACCGGAGCTACCGGAAATACTGGTGCCACTGGCGGTACTGGTGCCACTGGAGCACAAGGAATACAAGGAATAACAGGTGCCACCGGAATTACTGGTGCCACAGGTAATACCGGCCCTACCGGAGCTACAGGTGCTACCGGCTTTGGTGCCACGGGCGCTACGGGGGCAAAAGGCGATACCGGAGCTACAGGTGCCACCGGGGCTACCGGAAATACTGGAGCCATTGGCGGTACTGGTGCCACTGGAGCACAAGGAATAACAGGTGCTACAGGTATTACCGGCTCTACCGGAGCTACCGGCCCGGTGGGTTGCACCAGTGCCGATTATGTAATCAAATCGAACGGCACTTCTGCCACTTGCAGCATTATTTACGACAATGGAACAGAGGTGGGAATTGGAACCACCACCTTGGGGGCAAAACTGAACATACTTCATGATGGCTCTGTGAGCGACCCGCAACTTCTGCTTTACGAAAATGCAAATGATTTGGCGCGCTTGAGTTATAAGAACCTTAACAGCGGTAGCTCCAAGTATTGGCAAACCACCGGCTACTTACATGCCACGCAAGATTCTTTGGCGCTCTACAATGTGCGCTATGGTTCAACCGCTACCGATATACTTTCAGTGGCGGGCAACAACAAGGTGGGCATTATGACTGCGCTGCCCCGAAGCCGCATGGACGTTAACGGAGATATTGCTTACCGCAGCTATACACTCACTCTTTCTAACGGGCAAAACAACAACATCAACATCGAAAGCAATAAGTACTCTTATTATCGGATTATTGGCCCCACAGCAGTCTTTTCTATCACCGGCTTTCATATAGGAACAGATGGCCGATTGCTCACGGTTTACAACACTACCGCTCAAAACATGACAATTGCTAACGACAATGGCTTTTCTCAAACCTCATATCGCATTCTTACGGGCACCGGCTCCGATATGATTGTGAGCGGAGGTGGTTCTGTGACCATGCAGTACAATTCTTCCGATAATCGCTGGATTGTTATCTCCTCTAACAACACTCAAACTTCGGGGGGAGGTTTTTGGTCCACCAGCGGAAATGCGGGAACCAATGCCACCAGCAATTTTATAGGTACTTCTGATGCCATTGATTTGGTATTCAGAACAACTAATTCTGAGAGAATGCGAATTCTTTCAACCGGTCAGACCTCCTTCAATAATCCTACACCGCTTCCGGGAAGTGTTGTTTCTGTCACTTCGACTACCAGCGATGATGCCTTAAAAATATACGCCAATGGCATTGGATCCGGAGGACGAGGCTTGTATATTAATGTTCCTAGTACAAATACTATGGGAGATGGTATTGAAATCTCTAAAGCCGGCACTTCCGGTAAAGGAATTGACTTGGCTATGCAAAGCGGAACTGCAGATGTAGGAATTCATGTCAGTGCGCAAACGACCGGGCGGGCAGTCAATATTCAACAAACAAATCCGGCTACTTTTGCCCCTACCTTATACGCCTCCACTGCGGGCACCGGCTACGTTATTTACGCCCAAAACTCTTTGACAAGTTCCGCTTCGGCAGTGGGGTATTTTAGTCAGAAATCAACAGGAGTCAGTCCCATTTCTTCCTTTCAATATGCCGCCTCTGTTTGGGGTGAAAGTGCGGGACTTCGCAGCGGTGTTTTCAGAGCTGCGGGCACCGATGATAACACACAGGCTGTTCATGCCGAGATTTTTCACACCGGTAGCTATAATTCTATTGCAGTATATGGTTTATCTGCCCCTACTGCCGGTAAAGGCTACGGAGTGGTGGGAGAAGGTAACTTCTTTGGGGTATATGCCAATGGCAATTTGGGCGCTTCGGGAGTTAAATCCTTTATGATAGATGACCCTCGCGATCCGGAGCATAAATTCTTGAAACATTTTGCGATGGAATCGCCCGAAGTGCTGAACGTGTATCGCGGCAATGTAGTGCTCGATGCCACCGGCAGTGCCACAGTGCAACTGCCCGATTATTTCAACCTGATAAACAAAGATTTCTCGTATGTGCTCACCCCAATAGGTCAGCCAGCCAATGTGTATGTAAAGTCTGAGGTGAACGCCTCGGGAAGTTTTAGTATAGCTGGCGGAAATGCAGGGCAAAAAATTTCTTGGTATGTATATTCTGAGCGCAACGACCCGTATCTGCAACAGCGTCCCTCAGAAAGAGATGTAGAAGTGCAAAAGACGGGTAGCTATGTAGGCAAGTACCTGATGCCCGCCTTATACAATCAACCGAAAGAGAAAGGGATTTTTTACAGCGGTGATTATAAAAATGTGCCGAACGAAAAGAATATTGAGCCGGAAGATAAAACCGGTGGCAATTCCGGCAATCAGCCGAAAGAACAACATTAGAAGATTTTAGGTTAGTTGGCAAAAGGCTGTCTGTTTTTCATTTCAGACAGCCTTTTTTCTTAAGCGTCCCGCAAGCCCCATCTTACCTACCTGCCATTCTCGGATCACATTTGCCCGATAAAAAATAAGCAGGTGCGGCCTCTCTTAAAAATAGTTCCAAACAGAACTTCCACCTGTTCCTCAAGCCTGATTTCTCTTAAAATACATCACAGTTACTCGCTCCTATAAAAAGACCCCTTCGCAAGCGAAGGGGTCTGTATTTTAAGCAGGTGATAAACCGGTAGTTATCCTATCAGTTCCACGCCACTTTCAGTGGTTTTCTTTTCTAATTTCTCTAACTCACCTTTGTGGGTTACTATCAGGTTTTCGAATCTGCGCAATCCGGTTCCGGCAGGAATTCTGTGCCCCACAATGACGTTCTCTTTCAATCCTTCCAAGTAATCTTGCTTCGCAGCGATGGAAGCGGTGCTGAGTACTTTGGTGGTTTCTTGGAACGAAGCGGCAGAAATCCATGAGTAAGTAGAAAGCGAAGCGCGGGTAATACCTTGCAACTGCGGAGTAGCCGTAGCCGGTATGGCATCGCGGAATTCTACAATCTTCTTATCGGCACGCTTTAGGATTGAGTTCTCCTCACGTACTTGGCGCAGCGTAACTATTTGACCGGGACGAAGATTCTCTGAATCGCCCGCTTCTGTTACTACTTTCTTATCGTAGTATTCATCATTTTCCGCCAGCAATGTAAATTTCTCTACCGATGCCCCTTCCAAGAATTTAGTATCGCCCGGATCATCAATAATCATCTTACTCATCATCTGGCGAACAATCACCTCAATGTGTTTATCGTTGATTTTGATACCCTGCAAACGATATACTTCCTGAATTTCATTCACTAAGTATTCCTGAACCGCAAAAGGGCCTTTAATGCGCAGAATGTCGGTTGGGGTAGTAGCTCCGTCAGAAAGAGGCGTACCTGCCCGAACGAAGTCTTGCTCCTGCACCAAAATGTGCTTCGAAAGCGGCACCAAGTACTTCATGATTTCGCCTTCGCGACTTTCTACAATCACCTCGCGGTTTCCGCGCTTTACACCACCGAAGCGCACTACCCCATCAATCTCGGCCACTACAGCCGGGTTGCTCGGATTACGCGCTTCAAACAATTCGGTCACTCGCGGTAAGCCTCCGGTAATATCTTTCACTTTTCCCATCACGCGAGGTATCTTGGCAAGAATTTGACCGTGCTTCACCTCGGCTCCATCAGGCACTGTAACGTGCGCTCCTACGGGCAGGTTATACATTTTGCTTTCCTTCCCATGCTCTACTAACAAGGAAGGAATTTTGGTTTTATCCTTACTCTCTACAATTACCTTTTCGCGGTGACCGGTTTGCTCATCCATCTCATCCCGGTAGGTAACGTTTTCAATGATATGCTCAAACTTCACCTTTCCGTTTACTTCGGAAATAATTACGTTGTTATAGGGATCCCACTTGCAGATTACATCGCCTTTGGTGACTGCTTTTCCGTCCTTCACAAAAATTTGCGAACCGTACGGGATGTGATGCGAAATCAACGCCTTGTCTGGATTATCCTCCTTCACAATTCTCATTTCACCGGTACGACCAATCACAATGTTTATCTTCTCTCCATTTTCATCCACAGCGGTGGTAGTTCTTACTCCGTCAAACTGCACCACCCCTTCAAAACGGGCAGTGATCTGCGACTCTGAAGTTCCCACGCTCGCAATACCTCCCACGTGGAAAGTACGCAAGGTCAACTGAGTTCCCGGCTCACCGATAGACTGCGCTGCGATAATTCCTACGGCATCTCCTTCTTCGGCCAACCGATTGGTAGCCAAGTTGCGTCCGTAACATTTTACGCAGCAGCCTTTCTTGCTTTCACAAGTGAGTACAGAGCGTATTTCCATTTGTTCAATCCCGGCATCCTGAATTTTACGAGCTAAAGACTCCGTAATATCTTGTCCGGCAGAAATTAGCAGTTCATCCGTTTCAGGATGGTAAAGATCATTCAGAGAAGTGCGACCTAATATTCTGTCAAATAATGGTTCTACTGTATTCTCGTTGTCTTTCAGAGCCGTTACGTTAATTCCGCGAAGTGTTTCACAATCAGTTTCAGTAATGACCACATCTTGTGCCACATCCACCAACCTTCTGGTCAAGTATCCGGCATCCGCTGTTTTCAAAGCCGTATCGGAAAGACCTTTCCGCGCACCGTGCGTAGAAATAAAATACTCGAGTACCGAAAGTCCTTCTTTAAAGTTTGCCAATACCGGATTCTCGATAACCTCTGCCCCGGTAGAGCCGGATTTACGCGGCTTGGCCATCAGTCCCCGCATACCGGAAAGCTGCTTGATTTGCTGCTTACTACCTCTCGCTCCGGAATCGAGCATCATAAAGATGGAGTTGAAGCCCTGCTTATCTTCAGCAATCTGCTTCATGAGGTGAATGGTCAACTGGCTATCCGTATGTGTCCAAATATCTACTACCTGATTAAAGCGCTCTTTATCGGTAATGAATCCCATTTGATAACTGTCGTACACTTCATCTACTTTGCGTTGTGCATCAGCCACCAGCGACTCTTTGCTGGTAGGAGTAATTACATCGAGCAGGTTAAAGCTTAATCCTCCACGGAAGGAATAATAGAATCCGAGTTTCTTAATATCGTCCAAGAACTTAGCAGTGGTAGGAATGTTGGTTTCGGCTAATATTCCACCGATTACATCCTTCAATTGTTTTTTACCCAGCATCTTATTTACATATCCTGCGCTTTCAGGTACTACCTGATTTAAGATAAGCCTTCCGATGGTGGTTTCCACAATTTTATAAACCGGCTCTCCGTCTTTTGTAGCTACCCGAACACGGCATTTCACCACGCTGTGCAGTTCGGCTTTCCCCTCGTTGAAGGCAATAAATGCTTCTTCAGGTCCGTAGAAAGTCAATCCTTGCCCTATCACTTTTTCTTCCGGAGTAGAACGCTTTTCTTTGGTCATGTAATACAGCCCAAGTACCATGTCCTGCGATGGAAGGGTAATAGGCGTTCCGTTTTGCGGATTCAGAATGTTGTGTGATGAAAGCATTAATAATTGTGCTTCGAGTATTGAGGCATTGCTCAACGGCACGTGAACGGCCATTTGGTCACCATCAAAGTCGGCATTGAACGAAGTACAAACTAATGGGTGAAGTTGTATCGCCTTACCTTCAATTAATTTTGGAAGGAATGCTTGGATAGACAAACGGTGAAGTGTAGGAGCACGATTCAGCATTATCGGGTGGCTCTTCAGCACGTTCTCGAGAATATCCCAAATCACCGGCTCTTTCTTATCTACTAATTTCTTAGCACTCTTAACCGTTTTCACAATACCTCTTTCAATCAGTTTGCGAATGATAAACGGTTTGAACAATTCGGCTGCCATATCTTTTGGAAGTCCACATTCATGCAACTTCAATTCGGGCCCCACCACAATCACAGAGCGACCGGAATAGTCCACCCGCTTTCCTAACAGGTTTTGGCGGAAACGTCCTTGCTTTCCTTTCAATACATCTGAAAGAGATTTCAGCGCACGTCCACCTTCTGCTTTCACCGCGTTGCTCTTACGGCTATTATCAAACAGCGAGTCAATAGCTTCTTGCAACATCCGCTTCTCGTTGCGGAGAATTACTTCGGGAGCTTTGATTTCCACTAATCGCTTCAAACGGTTATTACGGATAATTACTCTCCGATAAAGATCGTTCAAGTCGGAAGAGGCGAAGCGACCACCATCCAATGGCACTAAAGGTCTTAACTCGGGTGGAATGACCGGAAGGTATTGAATCACCATCCACTCCGGCTTGTTCTCCACATGCTGATTGCCCGCGCGGAAAGCTTCCACAACACTCAGTCGCTTTAAGGCTTCTGACTTGCGTTGACGGGATGTTTCGTTAGCTGCAGCATGGCGCAGTTGATAGGAAAGTTCGTCTAAGTTAATTCTTGAAAGAAGTTCCTTAATCGCCTCTGCCCCCATCTTAGCGATAAATTTGTTCGGGTCAGTATCTTCTAATAAGTAGTTGTTCTTAAACTCTTCATTGTCGAATACCGATAAGTATTCTTCCTCCGTTAATTGATCCAAGTAAGCCAAATTTCTTACTTCTTCGCCCTTCTCGGTCATCAAGTTAACGCCTTCGCTGGTTTTACCCGGCTGCACTACCACGTAGCGCTCGTAGTAAATAATACTTTCCAGTTTCTTAGAACTTACTCCCAACAGGTACCCTATTTTATTAGGAAGACTTTTGAAATACCAAATGTGAACTACCGGAACAGTTAGCTTAATGTGCCCCATGCGCTCTCTGCGCACTTTCTTCTCAGTTACTTCTACTCCACAACGGTCGCACACAATACCTTTATAGCGAATCCGCTTATACTTACCGCAGTAACATTCGTAATCCTTTGTGGGACCGAACACCCGCTCGCAAAACAAGCCTTCCATTTCGGGCTTGTAAGTACGATAGTTAATTGTTTCAGGCTTCTTAATCTCTCCATGGCTGCGGCTCAATATAGAGTCGGGCGATGCCAACATGATGGTAATTTTAGAGAAATCAATTCTTCCTTTTTGGTCTCTTCTTAATGATGCCATTGACTTTTATTTTAATAGTGTTCTCTTAAAAAAATTAATCAAATTTCAGGTCTAATGCCAGCCCTCTCAATTCGTGCATCAACACGTTGAACGACTCAGGAATTCCGGCTTCAGGGATGTTGTCGCCTTTCACGATAGCTTCATAGGTTTTGGCTCGTCCGATAATATCATCCGATTTTACCGTAAGCAATTCCTGTAGAATATTGGAAGCACCGTAAGCCTCGAGCGCCCACACCTCCATCTCTCCAAAACGCTGCCCACCAAACTGAGCTTTACCTCCCAGCGGCTGTTGTGTAATAAGAGAGTATGGCCCAATTGAACGAGCGTGCATCTTATCATCTACCATGTGTATCAGTTTGATCATGTAAATGATACCCACCGTTGTTTTTTGGTGGAAACGATCTCCGGTTTCACCATCATACAAGTAAGTAGATCCAAACTCAGGCAAGCCGGCTTCTTTCACGTAGTCGCCAATCTCTTCTAAGGAAGCACCGTCAAATATCGGGGTGGCAAATTTTACTCCGAGTTTTTGACCCGCCCATCCGAGCACCGTTTCATAAATTTGACCAATGTTCATACGCGAAGGCACTCCGAGCGGGTTTAGCACTATATCCACTGGAGTTCCATCTTCAAGAAACGGCATATCCTCCTGGCGAACTATACGGGCCACAATCCCTTTGTTACCGTGGCGACCGGCCATCTTATCTCCCACTTTCAGCTTGCGTTTCTTAGCGATATAAACCTTAGCCAATTTCAATACCCCACTTGGCAATTCATCACCAATACTGATGTTGAATTTCTCGCGCTTGTATCTTCCTATCTCCTCGTTAGAGCGGATGTTGTGGTTATGAAGAATCATTTTCACTAAATCATTCGTGTCTTCGTCCTTCGTCCAGCCGTTACCGTCCACCACAGTATAGTCCAAATCCATCAGAGTTTTAGCACTGAACTTGGTTCCCTTGCTGATTAATTCTTCGCGGTAAATAGTTTGAATACCGGCTGACGTTTTACCACTTAAAATGGTCATCAGTTTGTCCACCAGTACTCCTTTTACTTCGGCTACTCTCTTTTCAAAATCTTTGTCTAACTTTTCTAAAGAGGTCTTTTCCTTAGCCTTAGAAGTTTTATCTTTCTTGGCGCGGGCAAACAGTTTCTTGATAATCACGGTTCCTTCCACAGAAGGTGGAACTTTCAGGGAAGCATCTTTCACATCCCCTGCCTTATCACCAAAAATGGCGCGAAGCAACTTCTCTTCAGGAGTAGGATCGCTCTCTCCTTTTGGAGTAATTTTTCCAATTAGAATATCGCCTTCTCTTACACGAGCGCCAACGCGAATCACTCCATTATCATCTAAGTCTTTAGTGGCTTCTTCGCTCACATTCGGAATATCCGGAGTCAGTTCTTCTTCCCCCAATTTAGTGTCGCGCACTTCCAATTCAAACTCTTCTACGTGAATAGAGGTGAACACATCATCACGTACTACGCGCTCGCTTATAACAATGGCATCCTCAAAGTTGTAACCTTTCCAGGGCATAAAGGCCACTTTCAAGTTAGAACCAAGTGCCAGTTCTCCGGCTTCAGTAGCAAAACCTTCGCACAATACCTGCCCTTTGTTTACCCGCTGACCTTTCTTCACTAATGGTTTCAGGTTAATGCAGGTACTTTGGTTGGTCTTTAAGAACTTCGGAAGTTTATAGGTTACTTTATCATCTTTAAATGATACTAATTTCTCCTCTTCTGTCCGGTCGTACTTAATTGTTATTTCGTTGGCATCCACATATTCTACCACTCCATCCTTCTCGGCATTGATCAAGTTGCGTGAATCCTGCGCTACCTTCCGCTCTAAACCGGTACCTACTACCGGAGCTTGCGGACGCAACAAAGGAACGGCCTGACGCTGCATGTTTGAACCCATCAATGCACGGTTGGCATCGTCATGCTCAAGGAAAGGAATCAGTGAAGCAGATACCCCAACAATTTGGTTGGGAGCTACGTCCATATACTGCACTTCCTCTGGTGCCAGAATAGGGAAATCGCCTTGAAATCTCGACTTAATTTTATCGCTTTGGAAGTTCCCTTTCTCATCCATCTTAATATTGCTCTGAGCAATCTTCACGTAGTCTTCCTCCTCAGCAGTTAGGAACGATACTTTTCCTTTCAGATTCACTTTACCCCCTTCTACTTTGCGGTAAGGGGTTTCAATAAAGCCCATCTTATTCACCTTAGCATGTACGCACAAAGTGGAAATCAAACCAATATTCGGACCTTCCGGTGTTTCAATTGTACACAAACGACCGTAGTGGCTGTAATGCACATCTCGCACCTCAAAGCCGGCTCGCTCGCGCGAAAGACCACCGGGCCCTAAAGCTGATACTCTTCGCTTATTCGTAATCTCCGCCAAAGGGTTGGTTTGGTCTAAGAACTGCGAAAGCTGCGAGGTACCAAAGAATGAATTGATCACGGATGAAAGGGTACGAGCATTGATTAGATCAACTGGTGTAAATACTTCATTATCGCGCACATTCATCCGCTCACGGATGGTGCGGGCCATACGAGCTAAACCCACTCCAAACTGAGAGTAAAGTTGCTCCCCTACGGTGCGCACTCTTCTGTTGCTCAAGTGGTCAATATCATCAATCTCTGCCCGCTGATTGCTCAAGTTCACTAAGTATTTTACGATAGCTATGATATCCGTTTTAGTCAGCACACGGGTATTCATATCTATATCCAATTCCAGCTTCTTGTTAATCTTATAGCGGCCTACTTCCCCAAGGTCGTAGCGTTTATCGCTAAAGAACAACTTCTCTATAATGCCGCGAGCAGTTTCCTCATCCGGTGGTTCGCTACCGCGCAGTTGTTTGTAAATATGGCTAAGCGCCTCAATCTCTGAATTGGAAGTGTCCTTATTCAGCGTATTAAAGATGATAGAGTAGTCAGCTGCTTGCGTTTCCTTATGAACGAAAATGCTCTTGTTACCCGACTCCATGATCAACTCTATATTGTCTTCAGTAATGATAGTATCGCGTTCCAACAATACTTCATTCCGCTCAATGCTTACTACCTCACCGGTATCTTCATCCACAAAGTCTTCCATCCAAGTGCGAAGCACTCTGGCAGCAAGTTTACGGTCAATCGCCTTTTCACTGTCCTTCTTTGTTTTGAGATTTATTTCATCCGCCAAATCAAACAGAGTCAAAATATCTTTGTCAGTATCATAACCTACGGCACGAAGCAACATTGTAACCGGAAATTTCTTCTTCCGGTCAATGTAAGCATACATTACGTTATTAATATCTGTGGCAAACTCCATCCAAGCGCCTTTAAATGGAATTACCCTTGCACTGTATATCTTTGTTCCATTGGGGTGGAAACTCTGACCGAAGAATACTCCCGGGCTACGGTGCAACTGCGATACAATCACTCGCTCGGCTCCGTTGATAATGAATGTTCCTTTCGGGGTCATGTAAGGCACATTCCCCAAAAATACGTCCTGAACGATGGTTTTAAAGTCAATGTGCTCAGGGTCGTTGCACGAAAGTTTCAACTTGGCTTTTAACGGCACACAGTAGGTAAGCCCGCGCTCAATACACTCGTCAATAGTGTAACGGGGTGGATCTACAAAGTAGTCGAAAAACTCCAACACGAAGATGTTGCGAGTATCAGTAATTGGAAAGTTCTCCTGAAATACCTGGTAAAGGCCTTCCTTTCTCCGGTTTTCAGGGGTCGTTTCTAACTGAATAAATTCTTTGTAGGTTTCCAACTGAATGTCCAGTAAATCTGGTTGTTCATCCGGAAGTTTGATTTTGCCGAAGTTGACTCTTTCAGCGCTTTTCTTGTGGGTTTCAGCCATAGCGTTTTAAGTATTGCAGCGTTAAAAAATCTTCCAATTACACCAATAAGAATGTCGGGAGCTTTATTCTTCTTTCAAAGTAAAAAACTCTCGAAAAATCAACATTCTGATAAGAGGTTTTGGAACCGGTTTTGCAAAACGGACGGCAAATATAAGACAAGATGGCGCACTTACAAACATTTTGCCAAATATTTCTGGATGCCTAAAAAAAGTAGAAAAATGGCTGAAAAATCCACTCCGTATTTCAGATGAAAAACAGGATAAAAAGGGAGAGACAAGTACTGCAAAACATAGGGTGAGCTTACAAAAAAGACAGGTTGGTATTTTTTTCAAGCAACCGAAAATATATTTTCAAAACGGAGAACTTCTATTTGCCTCTTTTGTTAAAGAGGGATAGAAAAATGAACGACTTGGTTTTTCAAAGACTTCTATATTTGACGCTTCAAGCAGACGGAGCTTATTTTGTTCCTCTCAAAACCCGATGCTATAAACAATGAACTGGATTTATAAAAAGTGGTGGAAGTGGCTGGGCGCAGTGCTCCTTTTTTATGTTTTAATTGGCAGCTTTTTTGTAAAACTTGGTCCCGGCATTACCAAAGTAAGCCCATCGGTTTTTGGAACTGACTCTGTATATACTTTTCAAATTTCGGGGTACCATACCCATTTCACTTCAGCCGAAGCGGAGAAAGTGCAGCTGTGGTTTAAAAACGGCTCTCAGTATTTCGCTCCCACTTCACTTAAAATTCTTTCGAACGATATAGTTGAAGTGCAATTTGGATTTAGCTCTTTACAACAAGGAACTATTCAGCCGGCTGTATTTGATATTGTGATGAATGATGAAAAGGACGGCACCTTTGCTCTGCGAGATGGCCTTACCTTAGCGAAAGCATCTGTGATTGATTCCACTCAGACTGTGTTAGCGCAAGTAACCGAACCAAAGGTCAAAAACAACAAGCATAATTTAGTCTGCTTTCCTTATCGCGAAATTTTATACGAAACCATCCGCAATACTTTCTTTCATGTGCCGATGTGGTTTGTTATGACCATGTTGGTATTCGCTTCCTTTATCGGCAGCATCCTGTATTTATGGAAAGGCACAACAAAGTGGGATGTGTTGGCCAGTCAAAGTGTAGTAGTTGCCCTTTTGTTTGGCACCTGCGGCTACCTCACCGGCTTGGTGTGGGCTAAATACACTTGGTATATCGGAGTATCTTGGGGCGATGTGTTGCAAAAGCTACTTCTCGAAGATATTAAAATGGCGGCTGCGCTTATTGCCATTTTCTTTTATGTAGCCTACTTAGTAGTTCGCAGTTCTATCTCTGACCCCGAAAAACGCGGAAAGGTGGGTGCGGTGTTCAGCATTTTTGCTTTTGTCGTTTTTGTGCTTTGTGTGTTTGTATTACCCAGGCTTACCGACTCTATGCACCCCGGCAATGGCGGCAATCCGGCCTTTAGTAAATACGACTTAGACAGCACCCTTCGCATGTTCTTTTATCCGGCTGTTATCGGATGGATATTACTTGGCTTTTGGATTCTTTCTATCCTTATCCGTATGCAGTTTATCAAACAAAAACAATCCTCATGAAAAAATATTTCGCTTTAGCCTTATCTCTGCTCTCCGTCATTTTCACTTCTGCGCAGGGAGTTACTGAAACGCAGGATTTCTTTGCCAGCAATCTTAAAATCTATGTGGTAGTAGCAGTACTGGCCATTATCCTCTCCTGCATCTTTATCTTTTTACTCGCCATAGATCGCAGGCTCAAAGAGTTAGAAAATAAGGGAGCCGCCAGAAACTGAACACCTCCCTTATTTTTATTTTCAGGAAAAAAGACTTTCACTTTGCATTCAAATTATTCATTAAAAATTTTTTATGGCAGATAAAATAATTAAGCCTAACCTCAAAGAACTCTCCTTCTCAGACAGCGTTTCGTATTATTTCGACCGGGCAGCGCCCTTTACCAATTCTCCGAAAGGTCTTTTAGATCAAATCAAAGCTTGCAACAGTATTTATAAAATGAATTTCCCTGTAAAATGGGGAAATCGGGTAGAGGTGATAGAGGCGTACCGGATTCAACACTCTCATCACCGGATGCCCACTAAAGGAGGAATTCGCTATTCGTTACAAGTAGATCAGGACGAGGTGATGGCGCTGGCAGCTCTGATGACGTATAAATGTGCCTTAGTGGATGTGCCTTTTGGTGGGGCGAAGGGAGGAATTAAAATTGCTCCCCGCAAAGCTCCGGTGGAAGTGCTGGAAAATGTGACGAGGCGCTACACGGCCGAATTGCTGAAGAAAAATTTTATAGGCCCCGGCATTGATGTGCCCGCCCCCGATTACGGAACCGGAGAAAGAGAAATGGCTTGGATATTAGATACCTACATGACGCTTCGCCCCGGTGAGTTGGATGGCTATGCTTGCGTAACCGGAAAGCCGGTTTCGCAAAATGGTATTCACGGCAGAACGGAAGCAACCGGTCGCGGGGTTGTTTATGCCTTAAATGAAGTATGCTCTCACGAAGATGATATGAAAAAGCTCGGATTGAGCGTAGGCTTAGAGGGCAAGCGAGTGATTGTGCAGGGCTTGGGTAATGTGGGCTATCATACTGCACGCATCATCCGAAAATACGGAGCCAAAGTAATTGTGGTGGCGGAGTCGGACGGAGCGGTGTATGATGAAAAAGGAATTGATATAGAGCATCTTTACAAGTATCGCCAGGAAAAGAAAACCGTAAAGGGATACCCTAAAGGCAAAGTGCTGGCAGATACCGCAGGTGCGCTTGAACTGGATTGTGACATTCTGATCCCGGCTGCTTTAGAAAGACAACTCACCATCAAGAATGCAGCTCGAATAAAGGCAAAAATCATAGGGGAAGCGGCCAACGGTCCTATTACCCCGGCAGCCGAGCAAATTCTTTTGAAAAAAGGCATCCTCATCATCCCCGATATTTACATCAATGCAGGTGGCGTAACGGTATCCTATTTTGAGTGGCTTAAAAATCTTTCGCACGTAAAGTTTGGAAGGATGCAGAAGAGATTTGAAGAACAAACCCAAAGAAATTTCATCAAATTAGTAGAAGACTTTACCGGGAAGCATGTTCCCAGAAATCGAATACAGCAGATTATCCACGGAGCCGATGAAATTGACTTAGTGAACTCCGGCTTAGAAGATACCATGATTGAGGCTTACCGCGACATTCGCGCTTTCAAAAAACGCAATAAAGGAATTGGGGACCTGCGCACAGCCGCCTTTGCCGTTTCTATCAACAAAATTCGCGACAGCTATTTTGCGATGGGTATTTTTCCATGATTTCACTTTCGTTTCTATCCTACTTGTGCAAAAGCCGCTGAATTTCGTTTAGCGGCTTTTGTTTTATCATTGCACCCGAAATAAAAAAAAACTCATGTTAGAAAGAAATATTTACAATGATGAACACCGGATGTTTGCACTGTCTTTCAGAGAATTTGTGGCAAAAGAAGTAATTCCCAACAATGCCGCTTGGGAGAAACAACACATGGTGTCGCGAGAGAGCTGGCTAAAGTTTGGCGAAGCCGGTTACCTATGTATGCAGGTAGATGAGAAATATGACGGGCTATCTATCAAAGATTTTCGTTACAACGCAATTATCAGTGAAGAACTGGCTTTGGCCGGATGTGCCGGCCCGGCTGTGGGCTATCCCTTGCATTCTGACATAGTGTGCCCTTATATTGAACATTATGGCACAGAGGCCGCAAAGACAAAATATCTGCCCAAGATGATTAGTGGGGAAATGATTGCCGCCATTGCTATGACAGAGCCGGGAGCCGGTAGCGATTTGCAAAACATCAGAGCCACTGCCGTAGATAAAGGAGATTACTACTTGGTGAATGGCTCTAAGACCTTTATCACCAATGGTTATTTGTGCGACTTGGCCGTAGTAGCCGTAAAAACGGATCCTTCTAAAGGGGCAAAAGGCACTTCCCTCTTAGTGATTGATACCGGCATGAAAGGGTTCACAAAGGGGAAGCCCTTCGACAAGATTGGACTTCATGCACAGGACACCTGCGAGTTGTTTTTCGAGAATGTAGAAGTGCCCAAAGAGAATTTGTTGGGAAAAGAAGGGGAAGGCTTTAAGTATATGATGACGGAGCTTTCGCAAGAAAGATTAGTGGTGGCGCTGGGGGCAGTAGCGGCAGCCGAAGGAACACTGGCGGTGACCGTGCAATACACGAAGGATCGTGCCGCTTTTGGCAAGCCCATTTCTGAACTGCAAAACACCCGTTTTAAATTAGCGGAAATGGCCACCGAAATCACTATCGGAAGAGTGTTTGCCGATCGCTGTTTAGAATTACATGCCGAGAAGAAGTTAGATCACGCCAGCGCTTCGATGGCAAAGTACTGGCTCACCGAACTACAGGGAAAGGTAGCGGATGAGTGCCTTCAATTGCACGGTGGTTACGGCTATATTTGGGAGTATCAGGTGGCGCGGTCTTGGGCCGATGCCAGAGTGCAACGCATTTATGCCGGCACGAATGAAATTATGAAGGAGTTGATTGCCCGCAATGTGCTGAAGTAATCCTCTGCGGAATAGGGGCTGGCAGAGAAGTATGGAAATGAATATCGAATAATGCCCAGTCGCACATCGCGTTACAAGTGTTATGGTAGTTGTATTTCTGCTTATTAGGCACAAGAACCTTCTGCTCAATGGCCGAGCTGCATTCGTCAGTGGACATATCCCTAAAGCGCCCAGTTATCCTGCTTCTACATAACATTACTATGCGAAAACATAGCCATTTCAAGTGTTTTCGTAATTTCCAATCAAAACGCACCAAAATCATTGATTTTATGGAAGCGCGTTTCAAATCAGAGGTTGTGTTGAGGAAATTGGAGAAAACAAGAAAAGAGATTGCACCCAATTGCAGTGTCCTCATTCACACCATGCATTTCCCTACAAAGTTTATCTCTTTTGAATCTCTCTGATTCTTAACAGAAATCCTTGCATTGCTATGAAGAGTAATTCGCGTGTTGAAATAAATCAGTGATTAGTGAATAGTCCCCTCTAACTCTTCGAGTGAGTGGATGGCGGTAACATTGGGTGGTAAATGAGGGTTTTGCAGCGAAAGTTGAACTCCTCCTACTATCATTTTAATGTCGGGAAAAGCAGAAACGATTTGTTGAATATATTCCTGAACCGTAAACTCAGGGAGAGGAAGTGTGAAGTAAGTGAGAAAGTAATCGGGCTGGAAAGATTTTTCAACAAACTCAATATCTTCCAGCAGCAGCGAACTGCCGATGTACACCACTTCATGGTGGTGCTGCCGCAAAAGATATTCGGTGAACAGCAGCAAAAACTCATGGGTTTCACCTTCGGGGAGAAAGAGAAAAAACTTTTTTGATTGAGCATTGCGTTCCACATACTGGTTATCAATAGCTACGCTTATTTTTCTGCGGATAAGGTTTGAAATAAAATGTTCCTGTGCCGATCGGATAGCTCCGGTAGCCCAAAGCAATCCCGTTCTGATTAAAAAGGGGAACACCAACTCGCTGAAAGTGCGTTGAAAGCCCATCCTCATAATAGCGGTAGAAAGAGTTTTCTCGAACCGATGCTCATCGAACTCTACCATAGCGTATATCAGGGCATCTAACAATACATCGGGTTGGTGTTGCTCTTCAGCTATTTTAAGAATAATGGCAGCAATTTGCTCTTTGTCTAATTCTGCAATTTTTGAAATGCGCATTCCCTGCCGGTTAAGCAAACTAACATTGAGAATATTTTTAAGCTGTTCGTCATTATAGTATCGGATATTCGTCTCCGTTCGGTTCGGTTTTAAAAAATCATACCGCTGTTCCCATATCCGAAGGGTATGTGCTTTTACCCCCGACAACAACTCTACATCTTTAATGGAATACTGCGCCATACGTTTTTCGAAATTAAACTCTTAATACCTTAAGTATATTCACAAACAAACAGTTTTGCCAAAAAGTTTACAATGTTTAGTGCATCGCTTTAGTAAGTTTACGCATAGTAAAATTTCTTTCATAATCGGTCACAAATAAAAAAGACGATGCCCCATCTACCGTTTAATACTCCATGATATATCTGCTGCTTTCCATTATTTGCTCAGCGGGCTTGGTGGTAATGTTTAAATACTTGGGCCTTAAAGGGATTGAAATTTTCCCAACCATAGTTGTGAACTACTGGACAGCTACCTTTTGTGCATTCGTGTTTCTTCCCGATAAAAGTGCGGTATATGCCGGTGCTATTTGGGGAGAACCGTGGGTATTGCTGGCGCTCGGCTTGGGGGTGTTGTTTATTCTTGTTTTTAATTTAACGGGGACTGCCACCCTTCATTTTGGAGTGTCAACCGCTTCGGTGGCTTATAAATTGGGGCTGGTGTTTCCGGTTCTTTTTGCATTGTTCTGGTATGGCGAAAGTGTTTCTACTTTAAAAATGGTCGGTATTTTCTTTGCCTTCGTGGCGGTTATTCTTTCCTCTATCAAAAAGGATAAGGGTAAAGTGATAGAAAAAAATTGGATATTCCTTCCTCTGTTGGTTTTTATAGGCAGTGGCACTTGCGACAGTCTTACCCAGTATGCCAATAAAAAGTATTTGATGGATACGGGCATAGAAGAGTTTACCCTTCTGTTGTTTGTAGCGGCTACTGTTACAGGAACAGTTCTTTACATTTTCCGTATATGGAAAGGCGGAGTGAAGGTAGATTCAAGGAATATGACCCTGGGTATTGTGTTGGGAATCATGAATTACTTTTCTTTTCTTTTCCTTTTGAAAGCACTGGCGCAGCTAAGTTGGGGAAGTTCGGTTATCTTTCCGTTGAATAATTTATTGATAGTAGCCGCCTCAACGCTGGCGGGAGTTGCGGTGTTTAAGGAAAAGTTGAGTTGGGTCAATATCGCAGGGTTGTTGTTTGCATTTGCTTCTATCGCGGCTATCATTTGGTCTAATGTGTAAAATTATGAGTTGTCATTTATTGGAGAGTTTTCGCAGCACTTTTCGCACGCTGTTCATTTTGGGATTATGCGCTTTGGTGAATGTGGCTTGGAGCCAGAAGAATGAATCGGAAGTTGCGGTAAAAGATTACAAGTCGCCTTGCGTTTCGCATTTCGAGAAAATTAGTTTGGAAGGAGGAAATAATACTACCGCTATCACGGTTTTTCTCAAAAGGTATTTGCCTCACCTGAGCGATACCCGATGCGAAATAAAATTGAATTACCGAAACCTAAGTCCGGGGGGAATACATTATTCCTTCGTTCAAACTTTTTTGGGAGTGGAAGTATATCAAAGCGAAATAAAGGTGAACACGGATCGCGACCACACCATTCATTCTATTTTCGACAATTCCTTTGATACTGAAAATTGGAGATTGAGTACGAAAGAGGCAGATAGAAACTCAGTGATTGCGGTACAGGACAAAGAGGCCATGCTTTGCCAGCGAGTGGTTGTGGGGCATACGGAGATACTTACAAAAGGCGACCAAGTAATTTATCAGCGGGAGGTGAATTCCTACTTCTCCCCTCCCGATTCATTAGTTTGGGGGAAGATTTTCAATCCGGATCCACTGACCACTTCGCAGCAGGTGTATGGAGGAATTTATGTAGATCACAACGACACGAATGCGACTTGGTTAGACAACGAATTGCAGACCGTTAGCTTTATGGCCTACTTTGACAGCTCGAAGTTTACGCTCGCAAATTCCTACATCCGTATTCTCGATTTTGACGCACCCAACATTGCTCCGGCTACTTCTGCGGTTAACCAGTTTTTTTTCAACCGTTCAGAAAGTGGTTTTGAAGATGTCAACGCTTTTTATCATTTGAATATTTATCGGCAGCATGTGCACAGTTTGGGTTTTGATATTGCCGACCATCCGATTGATGTGGACACTCACGCCTTTGGCGGAGCGGATCAATCTGCTTTTGAACCTACTCATACTCCACCTCGACTTTATTTTGGAGTTGGAGGTGTAGATGATGCCGAGGATGCTGATGTGATAATCCATGAATACGGTCATTTCCTCTCTTACAATGCTTCCCCCGGAAGTAATTTAGGCAGTCAGCGCAACTCCTTAGATGAGGCTTTGGGAGATTATGTGGCTGCTTCCTATTCCAAAGCCATCAGTTTATATAAAAGTGATTGGGTTTTCAACTGGGATGGGCATAATGAATATTGGGCAGGGCGAGTGGTGAACTCTTCAAAAGTATATCCGACTGACCTCAGCTCTAGTATATACAAGAATGCCGAGATATGGTCATCGGCACTAATGGCTATTCACGATGAGATAGGGAGAAATGCTATGGACAGCCTCATCTTCCAAACGCATTTCAGCTATGCAGCCAATATCTCGATGAGTGATGCGGCTACTCTATTAATAGATGCAGACTCATTGCTGAATCATGGAGCGTATTATTGTCCCATCTACAAGCATTTGTTAGAGCGCGGCTTGGTTCCCTTTTATGCCGGTAATCCGTGCGGGATTAATGGCATAAACGAAGGAACGTTGGAGGATTTGAAGGTGATACAAGATGGCCATTCATTCGCGGTAACCAACCTTTCCGCTACTGATTTAAAGCTGAAAATTTTCAATATAACCGGTCAGCAAATCGGTCCCGAAATAGAATTTTCTCAGACTGTGTTTCGGTATTCAGATGTAAATTTACCCGCAGGAATTTACTTAGTTAGTATTGGCTCCCCGAACAACAAAACCAGTTCTTTCAAATGGGTTAAAGTGAAATAATAATTTTGCTTGCCTTTGAAACAAAAATAAATTAAGTATGAACGATCAGATTATTCCGGAATCGGAGTTGATAATAAATCCCGATGGGAGTATTTATCACTTAAATCTGAAACCCGAAGACATTGCAGAAACTATCATTACAGTAGGCGATCCGGGAAGAGTGGGAGATGTAAGTCGCCACTTCGATATGATTAAACAAAAGGTGAGCAATCGCGAATTTATTTCGCACACCGGTTACCTCAACAATAAAAGATTGACAGTGATTTCGACCGGCATAGGTACCGATAACATTGATATTGTTCTGAACGAATTGGATGCACTGGCAAACATTGATTTTGCAACCAGGAAGATAAAGGAGAATCTCACTTCTTTAAAAATTATTCGTATCGGTACTTCCGGCACGGTAAGCGATCAAATTGGAGTAGATGAAATAGTGGTATCGGAAGCGGCCATCGGGTTGGATGGCTTGCTGAATTATTATGAATACGAAAACTCGATTCAGGAAACGGTATATCTCGAAGCCTTCTTTAATCACATTAAACCCTACTTTAAGGAAGTGCAACCGTACATTGCTTCTGCCAGTGAAAAATTACTATCGAAATTTGAGCCGCACTATAAAAAAGGAACGACTATTACCGCCTGTGGATTTTATGCGCCACAAGGTCGCATGCTCAGAATGCAGCGAACTTTTGCAGACTTCACCAAAGTGATCAGTAGTTTTCGGCATAAGCATTTCCGAATTTCTAATCTTGAAATGGAAACTGCCGGCATTTACGGACTTGGTAAAATTCTTGGCCACCAGTGCCTTTCGGTCAATGCGATTTTGGCGGATCGCACAAAAAATACTTTCAGTCAAAAGCCAAAGGATATTGTGGGAAAGATGATCGAGGAAGTGCTGGAAATTATAACAGTCAGCTAAATGTAGTTAACGCTCAAAGCTAAGTGCTTGGCACAATTAGTAGAGCATTTCTTGCTGTCATAAACATCAGATTTATCACTCTGCTTTTATAAACCTGCACTTCTCTACACAAATTCCGTTGTTCGATTTCTCAATCAAATACAAACCGGCAGCCAATTGGCTTACATTCACATTATTCCCTAACTGCCTGCTTTTCCGAAACACTTCTTTTTTTTTCATGATGTTAAAATTAGTGCTTCTGTCTAATTTCAACCTGTCCGAATTTTAGGGATGCTTACAGGAAGAATAGCTGCCTGAAAAACAGCAAGCTCAAATCGCTTTGAATCGCTCTATACAAAAGCCTACCGCGGTTTTTGTGCCGGTAAAAACCAAAGAGGGGGTTATTTCACAGCCTGACGTTTTGGCGCTTGGCGAAGGTGGCGATTTTCACAACAAATGTTGATGCGGAGAACCAAACTTTGATTAACCACAAATGTGTCTGCGGAGCACTGAACCGCCACTTTTGCCAAACGCCTGTTGGCAGTAGTTATTGTTTTATCAGTTTTCCAGTCCATGTATTACCACTAGTTAAATTAGTTTTTATGAAGTATAGTCCGCTTGGCAATTCATTGACTGAAATATTCAATTTGTTATTTTTAGGATTTATAATTTTAATAAGTTGTCCCTGATTATTATAAATTTCAATTCTTGATATATTTTTATCCGATTCTATGTTTATTGTGTTATTACTTGGGTTGGGAAATATCTGAACGCAATGGTTATTGTAAATCGGTTCATCCAAACCCGTTGTAACTCCACAAGCGGTTAGTTTCATATCTATTTGTTCTAGTAATGCCCACATATAAATTGCGTAATCCTTAAAATGATAACCCTGCACATTAAATAACGGCTTCGACTCTTCTTCCAATAAATTATCAGGTCGCTGGTCATTCGGTTTTGGCGTATGTTCTATCTTGAAGCCAACCTTTGTAAGTCCGTCACGTTGATACCTGATTTGGTATAAGCTATCAAACGCAACAAATCCTACATTTACAGCATACGGTTGGTTTGTTTTTGGAACAAGATAATTTCGAAGTGGTTTGAGTTTGTTGGAATAATATATAGAATCTTGCATAAGCCAATCCTGATTTTCATTAAACAACCGGTACACAAAATTGCTGTCTTCTAAATAAGGATTAAAACAAGGTGAAGATGCTTGTACCGTAGTAAGTGATTGTCCTTCCTTGTAGCTCCGCCAAGTCATTACACAGCCGCATTGAATCATTTCCGTACACAAAGGAATGTTTTCCCACCATCCGCCTGTAAATTGAAAAGGCTCTGAGTATGTACCTGCGACTCCTGCAATTACTGCCACAACTAATTTATTTTTCAAGTCAATATCATTGTCAAAAACATCTCTCAACAACATGGCAGACAAATAAGCTCCTTGTGAATGACTTGCAAGAATTATCTTGTTTCCATTGTTGTAATTGTTTAGATAATGAAGAAAAGATGCCTTAATGTCGTTATACGCATTTCCTATGACGGCTGCTTGTGTGCTGTCTAAAGCACTGCCAATATAAGTAGGCGGAGATGCCTGACGGTAACGAGGGGCAAAAAAACGTCCGTATTTTGATAATAATCCCGCTTGTCCAACAATGCTAGCAGAAATCAGAAATGAAGGTTGGTCAGTTAAAGGGATATTTTCTCTGGTAGAATAACTCCATAAATCCGATAATATGGTGGGATGAACAAAGAACACATCAACACCTGTATTGGTCATGGAGTTGTTCGTTATGTGAAATATGGTGTCGGTATTTAGGTTTTCGTCAATTACAGCAATGTCCAAATTATAGCCTTCAATCAGTGTTCCGCTTTTATTGGGATGAAATGCCCAATTATCCATAAGGTTATAGTCCAACTGTGCAAAAGAGTTTATTCCTGTCAATGTGAACAGTAATAAGCAGAGGACTTTAGTTGTACTGTATGTTTTCATTTTGCTCACTGTTTGTTTCAATTATAAAAGCGTAAAAAAATTCATATTATCCAGCGGTTGTTTCAGCTTGTCGGTATCGCTGTATAATTACTGCCAACGCTCGGGGGCTACACGAAGTTTTTTTATTGGGGTTATTGAAAAGAGTACTTGTGTTGCAAAAAAGCGCAACGAATAAACAAAGAATTTATACCGATTGCTATAGTTGCGAGTTTTTTGCATCAACGCTAAACTAAGTGATACACGCAACACTTACGCTAAAGGGCACACCCCCAATAAAAAAATTTGCGTGTAGCCCAGTGTTAACTGCTGCCCTACCGGTGTTCACGTTCGGGCTGTCTGTCCGGTTGACGACTACTCTAATGTCACCCGTGCAGTGAATGAGTAAATACGCAACGATGTGAAAACCCCTGCGAGGCATTGCACTCTCTTTTAAACTTGTGCTAAATAAATTTACGAATGCGCAAGTTTAAATGTGAGTGCAATTGCGTTGATGTATTCGACACACTTGTTTTTTGTCCACCGGTGCGAAATGATTGAACCGGTCAATGAATTTGTTTACCGGTGCAAGAAGTCCAACGACTTTTGTATTGGTTCCAACGCCACGCGCGTTTAGTTTTTGCGCCAAGCGATTTAATTTGGTTGACAGTCAACAGAATTTGTCTGCCAAGCTAACGAGTTTGGTTGCCATCACGTTTCTGTAATTTGCCAAGCGGTTGAATTTATTTGCCAAATCATTTGTATAATGTGCCAAGTCAGTAAGTTTGGATGCCAAATCATTTCTTTTGGTTGACACGCTATCTTAATTTATTCGCCAAGCGAACAAATTTATTTGCCAATCTGTTCGTATTATTTGCCAAGCGATTCGATTTGACTGCCAACCCGTTTAATTTATTTGCCAACCGGTCTCTGTTTTTCGCAAAACCGCGATAGAAATTACTAAAACTATGGCTTTTGTCAGAGGAAATGTCACAGTATTGTCATATTTCTTAAAATCTTTTAAAAAGTTGAGTGGTGAAATAATAAAATGAATATGGTTTTCGTTTAGGAAGAAATTAGTTCACAAACAAAAACCAAAAACTATGAAAACGACAAACAGTAACAGGGTTAACATGATTAACACCACCACCGGTTTCTGCGATGCTAACACCGCAGCTACTTCCGGCATTACCGGATTTGCAGCCGTGCTAACGGTTGTAAAAGGAAAAGTTGTTTTAATTAATTCGCTCAATCAAATTGGCGAAGGAACAACTAAGGGCGTTACGCTCGACACAAAAGGTTTGCGCGTTGCCATGACTGCGCTTGCGCTGAAATGTGCTAACGCAACTCTCGCTTTTGCGAATGCAAATAACAATAACACGTTAGCGGCATTGGTAAATTTTAGTGAATCAAAATTGAATGGTTTAAAGAAAGAAGATGTTGACGATGTATGCGAAGCAATACACGATGCAACAAATACAAATATTGTCGGGAAATACAAATATTGTCGGGGCAAGTCCTTTTGGTGTGAGTGCCGGTGATGTAACGGATTTACAAACGAGTATTGATTTGTATAGAACTGCTTCGCAGAATCCAAGACAGGCATTAATTACTAAAAGTCAGGCGAAGAAGCAAGCCGGTGAAATGCTGCGCGATGTGATTGATAATTTGTTGGTGAAACAACTTGATAAAATGGCGAACACTTTGAAGAGTTCCAACAAAAATTTTTTTGACGGGTACAAACAATCGAGAGAGATTATTGATTTGGGAACATCATCGGCAAAAGTTAGAGGCGTTGTGTTGGATGAAAATGATGCACCGGTGAAAGGAGTTGAGTTTGTGATTTATCAAACTGGAACTTCTACTAAAGTTGCAGAAACAGAAACGGATGTGAAAGGGAAATACGGTGTAACCAAGTTACCGGTGGGTGATTTTGATTTTAAATGGAGCAAAGACGGCTACAAAGCAATTAGCGAAACAAACGTTCACATTGCTGCCGGAAAGGATTTGCGAAGAAAGATTGTAATGACCACCGGTATTGTGAGAGAAGGAGATTTAATGCAAGGTGCTGTTTCAAATATTGAGATTAAAAGCATTGATGGAAATAAAATAATCAGTGTTACTTTAGAAGTAACCGGTAGCGCGATGCGTTTTTATGCTGCTAAGAATCCGACTGACGGCAATGGCGGGGGAATGTTTATTGATGTGCAAGTCGGTCAAAGTATTTCTAAAACAGCCAATGAATTTGCTTCACAAACAGGAATAGGAATGCAAGGCAATTTTCTGAATGTTCAAAATATTGGTGGCGGTCAGGGACATTGGAAGATTACGTTTGAGTAACCTCACCCCCGACCCTCTCCCAAGGAGAGGGGAGCATGAAGCAAAACAGCCCCTCGGTTAAACCGAGGGGCTGTTTGCGTTTTTGGATTTACTGTTTGATTATTTTTTTTGTTGTTGCGTTACCTTGACAGGAAATGGTTACAAAGTAAATTCCATTTGTGAGGTGGCTCAGGTCAAGCATTTTTGTGTAGTTGCTTGCAAGGTTGGTCTCCTCTCTGCGGTAAATTGTTTTACCGGTTAAGTCGGCAATGGTAAAAATTGCTTCGTGGGTGTTCTCTGTTTGCAAAGAAATAGATAAGTCGTTTGTAAAGGGGTTGGGGTAAACTGCAATTTGTGTTTGTGAGGTCAGTTCGTTTATGGCGGTTACTGAATCAATGCAAAATTTCATTACCCAGTAATCATAACTACCCCAACTTGCTTGTGTTTTATATCCCGCTATTTGGGCTTTAGTGCTATTGCCTACTATGTAGCAACCATCATTTGTTTGCATTGCGTAAACGTTATACGCAAAACTGTCAATGAGAATTGTTTTATCCCATTCTTTATTTCCGGCTGAATCTGTTTTTATAAGCCATGCCTGCAAAAGCGATAAATTATCCTCTGACTTATCGCCACTAATATCAGATTCCGAAGTTCCAGCTAATAAATAGCCTCCGTCATTAGTTGCATATAGGTTATATAACTCTTCATTGCCAGTGCCTCCATAATCTTTATCCCAAAGTTTATTACCTGCAGAATCAATTTTTATTATCCAATAATCTTTCCCCCCCCAATTAGGTTGTGTCTTATCTGCACCGGTATCGGAATAAGAGAATCCTCCTAACAGAAAGCCGTTATCAACTGTTGAAATAATTGAGGTGAGGTCATCCACATCTAAGCCACAATAACTTTTGTCCCATATTTTATTACCATTTGAATCCATTTTTACAATCCAGTAATCATACCATCCTATACTGGCTTGGGTCTTATCACCGCTTATTCCCGAAGCAGAAGGACTGCCTATTAAATAACCACCATCGTTGGCTTGCAATAAACAACCCGCATACATAAGTTCATTATCTACACCACCGAAACGTTTATCCCATTGCTTATTGCCTAACGCATCAATTTTAACTACCCAATTATCATAGTGATTATTTGTAATATCCCAATTATTCTGTGTTTTATCACCGCTAACAGACGATTTTGACCAACCGGCTAAAACATAGCCTGAATCCTTTGCTTGTATTACACTCGTAAAATCTTCCTCTAAAGCACCCCCGAAACGTTTATCCCATTGTTTATTACCATTTGAATCAATTTTTACAACCCAATAATCTGTATTACCCCAATTTGGTTGAGATTTATCTCCTCCCGTATCGGAATAAGAAATGCTTGCAAGTATGAATCCACCGTCAAAAGTTTGTTGGATTCTAATAACATTATCGTTAGAGTACCCACCGAATCTTTTATCCCATAATTTGTTACCTGTGGAATCAATTTTTAAAATCCATCCATCTGAAGTGGTATGTGTAATATCCCAATCGTCCTGCGTTTTATCTCCGTTTATGCTTGAGTTGGAAGCTCCGCATAACATAAACCCTTTGTCTGTTGTTTGAATTAAACTCAAAAAAGCATCGTATCTGCCCCCCCCAAACCGCTTGTCCCACTGTTTAACCAATGTTTGTTGACCGGTAACTGCGAAAGTTGAAAAGACGAATAAAAGAGAAATGGTAAACCGTTGCATAAATTACATTTTAACCAGTTTCCCCATAGAACTTCTTCCATTAGAAAAGGTTGCATGATAATAGTATAGCCCTCCGCTCATACCACCGGCATCCCAAATCAATTCTTCGTTTTTGCCGGACTGAATATGTTTTTTAAACTCGGTTATCTCCCTGCCATTTATTTCCTCAATTTTCATAATTACATCTGTTTCGTCTTTAACGTCAGTTATTTTGAATGTAAAAGTTCCTTTAGATGGGTTAGGATAAACTAAAATGTTCAATCGCTCTGAACTATCCCTTACATCTTTCGCAGTCGGAGTATCGTTATTTTCATTCTTGCTTTGAGTATCAGTTCCATCGGTTTTATATGATGCTATAGGAACAAAGCCATTGGCATTTGGACATGCAATCGGGTTATCTGCAATAACCCAATTTACTTTACACAAGATACCACCCGTGCCATCACTTCTATAAAAGAGTCGTCCACCTTTACTTTTTTGGTCAACAACGATTGGACCTCCTGCAGAATAAGTACTAAGAGGTGTTTTGTTCCAGTTGCCTCCTGAAACTTTTGGGTCATGGTCGTTAAAGTAATACCATATTTTGTTATCGGTTGCACGGTAGTAAATGTAATTACCATCTTCACTCAACGCTATGTCGGATAGTGCATTATTTGTACAAGTTCCATACCCTAACCGTTTAAAGGCATTTGCATTATTATTTACTCCGTTAAAGTCCCATGCGTAGGAATAAACAGCATAATCGCTTCCAATAAAATATACCATAGAATTGGCTTCGTCTAACGTAACAGAATTTGTAACAATAGTTTGGTTGACTACGGTTATAACCGGTCTCCATCCGTTATACCAAGTAAGCTGCCTTAGCTTATTCTGAAAGTCGCGGTAAAATACAATGCACCCACATTTAGCCACTGCTAAACCTCCGTTCACAGAACCATCGGTGGTAATTTTACTGTAGTAACCGCTGATTAACCCAGTTGTTACCCATACATATAAATTATTATCAGTCCCTTTGTAGAAAACCTTACCGTGATTATCAGCATTAATATAGCCCGCGCAATTTGTCATTCCGGTTTCGAAGTTAAACCAATTATTTTGTGAGCTTAGCCATGCAAAGTATTTTAGTTTATTACTGTTTGTACTCAGGTAATAAGTTCTACCGAGGTTATCGGTTGTAACCTCTCCTTTTACATCTGTTACCCAGTGTCCGTAATTGCCGAGCCAGTAATCATACCATATTCCGCTATTTTCGTACACGTTATAGCACATATTATTGTTACTGGTGTAATAAATTTTGGTGAAAGACAATGCGGTTTCAAGACAAATTTTGCTGTTAGGCTTTGTACCAATGAACCAACTGTTATGATTAAATCTATTAATGCCAATATTATTATTCGATTGAGAGAAATAATAAAAATTAGGACTTTCAAGGGTTCTTGCATATCCGTATGGTAAAGTATTTTGCAGCACTACCGGATTTTGTGTGTATGCAGATTTAGGTTGGTAGCATCTAAAATAATCTATCTGTAAATCAGCACTATTCCATGAAGGCGCAGAACCATTTCCCCAATCGTAAACTTCATGGTTTATGAAGATAGGCGCATCTAAACTGAAGCCGGAAGCGATTCCAAGCGGCCATCTACCTGATGGGAAATTTGAATTATGAATAACAGAAGACCATGTTTCTTTTCCGTCAATAAACCGAAGAACTTCTGTAGGGGTTGTGACTAAAGTAAAAGTATGCCAGTCCTCATCAAAGCCGCATGGAGTTTGTCTGAAAACCTCCATAGCACAATTATAAGTGTTTCCGTTGGCATCGCGTTGATTCTGGTCAGAGGTGGCAGATTTTGAGTTAGTTCTGTTTGTCCAGTCAAAAATTGTAAAATCTGCCGCCCAAGACCAGTTCCAAAAAGCGGGAAACGACCCATGCCCTGTATAAGTATTTGAAGGAACTTTGCATCGTAGTTCCCACATGCTATTGGTCATAGGAATGGTAAAATAACTGCTCAGCATGCCTGAATGATAGGTGAAAGTTCCGGTAGTAGTGCCATCTGTAGCAGTTACCGGAGAATTAAACTTTGTAGCCGTAAGATGAGCAATGCCGTTTGAAAAACTTACTTCGTGTCCGCTACCAGTGCCGCCTTGCCCATTAGGATTAACAGGGCAATTGCCCCAATCGTAAAGTTCAACTTCTGCTTTATTCGGTTCGCTTGGCGGATGAATATTTCCAAAAAGAGTGTAGTTATTTATGTTGTTCGCATCGGCAGGTCCTCCGTCATAATCGTAAATCAAATTCCATTTGTGTCTGAATTGGTCGTACTTTGGGAAATTGTGATTTTGCAAATCGTCAACATATTGGTCGGGATAATCATTTACACTAAATTCATCACTTTTTGTATCTATAATATCCCATTTGCTTTTATCTAATAACCCTGCGCTTAGCTGCTTTAAATTTACACCAACAGTTGCTTTTTTAGCGCGGCTATGTTTATTCTTATCGCTGTCATGGCTACGCACCCAAATAACAGTGTCACTGCCAGCTTCTAAATCAATACTAATAACAGCCGGTGAAGCCACAAAATAAGAACTATCAAATCGCTCATTCGTTGCCCATTCAATTTCATCTCCACCGATTCCTACTATAATAGTATCAAGCGTAACACTTACCACTTTGGGGCTGTCTATCAACACAAATTTATCAAACACTACCGGTGCTGATATTGTTGTAACGTGTACGACTCGCGTAATATAGGCAGAGCCGCAACTTGTTTCACCGTAAGCAGTTGCCTTCACTGTAAAATTACCACGTATACTATCTACACAACCGGTTAAAGAATCAATAGTTGTGCTGCCGCTAATTATACTGTAAATAATTTTGTTGCCGTTATTAGCAGCCGCTTGGTAGCAAACTGTATCTTGTATGAAAACAAAAGTATCTCCTTCTAAAAAAAATGGAGTATCAACCGCAGCAATCGGCATTATTAGAATAGTATCTATGGCAACTGTTGTGTGAGCGATTGTGTCTGTTCTGTAAATAACAAAAACAGTTGTTGTATCTACATTACCGGTGCTTAAATTTAAAGTAGTGTCGTTGCCAAAGGAAGTTGCAACTATTACGGTATCTACTTTTAAATCGTAACGCAAAGCGGTATCGCTATTTGCCACACTGAACATGGTAGATGTTCCGGTGCAGATTGTCATTACAGAATCGTAAATAATATGCGGAACACCGATGGTGTCAACAATAACAATGGTAGTTCTTGTATCACTCATACAGCCGGTGGCTGTGTCTTTACTTCGTAGCCAAATCAATTGGAATGAATCGGGCGGTATAGTTAAATTGATTGTGCAAAGCGGTGTATCAATATGCGAACTTGTAAAGTTGCTGTCCAATGCCCATTCCATTTGATTGGCTCCAAAACCCGCTTGTATGTTTTCAAAAACAAAAACAACAGGAGTATCACTCGCCACACTCACCGGTGCCGGTGGTGTTGGTGATTCGGGTTTAAGATTGACAGTAAGCACGGTGGAAACGATACTGTTGCTTACTAAACCACTTCCGCTTACTCTGCTTCTTATCCATACGGTGTCGGAAGTGCCAACAGCAACAGTTACTGATATTGTTCCACCGATGGCTATAATATTGCTGTCAGAGCAATTTGAATTTAAACTCCATTCTACTTTGTCTCCACCTGCACCGGCTCTCACATTACTTAAAACAAATGTGTAAGCTGTGTCGGAACAAACTGTTTGTGATGCAGGCGCAACCGGTGGCAATGGTTTCTCCGGTTGTTCAAAACCCTGTGTTAGCATCAGGTTGCCGTTTTTCAAAGGTGCGTATACCGGTTCACCTATTGTAAAATCTAAAACAAAATTACCTACCTGTGTATGTCCGCCTTGTGTGGGTTGAACGACAGGAGTTATTTGAATGTTTTGCGCTTTGCTTTCATTGGTCATGCAAAATGCAAAGACAAGAAACAAGATTGTTCTTTTGTTCATCATCTTCCGAAAACAAATAATGGGTTTACTCTTTGATTCCATAGAGGTAATTTTCTGCTCTTGTTAGTGTGTGGTTAACGCGGAGCGGGTGAAAAGATTTTTTTCTTAATTGCTAAAAGTATGTTTCGTATAATTTATAATCTTCATTTTCTCGTAAAGATTTCAGCACATTTTATAAACATTAGCGAAATTCTAATTCAGAACAACAGCACCGGGCTGTTGGCTGTTTTGGATTCGGCTGTTTTCTGCGTCAGCGCAAAAAAATTGGGATGATGCCGCTTTATTAAAAGATGGACGAGCATTATCGCTATTTTTTTGCTGAAGCATAGCAAACGGCTTTGCCGATGTTTTTATTATTTGTCTAATTGTCACACGTTACTTAAAGAATTACAACCACACTAAAACAGGGTTCTGACTAACGTTTCTCTCGTTGCTTAGAAATCAGGTCTTTGTAAAGCCGAGGTCTTTGTCAGTGAGAGCGAATTTATCAATTTGCTTTTTGATGCGATGTAGGGCAGCGAGTTTTCTTTTTTGGTCAAGGAAGAGATAGTTTTCGGGATTGATGTAGGGAACTTTTTTAGTGACCATGTTCCAGATGATGACTGCAAGTTTTCTTGCTGTTGCACTGGTTGCCGACACTCTTCCTTTTCTAAAATTGATTCGTTTAAAGAAATCGGAAAGAGGCGTGGAATCTTTTAAGTTGCCAATGGCATTGGCGGCATTGCGCAAAGCAATTTTTAACCGGTTACTTCCTTTCGGAATTTTATTGCTCAACACTTTACCGCCACTGATTTTGTTGTTTGGAGAGAGGCGCAGCCAACTGGCAAACTGCTTGGCAGTTGGGAATTTTTTAATTCCCTCCAAGCCTACTTCGCTGATTAAAGTAAGGATGGTAGAATAACTCACGCCTTCTATGGCGAGCAAATCAACACCTTCAAAAAGTTGATAGCTCGCGAGATTGAGGTCTATATTCTTAGGCGTGTTTTTATTGATTTTTTTGTGCGCTTTTTTGTCAATATAGTGTTGTCGCTTCTCATCATCGTTGTTGATTTGTTCGTTCAACATTTTTTCAATCTCCTTATCGCACAAAGCAATTTTTGTTTGGAGGTGATAATACATTTCCAATTCCTGATTCAAAGCAAAGAGGTAATCTTTTCTACCATTGGTTTGTAATGCTTTGGCAATTTCCGCTTCCGATTTTTTGCAATTGCCATTGCGAAGTGCTGCTAATTTTTCAGGATTGGTTTCTCCGTTGCAAATAGCCTGAATGATGGATAGTCCGGTGAGACCACAAATGTCATTGACCACCACATCTAAGCGCAGATTGAGCAGCCGTAAATACTTCTGCATTTTCCGGGCAGTGTCGGCAGCTTGCTCTAACAAATTAGTCCGGTGCCGGCAGTACGTTCTGAGTTGTTCGGTGGCAGCATCCGGAAGAAAACTTCCGGTGAGCAATCCAATACTGTGGAGTTTTTGAATCCATTGGCAGTCCTGCACATCGGTTTTTCTGCCTTTGATGTTCTTGGTGA
>JADFDM010000003.1 GCA_018262795.1 Sphingobacteriales bacterium | reverse complement strand
ACATCGCATCAAAAAACAAATTGATAAATTCGCTCTCACTGACAAAGACCTCGGCTTTACAAAAACCTGATTTCTAAACAACGAGGGAAACGTTAGTCAGAACCGTATGAACCGACAGTGGAAGCATTAACGGGCTTTGTGAGCAATAGGAGGACGACAATTCAAACTGTAACGAATAAAGATTCTACAAACTAAAAATATATAAGCATAAGAGAAAATGGCAGCAAAATCAGAAAAATGGAAAAAAGGCAGAGGTAAGTTAGGTATTCTTCAGCCATTACTTGGCAGTTGGGTTGCAATAGCTGACTCTGAAATGGGACCGGTAAAATGCACACGGACATTTACAAAAGTGCTTGACGGAAACTATATTCAGTTGAACGTAAAATGGGAGTTCAAGACAAAAACTTACGAAGAGGTTGCGATTATAGGAATGGACAACGACAAAGTTTCGTTTTGGTCATTTACCTCTGACGGCAAAAAGTCGCAAGGATATTTATCTGACGGCACAGATGTTCACCCTGACGCAATTTGTTTTGAGGCACAAATGCCTGCGGGAATTGCAAGAATGATTTATTGGCAAGACACCGAAGAAGGTTTTCATTGGGCAGTTGAATCAAAAAACAAAAAAGGTTGGCATCGTTTTACGCAACATCACTACAAAGAAATATAACTTCGTTTGACAACAGTAACTAATGCCGCGAACGACAAGAACGGCAGCCGCTAACATCGGTGGCAGTTGCACAACCCCTGCTTAAGGGGCGGCAAAAAACGTGAAACCGGGCTATGAGTTCGGTTTTCCTGCCTACCGGCAGGCAGGTGTTTTTCAGGATAGGGTAGTGTATGAGAGTTGTAGCAGCCGGCAGAACAAAAACCCAAGTTTTTGAAGGACTTTTTCAGTTGTTTTCTGAACTTCCATTGCCATCGCATTTACTTTTCGATGTTTGGGCTGATAGTTGAGCCACTTTTTGAGATTGTAGGCAATGGCTGCACCCAGCATAAACTTGTTGGCTTGCTTTATTCCCCGAGTCCATATTCTTCGCATGCCGGTAAAGTTGATGAGCGTGCCTAAGACCGGCTCTACGGTGCTGCTTCGGAGTTTCTTATAGATTTTGGCTTGGCGGGTTTGCAGCCGTTGGTGCATTTGGTCATAGAGTTCTTTGTCTATGGTTTCGGTGAGCTTCTTAAAATCGCTTTTGCCGATGCAGGTGCCGCGAAGCGGACATTGTTTGCAGTCTTTGCTGCTGCTCCGCCCGCGTCTGTGTCATCACAGCCGCGCTTGGTAATCGAAAAATATCTGTGCGGACACAGACATTGGCGTTAAAGAATTTCCGCAGGCACAAAAAATCATTTTAGGAGATAGAGTTGTTAGAGCGCCAAACTCAGTCTGCAATATCTTTTTCGATCCGAATGCCTATGCTTTTAAAATGCGGCAAGGGGTCCACCCGCATATCTTGTGTGATTTTAAAAGTATAGTTGCCCGGCTGCGGGAAGTACGCATTTTGCTGAATAGGAATCTGAATGTCGCAATTATCGCCCAAGCATTTGGCGTACCAATGGCCGTCCGGTTCCGACAAAAGAAGATTTACTCGCTTATTGAAGGAATGCCCATCGGGGAAAACGGTTTCAATGTTTACCCAAACATTTCGCCATTCAAACTGAAAGGAATGGCGCACATTGATGTAGATGTTATAAGTGATGGAAGTGTCGTTAATCGCGGCTGTAAAACTCTTGGCATCTTCGTAACTCCAGCGGTAATTTTTCACTTGCTGATTTTCGTCCAGCACCAATTTTTTGTCGCAAGAAGAGAGCGCCAGTATCGAAAAAAGAAGCCCTAATGCCCAATTACTTTTTCTTGCCACGACCTTTTCCTTTATGGTTGCGATGCTGGTTGCGCTTGCGTCTCTCTTTTTCTTCGAGCGTAGAAAGGCTTACCTGCCCCACCAAGTCTTCGTGTTTTGATTCATCTATTTTCACAGCTTCAGTAATTGCAAAGTCTATCAGGCTTTTAGGCTTTTTGCCTGATTTATTCATAAACAATAGCTCTTTTATCTGCTCCACGCCCAACTTAAAAGAAACTCCGCGCTGATGTTCATATTCATAGACCGCCTGTTGTTTTAGTATTTCGGTTTTGCGAAGAAAGGCGATACCCTCTTCCGTTACAATCTTGTCCATGTTGCGGGGAAAACTGCGCAGGGCATCGCTATAAGTATCCAACTCATAATTCAGACAGCATTTCAGGCGACCGCACTGTCCGCTCAGTTTATCGGTATTAATAGCGAGGTTCTGATAGCGAACTGCCTGTGTGGTCACCGATTTAAAATCGCTCAACCAAGTAGAGCAACACAGTTCGCGACCGCAAGTACCGATGCCTCCAATGCGAGCTGCTTCCTGACGAGCACCTATCTGACGCATTTCAATTTTTACTTTGAATTCGCGGGCATACACCTTTACGAGTTCGCGAAAATCTACCCGATCTTCGGCTGTGTAATAAATAGTTACCTTTTTATAGTCGCCCTGATATTCAATATCACCAATCTTCATTTCCAGATTCATGGAGCGCGAAATAGCCCTGGCGCGCACCATTGTTTCCGATTCTTTGGCTCTTATTTCTTGTAGGGTTTTCAGGTCTTCATCAGTTCCTACGCGCAGAATGTTTCGGATGGTATCATCTCTTTCAGAAACCTTGCGTTTTTTCATTTGCATTTTCACCAATTCCCCCTGTAGATCTACTTCGCCAATATCATAGCCTTGCGCAGCTTCTACTACCACCAACTGTCCTTTATTTATATCGAGATGGTGCGTGTTGCGATAGAAACCTTTACGAGCACCATTTTTAAATGACACTTCTACTATGTTGAAGTTTTCGTTGAAAGACAGTGGCATGTCGGAAAACCAGTCATACACATTCATTTTGTTGCAGCCTCCGGAGCTACAACCTCCGTGTTGACTCCCGGAACCTGTTCCGTCTTTTGCGATTGAGCATCCCATTTGTTCAAATATTTATTTAGCCTCTGATTTTTTTCTCAAGTGGACGAAACTAAACTAAAAATTTAAATGAGGGGTAAAGGAGGCGGTGCTTTCGATGAGATTAGGCGAGCTAATAACTAACGAAATGAGAGCAGTATGAAGCCATAAGAAATTGTTAATTGCTATTTGCAACTGCCAATTTTCAACCGCATTTAGTTTGCTTTCATCACCTCCTCGGTGTGAGTGCCCTGTTTCAGAAATACAGGAAATTCATTAATAGGGTAGGTCTTTGAAATGCTTTGTCCTCCCTCATATACTTGCGACTTGTCGAATAGATATACCCAGTTATTCCCCGCAGGCAGATTTACCGTGACGGTACTTGAGCTACTTAAAATCGGAGCCACAAAAATATCGTCTCCCAACAGATAGCTGTAATCGGCTTTGTTGAAGAACTTCATCAACGCAGTATTTTGCACTACCGAATTTTTGAGCGATTCCATGAGGTACCCCACGAGATACTTATGACGCATCACCGTCAGGTTTTTATAAATCTCATTCGTTTCAGCATCAAACATCCAGGGGCGGTGTTCGCCTCCGCCACCGTTTTCCATCAATCCGCAAAACGCGCCTAACTGCGCCCAACGAATAAATAGCTCTTTCGATCGTCCATTGGCATACCCATTATCGGTGCGGTAACCGCCAATGTCTGACCCAAAACTGAAGTAGCCGTAAGCATCACTCTCATACATATTATTAAGGGCGGCTTTCATGCCATCGAAAGTCGCATCCTGATCGCCCACCCAGTTGCTCCAGCTAATATCTCTCGGCCCAAAAGCTACGGTACTTCCGGTAAAGGGATAGCCGTAATTATCAATAGGACGGCACATGATGATTCTATCGTTTCCGAGTTTTTGGCGACTGTAATCGTAAAACAGACGGTAATATTTTTCACTATAATCGTTGCGGCTGGGAATATTTCCCTGTAGGTAAGGGGAATAGAAATAGGACTTAAAATTCTGTAAATCATACAATGAAAAATCGGAGCCATCGCACTTCCAGCCATCTATGCCATAAGCTAATGTTTTATCCATCAGACTTTTCCACCAAGCCACGGCATCCGGATTGTACCAATCAATAAGACTACAGCGGGTAGGTTTCCACCATTTTACGATGCCCGGGCCGGACGAGGCATTCTCCTTCATAAAATAATCATGATCGCGGCCATAGTCCCAAAGTGGGTGCAGGTTGGTATCAATGCCGCCAGTAATCCAACATAAAACCTTTATGTCTTTGTTGTGGAAGTAGTCAATCATTCCCTGCACTCCTGGATACCGGGTGCTATCCCATTCAAAAGTGTTATAGTCGGTTTCCCAAGGGCTGTCAATAATGATAGCCCCTACCGGAATGCCGTTGGCTAAATAATCATCCGCCAACTGTCGCGCACTCTGCGTAGTTCCTTCGCCTTCCCAAATCCAATGTTGAAATACCCACTTGGGCCAAGGAGTGGTTTGCACATATCCGGTATCTACTTGAGTGTGACCATCGGGCTGCGGATGAGGACAATCTTTTTTGCAGGAATAAAATGAAAGCGCTATCAGCAGCACCACGGCAACGAGAAGATTTCTTAGCATAGGTAAACTTGTGGATGCTAAAGATATAGTTTAAAAGAAAGGCACAAAAAACAGGCAAGCGAAAGATAAGATTCACTTTCTGTTACTTCTGTCTCTTCCACTTACTTCAGGTTATCCTCTTCATCTCCTTTCTTGAAGATGCCGGAACCTATAAGCACCAAAGCTGCCATTACAATCAAAATGATAATCCAATGCATAGGGGACGCGGTTGGTTTAAGCGTTAATAAAAGTATAATTCCAAACCGAAAATATACTTTCCACTTAATTAAAGCAAATGTAATTTACAGACAAAAAAAGTGTTGTTTGGTACTTCATCTCACAGCGTACTTTTGGCGAATAGTCGAAAAGTGGTTTATCACAAATGCCTTTTATAAAAACCACGAGCCAATCTCACCTACTTTTTAATTCACCTTTAACACGGCTTCTCCTTTCGATTGCGATGGACCTTTCAGTATCACTTGATAAATACCGGAGGCGAGTTGGCTGCCATCAAAGCGAGCGTAATTAGTGCCAATATATGATTGCCCAAGATTATGCTCTATCATTAAACGACCCTCGCTGCTCCATACTTGCAGTGTCACCGGCTCTGAGCTTGAAGTATTGTATTGAATCAGCACCTCACTTAAAAATGGATTGGGGTACATGCTAATAGTGGTAATGTGGTCGCTGATGGTTTTTATACCGGTAGCTTGCAGCGTAATGGGAGCCAAAGAAGGATAGGTATTCTGAGAAACAGAAGGCACCTGTGTTTGTCTGAGAAATCGCTCTCCGGCATTTACATACCACGACTGGCCGGGCACTATGGAATAATTATGGGATTGAATGGAGCTGACAAATACAAAGTCGGCTTGGGTGCGTTGCGGAGTAATATCCAGTATATAATATCCGTGATGACTCAGATCAACGTACCGCACGTGGTCGGCAAACTGATGAATGACCGGTTCACTCACGAGAGGTGGCAATTCATTGCCCGAAGTAATACTGGTGGACACAAACTCCACCCCTATAGAATTTTGCCGATGAGCAGTATCGTAATTTGCAAGCGGCAAATCATTCGCCCAAGAGGTATGTATATCACCCGTAAGCACCACTACGTTTTGAATATTATTTCCCGTAATGAAATCGTAGAAGCGCTGCCGCTCAAAAGGATAGCCATCCCATTGATCGGGATTTACAATGCTGGGAGGGCCAAACACTCCGGCAGGAACTACTAGAGGAGCCATCATTACCTGCTGACCTATAATTTGCCATTGAGCGATGCTGCTGTCAATGCTGTGTTCCAACCAATCAAATTGTTGTGGCCCCATTAAGGTACGGGAGCTATCGTTCACCAAGGAATCATATACCGAAGTAATTGTAGTACTCGCCTGTTTGGAGCGATCATAAAGGCGGGTATCAATCATTTGTAATTCAGCAAGATCACCAAATGTAAAATGGCGGAAGATGCGGAAGGTATCACTCGGGTCGGGCATGCGAATGGGCATCCACTCTTCATACGCTTCCACGGCATTTACTTTGCGATCGTACCAGGGGCCATCACCCACATCATGGCTTTTTGCTCCGTTGGTGTAGGAGTCATTAGCGGTTTCGTGGTCGTCCCAAATAGTAATCCAAGGATATTGACGATGAGCTTCCTGCAAATCGGGGTCTAAATGATACTGTGACTGCCGAATGCGGTAATCTACTAACTGAATAGTTTTGTGATCCGGCTCGTGTTGCCGATCCGGGTAGGGGCCTCCCGCACTACTTTCGTAAGTATAATCTCCCAAAAAAAGAACGGCATCAATATCATTTCGCTGCGCAATATCGCGGTGAGCATTATAATATCCGTTCTGATAATTCTGGCAACTGGCCACTACAAAGCGCAGGTTATTTAAATGACCGGTGGGCAAGGTGCGAGTTCTGCCAATAACAGAGGGGAAGGTGTCGTACTTAAACCGATAATAATACCAGGTGTTTTCCTGCAAGCCGGTCACATCTACTTTTACGGTGTAGTCTTTTGCACTATCAGTAGTAGTGGTGCCGCTGGTGACTAAAGAGGTAAGAGCCGTATCGGCATACATTTCCCAACTTACGGTTACAGGGTCTATCGGTGGATCCAACGTAATGCGCGTCCAAATAATAACGCGGTCGCTCAAAGGGTCACCGGATGCCACTCCGTGATAAAAGGGATACATTGCTTCGTTTAATGCCGAGCGACTCGGATCGGTAGGGTTTTGAGCAATGAGCGAAACAAAAGGCAAGAGAAGTAGAGGGAAGAAATACTTTTTCATAGCAGTATAAATTGGAAAGGCAAGATAGGAATTTATCGCAGTGCTTAAACTTTAGCCAATATGTAAAGCACTACAAAATACAACAGGAGTTCCTTTTAAAATAAAGAGAACTCCTGCTTTTGTGGAATACATTTAAAGAGCAGCGCTTAACTCCTCTTAATCTTTTGCTAATCTGAAACCAACATCATCATCGCGAGCATCGGGCGGATACCGGTCGCGATTAGAAACTCGCAGGTCTCCTTTCTCGCTCCACCAAGAGCCACCTCGGCATACGCGGTACACATCCTTACCCGGTCCTTGCGGGTCTTTGGCCGGACTTTCGGCATAATACTTTTCGCTAAACCAATCAGAACACCATTCCCACACATTTCCGCTCATGTCGTAAAGACCTAATTCATTGGGCGCTTTCAAACCTACGGGATGCGATTGCTGCATACTATTGCTGTCGTACCAAGCTATGTTGTCAATGATATTTCCTCCGGCATATTCTAAGTTGTGACTATTGCTGCCACCGCGAGCGGCATATTCCCACTCAGCTTCCGTAGGCAGGCGATAAAACTTGCCCGACAACTGATTCAGCGTACTGATATACACTTGCGCATCGTACCAACTAATGTGCTCTACGGGACAATCGGGGCAGTCTTTTGAGAACCAGGGTTTAGTGTGCATCACTGTTTCCCATTCGCGCTGGGTAACCGGGTATTGAGCCAAGTGAAAATTGCTCAACGTAACTTTATGAGCCGGATATTCCCAGTAATAGCAACTATCCTGTGGTCGGGTGCAGCCCATGGTAAAAGTACCCCCCGGTACCAGAAGCATTCGAGCATCAATATTTTCGAGAACATCGGTTCTTGAATTTTTACCCGGCTTGCCCGCAGGTTTGCTCTCTGTATTTTCCTGCGCCATCACGGGGGCAGTCAGTATCAGCGCGAGCAGTATGGTGAAGACTTGTTTCATAATCCGAAATATATTATCCGCCTCGGTTTGCCGCAACAATGCTATAATAATTCTCTGCGCAGGTAGGGCGGTAACTGTACTATCCACTGCCCACTTTTAGAAATTATACAGGCTACCACTTTATACGGACAAGAAAAGAAATTGTGCGATAGAGTAACCTATCCGGCAAAATGCCGTAAGAAAAGATGGATTGGAGTGGAACCCAATGTTTTTTAATGGATTAAAACCGAGAAGATGATTCAAGAAACAGAAGAAGCACGTAAGTTTTTAGAAGACCCCGAGATATGTATTTGGATTGACCGATATGATGATGTGTTTTCAGAATTTGATTCTCGTCCTTTTTCAGATCGGGCACTGTCCGATGATTTTTTAAGAGAGGTTCGAAAAATGGCCGGTGAAAAATCATCGGATCATATCGTGCTCAAGTTTAACGTGTTGGATGGAGAACGCAGCGAAGAGTCGGAAGCAATTATCATTAACAATCTGAATCATTACTTCCAAAATATTGCGGACGCATTAAAGGCGGAACAGAGATTAGCTTTAAAACAAGGTTATATGTTGCTGGGAACCGGTTTTACTCTGATTATCTCTTTGTTTTACGTGACCACTTTACACATCTCCACAGCCTATACTCACGGTCTCAACTTAATGTTAGAGCCGGTGGGATGGTTTATGACCTGGACGGGATTAGACAGCGTGTTCCAGATTGCCAAAAAGAGCAGTGCTGCTTTAGATTTTAATTCTAAAATGGCGGAGGCAAAAATTAAATTCAATTCGCTGGAAGAAACGCAAACGTTGAATGCCGAAAAGGCACAGAAAACAGTTATTCCAATAGATAATAACAACCTCAGAGTAGCTTGATGAATGCGGTCTGCTGTAGTTGGTTGCTATTAGCCGATTATCAGTTCTTCTGCCTGTAAATCGCTGAGCAGATAGTGTGCAGATTTAAAATTTAGTTGTGCTTCAATGGACATAAATTTTTGGGAGCATATTAACTAAGGCATTGGCAAGTGTAAACCCCTCACACAATCTCCGCTCAATATTTCCACCAGTAGTAAAAGGTCTTTAGCCATTCGTTGTTAATGGCTATGAGGCCATCTTCGCTTTGCCACCAAAGCATTTCATCAAATCGGGAGTTGGGTGCTCCGTGTACAATCAACTGCACTCCTACCTCTTTGAGTGGTTTCCGAAAAACTTCGTTGATGCGATGGGTATGCAACTTAGAAGAAAGAACGATCACTGTTTGCAGTTGATGGCTTTTGCAATAATTCAGGATGATACTGGCCTCTTCCTTCGTGCTGGTGCCTTCGCGTATCTCTACAATCACCGAGTCGGGAACCTGTTGTCGCTTCAGGTTGGCCACGGTTAAGTCACTTTCTAAAGTGTCTATATTAAACACTTTAAATTCTACTACCTCATTGCCACCGGTGCAAATAATTTTAGGAGCATAGCCTTCTTCAAACACTTTAGCCGCCTCGTTGCCACGGTCATATCCGCCACCTGAAAGCACAAAGAGCGCATCTGCTTTTTGAAGTGGATCTTCGCAAATAAGAAAAGTAGCAAAGGAGCGAAGCAACGGCTGACGGAATAGATACCCCCCGCCCGCAAGCAGGAGCAAAAGCAACCCAACAAGACTCCATTTTTTCATGGGCAACAGCTACAAAAGAATCAGTGAGCGTTCATCCAGTCGGTCATGTAAGCCAGCACTTCACTTCTATCTGGTTCCGGCTCATTGTGCAGTTCATGATAAAAGCCTTCCCACAGTTTCAGCGTCACCAAATTTTTAGGGGCGTTCTCGGCAAATTCTTTGGTGCCTTTCGGTGAAGTCAATTTGTCGGCTGTGCCGTGCATCAGTAGCAAAGGAACTTTCAGATTGCCCGCATGGCCAATCGCCCACTTGCCGGCTTCAAACATACCGAGAAAGGTTCCAGCAGTAATTTTGCCGTGATTATAAGGGTCGGCATTATATTTTCGCACCTGCTCTGAATCGCGCGATATAGCATTGGAATCAAGCGCTGCCGACTCAGTAAAAGCCGGGTAGATATGAACCATTATTTTAGCAAGTAATACTTTAAACGCAGGAGGTTCAAAACCTAATCGCAATAAAGGGCCGGTGGCAATAGCTCCTGATATATTCGGATTGCGTTTTAGCAGATAATTCAACACGATGCCCCCTCCCATGCTGTGCCCCCACAGGAATTTCTTTACTCCGGGAAACCGTGTTTCCGCTTCGTTTAATATCATCTTTACGGAATCCAACAAAGCCTCATACGAAGGCGCGTGTCCTCGCTTGCCCTCCGTTTTTCCATGGCCAAACAAATCAAAAGTAAGCACGGCATAACCTGCCTGTCCTAATCGTTCGGCTGCTTGCAAATAGCGGGTGCTATGCTCATTAAATCCGTGAATAATACATACCACTCCTTTTGTTTGTGGCGGGTTCCATCCTTGTGCAAATATTTTTAAACCTTCTTGGGTCCAACTCCATTCAAAATGATTCATGGTTTCAGATTATAGTTAATTGTAGCGAATCGAAACTATAAATTTTCCTGTAACATCGTTCTAAAATGTAAATTCGGAATTCAATCCAACAGCATGAAACAGGTTTTACTCCTTATTGGGCTGGCCGTACTGGCAGCTATTCTTTATATAGGCGGCATGCTACTCCTCGGAGCCATTACAAAATTTCGACCGGCTCCCATAGAGACGGCAGAAACCATTGCGGCAAAGTCAGGCGTGTCAACTGCGGCTGTGCTCAATGATTCAAGTTTCACCTTTATGATTTGGAATTTGGGGTATGCGGGTCTCGGAAAGGAGGTGGACTTTTTTTACGATGGAGGGAAAATGGTGACTCCTCCAAAAGAGCATGTGTTGAAAAATATGGTCGGTATCAAGAAAATTTTAGACGAGAATAAAGATGTAGATTTTGTGCTGTTGCAGGAAGTAGATCGCGACAGCAAGCGCAGTTATCATATAGACGAAGCGGCACAGTTTGCCGAAGTTTTGAGCGATCACAACTACACCTTTGTCACTAATTATAAGGTGACCTATCTGCCCTTTCCGTTTACAGACCCCATGGGTAAAATTCTAAGCGGCTTGCAAACCCTTTCAAAATATACACCGGTAGAAAGTAAGCGCATTGCATTGCCGGGGATAAAAGATTTTCCGCGAAAGCTGTTTTACTTGGAGCGTTGCCTGCTGGAACAGCGGTACAAATTAGCCAACGGAAAAGATTTGATTGTGATCAATACGCACTTCGAAGCCTATGACGATGGCAGTGTAAAGAAAGAACAGATGGCTTTAGCCAAAAAAATTCTGGAGGGAGAATATGCCAAAGGAAATTATGTAGTGCTGGGAGGCGACTGGAACATTGCCCCACCTGCCTTTAATGTGCACACTTGGGAGAAGGTGAAAGAAGACGACTCCTTGTATTTAAGGAACAATGATCCCAACTATATTTCGGGATGGAACTATTATTATGATTCCACTACGGCTACCAATCGCAAAAACAAATACCCCTTTGACTCCAACACTACTTTCACCACTATTCTTGACTATTACTTCACCTCTCCCAATATTGAGGTGGAAGAAATTCGCGGAAAAAATCTGGGTTTCGATTTCAGCGACCATCAACCGGTGAGAATGAAAATACGGCTGAAGTAACTTTAGGGGATCACATATTCTATCTCTTTAAAATTGTACCGTTGTTCCTTGCCGTTGCAATGGAGTATCAATTTGCCCTCTTTGGTCACTCCGTTTATTTCGCCTCGTATGAGTTGATTGGCTCTTCTGAATTCGTGTGTTTGCTGATAGCGGTACAGCGCCACCGTGTAACCTTTATCTAAAAAATTAAAATGCTGTTGCCGCAGTTGCAGGTAGTATTTTTCTATATAGATATTGAGAGTGGCCAATACTTCCTTCCGGTCAAAATCTTTTCCGGCAATCATTTTCAAAGAGCTTGGATGGGGCAAAGAAGTATCAAACTCTGTTTGGTTCACGTTTAACCCAATCCCCACTATCGAAGAGTTTAGCAGGTTTCCACTGATAGTATTCTCAATCAGAATTCCCCCGATTTTTGTATCCCCGTAATAAATATCGTTGGGCCATTTAATTTTCACTTCATCTTTCAACAAAGCTTCACAGCAATCCTTCACTGCTAAGCTCACCGCCATGTTCAGATAAAACTGCTTGCCTGCTTCCAGAAATCCGGGATAGAATAAATAGCTGACGGTAAGATTTTGTCCCGGCTCAGTCAACCAGCTATTCCCTACCTGCCCGCGACCGGAAACCTGACTATTCGCCATTATGACAGTTCCTTCGCTTGGCTTGCCTTTTGCCAACATTCCCTTCAGGTAATTGTTTGTAGAATCAACAGTATCTAATTCAACCAAAAAATGACCGGTAAAGAGGGTGGTATTCATAAGTACGGAGCTTATATTTCTGATTTATGAAAACTAATTACTTTTGGTTTGTTTAGAGCGCCTATTTATCAACAAAATCACAATAACATTTGGCGAAAAGAAAGTCTGCAACTGATGCGTTACTCAAGGTAGTGATAAATGCAATTTTGAACAAGAAGGGGAATGAGGTGGTAAGCCTTGATCTGCGCAAAATAAAAGATACTCCCTCTGATTATTTCGTCATTACTCATGGTGATTCAAGCACTCATGTAAGAGCGCTATACGATAATATTTTGGCCGAAACGGAAGCAAATGGTTTCAAGCCTTATAAAACAGAAGGCGGCAAAGGGGCAGAGTGGATGATCATAGATTTTGTAGATGTGACTGTTCATGTATTTTATAAGGAGAAAAGAGAGTTTTATGAATTAGAGGAACTTTGGAGTGATGCAAAAATTATCCGCTACCGCGAAGGTGTAGCCGTCAAATAAATCAAGTGTTATTCATTAATTAAGTAGAAAAGAGCAATTACAATAAACCAAAAGAAGGAACGTCTTGTTTCAGACGTTTGAATAATCGGAAGTCATTATGGAAAATAAGGAAAGCAAAAACACCAAAAACAAGCAAAATAACGATAAGCGAGGTCGAAAGATTTTAGAGGAGGGTCCTAAGTTTAATTACTTCTGGGTGTATGCCATCATTTTCGCTTTTATTCTTATCTCATTCAACATGTCTTTCTTCGGTGAAAACACGAAAGATAGCAGCATTACTGATTTGAAGGAAATGCTGGCAGATAATGATGTAGAACAAATTGCTATTGTAAACCAGAAACAAGCTGAGGTCTATCTCACCGATACCGCTTTAACGAAAGCAAAATACAAGGAAGTAGCGCGTTCCCGTTTTGGCACTATCAACAAAGGGCCTCACTACTCCTTCACGGTGGCCTCTAATGATGCCTTCGATAAATTCATCACTGATTTTTATAAAGACAAACCACAACTGACCCCTGTCAATGTAAAATACGAAGCTCGTCAGGACTGGTGGCGTGATGTTGTACCGTATTTGCTTCCTATATTACTGCTCATCGGATTTTGGATTTTTATGCTGCGCAGAGCAGGTGGCGGAGGTATTGGTGGGCCGGGGGGCAACATCTTCAATATCGGAAAGTCAAAAGCGATTCTATTTGATAAGGATGAAAAAATCAACATCACCTTTGAAGATGTAGCCGGATTAGATGAAGCAAAAGTGGAAATAATGGAAATTGTTTCCTTCCTCAAAACCCCTAAAAAATATACAGCGCTGGGAGGTAAAATTCCCAAAGGCGCTCTGCTGATTGGCCCTCCGGGAACCGGAAAAACCCTCATTGCAAAAGCGATGGCCGGAGAAGCGCAAGTTCCTTTTTTCAGTATTTCGGGTTCTGATTTCGTAGAGATGTTTGTGGGAGTAGGCGCTTCTCGGGTTCGCGACCTTTTCCGTCAGGCGCGTGAAAAAGCTCCCTGCATTATTTTTATTGATGAAATTGATGCCATAGGCCGCGCTCGTGGAAAGCAATTGATTCAAGGAAATGACGAGCGTGAAAACACGCTGAATCAATTATTGGTAGAGATGGATGGATTTAGTTCAGAGAAAGGAGTCATTATTCTGGCGGCTACCAACCGTCCCGATGTATTAGATTCTGCCTTGCTGCGCCCCGGCAGATTTGACCGACAAATTTCTATTGACAAGCCCGACTTGAGTGGCCGCGAGCAAATTTTTAAAGTGCACTTAAAAACCATCAAACTGAGCAAGGAAGTGGATGTACATAAATTAGCCTCCTTAACGCCCGGTTTTGTAGGAGCAGACATTGCCAACATCTGCAACGAAGCGGCTCTAATCGCTGCCCGGCAGGATAAGCCGGATGTGGACATACAGGATTTCAACGATGCGATTGACCGCGCTATTGGTGGCCTTGAGAAAAAGAACAAGTTGATTTTACCGGAGGAGAAAGAAATTATTGCCTACCATGAAGCCGGACATGCCGTGTGCGGATGGTTTTTAGAAAATGCTCACCCACTTTTAAAGGTTTCTATTATCCCTCGCGGGGTGGCAGCACTCGGATATGCACAATATCTTCCGAAAGAAAAATACATTGAACGCGAAGAAGAAATGTTAGATAGAATGTGTATGACACTGGGAGGGCGAGCAGCAGAGAAAGTAGTGTTTGATAAAATTTCAACTGGCGCACAAAACGATTTAGACCATGTGACCAAAATGGCCTATGCAATGGTTTCTGTTTTTGGAATGAGCGAAAAAGTGGGGAACGTTTCTTTCTACGACATGCAGAATCAGAATGCCTTCAGCAAACCTTTCAGCGAAGAAACCGCTAAGCTGATAGATATGGAGTCGCGCGCTATTATTGATATACAGTACAAGCGCGCACAACAGTTGCTGAAAGATAAGCGCAAAGAACTCAATGCACTGGCCAAATTGCTGCTCGAGAAAGAAGTGCTGTTCAAAGATGATTTGGAAAAATTGATTGGTCCCCGTCCTTTTGATAAGCAGGAATCAAGCTCTACAGATAATAATACACCAAATGTGGATGGACAATACACCGTGTCCACAAACACAGACGCTCAGGATAGTTCTGTTGAGAATAGGAGTTAATAATATTCGCTATGCGTTAGCGGTAGTTTACTTTTGAATCCCGATATCAGCATTCAATAACTAAACCTTACCACTATGTTTTCTGATGACGGAGAATTCTTCAAACGCATTAAGAGCCTACTCGAAACCGGCAAAGTAGAAGAACAAACAGAGCAAGTGGCGGTGAGCCAGAGCGGAGAGGTACTGGTAGAGGTATTGGAGCCGGAAACAAAATCATCGAGCAACGAGCTAAAGGACAGGATTGCCAATGCGATGAGCGAGCGGCCGGAAACACTGTACAACACCGAAGAAAGAATTACAGAAAAACCTATTGCCACCAGAACAGTGGAGGCATCCACCATTAAACCAACTGTGGCGGCTGCACCTGTCGAAATGGATTTAGACATCCGCTTTGCCACTAAATTTATTGAAGCCGGTGGCAAGTTTCTTTTCTGCGAAAGCATGAAAGAGGCAGTGGAAACCCTGCAGATGCTGAAAGCAGATCACGGTTGGGAGCACGTGTTTACTTGGGAAAATGAAATTAAGGATGCCTTTGCCGCCAGCAATTTTCAGAAAGGTGCAGTAGGTTTTACTATTGAAAACTCCGATGCTGCCATTTCACTTTGCGAAAGTCTGATAGCGGATGAGGGTATTGTTATCCTCAACCCTAAACAAGCTTCGAGAAGAAGGTTGCCTTGTTTCCCTAAAACTCAGGTGCTGCTGGCCGATGTCAGTTGCTTAGTGGGTAGCGAAGCCGATGGATTGGATAAATTCTATAAGAAACATAAAGGGGAGTTACCTTCCTTTATTAAATTGAATACATGCAACAGCGGTCACTTTTACGATAAGCAGCGCCTTATTCTAAATGCCGAAGGAACAGAAGACCTGTATGTGATACTCATTGACGAGTTTATTCCACCCAGCCAGAGACCCTGATTTGTTAGTTCAATAACACTATTTTTAACCCGATGACCTCTTCGGGTAAAATCTATTTTGCTTCTGACCTCCATTTGGGTACGCCCGATGAAACTACGAGTTTACAGCGCGAAAAATTATTTGTGCAATGGTTAGAAGAAGTGCGGCAAGATGCTTCCGAAATTTTTTTGGTGGGCGATACTTTTGATTTCTGGCACGAGTATAAAACAGTAGTGCCAAAGGGCTTTGTGCGTTTATTGGGCAAGTTGGCCGAGATTGCCGATAGCGGTATTCCGATTCATCTTTTTACCGGCAACCACGATCTTTGGATGTTTGGCTATTTAGAAAAAGAGTTGGGCGTTCAACTGCACAAACAACCGGTGGAACGAGATTTTGCAGGGAAGAAATTTTTTATTGGTCATGGTGATGGATTGGGGCCAAAAGATTACGGCTATAAATTCATCAAAAAAGTATTTGCTAATCCACTGTGTCAGTTTTCATTTCGCTGGCTACACCCTGATTTGGGCACTAAACTTGCCATGTCTCTATCGCGCAGAAGTCGGTATAGCAATGAAGGAACACACCAACTCGAAAAATTTCGGGGCGAAGAGGAGGAATGGCTGATTCAGTATTGCAAACGAAAACTGCAACAGCAACATTATGATTATTTCATTTTTGGCCATCGGCATTTGCCGCTTGACTTTTCTTTGAACGACAAAAGCCGCTACATCAACACAGGCGATTGGTTAGATTACAACAGCTATGCTGTTTTTGATGGAGAAAAATTAGAGTTGAAATATTTTCAAAAAGCCTGACATGCAGTTTAACCAGCAACCATCAAATTTCAAATTGCAAAGGCAGCTATTGTTGTGGATCTTCATCTTCGGTGCCTCGCTGTTTGTAGGGGCTGCTTCTTTCCGGCTGCTAAACTCATACCCGGTAAATGCCCATTCTATTTCAGTAGATAATTTTGGAAATTTCTACACAGTTTCTGATAACAAAATTCTAAAGTTTGGGCCGGATGGGGCTTATCTATATCCGTATGAAGAGTTTCGCTACGGAAAAATTGGGATGATAGATGTAACCAACCCCATGAAGATACTCGCTTTCTTCCCCGATTTTCTCACCGTGATTACGCTTGATAAATTTCTATCTCCGCTCAATACTTATAATTTTTTCAATCTCGGATATCAAAACATTACCGCTGTAGCTTCTTCTATTGACGGGCATTTATGGTTTTATGACAACACCGATTTTAAGCTGAAAAAGATTGATGAAGGCGGAAAGATTTTCCGACAGAGCCAGCCGCTGAATGTAGTGTTGGAACAGGTGCCTAATCCTAACTTTATTATTGAGCGCGACAATCAAGTTTATGTAAATGACCCTCAGATTGGAATTTTGGTGTTCGATTTTTTCGGGAGTTACAGCAAAACTATTCCGTTGAAAGGATTAGATAGATTTCAAGTCGTGCAAAAGCAAATTGTATATGAGCAGAACTACCAGCTCAAATCCTACAATCCTCTCACCTTTGAATTTAAGGAGGTAAACCTGCCCGATACGGTAGGGATGTTACATGCGGTGCTCGAAAAGTCCAGCCTGGGCATATTGAAGAAGGATAAAGTAGATTTCTATCAGTATTAACCTCCTTCTATCTTCTCTAAAAATACAGGCAGCAAACAGAGGCGTATATTTTTATTTTTGCCGCGCTTTTAAAAGCACCCGAAATGTTTACCCAGTTAGAAAACCTAAAAGGACGATTTATTGAACTTGGCAAAACGCTGAGCGATCCGGCTACTATGCAGGATATGAAGCGTTTTACGCAACTCAACAAGGAGTATCGAGAGTTGGGAAATCTGGTAGAGGTGTATGAAAAGTATAAGAATGTACTTTCCAACATAGAGAATAACAAGCGCATACTGGAAACGGAGAAGGATGAGGAATTTCGGGAGATGGCCAAAAGTGAACTGGATGAATTAGAGGCGCAGAAAGAAAAGTGGGAAGGTGAGTTAAAGCAATTATTGGTGCCGAAAGAACCCGAAGATGAACGCGATGTGCTCATTGAAATACGGGGCGGTACCGGTGGCGATGAAGCCAGTTTGTTTGCCGGAGACTTGGCGCGCATGTACACCCGCTACTGCGAGTTATTAGGATGGAATGTAAGCATAGTAACTGCCAATGAAGGGACAGTGGGTGGATATAAGGAAGTGATATTGGATGTAAAGGGCGAAAATGTGTACGGCAAACTGAAGTTTGAAAGTGGAGTGCACCGCGTGCAACGCATTCCCGAAACAGAAGCAAAAGGACGAGTGCATACCTCGGCAGTTACCGTGGCGGTGCTACCCGAAGCGGATGAAGTGGAGGTGTACATCAACCCGGCTGATATAAAATTAGACGTGTTTCGCGCCAGTGGCGCGGGAGGGCAGCACGTGAACCGAACGGAAAGTGCTGTGCGCTTAACCCACATCCCCACAGGAACGGTAGCGGAATGTCAGGCCGAACGATCGCAACACAAGAACCGCGATCAAGCTATGAAAATGCTTAAAACCAAAATTTATGAAGAGGCAGTGCGCAAGCATGAAAATGAAATCGCAGCTCGCAGAAAAACCTTGGTTAGCACGGGCGACCGCTCTGCTAAAATACGCACCTACAATTATCCGCAGGGGCGCATCACCGATCACCGCATCAACATGAGTATGTATAACCTCGATTCATTTATGAATGGCGAAATAGGGGAAATGATTGATGCTCTTGCGGTGGCCGAGCAAACTGAAAAACTGAAAGCAGGCAATGTGGCATTTTAAGCAATTTCTAAAAATCAGCTTTCAGAAATCAAACCCCCTCGCTTTACTGAACTATCAAATCCTGTGAAGCCACCGGCCGGCTAATGCCGATAGCAAAACCATCTTTTCGCGAAGTGTTTAGAGTAACGGTGTAGGTGCCGGGACTTAAATATTGATGCGTTACCATTGGGCCGCTTGTCACTGAAGTGTCGGGGGTTCCATCTCCAAAAGTCCAAGTATAGTAAATGGAGTTATCGGAGCAAGAAGCATCGAAGGTAACAAGGGTGGTGGTGTCAATGGAATCGGGAGAGTAAGTAAAACAAGCTTGTGTAGGTTTTTGACAATGGCACAGCGCAGTGATGGCCAAAATGCTGAGAAAAGGAATAAATATTTTCATGGTCGGTGGCTTTGCTTTTTATGGTTTCTCTTTGCGCTCGGGTACATCATTCGGTGAATAAAACTTATTAAATATGCCGAAGGCAAACGAAGATACGTTTAATAGATAAATTTACTTCCTTGCACCCATCCCTTATGAAAGCAGCTTACCCTATCGCAGAGATTGCCAAAGCCACCGGTGGAAAGTTGATACAGCAGCCGCTTCCCGATGTTCTTATAAAAGATTTATTGTTGGATTCGCGCAAGCTGATTCATCCCGAAACCACTTTGTTTTTCGCTTTAGGAGGACAGAAGTTAGACGGACACAACTATCTCGAAGAACTATATCAAAAAGGAGTGCGCTGTTTCGTGATTACGAAAGAAGGGATTGCAGAAAAATTTCCGAAAGCCAATTTCATTTTGGTGGGCGATGCCGTTACTGCGCTACAAAAACTAGCGGGCTATCATCGCAGCAAACTGAATATCCCGGTCATTGCCATCACGGGCAGCAATGGTAAAACGGTGGTGAAAGAATGGCTGCATCAGTTGCTGCACGAAGACTACCACATTGTGCGCAGCCCTAAAAGCTACAACTCTCAAATTGGCGTTCCACTGTCGCTGTGGCTGATGGAGGATACCCATGAGTTGGGAATTTTTGAAGCCGGCATTTCCGAATCGGATGAGATGATTAAGCTGGAAAAAATCATTCGGCCCACCATTGGCATCTTCACCAATATTGGCGAAGCACATAGCGAAGGATTTCTAAACATTCGCCATAAAACCAAAGAGAAACTCAAACTCTTTGTGAATGCCGAGATATTGATTTACTGCAAAGACTATCCCGACATTAATCAAAGTATTGCCGAGATTAATGCACTTTCGAAAGGCAGTGACGATACCGAGGATAAAATAAAAACCTTTACCTGGAGCTTTTCACCGGAGGCAGATGTGTATGTGGCCAGTGTATTGCAAAAAAATAATCACTCCTTTATTCATTGCCTTTACAACCAGCGCGAACTGGATTTTGAAGTGCCTTTCAGCGATCGCGCCAGTGTAGAAAATGCCATCCATTGTGTGTGCATAATGTTGTATCTAAAATCAGACCTGCGAGTAATCCAAGAGCGACTGAAGCATCTTACTCGCATTGCCATGCGGCTAGAAATGAAAGATGCTATCAACAACTGTTCGGTGATCAACGACTCTTACAACTCCGACATCGGCTCACTGAAAATTGCGCTTGATTTTTTAAAACAACAGAATCAGCATCCCCGAAAAACCGTTATTCTTTCCGATATTCTGCAAAGCGGAAGAGGGGAATATGCCTTGTATTCAGAGGTGGCCGAGTTAATGCAGCAGAATAAAGTGACGCATTTGATCGGGATAGGACCGGCTGTGTGTCGCCAGAAAAAATTGTTTGATAAAAATGATGCCTTCACTTTTCAATGCTACGCCTCCACAGACGAGTTTCTGGAGCATCTCGATTCGTCCGCTTTTCAACACGAAGTGATTCTGCTAAAGGGTGCCCGCCAATTTAGGTTTGAAGTAATCGGAAAATTTTTGGAGAAGAAGGCACATGAAACGGTGTTGGAAATTAATCTCAATGCTATTGCTCATAACCTAAAGGTGTATCAGTCGCTCCTGCCACCCACCACAAAAATCATGGCAATGGTAAAGGCTTTCAGCTACGGAAGCGGCAGTTTTGAAATTGCCAACGTGCTACAGTTTAATCGCTGCGATTATCTCGCAGTGGCTTATGCCGATGAGGGAGTGGAATTGCGCAAAAACGGTATCACGCTACCCATTATGGTCATGAATCCCGAACAGCGAAGTTTTGAAACTATTATCCAATACCGGCTGGAACCCGATATATACAGCTTTGCGCTTTTAGAAAAATTTGCCGAAACGCTGGCACTGTTTCGCGCCAATGGGCACGAGAAATATAAAGTTCATATAGAGTTAGAAACCGGGATGAATCGTCTCGGTTTTTCTGAAGATGAATTGCCGCTTCTAATTGAACGGCTCAAATTGAATCATCCCTTAGAGATTGCTTCGGTGTTCTCTCACCTCGCGGCCAGTGAAGATAAAAGCTATGATGCTTTCACCGCAGAGCAGATTCAAAAGTTTGAAACCATGAGCACCGAACTTTGCACCGCTTTTGACTATCGCATCTTGCGCCATATTCTCAACAGCACCGGCATTACCCGGCACACAAACGCGCAATTTGACATGGTGCGCCTCGGCATAGGGCTGTACGGTATTGATAGTTCTGAGAAAATACAAAGTAAACTGATGAACGTTTCCACGCTGCGAACTACCATTTCGCAAATCAAACAGGTAAAAAAGGGTGAAACGGTGGGCTATGGCCGAGTGGGAAAAGTGACGAAGGACAAAACCATTGCCACCGTAGGCATTGGCTATGCAGATGGATTGAGCCGAAGGCTATCTAACAAAAAGGGAAGTATGCTGGTGAACGGAACACTCGCACCGATTATTGGAAATATATGTATGGACATGACCATGCTGGATATCACGGGCATGGAGGCAAAAGAAGGAGATGAAGTGATTGTGTTTGGCATAAACCCGCGTATTGAAACGGTGGCCGAAGCGGCTGAAACGATTCCGTACGAAATACTCACCGGCATTTCTGCAAGAGTAAAGCGAGTGTACTTTCAGGAGTAATACTCTTCTTTCAGGATTATTCTGTACAGATTATGGACTTAAGAAATTCCTTTGGGGGTCATTCTGAACTGAATATGGGCGTAGGAATCTCCAAACAGGGTTATTTTGATCAGATTTTGCTATCTGAAACCTTTTTCAGCAAAGGGCATCCTGTTTTTTAATCCAAATACAGCAACGGCTTGTTCAGAGAAGGCAACTGCTTGTTGGGAGAAGATCATATTCTCTACACAGTTTTTCTTAGCCTTGAAAGGTTGTCTGTCGAAGAAATATTGGTGCGGAAATGGCCGCTTTCAAAGCCGCGTTTAGGGTCTCTCGCTTTTAACGCTAATCCCTTGCCCCTTCCACATTTTAGGTTAGTTTTGCTCTCCCAAATTTTTATTATGCAAGTTCAATATGCCATTTTCGGTTTAGGAACATCAGAAACCGTCCTCATCATAGCCGCACTGTTACTGTTGTTCGGGGGCAAAAAAATTCCTGAATTAATGCGCGGTCTCGGTCAGGGAGTGCGCGAATTCAATGCGGCTAAAGCCAACATTAAGCAGGAAATCGAAGATGGGATGAAGGACAAGCCCGCTAAGAAGGAAGACTCTTCCGCTGCTGAAGAAAAGAAAGATTAATTCAGTTTTAATATCCTCACCGGATTCAATTTTCAAAACAAATTGAAGTGGCAGAAGTATCGTATTTAAGCATTCAACAAACACAACAGCACCTCAAAGCCGGTGCTACCACTGCCGAAACCTTGGTTCATGCTTATTTACAGAGGATAGAAGCCAACCGACACCTCAACGCTTTTCTCGAAGTTTTTCAGGAGGATGCGATCGCGCAGGCAAAGCGTATTGATAAAAAAATACAAAACAATGAGCCGCTCGGCAAACTGTTCGGGGTGGTCGTGGCCATCAAGGATAATATTTGCTACCGCCAGCACAAGCTTTCAGCAGGCTCCAAAATTTTAGAAGGATTTGTGTCCCTGTATAACGCTACGGTGGTAGAGCGACTATTAGCTGAAGATGCCATCCTTATAGGCCGCACCAACTGCGATGAATTTGCGATGGGCTCCAGCAATGAAAACTCTGCTTACGGGCGGGTGCTGAATGCGCAGGACAATACAAGAGTTCCGGGAGGATCCTCTGGAGGGTCGGCAGTAGCGGTGCAGGCAGGGCTTTGCCAAGTATCTCTCGGTTCCGATACCGGAGGCTCAATTCGCCAACCCGCTTCCTTTTGCGGAATAGTGGGATTAAAGCCCACTTATGGCAGAGTGTCGCGGTACGGATTAATAGCCTATGCTTCCTCCTTTGATCAGATAGGCCCCTTTGCTCGTTCAGTAGAAGATGCCGCTCTTGTGTTGGAGGTCATTTCAGGGAAGGATAATTACGATGCTACCACTTCCTCCACTTTAGTTCCCGCGTACTCTCAGCAACTCGCTTTCGATAAAAAAGCCCGTGTGGCAGTTTTCCCTTCCACGCTGAGCAGCGAAGGATTGCACGAAGAAGTGCGCACCGCCAGCGAAGCATTAATGGCGGCATTGAAAGCAGAAGGGAATGCGGTAGAAGAAGTGCCTTTTGAACTGCTCGACCATTTAATTGCCGCCTACTATGTGTTAACCACTGCCGAGGCTTCCTCTAATCTTGCCCGGTTTGACGGGGTGCATTACGGCTACCGCTCACCCAATGCCATAGAATTAGAATCGGTTTACAAGAAATCGCGCACCGAAGGTTTTGGTAAGGAAGTGAAAAACCGCATTATGCTCGGCACCTTTGTGTTGAGTTCGGGGTATTATGACGCTTATTATTCGCGGGCACAAAAAGTGAGGAGAATACTCACCGAGAAACTGCGCCTCCTATTTAAAGACTACGATTTTATACTGATGCCCACCAGCCCTACCGTGGCATTTAAGTTTGGAGAGAAAACTGAAAACCCGGTAGAAATGTATTTAGCTGACATCTACACCGTGCTGGCAAATCTCACAGGCATTCCCGCCATTTCGTTGCCCTTAGCTACCAATAAAGAGGGACTGCCCATAGGCATTCAATTATTGGCAGATAGATTTGAAGAAAGTAAGTTGCTTGCGTTTTCGGATAAACTAATGCAAATTGCCTCTGATAAAACGGACACCCTAACAAACCTTACTGAATAAGTTCTACTCTGAAAAAGCCGCAGCCTATTGCCCAATTCTACACATTAGTATTACAAAAAAATAATAGCAACAAAAGGCTGTAGGGCATGATCGCATACCTGAAAGGGAAAATTACATTTAAAAGTCCAACTCATGTTTTTATAGAAACGGGAGGGATGGGCTTTATGGTTAAAATCAGCTTGAATACCTATGCCAGTATTCAGGAGTTAGAACAGTGCACACTTCATACCTCTTTAGTGGTAAAAAATGATGGACAGAACCTCGCGGGTTACGACCTCTATGGTTTTTTTGAAGAATCGGAGAAAGAACTTTTTGAAAAACTGATTTCAGTATCGGGAGTAGGTGCGGCCACTGCTCGCATGATGCTCTCCACCTTTCGGCCCGATGAAATTAAGCAGGCTATTCTCTCTGAGAACGAAGCCATGATACAAAGCATCAAAGGCATAGGCCCCAAATCGGCCAAGCGCATCATACTGGAACTGAAAGACAAAGTGGGGAAACTGGCGACAGGGCACATTTTGCAGGTAACACAAGGCAATACATTAAAAGAGGAAGCGTTAAGTGCACTCGTTGCTTTGGGCTTCAGTAAACAAGCAGGAGAAAAAGTATTGATAAAATTGATGGGTACAGGAAACGAATGGTCGGTAGAGGGCTTAATTAAAGAGGCATTAAAGCAATTATAAAAAAAGGAGTGAAGTCAGGGAAAAAACTGCTTACCGGTACTATTGCGATTTCGTGCGCCAGCATGTTGTTTGCGGCTTTTGCCGGCAACACGGCTCTTCGCGCCAAGCCACTGCACCCCGTAGCTGAATTGCCCACCGACTCTCCAAAAGTAGATCTCAAATATCCTATCAAGGAAAGAGAGGGGGATTTCATTTCCGACAAACCCAACGACCCGTTTTACTTACAGGATCCACCGGCTGTAAAGCAAAAGGTAGAATACGATCCCGAAACCGGGATGTATGTACTCACCGAAACGGTAGGTGGGCAGAACGTACGCCCTCCTCAGTACATGACCTATCAGGAATATCTGACTTATACTGAAAAGCAAGAGCGCGAGCAATACTGGAAAGAACGGCAGAACGCCATTAATTTGGTAGAAGATAAAAGCCTTATCCCACCTATTCAGGTAAAAAAGAAATTCTTTGATAAACTTTTCGGAGGCAGCAAAATTGAAATTCGTCCGCAGGGAAATGTAGAAATGACATTGGGCGGGAATACCCAGAAAACCGCCAACCCCAATATTCCGATACGCAACCGCAAAACAGGCGGGTTTGATTTTGACATGAATATCAACTTGAATGTGATTGGTAAAATTGGCGATAAGTTGCAGCTTGGAGTAAAGTACAACACTCAGAGCGGTTTCGATTTTGACAATCAGATTAAGTTGGGCTATACCGGTGATGAGGACGACATCATCAAAGTGATAGAAGCCGGTAACGTAAACCTGCCTTTACAAACCCGATTGATTACCGGTAGCCAAACACTGTTTGGATTAAAAACACAATTTCAGTTTGGAAGATTGACTTGGACGAGTGTTATTTCTCAGCAAAAAGCCAAGAAGGAAACCTTGATGATTGAGAGCGGCTCACAAAAGCAAACTTTTGAGGTACATGCCGATCAGTATGACGAAAACCGTCACTTCTTCCTCTCTCAATATTTCCGCGACCAGTATGACAATGCCCTCTCGAGTTTACCAAATATTAAGTCAGTAGTTAACATCACTCGAATGGAAGTGTGGGTGACCAACCGCAACGGTTCAACTCAAAATGTGCGCGACATTCTCGGTCTGATGGATTTGGGCGAATCAAAACCTTATTCCAACGAAATTCATCCGATAGGCACCGATGCCCGTCCGCGCAATGAAGCAAATGATTTGTACAGCAAACTCACCTCAAACCCCAACTATCGTTTTGTTGATAATGTAGTAGCCACCATGATAGGTCCTTCGTTTCACCTAAGCCAGGGGCAAGATTTTGAAAAAACGTATGCGCGCAAACTGAATGAAACAGAATATACCTACAACAATCAGTTGGGTTATATCTCTCTCAATTCGCAACTCAACCCCAATGAAGTACTGGCAGTGGCTTTTCAATATGAATACAATGGTCAGGTGTTTCAGGTGGGAGAATTTGGAAATCAGGTACCCCCCGATTCCAACGCTACCTCAAAGGTGCTGTATCTGAAAATGCTCAAAGGAACTTCGGTGCGCCCCAACTTGCCCATCTGGAACTTGATGATGAAAAACATCTACTCCCTGGGGGCTTACAATGTGAGCAATGAAGATTTCCGCTTGGATGTGTATTACAATGATCCGGGCGGTGGCTTAAAAAGGTATATGCCAAAGGGTTGTGTGGAGGGAACCCAATTGCTGCGCATCCTCAACTTAGATCACCTGAACATGAACAACGATCCGCAGCCCGATGGCCTCTTCGACTTTGTGCCGGGTATTACTATTCTCACCCAAAATGGTCGTTTGATTTTTCCGGTAAAGGAACCTTTTGGCGACAACCTACGAAAAGCCTATGATGGTTGCGGCAGTGGTAGTATCGCTTCTAATTACGTGTACGACCAGTTGTATGACTCTACCAAATTTGTGGCGCAACAGTACCCGGAGTATAACCGCTTTGTGATTAAAGGGCAATACAAGGGCACTAACAATCAGGATATTTCACTCGGTGCGGGAAACATTCCGAAAGGTTCAGTGGTGGTCACAGCCGGTGGGCAAAAATTAGTAGAAGGGCAGGATTACACGGTGGACTATAATCTCGGACGACTGTCCATCATCAACCAGGGAGTACTGAATAGTGGCCAACAGATAAAAGTAGATTACGAAAACAATAACCTGTTTGCCACGCAGGTGCGTACTCTCTTTGGCACTCGCCTCGACTATCGCGTAAACAGTAAGTTCAATATTGGTGCTACAGTAATGCAGTTGAGCGAAAGGCCTTACACCCAAAAAGTAAATATTGGAGAAGACCCCATTCGCAATACCATTATGGGGATGGATTTGAAATATGAGACGAACCTGCCTTGGCTCACGAAAGGCTTAGACCGCATTCCATTTTATTCTACCAAAGAAATGTCCACCATTTCGACTTATGGGGAGGTGGCATATCTGAAACCCGGTCACTCCAAGGCGATCAATAACCAAGACAAACAAGGCCAAGTATATATTGATGACTTTGAAGGAACCAGCAGCGGCTACGATTTAAAAAACCCCTCCATTAACTGGAAACTCGCATCCACTCCGCGATATGAGCCGGGCTCCCATAAATTTCCGGAGGCCAACCTGATTGGAGACGACCGCTACGGTTACAACCGCGCAAAAATTGCCTGGTACCGGATAGATAATTCCTTTTTCAATCAGCAAACTTCTCCGGGAGTGGTGTACAACACTCCGGCCAACTGGCAAAATCATTATGTCCGATTGATTCCTACACAGGAAGTTTTCCCGAATCGTCCTAATCAAACTATTGACCAGAACTTGTACACCTTCGACATGGCTTATTATCCGAAAGAGCGGGGGCCGTATAACTACGAGTTCAGCAGCAGTCCCACTCCGGGAATTTCTGCGGGGGTGAATGCAAACGGCTCGTTGAAATCGCCTGAAACCCGATGGGGCGGTATTATGAGGAGTATCGAAAACAACGACTTGGAAGCCAGCAACGTGGAGTACATCGAATTTTGGGTACTCGATCCGTTTTTATATAACACCACTTCTCCGGGAGGTAAACTTTATTTTCAGTTGGGAAATATTTCGGAGGATATTCTGCGCGACTCTCGAATGAGTTATGAGAACGGAATCAGTACCGATGATGGAACGATGGATAGCACCGGCTGGGGGCGTGTTCCGCGACTACCGCCTCTGGTTGATGGATTTGATAATGACCCCAACCTGCGACCTATTCAGGATGTTGGATTTGATGAGTTAAGCGATGATCAGGAAAGGCAACGGAAAGCTGATTTCCTCAATAATATTCAATGGATGGATCAGGCGGCAAAAGACAAGCTGAATAGCGACCCTTCCAGCGATAACTACAAATATTTCAGAGATGAAAATGTTTACGGCAGTACCGGTGACATCCTCACTCGTTACAAAGACTTCTGCGGTAGCGAAGGCAATTCACCGGTGCAAGAAAATAGTGTGCAAACTACTGCACAAACCAACCTGCCCGATAAAGAAGACTTGAACCGAGATAATACGCTCAACGAAAACGAAGAATATTTCGAATACCAGGTGGATATGAAGCCGGGCATGGATGTGGGAAATAACCCATACATCGTTTCTAAAGTAGAAGGCACCGGAGCCGACAATAATAATATCCCCAGCCGATGGCTGCAGTTTCGTATTCCCATCAAGCAGTACACCGATCGGGTGGGAAACATCCCCGACTTCAAGTCTATTCAGTTTATGCGGATGTATCTAACAGGCTGGCAGGACAGTGTGGTGTTGCGTTTCGGAACACTGGAGTTAGTGCGCAATCAATGGAGAACCTATAACTTATCCTTAGATGATCCTTGTGAAGGCTTATCTACAGAAAATGACCAGCCTTTCTTGAATGTGGCCTCTGCGAGCATTGAAGAAAACAGCGCTAAAAAACCGGTGAACTATGTGTTGCCGCCCAACATTGAACGCGAGCAAGCAGTAGGGCAGCAAACCAATCAGTTTGTTCAGCAAAACGAGCAGGCTCTATCTATGACTATCTGCAACCTTAAGGATTGCCAAACCAAAGCGGTCTTCAAAAATATTCCGCTGGATTTGAGAAGATACAAGGACCTCAAAATGTTCATACATGCCAATAGAGTAGAAGGCAGTATTCCTGTACATGATAACGAGGTGGATGCTTTTATCCGAATCGGCTCTGACTTTAAAGAAAACTATTACCAATACGAAGTGCCCTTAAAAGTTACACCGGATGGCTCTTACAGCAACGATATCACTTCCGATCGGGAGGAAGTATGGCCGGACAGCAATGCGATGGATATTGTGTTGCGCGATTTCATTGATTTGAAACTAAAGCGAAATGCTACTACCGGCTATCCGCATAACGTACCATATACCGGAACCGACAGCAAGGGAAGGCTGCTAACCATTGTCGGAAATCCGGATATCGGCTCGGTGGGAACCGTGATGCTGGGAGTTAAAAACCCATCGAAGTACGATCCCAATAATCCTTTGAGTGATGATGATGGTTCTCCAAAATGTATTGAGGTTTGGTTTAATGAACTGCGCGTTTCCGGATTTGAGGAAGCGGGAGGAGTGGCAGCCGTAGGGAATGTAAGCATAAAATTAGCCGACCTCGGCAATATCAATTTCGGAGCGGGGATGCACACGCACGGATTCGGACAGATAGAGCAGAAAATTGATCAGCGGTACAAGGACGATATGTACCAGTATGATTTCTCCTCTAATATTGAACTGGGGAAATTTCTGCCCGAAAAAGCCGGTATTCGCATTCCGTTTTATGGAGCCTATTCGCAGGATTTCAGTACCCCGGAGTTTGACCCATACCAATTCGATATTCCTACCAAAGAAATGGTTCAAGGCTTGCGCACTACGGAAGGCAAAGACTCCTCCAGAGTATATCTGCGGCAAATACAGACCATCAATACCCGAAGAGGGTACAATTTCTCCAACGTGCGAATTGTGCCACAAACCAAGGCAAAGCGACCGCATATTTATGATCCGGGTAATTTCAATTTCACCTATTCGTACAACGAAGTATTGTTCACCGATCCTTTCATTGAAAAGAACTCAAAGAAAAACTGGCTCGGATTAGTAGGCTGGAGTTTTGCTCCGCAAACCAAAGACTTTGCACCGTTTAAGAAATTGATAAAGGCCAAAACAAAATGGTTAGATATTATCAAAGACTTCAGTTTTAATCCATATCCATCCACCTTGGCCTTTACCTCCGAATGGAATCGGGAGTTTACAGAAATAAAGTTGAGACCCTTGGGAGATGTGGACTTTAACCTTCCCACTACTTACAGTAAAAACTTTAGATGGACACGAACGTACGCGTTTAAGTATAACCCTTTCCGATCGCTTAGTATTGATTACAATGCCACTAACAATTCGCGGATAGATGAGCCTGATGGGCACATAGATACAAAGGCGAAGAAGCAAGAAGTGTGGGGAAATGTGTGGCAAGGCGGTCGCAATACCAACTATAACCAGAGCCTTGCTGTGAACTACAATATCCCGATCAACAAATTACCGATATTCGATTTCATCAGTGCAAACGTGGGTTATGCGTCCTCCTATTCTTGGACGGCCTTGCCTTGGCAGCTCGATTCGGGAAGCACTACCTTGCGTCAAAACACATTGGGCAACATTATCAACAACACACAGAACGACCGCGCCAAGGTAGATTTCAACTTCAAGAAATTGTACCAAAAAGTGCCTTTCCTTCGAACGTATGATTCTCCAAACCCAAGTGCCGGTGATAAAAAAGCTAACGACAACAAACGAGACGCGGTTAAAAAAGCGAGAGAGCGCATACAAGGTGAAATGGATAAACTGAAAGAAAAGCGAGCGCAGTTAAAAGAGCAATTGAAGGCAGCGAAAGAACAAGCGAAAACCGATACCGTTTACCAGCACAAAAAGGAAGCAGGCATAGCGCGAGCCAAAGGAGAAATAACAAAAAATAAAGGCCTGATTGGAGATAAGAAGAAGGAAAAGGCAAAAGCGGATAGCAAAGAAAATAAGAAGAAAGCGAAGGAGGAGGAGAATGCTTTAGTGCAAAAAGGAAAGACGCTGCACGATAATCTGAAGAAAGCCAAACAAGATGCAGAAGTAGTGCGCCTGAAAAAAGAGCTGAAGAACAACCGAAAAATGTTGAAACTGAAGAAGCGGGATTTTGCCAATAAGCAAGCACCTTCTAATCCGGGTATCTCTATACTGTTGCGTCCACTGCTGGCACTGAAACGAGTTTCGGTAGAGTATAAGGAGAATAAGTCCACCACCTTGCCGGGCTTTGAAGGCTATTCGCAAATTATAGGGAATCAGGTGTACAGCAATAATTTTACAAAGCACAAAAGCCTAAAGAATGCCCCCGGCTATGACTTCGGTTTTGGTTGGCAACCCGGTGATAGATTCTGGAATGGAGTGGATGCTATTACCCGTGACCATTGGTTAGATGAAGCTGCCACCAAAGGTTGGATAAGCAACGACACTTTGCTCAATCAAAAATTTATGCAAACTCGTTCGCAGCGATTAGATGTGACCGCCACCGTAGAACCTTGGACCGACTTGAAAATTGATTTGAACTTTTTCATGGATAAGAGTACCAACCACTCGCAGTTCTTTAAGTATGTAGCAGACGATAATGGCAATTATGGTTTTGCACACCTTAATCCGGTAGATGCGGGTTCGTACAGTATTTCTTATTTGCCAATAAAAACACTCTTCAAAAAGATTGATGCGAAAGGATATTCAGAAACCTATAAAAACTTTGAGGCGAACCGTTCGATTATTTCTAAGCGATTAGGCTTGGCAAATCCGAATAACAATGATGGCTCTCCGTATTTTAATCCAAGCGACACTACCTACAATGCTGCTTATGCCGATGGCTACGGCCCCAAATCGCAGGATGTGCTCATTCCGGCATTCTTAGCGGCATACACTAACTCTGACCCGAATAAAGTGGGACTGAATCCGTTTAAGGCTTTCCCTTTGCCCAACTGGCGTATTTCTTACAATGGTCTCACGAAGTTTAAATGGGCGCAAAAGATATTTACCAACTTTACTATTACACACGGCTATAACTCTACCTTAACGGTAAATAGTTTCCAAACAAATTTGGATTATAAAGGAGATGGCACACCATTTAATTCCAGTAAAAAAGATACGCTGAACGGCAACTACTATCAGCTTTATAACATGCCGAGCATTGTACTGAACGAGCAACTTTCTCCGCTGATTGGCGTGGATATGACTTTCAAAAACAACATCACCGCCAAGTTTGATTACAAGAAAAGCCGAACGCTAACCATGAACTTTGCCGACTATCAGATGGTAGAAATGAAGTCGGAGCAATTTACGATTGGTGCCGGCTATAAAATTCGCGGACTAAAACTACCTATCAAAATTAAAGGTCGAAAAATACGCTTGGACAATGACCTGAGTTTCCGCTTTGATTTTAGCTATCGCGATAATATTACGGTGAACCACCGGATTGATGAATCGCAACCGCAGATTACGCAAGGCGCTAAAACCATTGCCATACAACCGAGCATTGATTACATCATCAGCAAGCGACTGAGCATTCGTCTGTTCTTTGATCAGACGCGCACCATTCCGAAAATTTCTACAGGGTTCCCTACTACCAATACCAAAGGAGGAATTACCTTGCGGTTCTCATTAGCCGATTAAAAACAGCAAAGTTCATTGTGCAATGAGGAATGAAAAATTACTTTCGCTTCACTAAACAAAACAAACATGAATTTTCCATCAGATTTAAAGTACAGTAAAGAGCACGAATGGATTCGGGTTGAAGGGAACACCGCCACGATCGGTATCACCGAGTTTGCGCAAAAAGAATTGGGTGATATTGTGTATGTAGAAATTGAAACGGTAGGTCAAACGATTGCTAAAGATGCTGTTTTCGGAACGGTAGAAGCAGTGAAGACGGTGAGCGATTTGTTTATGCCGGTGAGCGCAAAAGTCTCCGGCAAAAATGAAGCCTTAAACGATGCTCCCGAATCGGTAAATACCGATCCTTATGGCACCGGATGGATGATTAAAGTAGAGTTGACGGATCCTTCGGAGTTAGATACGCTGATGGATGCAGAGGCATATAAAGCGCTTGTCGGTCAATAGTCAGCACCCTGTCCTCAAAGGGAAGATGGATACGTGAATAATTTTCTGAAATATAACTGGCCGTCCCTTTTGTGGGCGGCTTTTATTTTGATATTGTGCCTGATACCTGGCAGCGACCTTCCGGGAATTGTCATTCCGCATTTTGACAAAATAGTACATTTCACGTTCTATTTCATTCTTGCCATCCTGATGTATTTGGGATGGAAGCGGCAAAGCCGCTTTGCTTCCCTGCATTTGCACAGCGCGCTCAAAATTATTATGATAGCTGCGGTGTACGGTTTGCTCATTGAAGTTTTACAGGGCACACTAACAGCCGATCGTCAATTTGATTTATTGGATGCACTAACCAATACCGGTGGGGCAGTGGCCGCCTGTCTAATTAGTGTGAAACTATTCCCTTAATGGCATCCTATTTCCGCAAGTTCATCTATTTTCACTTTCCATGAAACGGCTACTTATTCTTTTGGTCACCTTCTTTTCTGCTCTCCCTGCGCTACATGCGCAGCCGGGTCGAGATGAAACCTTGGCAGATAGCTATCTCAAGAATGGAGAGTTTGACAAGGCAGCCGATTTGTTTCAGAGCCTTTGGGAGAAAAATAATTTTGACCCAAAGTTTTATACTCCATTGTATAAATGCCTGCTCACGCTGAAGAAGTTTGATGACTTAGAAAAAGTAGTCAAAAAGCAAATCAAAAAATCGGACGGACTACCGCAATATATCATTGACCTCGGCTATGCGTATTCACAAGTTCCGGATTTAAATAAAGCTAAAGACCAGTACGAAAAAGCGCTGAAAGAGTTAAAGCCCAACGAAATTTCTATCCGTAGTTTAGCCGGAGCTTTTGAAACTTACCGCTTATACGACTATGTGATTGCCGTGTACGAAAAAGGGAATAAAGCGCTGCCGGGCAATTCGTACTTCAATTTAGAATTGGCCAATGCCTATATGAACAAGGGCGATATTTCCAACAGTGTAAAGTATTTTCTCGGCTATCTCGACATGTATCCGCAGAAAGTGCAATCCGTCAAAAACATTATTCAAAGTTCTGCCAATGAGGAGAAACTATTGGCAGAGATGGAAACGCAACTGTATGGCAAAGTGCAGCGCGCTCCCAACAACGAAGATTATATTGACCTGCTCACTTGGATTTATATTCAGAACAAAGATTTTGAAGGAGCCTTGGTGCAGATGAAAGCATTGGATAAGCGCAAGGGGGAGAACGGCTATCGGGTGCTGAACATTGCGCGCATGGCACTGACGGAGGGGTATTACGATGATGCAATTTCAGGATATGAATATGTGGTTGCGAAAGGTAAAGATGGCGAACTTTATTTTCAGGCGCGCACCGAACTATTGAATTGTCGCAAAGAAAAAATTTCAAAAAATCTGAACTATACAAAAGAAGATTTGCTGGGGTTAAAAAATGATTATCTCTCTTTTATCAACGACAACGGAGGAAGTTTTCGCACAGCACAAAGCATGAAAGAATTAGCTGACCTCGAAGGTTTTTATCTGCACGATTTAAAGGAAGCGGAAACACTGTGCTTGCAAATTATTAATATGCCCGGAGTGCCACAACCACTGAAAAACCAAACCAAACTTTCGTTGGGTGATTTTTACCTGATAGATGGCGATGTGTGGGAAAGCACTTTGTTGTATTCGCAGGTGGATAAAGACGAAAAGGATTCTCCCTTGGGGGAGGAGGCGCGTTTCCGCAATGCCAAATTAGCCTATTACCGAGGTGATTTTGAGTGGGCACAAACGCAGTTAGATGCATTGAAAGGTTCTACCAGCGAGCTGATCAGCAATGATGCGATTGATCTTTCTGTTTTTATCATTGATAATCTCGGCTTAGATACTTCTGCCGATGCAATGGCCATGTATGCCAGAGCTGAACTGCTGCTGTTTCAAAATAGAGATGATGAAGCACTCGGCACTTTAGATTCTATTCTCCGTCTTTTCCCGGGTCATGCACTTTCTGACGATATTGAATATACCAAAGCACAGATTTACGTAAAGCGCAAAGATTTTGAGAAGGCGATCCCTTTGCTGGAGGACATCATGAAAAACTACAAGGAAGATTTGAAGGGAGACGATGCTACCTTCCTCTTGGCACAGATCAATGAAGATCATCTTCACGATAAAGAAAAGGCAATGGAACTTTACAAAACCATTATTACCGATTACGATAGTTCGCTGTTAGTGATTGAAGCCCGAAAGCGATACCGGATTTTGAGAGGTGATAAAATTGCCGAGTAGCCCATGATTATATACAACGTAACAGTAAAGGTGGATCTTGAATTTCACGACCTATGGCTGAAGTGGTTGCAGGAAGAACATATTCAGCGAGTACTTGAAACGGGCTGCTTCACCGACTGCAAAATCTATCGTCTATTGGAAGAAGATACGAGCGATGGCATTTCGTATGCTATACAGTATTTTGCCAACAGCATGAGCGACTATTTTAACTACAAGGAACATCACGCTGCCCGATTACAGAAAGAAGGCATGGATCTATTTCCCGGAAAATTTCAGGCTTTCCGCACCTTGCTGAAAGAAGTATAGTATTTCCCCTCTTTGAATGGACTTACCATACCTTCATGTTCGCAAGTTCTCTTTTTATGAGGGGTAAAGGAATCTGCGGCCGAGTACTGCTTCCCTCGCGGGATCTGCGGAGGCAACCCTGCGAAAGATCTGCCCGATTTGGCACTTGATTCCATTCAGTTTTCTTCTCATCCTCGCGGTCGCGGTTACGATGCGGGAGATGGACTAAATTTAATTACTGAATTTTTTTGTGATACGCTTACTTATCCATTTTATTCCATTGCTTGGTATGGGAAGGTTCAACTATCGCTGTTAACTATTGCAGACAACTACTTTTTTGAAATGTATAATTATATAGCTCCGGTAGTCTTTTCCAAGGTTCACTTTTGGTATTACTTCGAGCATTTTAATTCTTCAAAAGGAACCACTGCTGATCAGTGACAGATAAAAGAACAACTGTGCACACACGATGTGGTCTGTATCCTATACACCGATGCCGGCTTAGCCGGGTTTGGTTCGGGGTTTATAGAAAAGGCTAGAGATGAGTTCCACATTAAACCGTAGTTACTCCTTAAAATAGAGATGCTCCCAAATATCAATTGCTCCTTTCGTAAAGAGTACATTTTTCATTCTAAAGGAGAGATAGCAGACAAATACCAGAAATGAATTTCTATGGAATAGCGACTCGTTTTTGTTCGAGCAACATGAGTAACTGAAATGCTAAAGACAAACTGCCGCGTTCAATTTCTGTTTGTGCTCGCAAGTGAATTGCTTTTTCAAGCGAGGTGAAATCCGAATTATTTTCTCTTAGGAGTTCGAGGTAGAAATCGGCTTTCTCTACTTCTTCCAATTCCTCCTTTGAAGGGAACGAGTGGCAAGCCGCAATTTGTGCAATATCATTCCCTGAAAGATATTTTGAGTGGCGGATGCCTTCGGGTAATTGATCCCATCCGACACCGACTTCATTTCTCATTTTAAAACCCGGAATAGAAATAATATTCTCCTTCCCTACGCGGCACCAGTATTGCTTTCCCATGCGGGCGATGTAATCCATTTTAAAAGGGTCAATACTTCCGTTTTCGTTCAACACCTTTTCGTTTACATGGATCATCTTCACTTCACAAATCACCAAGTTGCCGGCAGCTCCTCCCGAACCGGTTTCTATCACTTGCTTCACAGCACATTCAAATTGCACAAAACATTCTGCCACACGCGGTGGCTTTACCATAACGGAATCAACCGGAGTTAATCCCGATTTAAGAAATTCATTCACTCCCTTTTCATACATGTGAGCGGCTAAATTCATTTGATATAGCATCCCATAATGCGCAATATTCACCACACATTCGGGCACGTCCAACACATTGTCGTGAGTGTTTTTAGTAGCTCCCGTTTTCCCACTTCTTGCCGGGGAGTAAACTAAGGTGGGCGGATTGGAGCCAAAACAATTAAAGAAGGAAAACGGAGCCAGATTCACGGTTCCGTCTTTATCAACAGTAGAAACAAATGCAATGGGGCGAGGGGCTATGGCATGCAGCAAATACTCATGCAGTACAGGGATTGTAAGTTCTGAGGGATTTAAAGATTTAAAGCGCATAGGTAAAATATAGAAATATAATGGGAGCTAAAATGCCCAGCGTAAGGAAGGTAATCCATAGAATTCGATACGGAATTTCTCGGTAGTTGAGTAAGAGCACATCCATTATCATCATTAATAATAACCAAACGGTTACAGCGATTAATCGAGTGGTAGCGCTGTCGGGGGCAAAGTCATGCTCGTACCCTAAGGCGTGATGAGCTATTTCAAACATGCTGAATGCACCGGCAGCCATAATGAGGAAGAGAAGTAGCAGTAAGTATAGTTTCATATAGCCGGTAAAATTTTCCCTGAACATTCTCCAAAACCAATACGCACGCCATCTTTCTCACAATGTCCGCGCATCACAACGGTATCATTATCTAAGATAAATTTCCGCTCTGTTCCATCGGGCATAGTAATGGGTCTTTTGCCCTGCCAGCTAATTTCTAACATAGAGCCGTAACTATCGGGGGTGGGTCCGCTAATAGTGCCACTGGCATATAAATCGCCTACGCAGATATTGCAGCCGTTTACGGTGTGATGAGCCAGTTGCTGCGCCATATTCCAATACATGTATTTAAAATTACTCTGCGACACAACTTTGCTCTTTCCATTTTCAGGAATAATCTCCACCTCTAATTGTATGTCGTAATTTTTTTTGCCTTCAGATTTTAAGTAAGGAAGCACCTCCGGTTCTTGCATAGGAGAGTCAACACGGAAAGGTTCGAGTGCTTCGAGGGTAACTATCCAGGGGGAAATGGTGGAGCCGAAATTTTTTCCTAAAAAAGGACCGAGTGGAACGTATTCCCATTTTTGAATATCGCGAGCACTCCAGTCATTAAACAGCACTAAGCCAAAAATATACTCATCGGCTTTCGCAGTTGAAATGCTTGTGCCTAATTCAGTAGCCCGGCCGGTGATGAATGCCATTTCCAACTCAAAATCTAAAAGCCTACACGGGCCGAATGATGGAAATAGAGCTTCATTTGCTTTTGTTTGCCCGTTGGGTCTATGTATGGGAGTGCCGGAAACTACAATCGAAGAAGCGCGACCGTGATAGCCCACTGGTAAGTGTTTCCAGTTAGGCAGCAGGGCATTGGCCGGGTCGCGAAACATAATACCCACATTGGTAGCATGTTCTTGGCTGGAATAAAAATCGGTGTAGTTGGGAATATGAACCGGGAGGAGCATTTCCGCTTCGTTCTGTTTTATCAATGCCGCAGTTTTTAATTCAGCATGGTCGCGCAATTCAGCATTTTCTGCTTGAAGTAAATCTGAAATTATTTCGCGAACGGCAGTAGTAATTGGTTTCCCCAAAGAGATAAACGGATTCAATTCCCTTTGCTCAAACACTGTTATATCAAATGGCCAAGGCGCTTTATCGAATAGTTTTGCCTTTGCTAAAACACTTAAATCGAGAATGTATTCACCTATGGCAACTCCTACCCGGGGAGTGCTGTCTGCCGTTTTGAAAATTCCAAACGGGAGATTTTGAATCGGGAAATCGCTTTCGGGTTTTACTTCTACCCAACTTTTTAAAGAGGGATTATTTGCTTTGCTCATACGTCAAAATTCCAATCATTTTCGTTACCACCAAATTTTTTACGGCTTTCTGCTTTTTCAAGTTGGCGTTGAATAATCATATCTGCCATAACCGTGGCAGCATCTGCTTCTGAGATTCTCAGTTGCTCACTCAATTTTTTCTCACTTACATCAATGCGGTATAAAATCCATTTCAATTTATCCAAGTCGGTGCGCATTAACTCATCAATTCTGCGGATTAATAATTCGCGAACAGCTCGTAACTTTTCATCTTGATGGGTAGTAACCGGCAGAAACTGTTCGTCAATCTCAAAAGCAGCTAACAGTGATTTCTGAATATCCATTTAGCCACTAAGGTATCTGCATTTTATCCAAAACACTCAATCCGAACAAAGCAAAATCATATTTCACCGGATCTATTGGGTCAAATTGCTTTAAATTTTCAGTGAGTTCAACCACTGCTTTCCAATCCGTTTGTTTCCGTTTAATTAGGCCGAGTTTGCGCGCGGTTCTGTCCACATGCACATCGAGCGGAATTAGAAGCTGAGCCGGCCTTATCTTCTTCCATACACCAAAATCTACTCCGCTTTTGTCCTTGCGCACCATCCATCGAAGAAACATATTGAGGCGCTTGCAAGTACTGCCGCGCTGAGGAGTGGCTACATGTTTTCGAGTTCGGAAAGGCGCGTCTTCAAAAGAGAAAAAGTAATGATGAAAGTTGGAGAGAATTTCGAATTGCGAATCTTTGGTTTCAGATTGAAAAAATGCTGCTTCGAGCGATTCATGTTTCTTATAATGCTGTTTAAAGAATTCAATAAAGTAAAGTGCATCGGTGGCATTAAACGTTCGGTGCTTAAAATCAAGAAATCGCTTCAAATCTTTTTCTTGGTGATTCAGAATGAAATCATGCGGGGCATTATCCATCAGGTTTACGAATCTCTTAGCGGAAGTGATAATTGATTTTCTATTTCCCCAAGCAATAGTTGCGGTAAAAAATGCTGCGATCTCTATATCCTGTTTCTGCCGAAACTGATGCACCACCCCAATCGGATCATCGGGAATAAAGGCCAAAGTATTGAACTCTTTATACTTTGCTTCTAAGAGGTGATAGATAGCTTCATGCTGTAGTGCTTTCATGCGGGGCACTATCTTTTATGAACAAGCGTTTATTAAAACGAAAAATGGAATCGGCTTGCAGTTCAGCGATAGATCTTTTTGAAATTCTTATGGCCATTATTAAAACACCCACAGTGAGAATCGCCAACGCGGGAAAATCCTTTTGCATCAAAAAGAAGTCGTACGCTCCATGTATAAAAGTGGCATAAAAAACTCCGCGAGTCATATTCAACATTCGGTTCTTAGGTTCAAATTTTGCTTTACCCACGTAATACCCCATAATGACTGCAAACGCATAATGAGCGGGCACGGCAGTGAACATGCGTAGAATTCCTATTCCCACGCCACCATCGAGCACATACATTACATTCTCAGCAGTGGCAAAACCAAGCCCTACAAATACAGCATACACAATTCCGTCAAAGGGTTCATTAAATTCGGGCAGACGGTAGGCGTGAAAGCGCAACATCGCAAATTTGCAAAGCTCCTCAGTAAGCCCGGCTATCACAAAGGCTTTTATCACTATATTCCAAATCCCTATATTCTCAAAGTGAAGTAAATTATCTAAAAATAACTCTATGGCTGCAGCGGGTACAATACTAAAGCACCCTAATAGGAACGCCTTTAGCAAAATCATTTTAGGCTCACGGTCGTATTTATCTTTGCCATAAATGACGATAGCCAGATAAATTCCGGGAGCAAAGGCAAGAGCCAGCAAGAAAAGAGTAGAATTCATAAAAAAATCGGGTTAAAATTGTGTTTACGAGCCGGAAGTTATTTTATCTTTAGTCCTGCCATTACTAAATTAAAGTGTATGAAAAATAGAAAAATTAAAAGAACAATGATGTTCCTGTTGCTGGTAGCCGGAATTGCCCTACAAGCCGAAGCGCAAAATAAGGATGTGGACAAAGGAAACGAAATGCTTAAAAAAGCGATGACCCAGACCGATGCTTATAAACGACAAGAACTGATAAGCAAAGCACGAGAGCAGTTTATGAAAGGAGGATTAAAGTCGCAGGAGGTGAGTGTATTGGTGGGAGATGCCTACTTAGATAAAGGAGATTTAATAAACGCGGCCAACACCTACAGTGCTGCCACCAAAGAAGACAAGAAAATAGGACTCAAAAAAGTAGCAGAGGCTTATGTAGATCAGGCTTTTGCCGGAGATGATGAAAAAGCAAGAGAGAAAAATCTAAAGAAGGCGATGCAGTTGTTTGGCAAATCGGGCGATGAGAAAGAAGGAGCGCGGCTGATTGGAGATCGCTACTACGAGCAGGGATTTGACAGTTATGATAAAGCGCTGGACTATTATATAGCCGGAGAGGCTACTGTAAAAGTGGAGCAAATTGCTGCGGCTTACAAAGATAAAGGCGGAGACAATGAAGTGAAAGCAGCAGAGGCTTTTTTGAAATTAAAGACTCCGGAAGGATATCAAAAAGGCGGTGATATTTATTATGCCCGCAAGGAATACCAAAAGGCCATTGATGCATATACCGAAGGCGGAGTAGCCGAAGGAGTAAAGAAATATGCAAATTATCTGTATGCCGAGCACCGGGATGAAGAGGCCGATAACCTAATTGTGCAACTGGCAGAGAAACTGGCAGAGAAAAAGAAGGATGACGAGTTGGAAAAATTAGCTAAAGAAGTACAAGGGAAGGGAAGCTACGGACTATCGGCCAAAATATACGACAAGGCGGGGAATGTGGCGATGGCAGATAAATGTCGCGCTTACGATGCATTGATAGGATTTCGTTTAGAAGAAGCCAAGAGCCTGTTCAACAGTTCTGCCGATGTAGAAGGAGAGAAGATGATTGATGACAACATCAAAGTGCTGACGGTATTGAAAGACTTAAATGATGAAATGGATCAGGTGATGAAAGGAGCTCCTTTTGTGAGTTTGATAACAGATAGCCTTACGGGGATCAGCACCCCTTCTCCAAGCGACCAGAAGATGGTGGAAGATTATTATAGCACGAAGTCTATCCGCGACCAAATTATCAAAAATGTGTATGACGTATCGGCCAACTTTGCTAAACTAGACAATGACAATTTGAAGAAATATGTAAAGATAGCTTTCTTGAAGTTTGGCGCTGTTAGAAATATCTTAAACAAGGATAACTTGGCTATCGTAAAGCAAAAAACAGACATCAAAACAAAGGATGTAATCCTATAATAAAAACGCCCCGAAATTTTCGGGGCGTTTTTATTTCAGTTGAAGGCTTGCTTCAAATCTTCTATCAAATCTTCCACATCTTCTACTCCTACGCTTAGTCGAAGTAAATTATCAACTACGCCCACTCGCTCGCGTTCTTCTTTTGGTATAGAGGCATGCGTCATGGTAGCCGGATGGTTAATGAGTGACTCTACTCCGCCCAACGATTCGGCTAAAGAGAAAATCTTGAAGGAAGAGGCGATGCGAAAAGTGTCTTCAATAGTGGCTCCTTTTAGCACGATTGAAATCATGCCGCCAAAATCCTTCATCTGTTTTTTTGCAATGGCATGATTGGGATGATCTTCAAATCCCGGCCAATACACTTTTTCCATCCGGGGATGATTCTTTAAAAATTCTGCTACTTTCTTCCCGTTGTAACAGTGGCGTTCCATCCGAAGATGAAGTGTTTTAATGCCTCGCAACACTAAGAATGAATCCATAGGGCCGGGGTTCGCTCCGCAGGAATTTAGAATGAATGCAAGCTGCTCATGCAGCTTGTCATCATTCGTAATGAGTGCTCCCATTACTACATCACTATGGCCGCCCAGATATTTTGTAACGGAGTGCATCACAATGTCGGCTCCCAGCAACAAAGGATTTTGCAAATAAGGAGACGCGAAGGTATTGTCCACTGCCAGTATCAGATTTTTCTCTTTGGCAATTTTTGAGCAAGCGGCTATATCAATAATCTGCATGGTCGGATTGGTCGGAGTTTCTGCCCAAATCAGTTTCGTTTTTTCATTCACGTAGCTGCGGATATTTTCGGCATTCGCCAGATTGATGAAATGGAATTTTATTCCGTACTTGGCAAATACTTTAGTGAACATACGATAGCTACCACCATATAAATCATCGCCTGTAATCACCTCATCACCGGGGCTAAGTAGTTTTATCACAGCATCAATAGCACCCATGCCACTGCTGAAACACAAGCCGTGTTTTCCTTCTTCCAATGCCGCAATGTTTTTCTCTAAAGCAACTCGCGTAGGGTTTTTCCCGCGAGCGTAAGCATAGCCTTTATTCGTACCGGGACTTTCCTGCACGTATGTAGAGGTTTGGAAAATGGGAGTCATAATCGCTCCTGTAGAAGGGTCGGGTTCTAAGCCCGCATGAATTGTTTTTGTTCCGAATTTCATATTGCTCTTTTGCGGACAAAGATAGAAGTTCAAACGGCTTATGAGTGAACCACTGTAAGCATTGTATGTCGTTTGGTTAGCTGTGGAAGTTTAGTTGAACCAATTTTTTGTTTGACTGCCTGCAAAGGAAAACTTTACTGCTTAGCCGATGGCAAAGCGATTTCAAAATTATCTCAGGCGTAAGCTATGGTGCTTCCTCTACTTTCGTTACCGGCACTTCATTTTCTCCGCTGCCCCACGCAGTATTGGGTTTGCTTCCCATATTAAATTCAAGAACGCCCCCTTTTACAATATCATCGTAGGTCAGATAACTGTTCGGGTAACTGCTGCCATTCAATGTGGCACTTTGGATATAGCTGTTTCCGAGGTGGTTGTTAGTTGTCTGCACAGTAAACGTTTTCCCGTTTTCAAAATGAAGAGTGGCCTTATCAAAAAGTGGAGAGCCGATGGCGTATTGATCGCTGGCCGGACACACCGGATAAAAGCCCATTGAGCTGAAAACATACCAAGCACTCATTTGTCCGCAGTCTTCGTTGCCTGAAAGCCCATCCGGTTGATCGGTGTACATCTCCTTCATTATTCTGCGAATCATAGCTTGCGTTTTCCAGGGTTGGCCGGCATAGTCGTATTCATAAGCAATTTGGTGGCTGGGTTCATTGCCATGCACATATTGGCCTATCATTCCGCTGATGTCTGCCTGTTTATGACCCGTAAGTTTTGAAGAAGTAGTAAAAAGAGTATCTAAAAATATCGCTAACTTTTCTTTCCCTCCTAACAGTTTTATATAGCCACTCATATCCTGCGGCACATAAAAACTGTATTGCCATGCGTTCCCTTCGGTGTAGTTAAAATCTACTTTGTAAGGATCAAATGGCGACATAAAATTACTGCGTCTTGGTCGCATAAAACCGGTAGTGGAATCAAACAAATTCCGATAATTCACTGCACGATGAATGAACTTATCGTAAGTAGTTGTTTCGCCCATCCTCTTTGCCATCTGTGAAATACACCAATCATCAAAAGAATATTCCAATGTTTTAGAAACACTCTGTCGGAATAATCGTTGCTTGATATAGCCGAACTTGCTGTAATCATCCCAACCGACAGCATAAGCAAAAAACAAAATGTTATTCAAAAAGCCTCCGGGATGTTTATGTAATTTCATTTCCTTCTTATTCTGTGCGGCACTGCCCACCATCGCTTCTAATGCTTTGCCGGCATCAAAGGTTCGAACCCCTTTCAAATAAGCATCTGCGATTACCGGCACAGCGTGATAACCAATCATACAAAAGGTTTCGTTAGAAGATAATTCCCAAACCGGCAATAATCCACCTTGCTGATATTCGGTAATAAAGGTATTTACAAAATCACCGGTTCGTTTGCGATCTATCAGGGTGAGCAACGGGTGAAGCGCTCGGTAAGTATCCCATAAAGAGAAAACGGTGTGATAGGTAAAATCATGCGTTTCGTGAATTTTAAAATCTCTGCCCCGGTATTTGCCATCCACATCTTGGTACACATTGGGGGCTATCATGCAATGGTAAAGTGCCGTATAAAAAATGCGCTTGCTCGGTAAGTTCGATGATTCTATTTCAATTTTGCCCAGTTCTTTATTCCAGTTTGCTTCGGCCTTGTGCTTTACTTTTTCAAAATTAAAATCCGGTTGTTCCGCCTCTAAATTTTTGCGTGCTCCGTCAATACTCACTCCCGAAATTCCTACTCTTGCATAAATCACCTCCCCTTCGGCTGTTTCAAATTGCACATAAGCCTTTAGCCGCGTTCCGGTTTTGTGTTTTGATTTTTTTGAAAGAACACCGGCTTTCGCAATACCCGATTCTTTAAACGGTTTTGAAAACTGAATGACGAAATACAGCATTTGGTTCGATGCCCAAGAAGCACTCACCCGATAACCGGATATTTCATGATCGCCTGTGATGTTGATTACCCCTTGCTTTACTCGATCGCGGTGCGTTAAATCTAGAATAACGTTAGCGGTGGTTGATTGGGGAAAGGTGTATTTCTGCAATCCTGTTCGAGTAGTAGCAGTCAACTCCACTTTCACTTTTGGCTGGTCTAAATAAACCGCGTAATAACCGGCACTCGCTTTTTCATTTTCCTTTTTGAAAGAAGAAGCGTATTTCTTTCGATTCAGTTTTACTTTCCCGGTGGTCGGCATCAGCAACACATCTCCGTAATCGAAACCTCCGGTACCGCTGAGGTGTGTATGGCTGAATCCGTAAACTATTTTATCAGAATAATGATAGCCCGAGCAGCCGTCCCATCCTTTCAAGCGCGTATCGGGACTTAACTGCACCATACCAAAAGGAACTGTTGCCCCCGGGAAAGTATGGCCGTGACCACCGGTACCCACAAAGGGATTGACATATTGGATAAAGTCCGATTGCGCAAAAATCTGTAGCGGAAGCAACAGCAGGAATAAGCACTTTTTCATACCGTATATTTCTTCTCTGGTAAAGGTTAATGGTTCACTTTCACTTCTTCTCCTTTGTTATTATTCAAAGCCCACCAGCCATAAAATGCTAAGTACGCAAAACAGAGCGGAGCCACAAGGTATGAAGTTTTAATACTGGTCATATCGGCTATCCACCCCTGCAAAGGCGGAATGACTGCACCGCCCAAGATCATCATAATAAGAAAGGCAGAACCTTGCGAAGTGTACTCTCCCAAGTTTTTTACAGCCTGCGCAAAAATGCAGGGCCACATCACAGAGCACCAAAGCCCCCCACTCAGAAACAACAGCAGCGAAAGATGTCCGGTAGTCATTAATCCGCCAGCCATACTGAGCATAGCCGCCAATGCAAAGGTCATCAACATTCGCGCTGAATTTTCAATCGTGAAAAAAGTAACCGCTACCATCAGTAACACAAAACCTAAATAGGGTAAAAATACTTCGTTAATATTTAACTCGGGAATATTGCGCGCCTTGAAATAGTTTACCGCATACACTACCGCAAAAGCCAAAAAAGGCAACACCGCCAATAAAATTTTCCGGGTGCTTTTGTTTTCAGAGATCGCTTCGGCTGAACCGGCCCAGCGCCCCATCATAAGGCTGCCCCAGTAAAGCGAAATAAAAGGGAAAATAAGATTGCTGTCAAAGCTCCCGTATTCAGGTGTTTTAAGCAAAGCACCCATGTTACTTTGTAGAGTTACCTCTACGCCCACATACAAAAAGATAGCGATCATTCCCAATACTAATTGCGGATGGCGAAGTGCATCGAATGAAAAATTTTTCTCTCCTTCTTTTTCTTTCTCTTCAATATTCATGGAGCGCAATACAAAGGCGAGGGAAAGAAAAAGTACGATCAGGAGGATATAAAGGCTGTCCACACTTTTCAGTTGAACCTCGGTATTGGAACCTCCGGTAGCAAAAAAGCCACCGAATAAAAAATACGCCACAATCAATGGGCCGATAGTGGTGCCAAAGGAATTTACTCCTCCGGCTAAATTCAACCGATGTGCTCCCGTGCGCTCATCTCCCAGAAGAATCACAAACGGATTAGCCGCAGTTTGTTGCAGGCAAAAGCCGAGTGCAATAATGAAAAAAGAAGAAAGGATAAGTCCGTAGCTACCGATATGCAGGGAGGGAATCATACACAAGGCTCCAAAAGCCGAAATGGTCAACCCGATAGAAAAGGATTTTGCATAGCCGTGTTCGTTTACAAAATCACGCTTGCGAATAAAGGTGTAGAGAAACAATAGCAAAGAGCCGATAAAATATCCGCCATAAAAAGTGGAATCAATCAGTTGCGACTGAAACTGCGACAACTGAAAATGCTCTTTGCAGAACGGTATAAAAATACCATTGCTGGCCGCTAAGAATCCCCAGAAAAAGAAAATGGAAACTACTGCATAAAAGGTGGAACGTTTTTGCATACACATGTGGTTTTGAATATTAATGGTAGGCAAATTGAATCATTCCTTTGGTAGAAAGAATCCACATTTCACTAAATGGACAGCTATCAGTACACCTGCCCCCCCCCGCCTGTTATATAAGGGAACAATTAAACCGTTTTACTCTATTTTCTAACTTACATTTGACAGCAATACACATATACAGATGATATACAAAACTCTTTGACGACTGTGCCTGCATCAACCGACCGAGCATTGAACAAGCAGACTTTTGAAAAATTTGACTAATTTTTGACTGACAAGAACAAGAAAATCGAAATCTTTAGGCATGGTAAAATCAAAACAAAAAACTCCCAAAAAGAAAATCAGCCGACAGAAAACAAAGCCAACAAAAAGAACTTTGAATAGCAAATGTCATTCAAATCTTATTAGCGAACCTGAAGTTGAATATCGCAACTTCGTTCAACGGACAAACAAGACCGTTGATGAGAGTTGGGACTTTCGCAAAGCAAACACAAAAGAATTCACTCACTGTTTTCACTCCTATCCTGCCATGATGATTCCGCAACTCGCAAGACGAATTCTTAGCACTTACGGGAGTAAATCAAAAATTTTATTTGACCCGTATTGCGGTACTGGAACTTCGCTTGTGGAAGCAAATTTAGAAGGGAAGAACGCAATCGGAACAGACATCAATCCACTTGCACGATTGATTGCAACAGCAAAGACAACAAAAGCTGACATTCAAGTTTTGGATTTGTTTCTTCATGACTTCATGAATTATTTTTTCTCAATCAACTTTCAGGTTGACAAAATAAAATCCGTCCTCATCCCCGAAATCAAAAACATTGACTTTTGGTTTACGAAATCAGTTCAGAAAAAACTTGGTGTGTTGCGTGGCTACATTGAAAACATCAACGATGTTTCCATTAAAAACTTTTTCAAAGTTGCATTTAGCGAAACAGTCAGAGAAGTTTCAAACCAAAAACAAAGAGAGTTCAAACTTGTTCGCAGAAAGGATTTTGAAGAGAGAATAGACCCCGATGTGTTTGGAGTGATGATTGCAAAACTTTCAAGAAACAAAACAGGGTTGATTGAGTTTGAAAAATCTTGCAAGAAGGGCTCGCTAACTTCTATTTACAATTTCAACACAGTTGAAAATATTCCGAAAGAAATTTTGAAAGAGAATTCTGTTGACATTGTTGTTACATCTCCACCTTATGGTGACTCACGGACAACTGTTGCTTATGGGCAATACTCACGACTTGCAAATGAGTGGCTTGGCTATCCGCAAGCAAATCAAATTGACAACAAACTCATGGGAGGGAAAAAGAGAAAGCACATTCATTTTTTCAAGAGTGATGTTTTGAACGATGTGATTTCAACGATTCAAAAAGAAGATAAGGAAAGAGTTCGTGATGTAATTTCTTTTTACGAAGACTATGAACAATCAATCAATCATGTTGCTACTACTCTAAAAAGGAGGCTACGCTTGCTATGTTGTTGGCAACCGCATGGTCAAAGGCGTGAACATTCCGACAGACGAAATCACTACACAACTCTTTGAAGAAAATAATTTCACTCACATTGAAACTATCGTTAGAAACATTCCAAACAAAAGAATGCCATCTAAAAACAGTCCTTCAAATATTGCCGGTGAAACGGCTTCCACCATGAAGAATGAATACATTGTGATGTGCCAAAAAAACTAATATGCAACTAAAAGAAATCGTCAACCGACTACAAAAACTTAAAACAAAAGGGTTCATTCCAACTCCAAGAAAAGGCCCAACTGGCGTTGGTCATTGCTTTGAACAAGAACTTGGCGCAAGTGAATCAAATATTCCAATTCCAGATGTTGGAGGGCGAGTAGAATTAAAAGGCACAAGAAAAAAAGCAAACTCCTTGATTACGCTTTTTACTTTCAACCGTGCGGTTTGGATGATGAAACAGAAAGATTCTGATTTCAATTTTGCAGAGTGGAGCACTTATGTTTTGGCCGGTAAGTTCATGACAAAAATGGACAGAATCATTTTAGGTTTCGCGGATACGAAAGAGATTGACGGGAAAGAACACTTTCATTTTACAGAAGCAATTTTACTGGAACATCCGACACCAGAACAATTTCTTGAAGCGTTTGGCAAAAGTGAAATGCTTCTTGACTTGCGAATGCACTTGAAAGAAAGCGGAGCAGTGAGAAATCACGGGACAGGTTTCAGAATTTCAGAAAAAAATTTAAAGCTGCTATACTCTAAACAGAAGAAACTACTTTAATGAAAGGATATGACTTCATGGAGCAAGTAGAGTATTCGCACAACACAGTTTTACTTCAAGTGGGCTGACGTGTAAACTTAAAGCCTTGTGTTCCTAATGAACTTTAGTGATAAATTGAAAGTAAGTGCCTATAAAACGTACCGAACGCAAAACCCAAATGATATGCACAATGAAATTGAAGATCTGCTTCGCACCGCCAGAGAATTTAGGAAGAAACGAAACCCGGAAGGTTTAAAGTTTGCGGAGAAAGCCTACGAACTCGCGCGAAAAGCGAAAAATGTACCCTTGCTAATTGATAGCTTTAGAGAGCGGCTCAGCTATTCTTTTAGTGTACTTTCTGACTATGAGGGGGCCGCTAAAATTGCGGAGGAACTGCTGGAAGTGGTGGACAAAGAGGAATACCCCGAAGCGACTGCACAAGCATGGAACAGCTTGGGGGTAAAAAACGACATCATCGGAAACTATATCGCATCGCGCGATTATTATCTGCTGGCTATTGGCCTGCTGGAAGCGTACAAAAACATTACACCGAGAGGAATCTCTACCCTCGCCAATGCCTTCTATAATCTCAGCAAACTATTTGTACAGATAGATGTAGGAGAGGAACATTTTGAATATTTGGCTAAAGCCGATAAATTATTTGCCTCCATTGGTGATAGTACAGGACAAGCAAGAGTGTGGAATTTAAAGGCTACACTGCTACCGAACGATGCCCCTATGGAAGAGCGATTGGCCCTCTTTGAAGAAGCATTAAAGCACTTTGAAAAGGGGGAGGACTTAACGGGTTGCGCTTCCTGTTTAACAAATGTGGGCTTTGCTCATTGCCATCTAAAGAATTTTGAAAAAGGAATTCCGCTGATGCTACAGGGCTATGAAATGCTGAAAAAATTAGACAATGCTCCGATGCTCGGCTTCCTTTTACACCAACTGGCAGAAGCGGAACGCATGAGAGGGAACAATGAAGCGGCATTGGACTATTTGCGGCAATCAGAAGAAATACTTTTAAAAGCAAACGCAAAAGTATTTCTAAATGTAGTGTATAAAGGTTGGGCAACTACCTTGGCCGATATAGGAGATTATGAAGGGGCGTATAGCAAACTGCTGAATTTTGTGGATCAAGTAACGGAGCGAATTGGGTTTGACCGTCACGCAGCAGTAGCGGAAGCCAAGCTGCGTTTCGAGCTGGAAAAGAAAGAGAAAGAATCGGAATTGCTGAAAAAGAAAAATATTGAGATTGAACTTTTTAATGAGCGACTGCAACAGTCAAATGCAGAGCTTAATCAGTTTGCGTATGTGGCTTCGCACGATTTAAAGGAGCCGCTGCGGATGGTGAGTAATTATATGCAGTTGCTGGAGAAAAGTTTAGCCGGGAATCTAAATGAAGATCAGGCGGCTTATATGCGTTTTGCTTCGGATGGTGCTAAGCGAATGTATTCACTCATTGATTCGCTGCTACTTTTCTCCAGGGCTACGGTAGATACGGCTCTTCAGGAAGTGGACTTGAACGATGTGCTGGATGAAGTCAGTAGAACTGTTATGGGCAGCAGCTCGCGCCCGGTAGATATGGATGCAGATGACCTTCCTTATGTGTTGGCCGACTCTCATCAAATGGTGCAGGTGTTTCAAAACCTGATAGCTAATGCGGTGAAGTACAACGATAAGGAAATAGTAAAAGTGAGAGTGGCGGTGACCACTGATTCGGACCCGAAAATGTATCAGATTACCATAGCTGATAACGGAATTGGGATACCCCTGCAACATCGGGAGAAGGTGTTTGATCTTTTTAAACGGCTACATCACAAGGAACAGTATTCGGGTACCGGCATCGGGCTTTCTATCTGCAAAAAGATAATCGGCCAAACAGGCGGTCGCATCGGGATCGAAGACAGTGAGTTGGGCGGAACGGCATTTGTATTTACTCTTCCGGCTGCTCGTTGAGGCGTTTGATGCCATTGTCAGGCTTGAGCAAAAAGGGATTAAGTGTAGTAGTACCAATAAGTTGCGAAGCCGCCAAACTTCCTATGATGCTTAAATTCTAACCGGTGAACGCCACACGGGTTATAGTGGTGGAGTTCTCCATCTGACTAATGAGAAACGATTCGCCAATCACCTATTCCTCCCTATGCTCGCTCACATAGTAGCGGAACAAAAAGTACACCGCCAGCGCATCTAACAAATGCCAAATGGCGTGACCCTGAATAAGAGAGTGTGGGTCGCACAGCGGACTATCATTTTTCCAAAAATTCCAGATGGCAAAGGCCGCGATCAGAGAAATCAATCCAAACGCCCCCCACTTCTTTTCGTGCTGCGCTTTGCGCACAAAACTGTTCAACATTTCAAAGATAATGGCAGTAATGATGAACCCTCCGAAGATGGCATTACCCGCATAATCAATAATTGGCAAATGGGGATGATACAGACCCACCACTTCGCAAATAACGATCACGGAGATAAACACCACTACAAACTGTGGCGCTCCCCAGCGGTAATAGCGCTGCGTAGCATAAGCCACCATAAAAGCACAGATCAAATACATCGAAAGCATATCCAACTCGCCACCGATAGGAGTAAGGGTAGCATGCATCGCCATAGAGCCCGGACCAAGCAGCACCACCAGCGATGAAAAGAAAATAGCCGAGAAATCATTTTGCGTCAGCATGTTGCGCTGCTGCCGGTAAGTGCCTTTCATCAATTGCCAGGCAACCAAAAGACCTGCGGTGATAAAACCGAAATTGCTCCAAGTGTTCACCGGCTGCTTAATAAGTCCATCATAAGGGCCTTCGCAAAAATCGCCTCCAACATTTTGAGCCGGTCCCATCCATCCGTTGATAACCGCCAGTATAAACAGTGAGAAAGAAGAAACAGCTACCAATAACGGAATTATAAAAACGGCCGAGTTGCGAGAGTTCGTTTCGTCTTTCATAGCAGAATTCAAATCTTGATTTTACAATACACCGGACAGTGATCGCTGTGCTTTACCTGCTGAAATAGCTGCGATTCCACCAAGTTCTTTTCCAAGTTTTTAGTAGCCGAAATGTAATCTATTCGCCAGCCTTTGTTATTCGCTCTGGCATTAGCGCGAAAACTCCACCAACTATACTGATGCGCTTCCTGATGAAAGTAGCGGAAGGTGTCAATAAACCCCGAGGCAAAAAATTTCTCCATCCAAGCTCGCTCTTCAGGCTTAAAGCCCGATGAATCTTTATTCGAAATCGGATTATGAATATCAATTTCGCGGTGGCAAATGTTGTAATCGCCACACACTAAGAGCTTGCTGCGCTGCTGCTCCACCTCATGGATGTAATTAAAAAAGAAATCGAGGTACGCCATCTTCACCGCCTGTCTTTCATCGCCCGTAGTACCACTGGGGAAATAAGCGCTCATGATACTCAGGTCACCAATATCTATGCGCAGGTTGCGGCCTTCGCTATCGTAGGTAGAGTTGCCGGTGCCATAAACGATGTTATCGGGTTTTATTTTGCTGAATACGGCCACTCCGCTATATCCTTTTTTAGCTGCATCAAACAAATAGCAGTGATAGCCCAGCGCTTCAAAAGGCTTGGGGTCAAAATCATCTTTGTGCACTTTGGTTTCCTGCAAGCAAATCACATCGGGAGCAGCCTCTTGCAGCCATTGCACAAATCCTTTTGTAACAGCCGCACGTATTCCATTTACATTGTACGAGATAATTTTTAATTCGCGCATAATCTCTATTTTCGGTGGCTCCCAAAAATAATCATTCAAGCAAACCAGTAGTTACTATTGCCAGTGAACAGAATCGGTGCGGCAGTTATTTTTAGTGTATTTGTTTTCACCGCTGCCTTTTCGCAGAAGGTAGTAGTGCACGGCAAAGTAAGCGACAAGCAAACGGAAGAAGCCGTGCCCTTTGCTAATGTGGTGATAAAGGGAACTACTTACGGGGTGCAAACCGACTTTGACGGCAAGTACCAGTTAGAAATTAATCTGCCTGCCGATTCCTTAGAAGCCTCTTCGGTGGGTTATGTGAAAGTAGCTCGAAAAATTTCCGGAGCAAAGGAGCAGGTTATCAACTTTCAACTGGAGCGCGCAGAGTTTAACTTACAAGAAGTAGTCATTGTGCCCGGAGAAAATCCCGCCTTGCGCATTGTGCGAAACACCATTGAAAACAAGCCGATCCACAACAAGAAAAACCTCGACTCATACGGCTATGAGGCGTACAACAAAATTGAAATAGACTTAGATGACCTCACAGATAAGTTCAAGAACCGAAAGATTTTTCAGCCCTTCAAATTTGTATTCAACAACATTGACAGTGTTTCAGAGAAGCATCCTTTTCTCCCCTTCTTTATGACGGAAACGGTTTCAGATTTCTACTATCGAAAAACCCCGGTGGACAAACGGGAAATTATCAAAGCCTCTAAGGTGTCGGGAGTCAACGATATAAGCCTCACGCAATTTCTCGGCAATATGTATGTGGAGATAGATGTGTATGAGGATTGGATTTACCTGCTGCAACGGCAGTTTGTTTCGCCTCTGAGCACCGTGGGCATGAACTCCTATCACTACTACTTAGTGGATAGCCAAATGATTGATAATTTCTGGTGTTACAAAATTCAGTTTATGCCCAAATTCAAAGGCGGACTCACCTTTGATGGCGATATGTGGATTGCCGACTCGGTATTTGCGCTAAAGCAGATTAGTATGAAGATGAGCAGTGATGCCGATGTGAATTTTGTGAAGCGCATGAGCCTTTACAATGATTTTGTACCCGTGAAGGATAGCATTTGGATGCTGAAAAAAGAAAAGCTAGTAGTGAATTTCATTAAGCCCAAAAAGGGGCCGGGTTTGATAGGGCGAAAAACTTCTTCCTACAAAGATTATCGGGTGGATATTCCCGAACACGAAATGGATTCACTCTTTGTAAAACAAAAAGGCGATGTGGTGGTGCTCGACTCATCTAACCTCCGAGACGATAGTTACTGGCAGAAAGCGCGACACGATACGCTATCTATCAATGAGCAACGAGTGTACCACATGATTGACACGCTGCGCAATTTGCCCATTGTGAAAACTTACTTAAATCTTCTCCAAACCATTTATCTCGGCTATAAGGATATCGGCCCTGTTTCTATCGGCAACATCTTTTCCTTTATCTCCTACAATGATGTCGAAGGTTGGCGATTCAAGTACGGCATGCAAACCAGTAATAAGTTCAGCAAATATGTGATGCTGGAAGGATACGCTGCTTACGGCCTCCGCGATAGGCGAGTGAAATATGGAGGCTCCTTTTTATGGCTGCTGAAAAAAAATCCGAGGCAATCTATCGGGTTGAGTTATCGCAACGATATTTCTTCCACCTCTAACTACAATTTATTTTACGGAAATGCCGGGCTACTCGCCAACTTTGGTGTGCGCAGGGTGGAAGAGGGAAAATATATTCCCATGAAGCTGGTGGGCGTAAAAGAGTTGAAGGCCGATTATTACTATGAGTTCAACTTTGGCTATTCCTTCGATATTGGTTTTGTGAACCGCAGGTTAGAACCTTTGGGCAAATTTCATCTCGCCTATCACACACAGAACGAGGATGGCCGCCCCAATACCACAATCAAAAATGGAAACATCAGCGAGTTCACCATTACGCAACGTTTTGCTTGGCAGGAGAAATTTTTAAGTGGAGAATTTAACCGATTCAGCTTAGGCAGTAAATATCCGATCGTGTTTCTGCAATACGGCTATGGTATTCGCGGACTGATGAATTCTGACTTTGAATATCACCGCCTCGTGTTTGGTGCCAGCGACAATCAAAAACTCGGTCCGCTCGGCAAACTCTGGTGGAACGTTGAAGTAGGCCGCACTTGGGGTACCTTACCCTTTCTATATCTGAACATGCCCGATGCCGATGAAAGCTATGTGTACAACTGGGATGGAATGAACACCATCCGCGATTATCAGTTTATAGCAGATCGCTATGTCAAAATTGTACTCGATCATCATCTCGGAGGGATTCTCTTTAATCGTATTCCGGGTATTCGCAAACTGAAACTGCGCGAAGTATGGAGTGCGCGGATGTGGTGGGGCGATTTGAGTGCCGCTAACCGCGCTGCTAACTTCGGCAACTTGAAAGAAAATCCCTCCAACACGGGTTTAGTGAAACTGCAAACAGCCGATAAAATGCCTTTGATTGAACTGAGCGTGGGTATCGAAAATATTTTGCGGGTGCTCCGCGTAGATGTTTTTTGGCGAGTCACGCATAAAGATCCGCGCGGCAATGCTTTTAGTTTCCGCTATGGAAACTTTGGCGTAAGAGCCGGCTTGCAGTTGCAGTTCTAATGTGGCAACTTGTCGCGCAACAAACCATAGGCATAAGTACCGGCAATGGCAGAAGCAATAGCTGCCAAGAAAACCGGAAAGCCACTTCCCACTAATCCGTAAAGAGGCCCCGGACAGGCACCGGTCATAGCCCAGCCGAGACCGAAAAGCAAACCGCCAATCACATTGCCTTTATCTAAAGGACGCACACTGTAAATCACCTCTTCCCCTTGTAATGTTTTCACCTTAAACTTCTTCATCAGCAGGGTAGAAAGGGTGGCTACTACCACAGCGGTTCCAATCACTCCGTACATGTGAAAGGAAGTGAGTCGAAACATTTCCTGAATACGGAACCACGAAATAATCTCCGCTTTCACAAATACGATTCCGAAAAACACGCCTACCAAAACATACTTCAGGTTAGCAATAAAACTCTCGCCCGTTTTCTGGTGATTGGCTCCTTCTTCTTCATTTATATTTTTCATAAGTTTTGGATTACAGTTTTAAAATAATTGGAAGAATCAGCCAGGTCATCAGAAAGCCACCGGCCATAAAACAGATGGTAGCCACCAATGACGACAATTGCAAATTGGAAAGGCCGGTAATAGAATGCCCCGAAGTGCAACCTCCGGCATAGCGAGTGCCAAAGCCCACCAAGAAACCTCCGACAACTATTAGGATAAATCCCCGCTCCGTCATCAGCCCTTGCCAACTGAAAATATCGGTAGGCACTAATTGGCCGAAGTCTGTAACTCCCGAATTTTGTAATTGTTGTTGAGTGCTCGCTTCTATCTTTATCGGTTCCGGATTTTTGAGAGCCGTAGCACCGATGTAGCCGCCTATGATAATACCCGCTATAAAAAACAAATTCCAGATTTCGTGCCTCCAGTTGTAACTAAAATAAGCCGCCCCTGAAGGAATGCAAGCAGCACATACATGCCGAAATGAGGAAGAAATGCCGAAAGGCTTATTGCCAATTACATAAAGAATAGGCACCGTAAGGCCGATTAAAATACCGGCAATACTCCAGTGCCAGGGGTGACGCAACATATCTATCATAAAAAATTAGGTTTAAAATATTTAGAAATCAATGCTTTGCTCCCGTACAAGCAGGCTTAGATAGCGTCAGCAACAACAGGAATGGGATCGAAAAATCTCCTTCATGCAGCGAAATTAAAACCCTTTTCGGCTTAAACAATTGAAACCCTTATTCCTTCCCTCATTTTTATTCTGAAATTTGCGCCATGCAAAAAAGAGCTTTGTTTATTGACCGGGACGGCACCTTGATTTTGGAAACAGACAACTTCAAAATCGAAACTTTTGAAAAGTTGCTCTTTTATCCGCAGGTGTTTTACTGGCTCGGAAAAATAGTGCGCGAGTTAGATTATGAATTGGTGATGGTCACTAATCAAGATGGGCTGGGCACTCCCGACTTTCCCGAAGAAGACTTTTGGCAGGTGCAGAATTTTATTGTAAAGACTTTTGAGGGAGAAGGTATTGTTTTTGGCAACGTGTTTATTGATAAATCCTATCCACACGAAAACCTGCCCACTCGCAAACCCGGCACGGGCATGTTGACTAACTACATGAACGGCTCTTACGATTTGAAAAACTCTTTTGTCATTGGCGATAGAATCACCGATGTAAAACTCGCACAGAACTTGGGTAGCAAATGTATTTGGTTGAATGATGGTCGCGGTTTGGGAATGGATGAAGTGATTGGCTCGCAAGAGGAACTAAAACCTTTCATTGCTTTAGACAGCCGCGAATGGGAAAAGGTATATGAGTATTTGAAAGCACAACAAAACCATCATTGATGACGGTAGATATTATTTTATTGGTGCTGGGCAGCCTGCTAATGTTAGCGGGTATTATTGGCTGTGTAGTTCCCTTTATTCCCGGCCCACCATTGTGCTATGTGGGTTTGCTGATGGCGCACTTTACATCTGCTATACAATTCACGCCCGCTTTTCTTTTACTATGGGCTACCGTAGTGATAGCGGTTACCTTGATTGAATATCTCATTCCGGTGTGGGGGGCTAAAAAATTCGGAGGCACAAAAGCCGGGATGTGGGGATCGGCCATCGGCTTAGTGCTGGGCATTATCTTATTTTCTCCTTTCGGCATTTTTGTAGGCCCCATCATTGGAGCTTTTGTGGGAGAGTTAATAGCCAATCGCAACGATCTTACCCTCGCATTAAAATCAGCGATAGGAGCCTTTATTGGCTTTGTGCTCAGCACAGGGCTTAAACTGACCGTCTGTTTTGTAATGACCTTTTACTTTGTGAAGGAAATAGTTACTTCATTCGCAGGGTGAACCACAAAACATTTTACGGCCTTCTTTTTTGTTCCCTTTTAGTTGCACTAATCGGTATGCGAGTGGATGTGATGGAAGTGGATGCCGCGCAGTATGCCGAGATGAGTTGGGAAATGCTCACCACTCACAGCTATCTTCAACTGCACAACTTAGGACGCGACTATTTAGATAAACCCCCTCTTCTCTTTTGGTTAAGCTCTTTAAGTTTCTCTGTTTTCGGCATTGGCAATTTCACTTACAAGCTGCCTTCGCTGCTCTTTGCTGCGCTGGCTGTTTTTTCAACCTATCGTTTTGCCCGATTGTATTACGATGAAAAAGTAGCTCGCCTATCTGCGCTGATGCTGGCGACCACACAAGCGGTCTTTTTAATTACCAACGATGTGCGCACCGATACCCTGCTGATGGGAGCCGTCATGTTTTCAATCTGGCAATGGGCGGCATTCACCGAACATCCGAAATGGAAACACGTTGTGTGGGGAAGCATAGGTTTAGGGCTGGCACTACTCGCTAAAGGGCCTATTGGCTTAATTGCCACTGTAGCCGCCATAGGGCCGCATGTTTTGTGGAAACGCAAACTGAAAGTATTTTTCGATATTCGAATCCTCACCGTTTTCATCCTTGTAGCTCTTTTGTTGTTGCCGATGTGCATCGGACTTTACCGGCAATTTGGGGTGGAAGGATTGAAATTTTATTTCTGGACGCAGAGCTTTGGTCGCATCACCGGAGAAAGCGAATGGAACAATCATCCCGATACTTTCTTCTTAGTACACACCACTGCCTGGGCTATTCTGCCGTGGACGCTTTTCTTTTTCTGGGGATGGCTCAAGGGCATCTACGACCTTATAAAAATGCGCTTCGTTTCGTGGAGCCGAATAGAGTTTATCACCCTTAGCGGTTTTACGTTGGTACTCATAGCCTTGTCGCTTTCAAAGTACCAACTGCCGCATTATATTTTTGTGGTATTGCCTTTAGCTTGTGTGATAGCAGCTAAATCTTTTGATGAATTACCACAGGTAGGGAAAATTTGGAAAACTGTTTTCATTCTTCATGCACTGCTGGTAATTTTACTTTTTGCGGTCGCGATTTTTTTGTGTTATGCTTTCTCGCAGCACAACATCTTAGCCATAGCCAGTTTAGTTGCTTTCTTTATTTTTTGTGTAGCTATTCTGTTTTGGAACAAAGATATTCTATTGATTTCAGTAGCAGGCATGTTGCTTTTCAACTTTTATCTCAGCGCTTTTTTCTTCCCGGCTTTGTTGAAATATCAGCCCGAAAATGATTTTGGAAGATATGCTGCTGCTCACACCAATGCCGGCACCGCTTTTCTATCCTACAAGTTTATCGTTAATTATTCACTGGTTTTTTATGCCCGGCAAATTCCACCACCTACTATTTGGGCTGTAGATGATTTAAAAGCAGCTTTAAATTCTAACAAACAACTTTTGCTCATAAGCACCGAGCAGGGGCTGGCAGAAATAAAGGAGGCACCACTCAATTATCGAATCATTGAAGTGCGCTCGGCATACAAAGTGGCGAGGCTTAACTGGAAATTCCTGAACCCCACCACCCGCGAGCAGAGTTGTGAAAAGCTCTATTTGCTGGAAGCTACTTTATAGGAAATCGGTTTAAGACAAAGGCTATTTGAATGATATTCACTGTGCTAAAAAATTAAGACGTACTAAACTCACTTTTTTGGTTAGCAATAAATATATTCGCAGGAAACAATTTGTATGATGAAAAAAATTACTCAACTAATGACTGCGGTCTTTTGTATGGCCTTTGTGTCAGACATCACTGCACAGTCACCTTGTATTCCTACCAGTGTTCGCCCGGTGTTCGGTACCGTGAACGCTAGCAGTGGAACGGTAACCTTTACAAACATGCCTACGGGAAATGTGATCCAGATCAACTGTGCATCTGCCAACACGCAGTACCTGATTGACGGATGCGGCACCAATCCGGGTACGGTAGCTGACGGCACCAACGATGGCGCTATCAGCATATTAACGGCTAATTCAGCCAGCGCTACATCCCTTCAGTATATAGATGATGGCTGTACGAATGTTGTGCCGAACGGCTTTGGCCCTCCGGTAGGCACTTGGACTGCTCCATCTGCCGGAACATTCTTTTTATATCTGACGGAATGGGATGCGGGAGGTACCAATAATTGTGTAGCAGACGGAGTAAATAATGCGTACGATTTTGCTATTACGATAACGGCACCGCCCAGCAACGATATTTCCTTGGATTCAGCGTATCTACCTTCCCTGTACACCTCTATTGCGGTGCAGCAGTTAACTACGCCTTTCAACGTGGGAGCGCGAGTAAAAAACATTGGTGGTGCTGCTGCGAGTAACGTAACTGTTGACGTGCGGATTCGCAACTTGACCACTGCAACGGTGGTAAGCACTCAAACTCTTACTGGACCCTCCTCTTTAGCATCAGGAGCATCAGCTAATGTACCAGGAACTGCTTATTCTGCTCCCGCAGTGACTGCCGTGTATGAGTTCCGTTACATCAGCCACATGACACAAACGGATGCCAATCACTTAAACGATACTGCATTCCGCTATGTAATTGTGGATACTTCCTTACTGGCAGAAGATGCCGCCATACTTTTTGGCACTATTGATAATGTGCTTGGTGTAAATACAGTTCCGGCAATTATGGGTCAGAAGTATCAATTTGCCACGGCCACCTCCATTGATACCGTATTTGGGTACTTTGTAATTCCGCTTGCGAATGTAGGAGACTCCGTTCAGTCTGTCATTTACAATACTTCAGGTGGACAACCTACCACCATTGCCGCTTCCAGCCCCATCCATGTGTTTACGGTGGCCGATACAGGTGGAGTAATGCTTCCTTTTGTGTTTAACCCTAACTTCAGTGTTTCGCCCGGCACTTACTATATTGCCATGAAGCAAATCAGTGCTAAAAATTTCGGATTGGCTCAAACTACTGAAAACTATATTGCCGGAAATGCCATGTATGCAGTAACTCCCTTTACTACTTGGAATTTGATTGAAGATGCGGGCTTCCCCGGCTCTTTCCTTATTTGGGTCAATACCAAATTGAATTGTACGCTTGCGGCTTCTGCTTCCCCTACGGGAACTACCTGTGGCTTGAGCAACGGCTCTGCAGCTTTAAATGTGACCGGAGCAAACGGCACTCCTTCCTATACTTGGAGTAACGGCTCATCATCTTCTTCGCTCACCAATGTGGCAGCCGGTAACTATTCGGTAACCGTGAGTGCCGGTGGTTGCTCCGCTACTGCTTCGGTGGTGCTTTCTAACACGGGTACTCAGCCGTCTATTTCTTTAACTCCTACCGCAGCTTCTTGTGGCTCTACCAACGGCAGTGTTTCCACTTCGGTGAATGGCGGTGGAGGCCCTTATACTTATTCATGGAGCAATTCGGCAGGTAACGTTTCTTCTATCTCCAATCTTGCAGCAGGCAGCTACTCCGTCACGGTTAGCGATGGCACCTGCTCTGCTTCTTCCACAACATTTGTTTCCAGCAGTGGAGGCCCTTCGGCTACTCCATCGGCTAACAATGTATCCTGCAATGGAGGTAACAACGGTTCGGCCAGTGTGAGCGTAAGCGGTGGAACAACTCCTTACTCTTACAGTTGGAGCAATAGTGGAAACGGCTCTGCTATCAGCAACCTTACTGCGGGTACTTACACAGTTACTATTACTGACAACACGAGTTGCGTGGTAACCGCTATCGCTACCGTTTCAGAACCTACGGCTATTTCATCCTCCGTTAATACGACTCCGGTGAGTTGCTTTAACGGTAATGACGGCTCGGTTACCTGTAACGCTTCGGGCGGCACCGGAGGTCTGAACTACATTTGGAGCAACGGTTCCGCTTCATCGTCTGTCTCACCATTGCCGGCAGGTAATTACTGTGTCACCGTTACCGATGCCAATAACTGCTCAGTTTCCGCTTGCCAAGCCATTGCCAATCCAACACAAGTAACAGGTAGCATTACTCCTACCAATGTAAGTTGTAATGGAGGGAATAATGGAAGTGCATTGGTGGCTGCTTCGGGCGGTACCGGCTCTTTTACTTATTCTTGGAGCAATAGTGGTTCGAGTGCTAATAACAGTTCTCTCACTGCAGGGGCATACACTGTTACCATTACCGATGGGAACAATTGCACTGCTACTGCTTCTACCGCTATTACCGAACCTACTGCACTTATCCTAAATGCCGATTGCAATCCTACCATTCTCGGACAGTCTGTAGGGAGTGCTAATGCTAGTGTAAGTGGAGGCACCTCGCCTTACAGCTACAACTGGAGCAGCGGAGCCTCTATTGATACCGCGTATAATCTTCCAGCGGGAATTATCAATGTAACGGTAACCGATGCCAACAACTGCACCTCTACCGCTAATTGTGAAGTGCAATTTACATCGGGCATTAAAGAAACAGTGGCCGGCATTTCTGCGATCAGCGTATTCCCAAATCCTACTACCGGAATGCTGAGTGTGAACCTGATACTGGCACAAGCCTCAGAGGTACACCTAAGCATCGTTGATGTAAGAGGTGCCTTAATAGCTGAAAGCAGACTTGGTTCCACTACATCGGTCAATCAATCTTTCGATTTATCGGCTTTGGCTAAAGGAGTTTACAATCTGAAAATTACTACTGCGCAAGGAGTGGCCAGCCGCAAAATTGTGTTGAACTAAAAAATTGCTTTCTAAAAACATCAACAGTCCCGGAATTTATTTCGGGACTGTTTTGTTTTAAGGAATTTCGTCCATGTACTCGTTGTGATAAATTTTGAGGAGCAAGAGAAAATAGGAAATCAACAGAGGGCCGAATATTAATCCCACAAGACCAAAGATATTAAGCCCGATAATGACTCCGAAAAAAGTGATGAGTGGATGGATGTCGCCAATCTTTTTCTGCACCACAAAGCGAAATACATTGTCAATATTGGTGATGATGGCTCCTCCGTATATCAGCAAGGCAATGCCTTGCCAGTGGTAGCCGCCCACATACAGAAAAACGGATAGTGGAATCCAAACTACTGCCGTGCCTACTACCGGCAACACGCTCATAATGCCGGTAATAGCTGCCCAAAAGAAAGGTTGATCTACTCCCAGTATCAAATAACCCAGAAAAGCGGTGAGCGCCTGTAGAAGGGCCAAAATCGGAATGCCGATGGCGTTAGAGATAGTTTGGCTCTTTAGTTCACGCAGTAATAGCCGGTCATTTTCTTCTTTGAAAGGGAGATAATAGCGCACTTCTTTTTCGAAGGTGCGCGCATACGCCAGCATAAAATACAGCAGGAAGTAAAGCACAAAAATATCGGCAACCGCACTTAGAGTAGCACTCAAAAATCTGGGAATCACCGTGGTGGCGAGGCCGGTGAGTTTGGTTACGGTATCGTTCGAAATCAATTCAACGCCTAAATAAGTCTGTGCTTTAGAACTCCATTCCTCCGCCAAGTGCAAAATATCTTCGTAGTGATCAACGAGGTAACTAATTTTACCGGAGAGCATTACCGACACCAGCAACACCGGAAGCACCATGATAACGAAAGAGGAAAACATGAGCAGAACGATGGTGAGCGTTTTGTTCCATTTCCTTTTTATTTCTTCAGTCAAATAAAACATGGGCTTGCGAAGCAGAATATAAAACACAATAGCTCCCAAGAAGGCACTGATAAATCCCTTTAACAACCAAAGCAGAAAACCGCCTAAGATAAATAGCGCGATAATGAAAATGGTTTGTTTAAGTCGGTTGTTGTTTAGGTGCATGAAGGTAAATGTAAGCACAAGAGTTGAGTTATGAGTACCTGTGCGCTTCTATTTCTTTAAGTGCAAAATGTTCAGTTTAGCTATTTTTATCTCCCCATGAAATTCATCTTTCCAACCTTTAGTGTGCTTTTGTTGTCGGTTTTGCTATCCTGCAAAACAGATGCACCTCTGTCGCCTGTTTCTGAAACTAAATTCTGCAATTCCGGCACAGCACTTCACGACACGGTGGTGCTGTTAGTAATGGGACAAAGTAACGCAGCTAATTCGGGGCAGACGCTTTACTTCTCGCATTGCGATAACACGTTCAATTTCTATAACGGAAAACTTTACCCCCTGCACGACCCTTTGAAAGGCGCGAACGGAGCGGGCGGTAGTGTATGGAGCCGCTTGGCCGATAAAATGATGGAGCAGAATTTTGCGCATACCGTCATAGTAGCCCCTTGCGCAGTGGGAGGAACAAGAATAGAACAATGGATACCCGGTGGAGATTTGAATCACCTGATTTCTGAAACGGTTTCCTCCCTTGATACCACAGGTTTAAAAGTGAGCTACATTTTATGGCATCAGGGCGAAAGCAATCATGTCGCGCTATCGGGTGGTTTAAGTGCCGCGCAGAATGCTTTGAACTATACCGATAATTTTCATTTGCTGTGGCAGTTTATGAGAGGGTTGGGGGTATCGGCTCCCATGTATCCGGCTATAGCTACCCGTTGTGCCGGTGATCCCGACTACGCGCTGGAGCAAGCACAAAGAAACCTCGCCAATGACTCACTCGGCATTTTCAATGGTCCCAATACGGATATTTTGGGAAATGAGTTTCGCTACGATAATTGCCACTTCAACGATACCGGGTTGAACCTCCATGCCGAAATGTGGTTAGAAGCGATAAGGCATTAAGAACAAAGGCTTCCACTTTTTGAAAACACCTATGTTTTTAAATCTTCCAACGAACTTTGTGACTTTATATATTTCTCTATATTTAGGATATTAAAATAATTGAGAAATGAAAAACGCATTCTTCTTTATTTGCTCCGCAAGTTTGCTTATCGCAATTAGTTCTTGTACAAAAGTAAAGAACTCCGCTTCAAAATGTTCTGTTACGGTTACGGATATAGATGGCAACATTTATCCGGTGGTGCCTATTGGCGACAAATGTTGGATGGCAGCTAATCTGACTACTTCGCACTTTAGAACCGGAAATGCAATTACAGAAACATCCTCCACTTACGAATGGCGGGATAGTGTAAAAACCTCTCGCTGGTGCAATTACAATAATGACGATTCCATTGGAGAGATATATGGGAAGCTTTACAACTGGAATGTAGTGATTGACCCCCGAGGAGTTTGCCCTACCGGTTGGCATGTGCCAAGCTCGGACGAAGCGATACAATTATTTAAAGATTTAGGGGGTAAAGATTTGGCCGGAGGAGCCATGAAAGCTAACGAATACTGGGATTCTCCCAATGTTGGAGCGACTAACAGTAGTGGTTTTTCTGCCTATGCTTCCGGCTATCGGTACCCAACCACCCCACCTACAGCAGAGTTTCGCTTATTAGGTCAATGGGCGGTTTACTGGACTTCTGATCCAGAACCGGTGAATGATACCATTACGGCCATGAGCTATGGTGCGGTAGTGTACGGAGCGGAGGCTTTTTATACCGAACGCCCACGGAATGCCGGACAAGCTATCCGCTGTGTGGAGGATTGAGCACTGCACACTTTTCCAAAATCATAAAGTTGTAAAGAGGCGCTATGATTCTCCCTATATTTCAGAGATAAAAATGTAGCCTGGATGAAAAATATACTGCTACCTATGGAACTTTCTATCTTCTATTTCATTGATGCCTCATAGTATCATATAGCTACTCGGCTTCTCTTGGTGAAGTGTAGAAGATAATTCCTCGCCAATTAATTCATGGTCAGGCTGGCGCTGTTCTCTACAAAAGAGTTCAACTGCGATTTAAGTTTGGCCACATCGCTGTTAAAGAAAGTGGCAAAAGTGGAGAAATCAGCGTGGCAGTTTTCATTCTTTACTAAGTATTCAATCGTGCTGATAGCATCGCAACTGTTATAGTCGCTCCAACTGAATATTCTTTGCAGTTCGCCTGATTTACGATTAAAGTGATTGTAACGAATATCCTTCACCTCTACATCAATTCCCTTCGCAGTAGCAGTAAACACTAAGTAGTATTGCACATACATCATCTGCAAGCATTTGCTTTCTTTTCCGCTGCAATATTTAACCATTACGCGCACCGCCATTCTATCTGACTGCGGATCTACCGACTGCACGGGATGCGAATTGTCAAACTCGGTTTCCAACTCATTGAAAGTTTTTCCCGAAACATTGGAAGCAAACATTCCATTGGCTCGGGTAAACAAATCAGGATTCTGTTGGATACTGCTTTTAAGCATTGTTATTGCCGATTCAGGAGAAGCCTTCCCGTTAGTAGGTAAAGTGAAATGATACGTCACCTTTTGGGTAGCTTGATTAAAAGGCAATTCGCTTTGAGCAGTCAGTGTTTGAAACAACGAGCAGAAGATACCTGCATATATAGCTGCTGCTTTGATTATTCTGTTTTGGCTGATCATTTTTTTCATGGCCTTTGTTTTATTTTTTTGATGAAGCAAAAGTGCGGCTGAACGCCCTTGTTTGGAATCCCCTGATGGGGGGATAATAAAGAAATGCCTCAAATGGGTAGAGACGGCTGTCCCAAAATATCTAAAGGTTTATTTACAGATTGAGCGTGAGCGTTTATCTTCGCCCCCTCGTTTTACAAAAGCGAATAAAAAAACAAACTATGCTAAAGTTAGAAAAGGGGCATTATACCATTGGCGGAATTCCGGTGGAGGACTTATGCGCTAAATACGATACTCCTTTGTATGTGTACGACACCGGCACAATGGAAAGTCAGTACAACCTGCTGAAAAATTCTTTTGTAGGAACAAACATCAAAATAAAATTTGCCTGCAAAGCATTGAACAACATCAACGTGATGCGCTTTTTCAAAAATATCGGTTCGGGTCTCGATACGGTTTCTATACAAGAAGTGTGGACCGGCATCAAAGCGGGCTTTGACCCCAAGGACATTATCTATACGCCCAACTGTGTTTCGATGGAAGAGATAGACTTGGCGGTGAAAGAAGGAGTGCAGATAAACATTGACAACCTCTCTATTTTAGAGCAGTTTGGCAATAAGTACGGCTCTACTGTTCCGGTGTGCCTCCGTATCAATCCGCACATTATGGCGGGGGGCAACAGCAATATTTCGGTGGGGCACATTGATTCTAAGTTCGGTATTTCTATTTATCAAATGCGCCATGTAGAGCGGGTGATTAAAAGTGAAAAAATCCACGTGAACGGCTTGCACATGCACACCGGTTCCGACATTCTGGATGTGGACGTGTTTATGCGCGCAGCCGATATTTTATTTGAAACTACCGAACATTTCCCTGAGTTAGAGTTTATTGATTTCGGAAGTGGATTCAAGGTGCCTTATAAGTCTGATGACTACTACACGGATATTAAAGAAGTAGGCGAAAAGCTGAGTAAGAAGTTCGGTGAGTTCTGCAAAAGTTATGGCCGCGAATTAGAGTTGTGGTTTGAGCCGGGAAAATTTTTAGTGAGCCAAAGCGGAACTTTTTTTGCCAAGGTGAATGTGATTAAGCAAACCACTGCCACCGTTTTTATCGGAATAGACTCCGGTATGAATCACCTTATTCGCCCGATGTTCTATAATTCTTATCATCACATCACCAATATTTCAAACCCCAACGGCACGCAGCGAATTTATACGGTGGTGGGCTACATCTGCGAAACCGACACCTTTGGATGGGATCGCAAATTAGCCGAAGTGCGCGAAGGAGATGTGATTGCCTTCCACAATGCCGGAGCGTATGGTTTTACGATGGCTTCAAATTACAATTCGCGCTTTCGACCGGCTGAAGTGATGATACATAAGGGCAAAGACTACCTCATCCGCCAGCGAGAAAACATGGATGACCTGCTGCGCAACCAAATTGAAATTCCTGAACTTACTTAATTTGCTCCCATGAAACAACCGCTTCTCTATTCCTTTCTTTTTGGCCTTCTGCTTCATTCGATAAACGCAAAAGCCGGCAACACACAGAAAATATACATAGCCGACCGACTGATTGAGTGTGGCGATAAAAAAATCAGCGATTGCATGTTGGTGAAAAACAAACCGAAGGAGGAGTGGCAGAATTTTTCAGATAAGATTGAAGGCTTTATTTACGAAGAAGGCTTTGAGTATAAATTGTTGGTGAGCGGTTCTTCTGCCAAAGGCTTTATCCTGAAAAAGGTTTTAAAAAAGAAGAAGACGGAATACAACCCGGCAGAGCGGATGGATAAAAAGAAGTGGTTCTTATATATGCTCCATGACGACAGTAACTTTATCCGCCTGATGGATACTACTACGGTTTTTATGCAAGTAAACTTAGCCGATAAATCAGTGAGCGGCAAAGGCGTTTGCAACAACTTTCGGGGAGTGCTGCACACTGAGGGGAATCACATTTCAATCACTGCCGTAGCTTTTACCCGAATGGCTTGCAAGGGAAATATACTGGAGGGGATTGTGGCCAATATGTTTGACCGCATGAAGACCTATAAAGTAGCCGGCAACACCCTTACCTTGGCAGGCGATGGCGATAACCTGATGCTGTTTAAAACTCAGCGAGAGTAGCGGTGCGCATCTTCCCCGCTCAAATCAATTTTTCATTGTCCCCGTTTTTCTATCTTCGATCCTCATTCTAAATTCCTAAACAAACATTTTATGGCACTCAGCGCAGCTTATAAAGAGATTATAGAGAAGGCCATCAAAGCCATTCACGAACGCAATTTTTACGCTCAATACCCCGAACATCCAAAAGCCTATGGCGAGGAAGCTCCCGCCAAAGGGTTAGAAACCTACAACGAACAATTAGGGAAGCCGTTCATCGGACTATTACAGCAAAACCCCGTTGCTTGGATTGGTGAAGAAATTTCGCCATACACGGGGAAACCGCTTGGCATTACCTACCCTTCGTTTGAAGTGGACACGCTAATAGTACGGGCGGGTCGTGCTTTTGGTGAGTGGAAAAAAGTGAGTGTAGAAGACCGAGCCGAAGTATTGGTAGATGCTTTAGAAAGAGTGAAGAACCGTTTCTTTGAAATGGCTTATGCCACACAACATACCACCGGGCAAAGTTTTGTAATGAGTTTTCAGGCGAGCGGCCCTCATGCCAGCGACCGCGCTTTAGAAACCTTAGCGTTAGGGTACGAAGAAATAAATCGTTTCCCCTCTGCGGTTACTTGGGAGAAATCAATGGGCAAAACAACCGTGGTGTTGCAAAAGCAATTTAAAGCAATTCCCAAAGGAGTTGGCTTGGTAATCGGCTGTTCTACTTTCCCTACTTGGAATTCGGTACCCGGCTTATTTGCCTCTTTAATCACCGGCAACACCGCTATTGTAAAGCCACATCCTAAATCGGTGTATCCGATTGCGATTGTGGTGGCCGAAATTCAAGCGGCCTTGAAGGCGAAGGGGTTCGACTCAAACGTATGCCAGTTAGCGGTGGACAGCAGCACACAACTTATCACCAAGCAATTAGCCGAACATCCTTTAGTAAAACTGATTGATTACACCGGAGGTTCTGCCTTTGGCAATTATGTAGAAAGCCTGCCCGGCAAAGTTACCTTTACTGAGAAAGCCGGAGTGAACTCGGTGATTATTGATTCAGTAAATGAGTTGAAGCCGGTGGTGCAGAACTTGGCCTTTGCGGTTTCCTTATACAGCGGACAAATGTGTACTGCTCCGCAGAATTTCTTTATCCCTGCCGGTGGCGTGAAGCAGGGCGACACGGTGATTCCTTACGAAGAAGTGAAGAAAGCGTTGGTAGATGCGATTGCCGGAATAGCCGGACACGCACAAATGGGCCCCGGCACTTTGGGCGCTATTCAAAGCGAAACGACTTTAAAGCGAGTAAACAGTATGAAGGAGGTAGATGTTACCGTGCTATTGGAACCTAAAGCTGTGGCCAACCCTGAATTTCCGGAGGCGAGAACCTGCTCCCCCATTGTGTTGGAAGTAGGTGCACACGATGTGGGGGTGTATGAAAATGAATTATTTGGGCCAATTATTTTGATTGTAAAAACAAAAGACACCAACCAATCGGTTGAAATAGCTCGTCAGATGGCTGAAAAACATGGTGCCATCACCTTTAGTGCCTACACCACTGATGAAGATACTGCCAACATGATTTTCGATGAACTGGAAAGTGTGTTTGCCCCGGTATCGCTCAACCTCACCGGCATGATTTGGGTGAACCAACACGCGGGCTTCAGCGATTTTCACGTAACAGGCGGCAACCCCGCTGGCAATGCCTCCTTCACCAATCCGGAATATCTCAACAAGCGTTTTGTGTGGGTAGGTCATCGTAGGGTGTAATAATTTATTTCGGAATATTCCGGGAGTCACTTGAGAATACTACGGATACACTTGTGCATACTTCTCTGAATGCTTGATTTTAAACCCATGCAGGATGGTTCGCGACCCTATAACACTTTATAATTAATACGTACAAATTGACCAAGAGATCCTAAATTCTCAGAGTTCCGAAAGAGCCAAAAGTCTTTCAATAAGATGCCTATGAGTTTAGTTCCGGGTTTACAAAGCGAATTGAAGTAATTATTTGTTTTGCAATCACATAGAGAGAAGTCAATCTTTGACAACAACGAACCTACGCACCATGAAAAAGATTATCACATTTCTTCTACTGCTTTCAGGCGGACAAATTTTTTCTCAAGATGTAATTATTAAAAGTAATGGAGACGAGTTGAAAGCAAAAGTTGTAGAGTTGACGGAGACAACCATAAAGTATAAATCGGAGGATAACCTTGACGGTCCCATCTATAACATCCCCAAATCTGAAGTTTTTAAAGTAAAGTATGGCACCGGTAAAAGCGATTTCTTTGGCACCACTGAACAGACAAAAGAAATAACTCCGGTTGGGAAGGAAGAAAAAAAGTAATTGCAGCAACTGAACCAATTCCTAATAGCAACAAATACGATTCACTTATGAAGCTAAGTCGTGTTGAAAAAACCTTGGGTATAGTTTGTGCTGTTACGGGATCCGTTATAGTTGTTTCTGGAGCAGTGTTACTCGGGTTAGGTATAGGAGAATATAGTATATCAAAGAATAGCTCGCCTACTACAAGCGCTGTTATAAATATTGCTTGCGGTAGTGCCTTAGCCGTGTGCGGTACAATACTTACAGCTTTAGCACCGATAACGATTATACATAGCAAGAAGCATAAAACACAAGCGCAGCAATACAGAGGACAGGCCTATATGAGTATGCCATCTTTACAACTGTCAGGCTTTAATACACATGCAAGTATTGGCATAGGAACAAAAATTACTTTTTAGTTTTCGCGTCATCATCGCAGCCTCCGCCCGTATGCCGCTGTCAGTATTTTATCTCTTGACTCTTGGCTCTCTTCTATGCCTCACTTTCCCGAATCCCTCCGCTGCCGGAAAAACTCTTGGAGCAGGGTTGCGCTTTCAAGTTCTAAAACCCCTTGCACTACTTCTGTTTTAGGATGTAACACCGGCTGGGAAATTAAACTGTATCCGGCTTTTATGTCAGCGGCTCCGTAAATCAGTTTTGCAATGCGCGCCCATCGCAAAGCCGAAGCGCACATCAGGCAGGGCTCTAAGGTCACATACAGCGTGCAATCCTCCAGATATTTGCTGCCTAAATAATTAGCGGCTGCTGTAATAGCTATCATTTCGGCATGAGCTGTCACGTCCTTCAATCTCTCTGTTTGATTATACCCCTTCCCGATAATTTGCCGATTGCACACCACAATAGCTCCCACCGGCACTTCATTTTCTTCAAAAGCATACGAGGCCTCCTTCAAAGCCAGCTTCATAAAATAGGCATCATCAAAAATCATTTAAAATTGGTTTTGCGGAAAATTACCAAATAGCCTATCAAAGCGGGCACCGCCAGATTAATAAACCAAACCGTGAGCGATGCGACCACCACCGCAAAGTGATTGTTCGTTACATCTTTGAACACATAGATTGCGCTACCCCCTCTATAACTGAGGTCTAACAAGGGCATCAAAGGCGAGAACGATTGCACCAACAGCAGCACGCCACTATGCACTACGAGCGACAAAAAATTTTCAGCCACTCCGAAGAATCGGAAAATGAGGCAATATTGAAATAGATAAATTCCGTAGCGGAAGAGGGAGAGCAACAGCACTATACTTTGCTGTTCAATGCCCGGCAATTCCTCCTCCCGGATAATCCATTGCTTTCTTCGGAGAACTGGCACCGACTGAAGTAATCGCTGTAGCCAATCGAACCGAAAATACAGTAACAAAAAAATACAGCAAACCCCAATGGCAATACCGGACACGAAAGAATCTTGTTTCCAATAACCGATAAAATAAATGCCGGCCATCAATGTCACCGCGGTTTGAGCCAAGCCGCCAATAGTGCTAAGATAGAAGGCTCCGGCACGGTTGCTTTGATCGGCATACATGGCTCTACCAAAAAATTCTCCACTTCGTGCGGGCGTAATAAATCCAAAAGTAATGCCCGCTAACACCCCATTTAAAAGCGGAAGAAATCGGGAGGACTTTTCCCCAAAAAGTATTTTCCATTTGTAGGTTTCCACCAGCCAGTTGAAGGGCATCAACACAATAGCTGCTATCAAAAGCCATGTTTTATCGGCCTGCATATTATTGCGGAATAAAGTGACTTGTTGTGTAAAGTTGTTCTGCAAAAAAAGCGCTTGAACGATAAAGCCGAGCATCAACACAAACACCAAAGCCTTAAAGGCATTCAAGAAAAAATGTCGGCTGAAAAAATTTATCATGATTCTGTTAGCCGTTAAAACTAATGCGTTGCGGCATACTTGAAATGGTTTAATTTGCTGAAGTGAAAAAACAAAATTCAATCATTCTTGGTATTGATCCGGGCACTATTGTTTTGGGCTATGGCATTATTGAAATAGAAAAATCCAAGATAAAATTATTGAGCATGGGGGTTATCCATCTCTCCAAATATGAAGACCCGCTTGTAAAACTGAAAGTGATTTTTGAGAAAGTTCAGGGCTTAATAGAAAATTACCAGCCGACTGTGTGCGCTATCGAAACTCCATTCTACGGAAAAAATGTTCAGAGCATGCTCAAGTTAGGTCGTGCGCAAGGAGTGGCCATCGCTTCGGCTCTCACTAAAAATGTAGCGGTGTTTGAGTACTCTCCTAAAAAGATAAAACAATCGGTCACGGGAAATGGAAATGCCTCGAAAGAACAGGTAGCGGCCATGCTCCAACGGCTCATTGCTTTTGAAATACAACCCAAATTTTTGGATGCCACCGATGGACTGGCAGCCGCTATGTGTCATCACTTTCAGAATAAAACAGCAGGAACCACCGATGGGAAAAAGGTATCGGGGTGGAATGATTTTATCAAACAAAATCCCACCAGAGTAAAGTGATCGCTGAGTAATTATTTCTGCTGTCGAAAATTCACGGCTGTTGAAGCACACAATAATTACAATTTTGTATCCTGCATTATTTTCAATTTCCTCTGTTTCGCCTCGAAATTTTTACTATATTCGCGAGGCTAACGCAATGAATAGCATTATCGCCTTTTCATAGGCACTTTAGGATAGATGCTCATCAGTTTTTCATTTATCGGCTCACAACGAGCATTTTATTATTGTTAACTAAACCGGTTTGAACATGCAACAAATTAGATTTAAGGCGTATAACATTGGCAACTACTTAAACATACCACAGGTACAGCAGTACCTCACCGCAGAGCAGCAAAATAGTATTCGCGTAGTGGGCACCGTGCTTCCTTTTAAAGTAAACGAGTATGTGATTAATGAACTGATAGACTGGAGCAAGGTGCCAAACGATCCGATTTTTACGCTCACTTTCCCGCAAAAGGAGATGTTGCAACCACAGCATTTCGAAGCGGTAGATCAAGCACTTAAAAATGAGATGCCCAAGGCCGAGCTAAAAGAATTGCTACACCACATTCGCTTAGAACTGAACCCGCATCCCGCAGGACAGATGGAACACAACGTTCCTGAATTGGATGGAGTAAAACTGACCGGGCTACAACACAAATACCGCGAAACGGTGCTATTCTTTCCTGCGCATGGGCAAACCTGCCATGCTTATTGTACTTTCTGTTTTCGCTGGCCGCAGTTTGTAGGCGAAAGTGAAATGAAATTTGCCATGCGCGAAACCGAGTTGCTGAAAGAATATATCCGCCAGCATACCGAGGTAAGCGATATTTTATTTACGGGTGGCGACCCGATGGTAATGTCCACCAAACACTTGAAAGAATACATCGAACCTTTGTTAGATCCGGAGCTTTCCCATTTGCAAACGATCCGCATCGGCACCAAATCACTCAGCTACTGGCCCTTCCGCTTCACCGATGATAAAGATGCCGATGAATTGTTGCGCTTGTTTGAAAAAATTGTGGCTTCGGGCAAGCATTTAGCAATTATGGCGCACTTTAATCATTACAACGAATTGAAAACGGAGGTGGTAAAAAAAGCCATTGAGCGAATTAGAAATACCGGAGCGGAAATAAGAACACAGTCGCCACTGATGCGAAATATTAACGATAACCCACGGGCATGGTCGAAGATGTGGAAGCTACAAGTAAAGCTGGGTTGTATTCCTTACTACATGTTTTTAGCTCGCGACACCGGGGCGCAACATTATTTCTCAGTACCGCTATTCCGCGCTTGGCAGATTTTTAAAAAGGCGTATCAGTCTGTGAGTGGCATAGCACGCACGGCACGCGGCCCCAGCATGTCGGCCGATCCGGGAAAAATTCAAGTGTTGGGAACTGCCATGGCAGGCGATGAGAAGGTGTTTGTACTGCGCTTTATTCAAGGCAGAAATCCTGAATGGGTGCATCGCCCTTTCTTTGCAAAATTTGATCCTGAAGCTATCTGGCTAACGGACCTACAACCCGCCTTTGGAGAAGAGAAATTCTTTTTTGAACAGGAAGACCAATTCTATCACGGCCATCGCTTAGAGGATTTGAATCAGCTAGCGAGTTGATAAACTAAGAAACTCCCGATAGTTATTGATCGGGAGTTTTTGTGTACGGTTTCGCGCAACACTTCTACCAATCAATCACAGAGAAAACTTCGAGAAATCAATCCATCCCATCCCGATGTCTTGGTAGGTGTGATCACCTATTCTAACTAAAGCCGGTGCTTCGAGATCAGGTTGGTAATGCCGATAAAAATTTATGGTGGGGTTATTGTGCAACACAAATAAATAGAAGGAGCTGTGGCCGGCCTCCTTCAGTTTTTTGATTCCCTCTGTGAATAGTTTTTTTCCTAAGCCGTTTCCGTGAAAACCTTTTAGCAGGTATAAGGCATAAATTTCTCCTTCCAACTGATGAAAACTATCTCTTGCCTTTCCTCCGGAGCAATACCCGACTATCTTTCCCTCGCTGTTTTTGGCGACCAACACAAAATCGCTTTCGCTTTGGGTATTTAATATCAAATGCCAGCGCTCCGTATAGCGCTCAACGTTAATGCTGTTCAAAAATTTATCTTCTATTAATCCGCAGTAAGTTTCTCTCCAAGCGGTAAAATTTACCTGCGCTATTCCAGTGGCATCAGAAGGAATGGCATCGCATACAAGAAATTTTTCAGCAGCAGTCATCATAACGGGGCACTAAAGGTAGCAATAAGCAAGCGCATCTTTTCAAAAAATAAAAAACCCGCTCCGGAACTTTTGGAGCGGGGTTTTTATGTTAACCAGAACAATCTTTATTGCATCTTAATCACTAGCGGGTTAAACGGACTATCATCCATTTTATAAGTAACGTTGCCATTGCTCTTTTCATCGCTTTCAAAAGGCTGTAAGTAAACATCTACATCCACATAATTGGTGTTTTTGTTCACGCTCTTTACGATATATTTTTTATAGCCTGCCACCTTAAATATTACGCGAATCGGATCTCCCAATTCTTCTTTATTCAGAGCCAGCGCATAATTTCCTTTCTCGTCAATAGAGGCCTGCAGCAACTCTGAGCCAAATTTGTCGAAATTGATTTTTGCATTGGAAATAGGCTTCTTGGTCTGCGCATCCATAATCTTACCCGTTACTACAAGCACATTTGGGTTTGTCACTACATAGTTAGCGACCGACTGCGGATCAGTGGTTAAAGAAGAATTGCCTGTTGTTGATGTGTTTTGGGCGGAAAGATTTCCACACACTATGGCCAACAGGAAGCCTAAGCCCAACGAGAGAGAAAATTTTGTTTTCATAGCCGACCTCCTAAATTAAAGGGTTAAATAAAATATTGATAATGAATTGATTACTACTCGAATTGTCCACTTTCTGCATGTCCGCTGTTCGCGAAAACGAGAGCTTTAGCGAATTTTCGCAGCAAATATACGTTAAGGTAAACGAACAGGTGTGGAAAAAATTGGAAAAATGTTGTTAAAAAAACGAAGAATCAAAGGTATGACTCAGAAGGCCTGAAGATCCACCAATTTCTTATAGATGCCATTTTTTGCCAAAAGGCCGATGTGGTTGCCTCGTTCGCTGATTTTTCCTTCCTGCATCACCACTATTTCATCAGCAAACTGAATGGTGGAAAGCCGGTGGGCAATAACGATGGTAGTGCGCCCGCGCATCAAATTGGTCAGCGCATCCTGCACTAAACGCTCCGATTTAGAGTCGAGCGAAGAGGTGGCCTCGTCTAAAATTAGAATTGGAGGGTTTTTTAAAACCGCGCGGGCAATAGTAAGCCTTTGCCTTTCGCCTCCGCTTAGTTTTCCGCCTCGATCTCCAATAATAGAGTCATATCCATTATCCAACTTCGAAATAAAGTCATGCGCATTGGCAATCTTAGCCGCCTCTATTACCTGCTCGCGGGTGGCATCCTTAATACCAAAAATGATATTGTTGAACACGGTATCGTTAAACAGGATAGACTCCTGCGACACAATGCCGAACAAAGCCCGCAGTTCTGCTAACTTATATTCTCGGATATCGGTTCCATCAATCAGAATGCTCCCTTCGCTAACATCATAAAATCGCGGAAGCAGATCCACCATAGTAGTTTTACCGGCTCCGGATTGCCCTACCAAGGCGACCAATTTGCCCTTCCCTATTTTCAGTTGAATGTTATCCAGAATCTTTTTGTTGTCATAGTTATTGTAGGCAAACCCTACTTGCCGATATTCAATTTCAGTCTTGAACTCTTTAATGGAAACAGCATTTGGTTTTTCAGTAATAGAAACCTCGGCATCCATCACTTCAAAAATCCGTTGAGCCGAGGCAAGGCCTTTGCGAATATTATAAGAAGCCGATGAAAAGTTTTTGGCCGGTGGTATGAGTTGCGAAAACAATACCATGAAACCGATAAACGTTTCTGCCTCCAACCCCTGACCGGTGATCACCAGCCTGCCGCCAAAATACAGCACGGCACATACTACACAAATAGCCAAAAACTCGGTGAGCGGTGAAGACAATTCTCTTCGAGTATTCATCCGCCAGTTAATGCCATACAAGCGTTGGTTGATTTTGTGAAACTGCTTGCGCATAAATTCTTCCGCATTAAAAGCATGTACAATGCGCAGGCCACTGAGAGTTTCATCGGCAATAGAAATCAACTGACCGGTGATGGTTTGCGCTTCAGTACTTTGACGTTTCAGCGTTTTACCCACACGACCAATAATAGCTCCGGTAATCAGCAACATCACAAACACAAAACCCGTCAACTCCGGGCTTAGCATCAGCAGCGCCAATAAGTAGATGATGATATTCAATGGCTCGCGAACGGTAATTTCTATGAAGCTGATAATACTGTTCTCCACTTCTTTCACATCATCGGTAATGCGGGCAATAATGTCGCCCTTGCGCTCTTTTGAATAATACGCCAGTGGCAACTGAAGAATTTTTTGGTAAATGTCGCTCCTCAAATCGCGCACGGCTCCGCTTCGGATAGGCGCAAGAAAATACAGCGCCAAAAAGCGAAACAGGTTTTTGAAAAAGAAGAGCACCGCAATCATAATGCAGAATTTCACCAGAGCTGTTAACGGTCCGTAATCGTGGATTTGAGTACTGAGAATGTATTTGAAGTAATCCAACATAGCAGCGGCCGTCCACGCAAAAATGGGGCGATCCACCATCATCGGTATTTTGCCGAAAAGCAATTGCAGAAAAGGAATAATCATGACCACCGAAAACAGAGAAAACAAAACCGTGAGGATGTTGAACAGCACGTTCAAAGCGGCAAAGCCACTGTATTTGCGAACGTAGGAAAGGATGCGCCAAAGATTCTTCATGTGCGAACAAAATTATAATTACCGCTTACTTATTGGCAATAAGCTTTCAACGGATTCATCATCGCCCCACTTAACGCAGCCCGCCTGTTTTAATTTTTACCTTTGCCCTATAATTTTTAAGTATGGATTCGCGAAGACAATTGAAAGTAGCCTCCCTGATTAAAGAAGCCTTTACAGAAGTGCTGATAAAGGAAGGAAGAAAATTTTACGGAAATGCTTTTGTAACACTCAGCAATGTAAAAGTAAACTCAGACCTCACGCTGGCGCGGTTCTATCTGAGCATTTACAACAACCCGATGGCCGATGAAATCATTGAGAACTTCAATGCGCATAAAGGAGAACTGAAACACGCCTTAGCCGAAAAGGTGCGCCACCTCGTGCGCAGAATACCCGAAATAGAATTTTTTAAAGATGAGACCATGGACTATGTGTTTCATTTAGAGGAAGTATTTAGCCGCATCAAAGCCGAAGACGAAGATTTGAAAGAGATCTTGCTGGAAAAAGAAACAAGAGCTAAGAAACAAGAGCCAAGAGCCAAGAGCCAAGAAACAAGAGCTAAGAAACAAGAGCCAAGAAACAAGAGCCAAGAAACAAGAGCCAAGAGCCAAGAAACAAGAAACAAGAGCCAAGAAACAAAAGGCAAAACTCAAGAGCCAAAAGCTAAGAAAGCGGTGGCTACCAAAAAAGAGCTACCCGCAAAGAGCAAAAAGGCCGCTTTTACCCAAACTAAAACCCGCAACCCTAAATAAGCTCATGCTGGCTTTCCGCATCGCGCTGCGCTATCTGTTTTCAAAAAAATCTACCAATGCCATCAACATTATTTCGTGGGTGAGCATGTTGGGGATGGCCGTAGGCGCTATGGCGCTTATTGTGGTGCTCAGTGTGTTCAACGGCTTTGAGGGCTTGGTGCTGTCACTTTACAATTCCTTTTACCCCGACATTGAAATTATTGCTGCCAAAGGAAAAACCTTTGAGCAAAATCCCGAATGGTACCAAAAGGTGGTACACCTGCACAGCGTGCAAGCTGTTTCGCAAACGCTCGAAGAAAATGTGTACTTAGAGTATGGCGATCAGGCCGCTCTCGGCACCGTAAAGGGAGTAGATGCGCATTACAATGACGTAACCACCGTGAAAGATTACGTGCGCCAAGGTCGCTTTCTGTTGCGCGACAGCGCCATGAACTATGCCGTAATTGGGGCCAACTTAGCCATCCCCATGAACGTGAACATTGAGCGCGGCCTGGAACCCCTGCGCCTCACCGTGCCGCGCAAAGGGGTAAAAAGCGCCTTTATTCCCGAAGATGCTTTTATTACTTTACAGGCCATGCCCTCCGGCATTTTTTCAATTCAGCAAGAGTTTGACTCAAAGTATGTATTCGTGAGCCTTGCCTTTGCCAAAGAACTATTAGGAGATGAAAATCGCATATCTGCTTACGAAATAAAGCTAAACCCCGGCACCGATCCCAAAGATGCCCAACAGCAAATAGCCGCGCTCACCGGGAAAGACTTTCAGGTAAAAACGCGCATAGAGCAAAAGGCCGAGATGTATCGCGTTATGCTCATTGAGCGATGGGTCACCACTGCCATTCTCGGCTTTATCATTCTCATTATCTCCTTCAACATCATCGGCTCGCTTACTATGCTCGTGCTCGAAAAATCGCGCGACATCTCCATCCTCAAAGCCATGGGAGCCGATTCGCGCCTCATCAGCCGCATCTACCTGCTCAACGGCCTCTTGGCTTCCCTGTTCGGAGCGGCTGTGGGCCTATTGCTCGGCTACGGCATCTGCCTGCTGCAAATGAAATTTCACTTTCTAAAACTGAGCGGTGGCGGTGGCTCCAGTTTTGTGATAGACTACTACCCCGTTTCTCTCCAATGGGCCGACCCCTTGGTGGCCGCCTCCATCATCCTGCTCGTGAGCCTGCTCGCAGCCTACTTCCCTTCGCGCAAAGCCGGGCAAAGCGAAATGAATTTTAAATAGTTGGCGCCTTACTGCGGCCTTCTCGAGCACACCACTCTCCAACGGGCGTTCGTGCGGTAGCGCATTTTTTCATCAAACGAAAATTTTTGATCTCATCATTCGCATTCACTTAACCCGCTAAAGTCTAATGCAACCCTATCCTAAAAATGGGGTGCTTACACAACGGCAATGAAATAGAAATCAGTTCGGCTTTAGCCAAAATTCCACTGTTCAGGAGTATCCACTGGCGCGAGAACTCACTGCTCAATTGCTTGGCTGCCTTGAGTCAGAGGAGGAATCTGCCCAAAAATTCGGATATTCTTTTTTTGTAGTTGCTAATAATACCTGCGTAAAAAGATCGTACCCGGCCGGTTTGTAATGCGCATCGTTCATGTAGGAATATTGATCCATATTGTCTGTATTGATTCTCTCCTTCATGGGTTCAAAGAGATTGATTGCCATGATTCCTCTATTTTTCAAGACTATTCCAAAATCTGAATAAAGGTTCTTTAAAAAGGAATTATACTCACTTTTATACGCCACATCTGAGGCATTGGGCTGTAGAATCACCAATAGTTTAAAGTGATGGTGTTTTGCAAGCACACTAAAAGAATCTACTGCACTCGAAATTTCTTGTACCGCTCTTGGGGCATATTCATCATAAAATTCGTGTTTAGTAAGAAATAGATTACCCATGGTATAGCCCAATATTTTATGGAGCACAAACCTGACTACATAAAAGTTTTTGTAATAAGGCTCGAACCAAGGGCCTTTATTATATACTGCTGTGCCATTGGATTTGAATCTATCAAAGCCACCGCGCTCAATGTAATCGGTAATATCGCTTGAATTAATATCGAGCAGCAAATACTGCGGTTCATAGTGAAGCAGTTTTTCTTTCAAGAGCTCATACTCATAAAAGGGATCGCTGGCGGCAACCCCGGCATTATACACTTCATTTTTAAAGCCTGCCTGATTCAAGTATCTACTCAAAAATCTTGGGTAGCTGCTATCATAAGGAGCGCCAACGCCTTCGGTGTATGAATCGCCAATACAAATTATACGGTGCAAAAGTGAATCTTGAAACACTACTTCCTTTTCTCTTAACCCTAAGCTGTTGGTTTTATAATGGCAGATAAAATCGCCATTGTCTAAGTCAAATTCGGAGTTGGGCTCCCAAGTGTGGAACCAACTTTTCGTTGTTTTGTTGTAATAGCTCTCGTATCCATGACCGGTTTTTTCAGACCAGGTAATGTTAGTTTTGAATAACCTGAGGATAATTTCAAAACTGACCAATGTAAATAGGACGATAAATAAGGTGTAAATTATCTTGGATCGCATGTTCGGTTAATTGTTGGGGTTTACTTTCTCTCGCTTAGCATCCTGACTGATTGTTACTAAAACTGTTTCATAGCGCTTCTCGAACTTTTCCGCCAATGTCTGTGTCCAACGCCAATGTCTGTGTCCTCACAGACATTTTTCAGTATGAGGAGCGGCTGTGAGGGCACAGACGCGGGCGGAAGGGGTAGTTCTATTTTATTGAACGAAGACCTTATAGGTTTTGAAAACCTATAAGGTCTGAACCTCTGAACAATCGCGCCATTCCAACGCCAATGTCTGTGTCCTCACAGATATTTTTCAGTTATGAGGCGCGGCTGTGAGGACGCAGACGCGGGCGGTGAATTTTCACTATTCTTTTATAAGTTTCGTTGTCGTCAATAGTTTGTTTTCTGAATCGAAAACACTAACCAAATAAAAACCTGCCCGCAAGTCCGCAAGCGAAATTGTTTGCATGGAAGTCTTTACTGACTTACAAATTTCTCCGTTGTAGTTGACTATTACAATATTTTTCTGTCCGTCAATTGGAATATTTAAAAGCTCGGTTGCCGGATTGGGGAATAAAATAATGTTGCCAGCAGGCGGAACGTTTTGTATTGATGTTACTGAACCCAATTTTAGTGCCCTGATGGTGATTATGCGGTTTGCCCCAAGTTGCAAACGAACAAAATACATTCCGTTAAGCAATGTGTCTCCCTGCAAGATTATGTTGTAAGAACCAGAAGGCAAAAGTGTATTGGCGAAATATATCTGTATTGTCTGCCCGGTCATATTTAAAACCGTCAACGTTACGGAGTCGTTGTTCACTATATCGAAATGAATTGTCGCTACCGAGCTAAACGGATTGGGATAAACGGTCATGGTGTCAACCGTCACTTGAGCTTGTCCAAACTTTGCGGTCAGTAAAAACAAGGTCGCTAAAATGTATGTTGTCAGTTTTAGTTTCATTCCATCGCTATTACTTTCTTTTCTTACAGAGCTTTTTAGGTCCAAGAACCCTCCGCTCTATTGCCGGGCTGCATTCTTGAACTAGTGGTGAAATAAGTAAAAACTCTCCGAATCTCTTTTTAACGCCAATGACTGTGTCTAATACCAATGTCTGTGCCTTCACAGACATTTTTCAGTATGAGGCGCGGCTGTGGGGCGCTGATGCGGGCGCAATGTCATTAAGTTAAGGAAGTGCGACCGCGATGCGGTCGGATGTTTATAGGGCATTGCGTGCTATAAACATCCGACTCCTTCGGAGTCGAACACAAAAACTACACTTAACTTAATGACATTGGACGCGAGCGGAGAAGAAATAAAAATTAGCTAAAGCGAGGCAGTGGTCAACTCAGTGACTTCTGCTTTGGGGTAGTAGTTCTCAATAGATTCCAGAAAATCTTTGGCCTCGTCTTCCTTGTAAAAAATTCCTACAAAAACCAAGTAGCTGGTATCTTTGGCATCGCTAATCATCTGCACCATCACCTCGCGGTCTAACTCATGGTTTATCTGCTCGGCCATCTCTTTCAGTTGGCGTTCAGAATTTAAGTCCCCCATCTTGATAGAGAAGGAGCCCTTGGGGTCAATACAATAAAGATTGCGAATAGAATCATTGAGTACCAAATAAGGCAGGTCCTGTAGCGTATCTTCTTCATTAGACTCAAGGGCTATGGCCACCTTCGCTAAACCTTCGCGCACAAAATCCAGTTCGGTGGCGGCTCGTTTGCTTAAATCAATCACGCGACCTTTGGTAAAAGGGCCGCGGTCGTTCACCGTTACTATTACGCTTTTGCCATTTTTAATATTGGTAACTCTGAGACGGGTGCCGAAGGGTAGATTCTTGTGTGCGCAGGTATATTGCTTCTGGCTAAATCGTTCGCCATTCGCTGTTTTTCTACCTATAAACTTATCGTGATAAAAGGAAGCAACCCCTGACTCTAAAAAATCTTCTGTTTGTGCCGAGGCGCTGAATGCCCACATAGCGAATAGAAGAAAAGCCGACTGTTTGAATATCTTCAAAACCTAAAGTTTGGTTACTGCAAAAATACTATTGCTCGTTTTTGTATCGGCATAAAGCCCGTGACAATGTGTCTGTACTTATTTGTCTGTATAGTTATGTAAACGGCTTTGTGAGCGCCTTCCAAAGCCAATTTTATGGATATAAATGCTTGAAAACTAAGCCGTAAATAGCGAAAACCAGAATAGTGTCCACAAAGATGGCTTTGGGTCTGTGGATTGAAAAAGTGTTAAACCTTCATTATCGCAGTAGTTCAGCAAAGCGAAATACCTCTTCAAAAGTATTGTAAAGCGGAACCGGAGCCACTCTTATTACATCGGGTTTGCGCCAGTCGGCAATCACTCCGGCTTTGGTCAGTCTATCAAATAGGGAACGCCCATTGCGAAGTGTTTGAATAGAAAGCTGGCAGCCTCTCTCTTCTTTCCGTGCAGGCGTAATGATTCTGAAATCTTTTTGTGGATGTTGCTTTAGCAGAAACTCCAGATAGGCCGTCAGATGCTCCGATTTTTTCCGCAGCGCTTTCATTCCCACTTTATCAAAAATATCGAGCGAAGCCTTATGAGCCGCCATAGAGAGGATAGGCGCGTTAGATAGTTGCCAGCCGGCTGCCCCCGATTGCGGAACAAAATTCTTAGGCATTTCAAAACGAGTTTGCTCTTCAATTCCCCACCATCCCGCTAATCGGGGAAGTTGGGGGTTGCGCCCGTGCTTGCGGTGAACGTAAATTCCACTCACCCCACCGGGGCCGCTGTTCAAATATTTGTAAGAGCACCAAGTCGCAAAATCTACTCCCCAATCGTGCAGTTTCAGGGGCACGTTGCCAATGGCATGTGCCAAATCGAGACCAACTGTGATGTGGTGCTTTTGAGCAGCCGCAGCTATTTTTTGGAGGTCAAAAAACTGCCCCGTGTAATAATTGACCCCGCTAAACATCACTAATGCCAATTCATTTTTATACTTCTCTATGGTTTGCAGAATATCTTCGGTGCGCAGCGTTGCTTCGCCTTTGCGCGGAGTTACTTCAAGCAGGCAATCTTTGGGTTTTAAACCGTGAAGTTTTATCTGTTGCTCCATCGCGTAGTAATCGCTGGGAAATTCATTGGCCTGTATCAAAATTTTAGTTCGCTTCCCTCTGGGTTGATAGAAGGAAATGAGCAACAAATTCAGATTCACGGTGAGTTGATTCATCACCACCACTTCATCCGCTTTGGCTCCCACAATGTTTGCCATGGGTTTTGAAAAAAGATGATGATAATATAACCACGGGCGCTTGGCATACACATGACCTTCCACTCCGAGATTCTTCCAATCTTTCAACTCCAACTTCAATTCCTTTTCGACCGCTTTCGGTTGCAAGCCTAAGGAATTGCCGCAGAGATAAATAGCCGGTTTGCCATTCACCTTAGGAATGAAAAACAGTTTCCGATATTCCTTTAGGGCATCCTCTTTATCGAGTTTCCGGGCGAAGGCCAATGAATTTTCAAATTTCATTTTGCAAATATTTTCTTGTCCAGATTTAACCAGTTCAGGGCATTGCGGTATAGAATTTTATCCTTCGACTTTTTTGGCAAGTCCAATTCCTCTACCTCTTTCCCCGGATACTCTTCTCCAAGCGGGAAGGGGTAATCGCTGCCCACACACACCTTATCCTCTCCCACCAAATCAATCACGTATTGCAAAAACTTAGGGTCGTGTATCAGCGAGTCCACATAAAAATGACCGAGGTAATCGCGTGGGTTTACTTCATTATCAATAGCCGTTAAGTCGGGACGCACTCGAAAGCCTTGCTCAATTCGTCCAATGTTAGCCGGGAAAGACCCGCCTCCATGCGCAAAGGCAAAGCGCACCTTCGGAAATTTTTCAAACACTCCGCCAAACAGCAAAGAGCAAATAGCGCGGTTAGTTTCAGCCGGCATTCCCACTAACCAGGGCAGCCAATACTTGCTCATGTTTTTGGTGCCCATCATGTTCCAGGGGTGCACAAACACCGCCATATCTAATTCCTGTGCCGCTTGATAAATGGGGAAAAACTGTGGCTCGTTCAAGTTAATGTCGTTCACATTCGAGCCTATTTCAATGCCCGCAAGTCCTAACTTCTTGCAGCGCATCATCTCCGTCACGGCTAAGTCCACCGACTGCAAGGGAAGTGTTCCGAGGCCCACAAACCTTTTCGGATATCGCTCTACCACCTCGGCAATATGGTCGTTCAAGAATTTTGAAATGTCCAAACCATCCTTTGGTTTTGCCCAGTAATTGAACATCACGGGAATGGTGGATAATACTTGCACATCTACGTGCGTATGGTTGCAATCGTTCATGCGCACTTCGGCATCCCAGCAGTTATCTTGTATTTCGCGAAAGAACTGATCGTCCTTCATCATGCGGGCGCAGCAGGGCTTGTGATGCTCTAAGTGAATAAAACCGCCATAGCCGAATTTCTCGCTCCATCGCGGCAAGTGTTCGGGAATAATGTGCGTATGTATATCTATTTTCAAGAGAAGTCAAAGATATGAAGACCGTTCAGCTTCTGCCTTTTACAGCAAAGGCAAATCGCTTATTGCTTGTAAAAAGTATGTGTGCATTGGTAACTTCCACCATTATAAGTATAGTTAAAGTTGACGGTAATGCGATGGTTTAAGTTATCAAAATTGCCGGTGCCCGAAAAGGTAAAGGCTCCCTGGCTTTGAGTGGGGAATTCGATATAATTGCCCTGACCGCTTCCGTTCGTGTTGTAGATATAAGCGCCCGCTTGCACGCCCATATTGAACAGGCCGTTAAAATAAATTTGATTCACGTAATTGCCCTGCGTCACATAACAGGTGTAATTGAAAAAATTATTAGAAGAGTTTTGGCAACTTTCATACACATTGTAACTGCCCAAAAATTTCTGATAGCTGTACACACTGCAATCTGTGCCTTCGTATCCATCGGGGCAATAGCATTGCCCTTGAAAGCAGTTTTGGCCATAAGGGCAGGTCACATCGTTGCAACTTTTATTCTCACACGAACCGATGGTGGTGATAATTGCCATCACAAAAAATACTTTTGCGGCTCTAATAATCATTCCTTTGTTTGATTTCATGCTACGAAAATAAAAAATCACCTATGAGATTCTCCGGTTTAACCTTTCTGTTCTTGTTTCCATTCTTCGCGCAGGCGCAGTTGCCTGATTTTGACCCCTCGGTGCAGCCCGCTGCTCCCGATTATTCCTTAGAGAAAAACTGGAGTGCCCTGCCTTTTCACAAAGACGAAGCCGATAAAATTCCCGCTTGGGAAACCTGGGTGAACGATTCGCTGAAACCGGTAGATGTGTTCTACATCTATCCCACTATTTACATGAAAGGCAAAACATGGAACGAAGACTTGAGCGATAAAAAGTTGAACAAACGGATTGATACCAAGCCCGTGCGCTATCAGGCGAGCGTGTTCAACGCCAGTTGCCGGGTATATGCTCCGCGCTATCGCCAATCAATCATCAACGCCTTTTACGACACTACCGGAAACGGCACCAAGGCATTAGCTTTTGCCTACGATGATGTGAAACGCGCGTTCGAATATTTTCTTGAGCATTACAGCAAAGGTCGCCCCTTTATTATTGCCTCTCACAGTCAGGGCACTTACCACTCCCGAAGATTATTGCAAGAAGTTATTGACCCCAACCCCGAATTGCGGCAGCGCATAGTGGCGGCTTATGCCATCGGTTATGCCCTCACCGATACCATGTTCCAATACCTCAAACCCTGCGACCACGCTTCGCAAACCGGCTGTTACATTACTTGGGCTTCGTTTAGAGATCAATACATTCCCAAAGGGCGGCTTTTGCTGGCAGGCAATGTGTGCATCAACCCCGTTACTTGGAGCCGCGATACTGCGGTGGTGGGAGCCATCAAAAGCAAAGGCACTTTGCTCTTGAGTTTCAGAAAAAAATACGACCACGCCTGCCGCACACAAATACACAACAACATTTTGTGGGTGGACAATCACCTGCCCATTGTAGGCAAAATGGATGTGCTGCATATTGCCGATTACAACCTGTTCTGGTTCGACATTCGCGACAATGTAGCGCTGCGCGTAAAGGAGTATCTGAAACAATAAATGCGCTTTTCATTTTCTTCTCCTTGAAACAAATTTGTGAGTACCTCCTCTATTTTCCCTTTCATGGTTTTATAAATTCGTTCCTAAATAAAAAAGTATGGCAGACAATAATCTCGGAATCGGTTCGCGCATTCAACATCCCAAATACGGCCGTGGAGTGGTGGTAGATGTAGAGCCTGAATTTTACAACATCTGGTTTAAAGATGAAGATGCCGCCCGCAGCATTGCCCGCAGCTTTGAAGGCATGGAAGTGCTGGCCAAAACCCACAGCGATGCCGCGCCCATCACGCTCCATGATATAAAGCAAGCAATCACCGAGTTGATAGATGAGCGCAGCGACTGGCAAGGCATCGTGCCCGCCTTAGCCGCCAAGTGGAACAACGGTACCTTGATACTGAAACCTTACGACCCCTCCTTACAATCCAAAGAAATCCCCGTAGAAACCTTCTTTCATAAAATTGTAATGCTGCGCGACCGTCTGCGGGTGATGGAGCAAAAAATAAATGCCCATCCTAAATTCACCGATGAGGATAAGGTAGAGTTACAGCAATACATCACTCGCATCTACGGTTCACTCACCACCTTCAACCTGCTCTTTAAAGAAACCGATGAACAGTTCAAAGGAACCGGAGGAGAGAAGTAAAGCATACATATTTAATAGTAGGCACCTTACTTTTGCGCCTTGCTCCCAAACCTTTGCACCACGTGTGTTTGTGCGGTGCGAAGTATTGAATCGCTGATCCTGAAACGGTGAACGATACTCTTGGGGCTGAGAATTTTGGTGTGAAGGTGAGCGATCCGAGTGTCTTATATAGAACATTCCTCCGAAGTGCCGGGCTGGCTCATACGTGGTGTGAAAGACTAATCACTGCGCTATTTATCTCTTCTCCAACTTTATAGGTATTAGAAAAGCAACTTAAGGAGTCAATACCCCCAACTCTTTCCCCACCTTAGTAAAGGCAGCAATGGCTTTATCTAAATGAGGCACTTCATGGGCAGCACTTACCTGCACGCGGATGCGCGCCAAACCTTTGGCTACCACGGGATAAAAGAACCCAATCACATAGATACCTTCGTGTAACAGCTTGGCGGCAAAATTTTGTGCCAGCACTGCATCGTATAGCATCACCGGAACAATGGGGTGCACTCCCGGCTTAATGTCAAAGCCCGCTGCCGTCATCTTCTCCCTGAAATATTTGGTATTGCTTTCGAGCTTATCGCGCAGCGCAGTGGTTTCGCTCAGCATATCGAACACGGCAATGCTGGCACCTACAATGGCAGGCATTAAGGTGTTGCTGAACAGATAAGGACGCGAACGCTGGCGCAGCAGTTCAATCACTTCCTTTTTGCCGGAGGTAAAGCCACCGCTGGCTCCGCCCAATGCTTTGCCCAAAGTGCCGGTGATAATGTCAATCTTTCCGTGTACCCCGCAGTACTCGGGAGTGCCCCGCCCTGTTTTCCCGATAAAGCCGGTGGCATGGCATTCATCTACCATAATCATGGCTCCGTATTTATCGGCCAGTGCCACTATCTTATCTAATTGCGCCAAAGTGCCATCCATACTAAAAGCGCCATCGGTGACAATAATGCGCGAGCGATTTTTCTGAGTGGCAATCAGTTGTTGCTCCAGATCGGCCATGTCATTGTTCTTGTAGCGAAAGCGCTCGGCCTTGCACAAGCGCACTCCGTCAATAATTGAGGCGTGATTCAGTTCATCGCTGATGATGGCATCTTCTTCGCCAAACAAAGGTTCAAACACTCCGCCATTGGCATCAAAGGCGGCTGCGTATAGGATTGTGTCTTCTGTTCCCAAAAACGCTGAAATCTTCCGTTCCAATTCCTTATGAATATCTTGCGTGCCGCAGATAAAGCGCACGCTGCTCATGCCGTAACCATGAGTATCAATAGCTCGCTTAGCCGCTTCGATCACCTGAGGGGATGAGGAAAGACCGAGATAATTATTGGCGCAAAAATTTAGAACCACACCGCCCCCCTGCCCTCCGATGGGAGAACCGCTATGCAAATTTTCATGTACCGTTTTTATCTCAGCGCCTTGCGGGGTCGTAATAATTCGCTCGCGTTTATAAAGCCCCGAGTTTTTAATGGCTTCAATTTCTTGTTGTAGTCGTTGTTGTATAGAATACATGTTTGTGGGTTTATTGTTGTTAGCTTTTTGAGTTCAGTGGGGAGGCACTTATCGTGGCAAATATCAAAAAATCCGGCTTTGCTTTTTACTGATACTGTAGCAGGAAGACAAAAACACCGGCACCAACCACTTTTCAGTAAACATAATTTTTAGAGAAGAAGTTCGGGGCACTTTCGGCATATAGGTTCCTCCGATTTTTCTGGTTTCTTCATTCTCAAATTTTCCCAATAGCCTATCAGCACATCCACTCATTAGCGTATTTTCTTTGCCCGCCAGCCGCAGGCAATAAATATCTGGCTATTGAGACTGTTCCAAGGCAAATGCTATACTTATTAAATGAAATATCATTAAAATTGAACAAAGGCCCCTAAAGGCAAACGACAAAAAAAGTTAGCGAATTACCTTCTCGGCCATAAGAAAAATTCATTTTCTTTGACTTACAATAACCGGCTTTTAAATCAGCGACAAGTCGGCTTGTCTATTGCAGCGACAAAATTTCATAAAATAACTTATCAGCTATGAAGTCTTATGAAAAACTTTTAGAAGGAAACAAACTTTGGGCGGAGGAGATCACTCAATTAGACCCCGAATTTTTTAAGCGCCTCGAAGCTCTTCAGCAACCCAACTTTCTGTGGATAGGTTGTAGTGATAGCCGCGTGCCCGCCAATGAAATAACCAATACCCGGCCGGGGGAGATTTTCGTACACCGCAATGTGGCCAACTTAGTGGTAAATACCGACCTAAACCTGCTCACCGTGCTGCACTATTCCGTAGAAATTCTGAAGGTAAAGCACATCATTATCTGCGGTCACTACGGTTGCGGTGGCGTGAAAGCCGCTATGACCAATAACGATTATGGCATCATCAATAAATGGTTGCTCAACATCAAAGACATTTACCGCTTGCACAAAACAGAGGTGGACACGCTTGGAACTGAACAAGAGCGGTACGACCGCATGGTGGAACTGAACGTGCGCGAGCAAGTGATCAACTTAGCCAAAACCTCCTTGATACAAAAATGCTGGAAAGAAGAGCAGCGCCCTTTCTTGCACGGTTGGGTTTATTCACTGGGCAACGGCATCCTCAAATCCATCCTCGAAATGCCTCCCGGCTCCGCGATAGACCCGGTGTACCAATTTGAAAATCTATAACTGAGTAATCTCATCGGAAGCGGCTGCAATTTTGGAAGAAGAGATGGAGCCGTAAGATACCCTAAGAATCAGTTTCAATTATTTGAAGGAATGCGGCCACTCTTCCTTAATTTCCTTCCCCCCCCCTTAGCAAAAATTAATACGCAAACAGATTTTCGTTGCATTGGATTAACTAACATCGCTGCCGAAACATTTTTCTTCTAATGCGATTAACCGTAGTTTTTTGTTTCCTTTCTCTGCAAATGGTTTTTTCGCAGAGCGCTACCAAAGAAGTGCCGGAGTTTTGCCATCACTTACACAAGATTTTAGACAGTGGTATAAAGGATAACTTCGAATCGGTCACTGCCAGCAGCGATCACGTTAGCCCTTTTTTAAAGATGCCCGGGCAGAGCTTGCATTTGGAAAAGTTCCCTATTTATTACGTGGATAAAGACAGCCGCTTTGTAGGAAAAAGCAATCTCAATTTTGACACTCTTTCTGCCTTGAAAAAATTAGAGGAGTTAAAGGAATATGTAGAGGTTTGTTTAGATACTACACAATGGACTTGGTTGGCTTTTGATGGAGAAGACTCTACCACCGTGTTCTTTCACGAAACCAAAGAACTGCTGGCCATCAGCAAAGAACTTACCCTCACTTTAGCGATGGTGGAGGTGGCCGCCAAAGAATATTCCATTGACCTGTATATCCGAAGAAATCGGAGATAAAAGGCCACTTTGTAATTAGGGTGATTCGTATATCTTTGCAGACCTTTTTAAAAAGGAATTCACTATGCTGCTGCCTACAGATGTAAAACTTTTTACAGGTTGTGCCACACAATATCTGGCCGAAGATATTGCCGACCATTACGGTCAGCACTTAGGCAAAATGGAAGTGCTGCGCTTTAGCGATGGCGAGTTTCAGCCCGAGATAAAAGAGTCTGTTCGCGGATCATTTGTATTTATTATTCAGAGCACCGCCCCACCGGCCGATAACTTAATGGAGCTGCTGATGATGATTGATGCGGTAAAGCGCGCTTCGGCAGATTACATTGTTGCGGTGATTCCTTATTTCGGATATGCCCGTCAAGATCGCAAAGACCGCCCTCGCGTAGGCATTGCTGCTAAGTTAGTAGCCAACCTGCTCACCGCTGCCGGGGCCGATCGGGTCATGACAATGGACCTTCATGCCGGACAAATTCAAGGATTCTTCGATATTCCATTAGATCACTTGAATGGTTCCGCTATTTTTCTGCCGTATGTAAAAAAGCAAAACTGGAAAAATTTGTGCTTTGCTTCTCCCGATGTAGGCTCTGTGAAAAGAGCGCGCATTTATGCCCAATATTTCAATGCCGATATGGTGATTTGTGACAAATACCGCAAAAAGGCGAATGAGATTGCTGAAATGATACTGATTGGCGGTGTAGAGGGGAAAGATGTGGTGTTGGTAGATGATATGATTGATACCGGTGGTACGCTGTGCAATGCCTCAAATTTGTTGATGGAGAAAGGTGCTAAAAGCGTACGAGCATTGTGCACTCATGCGGTACTTTCCGGTAAAGCTTACGAGAATATTGAGAAAAGCGCCCTGAGTGAATTAATTGTCACGAACACGATTCCATTGAAGCAGGAGTCTAAAAAGATTAAGGTGCTAAGCGTAGGCAAACTCTTTGCACAGGCTATCAGAAATACGCACGAACATAAAAGCATCAACTCTTTATTCTTGACCCAATCTATCTAATTTTAGTCACTAATTAAATTCAAATAAACAATGCAAACAGTAGTAATCAACGGCACGCCAAGAACCGATTTAGGTAAGAAGGCTACGCGTGCACTGCGCAGGGCAGGAAACATTCCCTGTAATCTTTACGGAGGCAAAGAATCATTAAACTTCTACGCTCCCGTAGGTGCTTTCCGCAAATTGATTTACACCCCTGAGTTTCGATTTGCTCAGATTGAGGTGGACGGCAAAAGTTTTAAAGCCATCGTAAAGGAATCGCAGTTCGATTCTATTTCAGAAAACTTACTGCACCTTGACTTTCAAGAATTGGTGGACGATGTAAAGTTAAAAGTGTCTGTGCCTTTAAGACTAAACGGCACTCCTAAAGGAGTAGCCACCGGGGGTAAGTTAGAGCAGGTCATTAAAAAGCTCACCATTTTGGCATTGCCTAAAGATTTACCACACTCTATTGAAGTAGATGTAACTGATTTGGGCTTGGGTGACATTAAGCGTATTCGCGACATTGATTTGCCGGGAGTAAGCATTCTCTTATCGGCCTCCAATCCTATTGCTCGCGTAATTATACCACGCGCTGTGAAAGAAGAAGTGGTGGCTACCCCTGCTGCTGCTACTGCAACACCGGCTGCTGCACCAAAAGCAGAGGAAAAGAAAAAGTAATTTCTACCGGTTAATATTAACCGTAAATCATTATTCGCAAACAGCGTGTCTATGGCACGCTGTTTTTTTATGTACGCTTTTTACTTCGCATTATCTTTTAACTTTCCGCCATGAATTTCCTGATAGTTGGGCTTGGCAATATCGGCAGCGAATACGAAAACACCCGTCACAATATTGGCTTTAAAATTTTAGACAGTTTGGCAAATAAAGTTGGTGCTTCTTTTCATTTGGAGCGCCATGCTTTCCATACTGAATACAAAAGTAAGGGGAAGAAAATCACCCTGATAAAACCGACCACTTATATGAACCTAAGCGGTAAAGCGGTTCGCTATTGGATGACGGAGTTGAAAATACAGCCACAAAATATGCTGATTGTGTTGGATGATTTGGCTCTTCCCTTTGGCACAATTCGCATCCGCCTAAAAGGAAGTGATGGCGGGCATAACGGGTTAAAGGATATTGATGCCACTCTGGGCAATGGAAATTATCCACGTCTCCGCTTTGGTATTGGTAATGAATTTTCAAAAGGGAAGCAGATTAATTACGTGCTGGGCAATTGGACTCCTGATGAAATTAGAACACTGAACGAAAGAATAGAATTAGCCTGCGAGGCGATCCAAAGTTTTATGTTTGAAGGGGTTGAGCGGGCAATGACAAAATTCAATAAAAGTTAAGATGAAGAGTACCTCAGTAATTTTGGCGCTTCTTCTTCTTTTTGCAGCCTGCAAGAAAGATAGCGGGAACAACACCTCCTGCAATGCTTGCGCGCTCATTGGGAATTATACCGGTCAATTTCACGATGTGGCGGGCTGCTATAGTTGCATTCCGTATCAGGACACTACGTATTTAGGCGGCTTTACGGTAGATACAATTCATTCAGATAGCATTCTCATCATACGCAGCTATGACAATTACGAATGGTACTTTTTATTTTCTGACACCGGGATATTTTCGCAGGGGCAGATGTATTCAGGGATGACATTCACCTTTACTAATGGTGACAGCTTTTATTTTTTCTATAACAACGGAGGCAGTGGAGGATATTTTAGACAGGAATTTGCCGGTGCTAAACTTTAAATAATCCAAATGAAAATTATCTGTATTGGCCGCAACTATAGTGAACACGCCAAAGAACTGAAAAACGAAATTCCCGATAAGCCGGTCATTTTTCTGAAACCACAGACCGCATTGCTAAAGGACAACAAACCTTTCTACTACCCGGAATGGACCAGCGATTTGCATTACGAAACCGAGCTGGTACTTAAAATTTGCAAACAGGGAAAGTATATTGAAGAGAAATTTGCCCACAAATATTTTGAAGAAGTAACTGTAGGCATTGATTTCACAGCGCGCGATTTGCAAAGTCAACAAAAAGCTAAAGGACTGCCCTGGGAGATTGCCAAAGGTTTTGACGGCTCGGCTGTTATCGGCTCGTTCCACCAACTTGCCAACCTCGGGAAAAAGACAGGTATCCATTTTTCCTTACAACTGAACGGCATCGAAGTTCAAAAAGGGAACACCGATAACACGCTTTTCAATTTTGAAAAAATTATTGCTTACGCTTCGCAGTTTTTTACATTGCAAACGGGCGATTTAATTTACACCGGAACTCCCGCAGGAGTGGGCCCCGTGAAAATCGGTGACCGGTTGGAAGGCTTTCTCGAAGGAGAAAAGGTTTTCGATTTCGAGGTGAAATGATTTCTTTGTGGGCAGATGAAAACATCTAAAGAAATCTTTCTGCAGGCGTATCGGCTCATGTGTACCGCCAAAGCCATGACCGAACTATATGAGGAACGGAAAGATATCTGTTCAAAATATGTGCACGCTACTTCGCGTGGTCACGAAGCCATACAGTTAGCGACTGCCTTTCAGCTAAAACCTCAAGACTTTGTATTCCCTTATTATCGCGATGACGCTATGATGCTTGGAATGGGATTTACTCCATTCGATTTAATGTTGCAGTTACTCGCAAAAAAGACCGACTATTTTTCGGGTGGAAGAACCTATTACTGCCACCCCTCCTCCAATCGCGCTGACCTTCCCAAAATTCCACACCAGAGTTCAGCCACAGGTATGCAGGCCATACCAGCCACCGGTGCAGCTCAGGGAATTCAGTATAAAGAACAACAGGCCTTAGCAGCTTACAAGCGGGGAGAAGAGCCGATTGTAATCTGCTCTTTGGGCGATGGTTCCGTCACTGAAGGGGAAGTGAGTGAAGCACTACAGATGGCAGTACTGCATCAATACCCTATCATCTATTTGGTGCAGGATAATGAATGGGATATTTCCGCTCATTCCTCTGAAATTCGCGCTCAGGATGCCCCCTATTATGCGCGGGGTTTTAAAGGTTTGAAAGTGGAGAGTATCAACGGCACTGATTTTAATGAATGTTACGATGCCTTGAGCAGAGTAGTCAGTTATGTGCGCTTGAATCGCGGCCCCTACTTAGTGCATGCGAAGGTGCCTTTGCTGAATCATCACACCTCCGGAGTGCGCAAAGAATGGTACCGACCAAAAGATAATTTGGCGCAGGATGCTATGCGCGATCCCTTTTATCCCCTCAGAAAAAACATATTGTACGATAAGCTGGCATCGGAGGAAGCGCTCAATAGAATAGAAGAGGAAACTCGCCAATTAGTAGCGGCCGATTTTGAACGAGCGCTCTTAGAACCCAACCCGACTGATGAAGACTTGACTACTCATATTTTTGCCCCCACTCCCATTACAGAAGAACACGGTAATCGCTCTCCTCAAAATGGGCAAACTGTAGTGATGGTAGATGCGGCATTACATGCAGTAGATGAAATACTGAAGAAAAATCCGGAAGCTCTTTTATATGGACAGGATGTGGGAGGTGAGTTAGGAGGAGTATTCCGCGAAGCGGCATTGCTGGCAAAAAAGTATGGCGATAAGCGCGTGTTCAATACGCCTATTATGGAAGCCTACATCGTTGGCTCCACAGCAGGCATGAGTGCTGTGGGTTGTAAGCCGATAGTAGAAGTACAATTTGCTGATTATATTTTTCCGGGAGTCAATCAGTTGTTTACCGAAGTTTCACGCTCTTGTTATTTAAGCAATGGCAAATATCCTGTACAGGCTCTGATGCGAATTCCTATCGGAGCTTATGGCAGTGGCGGCCCTTACCACTCTTCCAGTGTAGAGAGTTTTGTATTGCAGATAAAGGGAGTGAAGGTGGTTTATCCAAGCAATGCTGCCGATATGAAAGGACTGCTGAAGGCTGCTTTTTACGATCCCAATCCGGTGGTACTATTTGAACACAAAGGACTTTACTGGAGCAAGGTAAAAGGCACCGAAACGGCTAAAACTATTGAACCGGATGAAAACTACATGATTCCTCTGGGCAAAGCACGCATCGCTTTAGAACCAGAAGAGGAAAGGGTCGAGAATGGAGAAACTATCACGGTGATCACTTATGGCATGGGGGTGCATTGGGCACTCAATGCCGCTAAAAATTTTGAAGGACAAATAGAAATAGTGGATTTGCGCACCCTTCACCCTTTAGATGAAGAGGCGATTTACGCTTCCGTGAAAAAACATTCGAAGGTACTGATGCTCACTGAAGAAACTATCACGCATTCTTTTGCCGAAGCTTTGGCCGGAAGAATATCGGCCAACTGTTTTGCGAATTTAGATGCCCCTATAAAAATTATGGGCGCTGTGGATACCCCTGCAATCCCTCTCAACGAAAATTTGGAGAAAGCCATGCTGCCAAACACAGAGAAAGTGAGCCGTGCCATGGAAGAGTTGCTCAATTTCTAAAAAAATTTATACAAGACACTTCTCCCTTTTAACAAAAGGAGATGAATAGCTTAGCCACTCTAACTCTTCAGTTGTTTTGACCACTTTAGGTGGTTTGCGTTTCCGGAAATTAAGAGGCACAATATTTGACGCATTGGTTCGTCAAAGGTTAGTGGCAACAAACGATGGAAATGTCAAGAACAATTATTTTTTAAAAAAAGTGCAAACAACCCTTGCCTTAAAGCGTTTATGATATTACATTGAATGTATAACGTTAAACATGAAGCCCGAAGCCAGTGTTTGAAAATGTAAAATGAGAGTAAAATCGGTAAAAATCGAACACTCTATATAAGAAATCGTCATTTTCAGAATAAATTCTATCTTCGCGTGCCCATTTTGCTACGGTCACTTTCTTCTATGAAAAAATAATTAACAGGAGGTTTTAATGAGACAACTAAAGATTTCAAAATCAATTACTAACCGCGAGAGCCAATCTATTGAGAAATACCTTCAGGAAATAGGTAAAGAAGATCTATTGACCCCTGAAGAAGAGGTAGAGTTGGCGCGCAGAATTCGTCAGGGGGATCAAACAGCGCTGGAGAAGTTGACCCGTGCTAACCTTCGTTTCGTGGTTTCGGTGGCCAAACAATATCAAAACAATTCGCTTTCCCTAAACGACCTTATCAATGAGGGGAATCTCGGATTAGTGAAAGCGGCTCAAAAGTTTGACGAAACTCGCGGATTTAAATTCATCTCTTATGCGGTGTGGTGGATTCGTCAGAGCATTATTCAAGCTTTGGCTGAGCATAGCCGTATGGTTCGACTTCCGTTGAACAAGGTAGGCTCACTCACTAAAATCAATAAGATATTCAGCGAACTGGAGCAAAAATATCAACGCGAACCGACCCCTGAAGAGGTAGCGGTAGTCATGGGAATTACGGTAGAGGAAGTGGAGGCTACCTTAGGAATTTCAGCCCGTCACGTATCTATGGATGCTCCTTTTACCGATGGGGAATCGAATGCACTGATTGATGTTTTGGAAAACGCCAATGCAGAAGTTACCGATAAGCACTTAGACTATAAAGATTCCCTCCGAATAGAAACTGAACGCACTTTAGCTTCATTAACGGATAGAGAGAAAGAAGTGATTAAACTATTCTTCGGTATCGGGGTAGAACACCCCATGACGTTAGAAGATATAGGCGACCAACTCGGAATTACCCGTGAACGTATTCGCCAAATAAAAGATAAAGCGATTACCAAACTTCGCTCTCAGTCGCGCAGCAAAGCGCTGAAAGCTTACTTAGGTCAATAATTTATCGGATAGTTTACCTAATTGAAACGCCTTGGCTACAGCCGAGGCGTTTTTGTTTTTCAGAAATTAAAGGAAGTCCTTCATTTGAAGCCATGAGGCGATGTGATAGGTGACCGACTCCAGCACTCGTTGTTTCTTGGGGTTAAAATAAACCTGATCCATTCCCGCATTTTTGGCTCCGCGGATGTCGGTGTTCATATTGTCGCCAATCATGATACATTCATCGGGTGCAGTAGAGGCGCGGTGCATGGCTATTTCAAAAATCTGCTTATCGGGTTTTTGAGTACCTACTTCTTCTGAAATAATGATGTGTTCAAAAAATGATTTCAGTCCACAGTTTTCAATCTTTACTCTTTGCGCTTCGGCAAATCCATTGGTGATCAGATGAAGACCGTATTTATGCTGCAAATATTTTAGCACTTCCAGCGCATCGGGGAAAAGGGTAGTCATTTTTGGGCTAAGGGTGACGTAACTCTCCGCCATGCGTTCCGCCAAAGCACTGTCCTGAATACCAAAAGTTAAGAGAGTATCGGAAAACCGTTTTAGCCTCACTTCCTCTTTTGAGGCATAACCGTTATGATATTTTGCCCAAAATTTGTTGTTGATGGGTTTATAAGTGTCGTGAAATTCCTCGAAAGCCGGCACTCCTTGTTCGCCCAATTTCTCCTCTTCAAAGATTTGTTGTAATGCCCGCTGCGAATTCGACTCAAAATCCCAAATAGTGTGATCGAGATCGAAAAAGATATGCTTGTATGTTTTCAAAGTTTCGAAAGTGTTAGGCATTGCGCACAGAAAAACTGGATGCCTTTGTGGGTTTAATCTATTTAATTTCTTGACACAACTCTATCAAAACGCCATTCGTTGATTTCGGATGAAAGAAGAAAACTAACTTATTATCGGCTCCCGGTTTTGGTTTATCCGATATAGCTTGAAATCCTTCCGCTTTCAATCGCTTCACTTCTTGTTCAATATCCTCTACGGCAAAAGCGATATGATGAATTCCCTCTCCTTTTTTTTCTATAAACTTTGCAATAGCGCTCTCCGGAGAGGTGGCGTGTAGCAATTCTATTTTCGATTCTCCTATTTCAAAGAAGGAGGTATTTACGTTCTCAGAAATTACAGATTCTGTTTTATAAGCCGGCTTGCCTATCAGTTTTTCAAACAACTGATTAGAGTTTTCAAGGTTCCTTACTGCTATGCCTATGTGTTCTATTTTCAGCATTTTGTCAAATTGGCTTATAGTGTGCAAAGGAATGATTATTGGTGTAAATTGGTTCACTAAATTCAGAATTATGTTGTTTGTATCAGAAAGCGCTAAAAAGAAAATTGATCAGATTAAAGCGGAACAAAACTTAGGAGATGAAACCTTTGTAAGAATCAGTGTGCTGGGTGGTGGCTGTTCCGGGCTTTCGTACAAAATGGATTTTGATAAAGAATTAAAGCCGGAGGATCAAGAGTTTGAGGACAAGGGGGTGAAATTAGTTACTGATTTGCGCTCGTTCCTATACGTGTGCAATACGACACTCGAATATTCTGATGGGTTGAACGGGAAGGGATTTGAATTTAAGAATCCCAACGCATCGCGCACCTGCGCTTGCGGAGAAAGTTTTGCGGTGTAAGTGATTAAATCCTTTTTGAGGTTTTAACCGTAATAACCGTTGCCAGAAAGATGATAAATAATACTGCCATGGCGATCATATAGTACCAATTTCTACTCAGGTATACGGCAACCCGGTCAGTTTTGATACGTTTCGCCACTTCATCGTAGTTTTTGTCTATGGCGTAGAGCTTGTTGAACACTTGACGCGAAGCAGATTTATCTCCTTTTTTCTCTAACGCCAATGCTTTTGCATACCACGCATCTTTGAAAAGAGAATCGCTGAGGAGCGACTGATCGAAATCTTTTATCGCTTTTTCGTACTGCCGGAGCGAATAGTAACAAAGGCCGCGGTTGTAATACAACAAAGTGGTGTCGGGAAATTCTTCCAATAATAAATTGTATCGCTCAAGGGCAGAATCGTATTGCTGGTGGGCATAAAATTTTTCGGCTTCAGTCACCGTTCCATTACTCTGCGCACTCCCCAACATAGAAGTAAGTAATAGAACTATGAAAAGAAAGTGCCTCATAGCGGAACGGGGTAAATGGTTTGGGTATTCCTCTGCACTAATACAGCGGAAACTGTTTCATGTATTCATTTACTTCTTGCTTCACCTGATGAATCACCGATTCGTTTTCTACTGCGGTGATAATCTTTTCGATCCAAGTAGCAATTTGAGCCATGTCTTTTTCTTTCATGCCGCGCGTGGTTACTGCGGGAGTTCCCAAGCGAATACCCGAAGTTACAAATGGAGACTTGTCATCAAAGGGAACCATGTTTTTATTGCAAGTAATGTCTGCTTTTACCAATGCGTTTTCGGCCTGTTTGCCGCTCACATTTTTGCTGCGGAGGTCAATCAGCATTAAATGATTGTCAGTGCCGCCCGAAATAATTTTGTAGCCATTGTTCACCATGGCTAAGGCTAAGGCATCTGCATTTTTCTTTACCTGCTGCTGATAGTCCTTAAAATTATCGCTCAGCGCTTCAGCAAACGCCACCGCCTTGGCAGCAATCACATGCTCTAAGGGGCCGCCTTGTGTTCCGGGAAAAACAGCTCCATCTAACACAGCACTCATTGACTTCAGTTCTCCTTTTAGTGTGGTATCGCCAAATGGATTTTCAAAATCTTGCCCTATCATAATGATACCTCCGCGAGGCCCTCGAAGCGTTTTGTGTGTGGTGGAAGTCACTACATGGCAGTGTGGGAGTGGATTGTTGAGCAAACCGGTGGCGATCAATCCTGCGGGATGTGCAATGTCGGCCATCAATACTGCGCCCACCTCATCAGCAATGGCGCGGAAAGTTTTGTAATCCCAATCGCGCGAATAAGCAGAAGCCCCACAGATAATCAGTTTTGGTTTTTCTTTCAGGGCCATTTCGCGCACTTTGTTCATGTCAATGGTGCCTGTTTCTTTTTCTACTCCATAAAAGGAAGGCACATATAATTTACCGGAAAAGTTTACCGGAGAACCGTGAGTGAGGTGGCCGCCATGCGAAAGATTAAAGCCCAAAATTTTGTCACCCGGTTTTACGCAAGCCAACATCACTGCTGCATTTGCCTGCGCTCCTGAATGGGGCTGCACATTCGCCCAAACCGCACCGAATAATTTCTTGAGTCGTTCAATGGCCAGCGTTTCTATTTCATCCACAAATTGGCAGCCGCCATAATATCTTTTGCCCGGTAAGCCTTCGGCATATTTATTCGTAAGGCAACTACCCATCGCCTGCATCACTTCCTTTGAAGTAAAATTTTCGGAGGCAATCAGTTCTATCCCTTCCCGCTGGCGGTGAAGTTCTTTATCAATTAAATCAAAGACCAAAGAATCGTTCATGTTCGTTATTTTTTATGGCGAAAATAGTTTTTCCCAAGTTGTCGCGTGAGCCGAAAAGCAGATTCGCTTCAATAGAGAGTTGAAGGGGAGAGTTTTTATCGAAATGAGTGTATAAGGAGTTTTTCTAAGGGGGGTTATTTGTGGTTCCGATTCTATATTCTTAGGGGCCTCCACCATCAACCGGAAGTTCTATTTATTACCCACTAAATAAAAATGAGGTACATAAATGTTCCTGCTTAAGCCAGCGATTGATTCCCCTTATCGAGCAAATTGGTTTTGCGGTTAATCAATTCAATAATAAAGGATGGAAGGAGTGGCATTAACCACATGGTAATTTTATTTGCCAACCCCGGAATACATTCTGCTTTCCGATGGTGCAATGCCTTCACCGCTTTGGAGGCTACAAACTCGGAAGGGTGCATAACACCCAGTTTTTTGGCGAGTGAAATATTTATCCGCTTAGGGTCGTAAAGCGCGGTGGCGGTGGCTCCGGGAAGCAAGCAGGTAACGTTCACTTGGTACTCTTTCATTTCGCTTCGGAGTGCGCGGGTGAAATAACGCAGATACGTTTTTGTAGGACCATAAAGTGAAATACCCGGATAAGGCATTACCGATGAAATGGACGACACGTTTAAAATATGACCGCGCTTTTTACTTTTCATTTCGGCACCAAACAAACAACACAACATGGTGGGCGTATAAATATGCAGTTGAAGAATGGCATTTACTTTTTCGATAGCGGCAGCAGCCGTTTCTGAAAAAACTAACATGCCTGCATTGTTCACCAAAATTTCTGTTTCAAGATTATTGGCTGTACAGTAATCGAAAATTTGCTGCGCGGAAGAAGAAAGCGTGAGGTCAATATTTAGAATGAAGCATTGAACAGCATATCGGTTTTCAATTTCTGTTTTGCATTGTTGCAATTGCGCGGCTTGATTGCTAACGAGCAGAATTGAATTCTTTTGGGCAGCTAATTCGCAGGCAATAGCAAAGCCAATGCCGGAGGAACCACCGGTGACTAAAGCAATTTTTGTTTTCTCTACACCCAGCGTCATTGAATGGCATTTTCTGTTTGAATGCACTTAAAAGGTCCGTTATACATCACTGCAATACAATGGTTGCAGGTATCGCAGGCGGAATGTTTTAGCTTTTCTTCAAGTAGCTGCTGCATAAAATCGGGATTGCGAATTAAAGCCCGCGCAATGGCTACGGCATCGAACCCTTCGTTCAACACTTCATCTATATTTTCTTTTGAAAGAATCCCACCTACATAAACTAAAGGCATTTTTAATTCTTGTCTAAAAACTTTTGCATCGTTCAGAAAATAATTCTCGGTAAATGGAACGTTGGGCACCAACCACTTGCCGAAAAGATTTACGAACACGCTCATTAGCTTCTTATCCATGTGCGCTGCCAGCGTATGAATGGGCATGGAGCCACGCATCACATACATGGGTGCACGGCTCACAAAACCACCGCTTAAAACCAGCGCATGTGCGCCAATTTTTTCCAGCTCTTTTGCCACCTCCAGCGACTCGTCCATTTCCATACCTCCTTTAAATCCATCGCGCATATTCATTTTTACCAGCACCGCTGTTTTATCGGCTGCCGCTTTCATTACTTCGTTCAGCACCAGTTGCATAAACCGCATCCGGTTTTGAAGCGAGCCGCCAAACTCATCGCTGCGATGATTGGTAGATGGCGAAAGAAACTGACTGATAAGATAACCATGGCCCGCGTGAACTTCCACCGCATCGAAACCGCTTTCGCGGGCAAGCACTACTGCTTTGCCAAATGCTTTTGCGGTATTTGCTATATCCTTCTTGTTCATTTTGCGCGGAAACGAAGGCGCATAAAAATTGAAATGCGTGGTAGCAGCAATCGGTCTTCCACCTATCACTTCATGCTTAGCCATATTTCCGCAATGCCCTATTTGAATACTTGCTGCGGCATTCTCCCGATGAACCGCATCAGTTAGCTTTTTCAGTGGTGGAATTATCTCTTCGCGAAGCCAAAGCTGATGAGGAAAAGAAAGACCGCTTTTTAAAACAGAAGCATAGGCCACGGTAGTCATACCTATTCCTCCTTTTGCCACCGATTGATGATAGTCAATCAAACTTTGCGAAACGTTGTGATTCGCACTCATGCCCTCAAAAGCAGCCGCGCGAATGGATCGGTTGCGCAACTGAACCGGACCTATTTTTATGGGGGTGAAAAGCATAGAGTGAAAATAAGAGAGAGCGGGAGAAAAAATCAGAAAAGTAGAGCGGGAGTTTGGCTGCGTAAAAGTGTTTGTTATTTCAGATTTACAGCCCCGCTTATTGTGTGCCGGCAAGCCCTTTACCAATGAAGCTGAGTTGCAAGGTAGCTCCTTTGAGAGGGCTTTGAAAGCAGTTGGGCTTTAAAAAAATTCACCTTTTAAGTAAAATAACTAAGCTTTTAGCTGAATTACCTAAGTAAAAGACTTACATGTATAAGCAATTCACTTACTACGCTCAGTAAGTTACTGAGTTATCTAAGCTATTTACTTACCAACATAAGTAAATTACTTAGTCCGGTAAGCTAAAAACTTAGTGAGTTCACCTTTAAACTGAATCGGTTCAGTAAATAAGTGAGCCGTTTTACTTCTAAACCAAACTAATTCTATGAAAAGGAGAATCAAACAAGACCCGCCCACCAGAGGCGAAAGACCCAAGTGTGCGACTCCGATGGAGTCGAATATTTATAGCAATGCGCTATTCTATAAACAGGCAACCCTGTAGGGGTTGAATATGGGTAAGTAAAAAATAAAAATAGTATCCAGTCCCGTAAGGATGGAATCGGCTGTTAGTTGTTCGCGTTCCGAGGCAAAATTATTTTAATTCCTCGATGGCATCATAAAGGTCAGACTCTTGTATTATTTGAAGTGGGATTCCTTCTTTTCTCAGATTTACTGCTTTTTCAATTTTTCTGCCATAGCAGCTAAAAGCCCAACAGCTATTCTTTTCATCACACACAACCAAATAATTAAGTGCGACTCCGATGGAGTCGAATGTTTATAGCAATGCGCTATTCTATAAACAGGCAACCCTGTAGGGGTTGAATATGGGTAAGTAAAAAATAAAAATAGTGTCCAGTCCCGTAAGGATGGAATCGGCTGTTAGTTGTTCGCGTTCCGAGGCAAAATTATTTTAATTCCTCGATGGCATCATAAAGGTCAGACTCTTGTATTATTTGAAGTGGGATTCCTTCTTTTCTCAGATTTACTGCTTTTTCAATTTGAGCAGGAGAACAAAATCGTTTATAAGAATTGTTATCAAACTTATCTAGATTCATTATGCGATTTGAAATTTTGCAAAAGTGAATTTAACTGCTCTCCGCAATTTGAAAATATAACACGCCTGTAGGAGAATGCAAGTTGAATGGATAAAATATTCGATTGAAGATGGATGGCCGAATTGAATCTGAACTTTCTTCCCCCCTCCTCCGAAATGCTCGCAACGATTTAGGTGATATCGAGGCAACCATCATTCAGAAAAGAGCGTTCCTTGTTATCAGGTCGGGACGTGATATAGGGAGCATCGCGCAAACGGAAACTGATAAAGCATTTGATTCCCTGCCTTCGTCAATGAAAACTCTCCTACAATAAAGTACCGCAAGTTTTAATTCTGGTGTCTTCCCGCGAACTCGCGTTGCGGGTGTTAGAAGAAAGGAGAGTTTTTGTCGAAATGAGTGTATAGGGAGCTTCCCCTTCCTCCGATAAAAAACACAAATCACTGTTTTCTTAAAAAGATATAATGCTAAAACCTATTGCGCTTTTTGAAAGTTATTTACTAAATTAGCCGAAGCAAAAGCAACCAATTGGTTCATTGCCAGCTAAGAAAAAAACTTCGTGACTCAGCGGTTAGAAGTTCAAAAACAGACTTGGCAGACATGGTTTAACTTAAATCAATCGTATGATGAACGAATATCCTCTTCATCCCCCTTAGCGTCTTACAAATTGTTAGCAGACATACGCGCTCGGTGTACACTGACCCTAAATCATTATTAACACTAAAAACAAGCAGTATGAAAACGATTAACACTTTAACGAAAGCGGTATTACTCACAGTTCTTTTTATAGCCGTATCAGGACAAACAGCCACAGCAGCTACTTTTACCGCAGTAGCAAATGGTGATTGGACCAGCTCGGCCACTTGGGGCGGAACGGCACCGGCAGTGGATATTACCGCTGCCGATAATATTGTGATTCCACTCGGCATCACGGTGAATATGAATAGTAATGTTACGGTGAATAACTCACTCGCCACACTCACTGTTACAGGGGGTTTAAGCGGTAGTTCTAACTTGACCATTACGAATGGAAATGTTTCTCAAACCGGCTCTATTTCAGTAGATACCTTGACGGTAGGAGCCACCGGACAACTCACCTCTTCGGGTTCTATTACAGTAAATAGTTTCGTAAACAATCAAATACTTCTGGCATTAGCTTCCAATGTTACCGTGAATAACTCGGTTACACTGAACACTGGAGTCATACAACTAAATTCAGGGGCACTTATCAACTTAGCAAATAATGTTACTATAAATATAGATGGTGGCAGCCTGTTGCTCAATGGCGGTAGTGTAAACATAGTGGGGACATACAACCTCGCGTATTCCGGCACGGCCTCCACTATTGGTTTAGAAGCCAGCCTTACCGGGCTGAATAATGTGACAGTAAACCTCAGTAACAGCTCTGCGCAAATCAGCCTCATGGGAGATTTGACAGTATCGGGTACTTTGCAATTACTGCAAGGAACTTTAGCGCTGAACGGTCACACCCTAACCATTAATGGCTCTGTAAGTACGGCTGCCAATGCCAACATCAGCGGCAATGCTTCGAGCAACCTTACCGTCAACGGAAGCGGATACGTAGGCAACCTCAGTTTCGCCACCGGCTCTGCAACTATTGGCAATCTGTCAGTTAATATTAGTGGTAGCGGATCGGTTGATTTAAGTTCTGACTTAGATATTGCCGGCAACTTAGCTGTTGCAAACGGCAGCGTGAATGTGGGAAGTCAGCTTCTTTCAACAAATGGCACTTTGAGTTTTAGCGGCAGCGGTATGTTGAGCACCAGTACCACCTCTAATATTTCTATTTCAGGTTCAGGAAATTTAGGAGGTTTAGTGTTGAGCGGTAGCGGCAATGTTGGGAACTTAACCATTAATATTTCTTCGGGCGGTTCTGTGTCGCTCGGTTCAGAACTAACGGTGAATGGCACCCTCACGATCAATAACGGAACGCTGGCACTCAGCGGCAACAACTTGACCCTCAATGGTACGGTGGCTATTAGCGGCAGTGGTTCAATTAGTGGAGATGTTAGTTCTGATATTACCGTCAATGGATCGGGCAGCATCGGCATTATTGTACTTTCGGCCGGAGCACAAACGATACACGACCTCACGATCAATATTGGTAGCAGTGGCACAGTAACAGCAGGTTCTGACCTTACGATATCAGGAATGCTCAACTTGCAAGATGGTTCTCTAATGCTCAATGGTAACAATCTTGCTCTCAACGGAACCATTGATGCCAGCGGTAGCGGCTCTATTGGCGGTAGCGCTACTTCTAACATTACCATTGGCGGTACAGGAAACGTAGGGAATCTCGAACTTTCTGCCTCCGCAAATACCATTGGTGATTTAACGATCAATATCGCCAGTGGCGGCTCTGTATCCTTAGCCTCTGATGTGAATGTGGGCGGAACTCTTGCACTCACTTCGGGCAACGTGGTGCTGGGCAATCAATCCCTTACTATTACCAGTAGTGGCAATATATCAGGAGGCTCTTCAACAAGCTATGTAGTAGCGCAGGGCAGTGGATCCCTTGTGATTCAAATGGCCGGCAATGGTGCTACCGCTAACTTTGCAGTGGGTACCTCTGCTAATTATGCTCCGGTAGTAGTGACCAATAACTCTACCGTATCCGGCAGCTTTATGGCAAATGTGATGGCAGGCGTACATGCCAATGGCACCACCGGTGCGCTTATCTCTGCTACGCAAAGTGCAGTAAACACCAGTTGGAATGTAGAAACAGACATTAGCTCCAATGTAAATGCCGATTTGGAATTTTATTGGAACAGCAGCATGGAAGTGAATGCGTTTGACAATATGCACGCTTATATTTCTCACTACACTTCAGGGGCTTGGGATGCTACGGCTTCGGCACAGGCTACTGCCCACGGAGGGGGAACGTTTTCAGCAAAGCGCAGCGGAGTCACTTCCTTTAGCCCATTTGCAGTGTTTGACAATAACACTTCCACCGGTATTGCTGAAGTAAGCGATGCGACTTTAAAATTGTATCCTAATCCAACTTCAGAGTATCTATATATCAGTTCGTCTGAAAAATATGCCGGCACAGAGTATCGCATCTTTGATGTAACCGGAAGATTGATGGATCGCGGGGTGATTCAACAAAGTAATCCCGCTGTAAACGTCAGTGAATTAAAAGATGGAGCATATTTCATTACGCTCGCTAATCAAGCTTCACATTTCTTTATGAAGCAATAAATTCATTTTCACTCCATCAAAAGCAAAGAGGCTGTTTCAAATTTTGAAACAGCCTCTTATTTTTTCTTCGACAGGGTCAACTTATCAGCAACCTATTTTTCTCGGTTATGGCTTTCTGCCCGGAGGGGGATTTTGACCTCTGTTGTGTTCTCTTTGATCGTGCAGCTCTTTTAGTTTCTGCCGAAACTCATCTTCAATGTTGTAAAGAATATTCACCTTATCGGGTCCCAGCACGGCATCGAAACGACTTTTGAATTTCTTTTTCAGGTCTAACTTCTTCTGCTCAAAATCTAATTGCTGATCGGCCGTAAGTGGAGGGTTGCCTTGCCCCACTTTAAAATTCTTGCGCAGTTGACCCAACTCATCTCGGTAAGCATTAAACACGGGCCAAAACTTTTCCGCTTCGTCAGGGGTCAGGTTCAATCGCTGAGAAATAAAGGCAATGCGCAGCGCCTCAATCTTACTTCCCTTGTCGCCCTCTTTCGGCTGAGGGGAGCCTTGCGCAAAACTTGTTGCAGTAGTTAAACAAACAGCCAGCAGTAGTGCATAACGCACCGTTTTCATCATTCCGCTTTTCATTTTGATTCTATTTTGTGTTGAAAAAATTATTTACTCTTTAGTTGTAGAGGGCATTGTTCAATTCTTCATCAGAAATATTGTTGCGCAGATATTGATCTAAACTCAAATCGCCACTGCTGTTTCTGCTTTTCAGTTTGCTATTGTCGGTAGATACATCCAACACACTTTTATTAAACTCATCGGGGTGAGAATTAAAGTAGGCATCCAAGTCGGCATCGCTCACTTTGTCTAACTGGCACAGCAGGTCGTCTTTGGGGCACTGAGCCACCGGCTCTACCTGAATAAATAAGATCCACATCATGATCATGGCCGCTGCGCTTCCGGCAAAGGCAAAAGTATAGCGCGGTTTAAAAATGGCATCTATCACTTGGTCCAACTTCGCGTTTATGCTTTCGAACCAAGCGGGGAAAGCACTTTTAGAAGCCGTGTTCTGCGCCAGCGTTTGTTTTAATAGTTGGGAGGAGAAGGTGTTGAAATAGCCATCGGGGGCATGGTAGGCATTTACCTTTTGCAAACTGCTGAGCACAGGTGCTATTTCCTTTAATTCGGCTGCAGATTCGTGCTGTTGTATTTGCGCTAAAATTCGTGAGGAGAAGTGGCTGAAATATCCTGCCGGAAGAGCGGCCTCTGTTTGTTTTTTTAATTTGGATAATGCGGGTGCTACTGCTTTCAATTCTTCCTGCTCTTCAGCCAATTTCACTTTTTGCAAGAGATGATGGCTGAAATTCAGAAAATAGTTTTCGGGCAGCTTATAAGGATTCACTTTGTGCAACTTTGCCAACTCCGGAGCTATCTCCTTCAACTCTTTCAATATGTCATCACTGGTTTTCATTTCGCGTTTTATGACTTTTCGTTTTCGGGCAGGTTTAATGCTCCCCCAATAAAAAACTTTCAACCTTTCGTGCCGCGTGATGATAACTGGCTTTGAGCGCGCCCACGCTGGTGTCGAGCACTTCGCTCATTTGCTCGTAAGGCATCTCATCGTAATAGCGCAGGTTAAAAACGATTTTCTGTTTTTCGGGCAGCGATTCAATGGCTCTTTGCAATCGCGCTTGAATATCCTCCGCATCTACCTGATGGCTGTCGCCTTTTATGTAATTGGCCGGGGCGTAGCCCTCTTCATCCTCGGCATCATTATTCTCAAAAGCAACGGTAGCCTTTCTGTTCCTCTGGTTTAAAAAGGTGAGCGTTTCGTTGGTAGCTATGCGATACATCCATGTAAACAACTGCGCATCGGCTCTGAAGTTTTCAAGCCCGCGCCATACTTTCATAAAAGTGTTTTGCATCACATCATCCGTATCGTCATGGTCTTTCACCATTCTGCGGATGTGGTAATAGACCCGTTCCTGGTATTTCTGCACCAGCAGGGTAAAGGCTCTCTCGCGAGAGCCGGAGTGGAACATGTCCAATAGCTCACTGTCAGTCATAGGGAAGTGGTTGTTGTAAAAATAGACAAAGGCACTTGTTAAAAGTTTAATTGGGAAGAAGAGTTAGTGGGAGGGGGCGCACTAATTAAATTAAAATTGGTCGCCCACAAGCGAACGGCTTAGATAGGGGTTACATCACGCTCCCCAATCTTCCCTATCCAAACTTCTAAACTGAATAGCTTCCGCTAAGTGCTCCGTTTTAATTTCTTCCGTACCGGCAAGGTCGGCTATGGTGCGGGCTACTTTGATAATGCGGTCGTAAGCTCTGGCAGAAAGATTTAGTTTTTGCATGGCGCGACTCAGCAGAGTTTTTCCGGCATCATTTATCCGGCAAATTTCCTGCACCATGGGCGCTTCCATTTGGGCATTGCAATATAAGTTGGACTTGCCCTCAAAGCGAGCAGCCTGAATCTCACGTGCCTTCAGTACTCTTTCTCTGATCACTTCGCTGTTATCGGTTCTTCTTTCGCCCGACAATTCATTAAACGAAACCGGAGTCACCTCTACGTGCAAGTCAATGCGATCCATCAAAGGGCCCGAAACTTTATTGAGGTACTTCTGCACTACACCCGGAGCGCATACACACTCCTTGGTAGGATGATTAAAATAACCACAAGGACAGGGATTCATGCTGGCTACCAACATAAACGAGGCAGGGTAAGTCACCGAAAGTTTAGAGCGAGAGATAGTTACCCTTCGCTCTTCCATCGGCTGGCGCATGACTTCCAACACGGTTCGCTTGAACTCGGGCAATTCATCCAGAAACAATACTCCGTTATGGGCTAATGAAATTTCTCCCGGCTGCGGATTGCTTCCACCGCCTACCAATGCCACATCGCTGATGGTGTGGTGAGGCGAACGAAAAGGCCGTTGATAAATTAAAGAAGAGTTCTTCCCCAACTTTCCGGCCACGGAATGAATTTTGGTGGTCTCTAAGGCTTCCTGTAAAGTAAGTGGCGGCAGTATGTTGGGCATTCTTTTCGCCAACATGGTTTTTCCGGCTCCCGGTGGACCAATCAAAATCACATTATGCCCTCCCGCTGCTGCAATTTCCAAGGCGCGCTTAATATTCTCCTGTCCCTTTACATCTGAGAAATCATATTCTCCTCTCAAAAAATTTTCAGAAAACTCAGCACGAGTATCTATCACTGTCGGTTCAATTTTCTTCCTCCCTTCCAAAAACTCTACTAACTCAACTAAGTTTTCTACCCCTATCACTTCTAACTGATTCACAATAGCCGCTTCGCGAGCATTCTGCTTTGGAAGAATGATGCCTTTAAACTTTTCCTTTCGCGCCTGTATGGCAATAGGCAAAGCCCCTCTGATAGGAAGAATAGTGCCATCTAAAGAAAGTTCACCCATGATAATATACTGATCGAGTAACTCCGTTTCTAATTGTTGCGATGCGGTGAGCACCCCCACTGCCATGGTTAAATCATAAGCGGTTCCCTCTTTGCGAATGTCGGCAGGCGAAAGATTGATAACGATTTTTTGGCGGGGCCATTCAAAACCGTTGTGGCGAAGAGCTGTTTCTATTCGGTGCCACGATTCTTTTACGGCATTATCGGGCAAGCCCACCATAAAGTAATGCTGGCCGCTCATTACACTCACCTCTACCGTAATAGTAGCCGCATCTACTCCATAAACCGCACTTCCAAAAGTTTTTACCAGCATTTGTGTTCCAGTGAATCACTAAGGTAAAAAATGTAGGTTCATTTTATATTTCCTCTCTGATTCAGCCTCTTAAAACACTTCTCTTTTTGCTAAAGAGAATATTCATCAACTATTGCTTTTGTCGTTCTCTGCCGTAGCTGATATCGCCTTCCACACCACCTCATTAGGCACGGGAGCCGTCAAGACTAATAGATCTTTTTTTACGGGATGGATAAACTCAATTTGTCGTGCATGCAGGTGAATACTACCATCGGGGTTGGTTCGTTTAGCACCATATTTCACATCGCCTTTGATAGGGCAACCCATTTTTGAAAGTTGAACTCGTATCTGGTGGTGACGGCCGGTTAAGGGATTTACTTCCAGCAAATGATAGCGCTCACTGCTGTTGATCCATTTATAAGTAAGCTCACAGCGCTGGCTTCCCGGCACTTCCTTATCCCATAGTCGCGAAATATTCCGCTTCTCATCTTTCTTCAGCCATTGAACCAAGTGACCTTCTTTAGCCGGTGGCTCGTTTTGTACTACTGCCCAATAAGTTTTTTTAACCTCCCGAGATTTAAACAACTCATTCATACGAGCCAGTGCTTTTGAAGTGCGAGTCATTACTACGATACCGCTCACGGGCCGGTCAATGCGGTGGCACACTCCCAAATACACTTCGCCCGGTTTATGAAATTTTTCTTTGAGGTATTCTTTCATTATCTCCTCCAAAGCAGTATCCCCGCTTTTATCAGGCTGCACCAAAACCCCCGCTTGTTTATTAACTACAAGAAGATGGTTGTCTTCAAAAATTATGTCTAGCTGGATTTTCGGCATAGCGATAAATGAAATAGCAAAGTCCGAAAATAAATTTTCTGCTATTGAAAACCGGAATAAACAAGACGAGTAGATAAAAGCTCGCCAACAGAGTGCTTAATTAAAATCAAGCTCCATGTGCATCCCGTTTGTGTGCAATACTTGCTGGGCCTTCTCTACCTCCTGCTCGCCTCCCTGTGCAAACACTAAAAACTTGCCTTCGTTTAAGTGCTTCTCGTATTTCTTAGCGATAGTTTCACTAATACCAATTCCGGTAAGAATGGCTACAATGCCACCCCCTATAATCCCCATATCGAAACCGGCAAAAGCACCCACTATAGCACCCGCACCAAACAGAAACCCCAACCCGGGAATAGCAAACACGCCAATACCGGTCAAAATTCCAATAGTGATACCTCCCGCCAAACCGAGACTGACTTCCGCTTTTTCAGCTTTGTGATCTGCTTTTACCCGAATGTGGTTATTGATTATATCTGCCTTGCTGAGCAGCGATATTTTTTTGGTGGGAAAGCCCGCCTCTTTCAAAGCTTTAATTGCCTGCACAGCCTTTTCGTGTGATTCGTAAACACCAACAACTGATTTCATAATGTATAGATTTTATAGGTGAAGGAATAAATGCACTTTTTGCGATCACAAGTTACGGCTAAGCTGTAAAAACCCCTCTCTATACTACTATTCTCTCACAGGTTTTAACAGAATTTCCTCCGCCTTATTAAAGCGCTTCAACAATTCTGTTGCGGCTTTTTTCTCCCTTTGTCGCTCTGTTTTAAAACATGGAACTTCTTTCCTCCTTTCCTATTTTCACCACGTGAGTTCGCAAGTAACATACGTGGATGTGATATTGCCGCTGGCACTGCCGCAAGCATATACTTATGCGGTGCCGGTGGAGCTGGTCCCTTTTATAAAAATCGGACAGCGCACTATTGTGCAGTTTGGTAAGAACCGCTACTACAGCGCCATTATCAAAAGAGTACACCATCAACAACCTCCGGTGGATGCTAAAGGAATAGAAGGGTTGGCAGAGGAGGATGCTATTGTGACCGAAACGCAATTACGGTTTTGGCAATGGGTGAGTGAGTATTATATGTGCACCGAAGGAGAAGTGATGAATGCTGCCTTGCCGGCCGGGCTAAAGATTTCAAGCGAAACAAAAATCCGCTTTAACGAGAGCTACGAGGGCGAATATGATTCTTTGACGGAGGAAGAGTTTGCCGTAGTGCAAGCACTGCGCGCGCAAACAGAACTGAAAGTGCCGCAGGTGCAGGACTTGCTCAAAAAGCGGAATGTGTATCCGGTGCTGAAAACACTTTTCAATCTCGGCATTGCCATTTCATCAGAGGAACTGGTAGAGCGCTATAAGCCGCGCACCGAATCGTACATCAAACTAAATGAGAAATATTCAGGGGAAGATGAATTAGAAAAGTTGTATGATGAACTAAGCCGCGCACCTAAACAAGTAGAGCTACTGTTAGCCTTTACACAACTGCATCATCAAACAAAATTTATTCGAAAGAAGGAGTTGTTGCAACGCTCAAAAAGTTCAGCAGCTGTACTTTCAGCTTTGGTAAAGCGCGGAGTATTTCACGAGTTTAAAATGGAAGTGTCACGTCTTGGCAATTTGCAAACACAAGAAATAGCCGATACTGCTTTAAGTGCAGAACAAAAGGAGGCGCTGCACTCCCTCAACACTCAATTTGAAACACACCATACAGTTTTATTATACGGAGTGACCGGCAGCGGTAAAACCAACGTGTATATAGAAAAGATAAAACAGGTAATAGCTGAAGAGAAACAAGTGTTGTACCTGCTGCCTGAAATCGCTCTCACTGCACAAATCATCAATCGTGTTAGAAAAGTGTTTGGCAAAGAAGTAGGGATTTATCATTCTAAATTCAACCACAACGAACGAGTAGAAATATGGAACAAGGTGCTGCGTCACGAATACAAAATTGTGATCGGTGCTCGCTCGGCACTCTTTCTTCCTTTTGCCGATTTGGGTTTAGTGATAGTGGATGAAGAGCATGATACTTCCCTAAAACAGATAAGCCCCGCTCCTCGTTATCAGGCACGCGATGCGGGCATCATGTTGGCACATATATTTAGCGCAAAAGTGATTCTCGGCACCGCCACACCAGCGGTAGAAACGCTCTACAATTGCGACCACGGAAAATTCGGTTTGGTGCGTTTAGAGAAGCGGTACGGCAACATAGAAATGCCCGAATTAGAGGTGGCTAATATTAAGGAGGAAACCAAATGGAAACGAATGCGCGGTAGTTTTACTCCACTGCTCACGGAAGAAATAGGTACCGCCCTAAAGAATAAAGAACAAGTAATTCTATTCTTAAATCGCAGGGGATTTGCCAATTATCAGGTATGTAAAACTTGTGGTTATGTGTACAAATGCAAAAACTGTGATGTCAGCCTCACCTTCCACAAATTTAGGCACGAATTGGTGTGCCACTACTGCGGATATTATGAAAAGGTAACCACCAAATGCAAGAGTTGTGGCGCTATTGATTTAGATATTGTGGGTATGGGAACGGAGAAAATTGAAGATGAGATGGCCGAATTTTTTCCTGCAGCAAGAGTGAGTCGTTTGGACTATGATGCCGTCAAAACTAAACACGGCCACACAGAGGTGATTGCAAAATTTGAAAATCGAGAGACAGATATTTTGGTAGGCACGCAGATGGTTACTAAGGGCTTAGACTTTGATCATGTGAGCCTTGTAGGCATTATCAATGCCGATCAATTGATTCACCATCCGGGCTATCGTTCACACGAAAGGGCTTTTCAATTGATTATGCAGGTGGCCGGGCGGGCGGGAAGAAAAAATAAAAAAGGAACGGTAATTATCCAGACCTCTGATCCACTTCATCCTATTATTCAAAATGCCTTGCACTACGATTACAAAGCCATGTACGAGCGGGAGCTGATTCAACGCAGGCAGTTTCACTATCCCCCTTTTTCACGAATGATGGAAATAAAATTGCAACACAAAAAAATACAAACAGTGGAGCAAGCGGCACTTTACTTGGTCAATGAAACACGCAAACTCAACAAAGGCTTGGTATTGGGTCCCGCTATTCCATTTGTGTCGAAAATAAATAACCAATACCTCCGCGAAATACTGATAAAAAGCAGTAAGCAAAGTAAGGATCTCAGCGCAATGAAACAGGGGCTACAGCAAGTTCTTGACAAAATGAAAAGTCTGCCGGAGCTGAAATCAGTAAGTGTGAGTGTGAATGTAGATCCCTAAAACAAAAAGAGCCACCCAGAAGGGTAGCTCTTAAATAATACAATTGACAGACTAATGATTTCCAAGATAACTGGCAACCCCTTTATGATCGGCTTTCATACCGTCCTTTCCGGCACTCCAATTTGCCGGACAAACTTCGCCTTTCTCTTCCGTAAAAATGACTGCATCCAAGATGCGCAATGCTTCCTCTACATTTCTTCCGAGTGGCAGATTGTTGACTAACTGATGTTGAACAACTCCTTGCTTGTCAATAAGGAATAGACCGCGGTAAGCAATCAATTCCGCTGTGGCTTGCATTTGATTGTTGTCATCAAAAAAATATTCTCCATTAAGCACATCATAGTTGGCTGAAATGGTTTTGCTGGTGTCGGCTACAATCGGGTAAGTGATTCCCTTTATGCCACCTTGCTTTTTGTCGAGTTGCAACCAGCCCCAGTGGCTTTGTTCGGTATCGGTAGAGCAAGCTACAATTGCGCATCCACGACTTTCAAACTCCGCCAACTTTTCTTGGAATGCGTGTAACTCTGTAGGGCATACAAAAGTGAAATCCTTCGGGTAAAAAAAGAAGATCACATATTTCTTCCCAATAAATTGGTCTAAGGAGAAGTCTTCTACAATTTCTTCTCCATTAATTACCGCCTGCGCCTTAAACGAGGGGGCTTTTTTTCCTACTAAAACTGCCATTTGATTATTGATTTTATGATTAGAAAATTTTTCCGAACCGCAAATATAGCTGCTAAATGCGAGTTTCTCTCCTAAAACTCGGTGATGGCGAGTGGTTAGAGGGAAAGATAGCCTCTTTTTTAAAACCATATTTCTACAAACATTTTCTCGTTTACTCCGTCATTTACTTTTTTCGTCTTTAGGGGCGATGATGACAACCAAACATTAAAGCGAACCTTTCAAAAAATAAGGCGCGTAAGCCGTGAAGCGATCAGAGTAGCCGCAACTTTAGTCCCGATGTTCTCTTTTTGTACCAAAGGCTAAGAATATCCAGCGGAATCAATCTCGACAATTTAGAGCGAGAGAATAAATTGCGTTGGAGTGGATGGGTAAACAGCATTGAGTTTTCAGGGGATCCTCAGACCCGACTAAAAGTAGAAGAAGGGGAATTTGCCTTAGAGAGGTTTTCAAAATTCTGAAGGACGGTACAAACCTTCCCTGATAGCTTCTTTTACAATTGTTCTTGATTCAAAAGGAATCACAGGCGAAACGTACCAATCAGCACTCTTATCGGGCAAACTGTTTACATATCGTTTCAACTTTTCATTCCGCAGCACCACTTCGGGGAAAAAGAAAAAGTTAGCTGCAAAATGATAGCAGATAGCAAATAAGAGTATTGCCGAATGCCAGTTTTTTCTTTTCGCTGAATACTCTTTTCCCCAGAAAATAGCACAACAAATAAAAGCCGCGATGGCATAAATGCCATATCGAATAGATAAACCTTCTGCAACGCCACGACCTCCACGAAATATCCCAGCGGTAAACGCACATAAAAGCAGGTACGCTAAAACCCCAAAAACAAAAGGATGGCGAATGTAATAGCCGACTCGGATCATCCAAAAAAAACTAAGTAGTATGAAGATACCCACTAAGAGTGGAAGATAAATTTGATATAAAAACTGGAAGGATCCTCCCAACAAAATCAAGCTAAATGGAATTGCTAACCACAGGCGTTTCCAGATGGACACATCGGATATTATTGGTGTGAAGTGGTAGAAATAACCGGCAACTGTTCCTACGCACATTACCAGAGAAATTGCCAGAAACTTGTAGTTCTTTTTGAAAAGATAATACACCAAAATAATCGGCCAAATAAAAAGACCGTTACCATAAGTAAAGGAGGCCGCCAAGGCGGCTATCAAGGCGAAAATGAAATGACGGAGATCATCTTTAACCAGCCAGTGAAGGGAAAGCATCCCAAATGCTACCGACCAAATATTTTGTAAGGCCGAGTTGGCCCAAAAGATAGAGTCATAATACTGAAATTGAAAGAGTAAAAAGAGAATAGCCAAGCTCAAGCGGTAATTTCCTTTGGTTTGCTTTAAAAATAAACCAACGATTATCAAAAGTCCTATCGAGGCGACATACATCAGATGATTAAAATGAAGGCTCCCGGTGATGTATAAATCGAGACAGGCAATGAGACGGGCAAATACAATACGGCACTCGTTGTAAGGCTCGAACACTCCTTTTGCTATGACCGAAAAATCATGTGAAGGAACATGGTTAACTGCCCACCAGAGAAGGGCATAATTATCATCTGTGATGGGAACGTTGAGCGCAAAAACGCCTACTATGACGGCAAAAAAACCAAGTACCGCGCCTCCAAACAGGTGCAAAGGATTTCCTCCTTTCAGGCGCCACCACAGGAAAAGGGATAGCAAGATCAAGGCTTCTGCACCAGTAATATAAAAGGAGTATTGCCAGAATAAATTGAGCCGCATGATTTAAAGGAAAGAAATTTATGGATACTGCAGCGGCAGGTGCAGGGAAAGCAGCGAGTCTTCGGATCCAAACACGTAGAACTTTTTGGAAAAAGCATTATTACAAATTGAGGAGAATTAGTATAAAAAGCTAAATTTAGTAGCTGAATTGATTTTTCTGCCATGAAAAGTCTTTGGAACCAAATACCTATTGTAAAGATTGCGCTACCGATGGTGGTGGGCATAGGGATTGAAATTGCTGCTGCTGAGGTTTGGCAGTGCAGCAAAAGTTTGCTGTATGTATGTATCGGACTTTTATTTTTGGCATTGGTAGGAGAGTTTACTTACCGGAGTTTTAGTGTGACGAATCAATATCGGTGGCGGAAATGGATGGGAGGATTGCTCCTGCTTCTATTCGTTTCTCTGGGTTACCTGCTCACTTGGCTACACGCTGAAATTAATTACCCAAATCATTTTGGAAAATTTTTAGGTCGGGGAAACTACTTCGTTGCCACCATTGCCCAGCCGCCTGTATTGAAGGAAAAAATAGTGACTGTGGTGGCAGTGGTACATGAGATAGCTGATACAGAGAAAATAATCAAAAAAGTTGAAGGGCGAATATTGTTGAACTTGTTGCGTACCAGCAGAAGTGAAAACTTAAAATATGGTGATCGCTTGGTGGGTCACAGCGCGATTAAACTTTTTGATGCACCACAGAATCCCGGAGAGTTCGATTTTAAACTGTATCAGAGTTTTCATCATATCTACCACAGAGCTTTTCTGCAAGAAAAGGATTGGAAATTAATTGCGCGGAACAAGGGCAACCCGCTATTGGCACAAGTGTATGCTGTAAGACAAAAATTTCTGCACATCTTACAAGAGCACATTCAAGACCCTGATGATTTTGCCGTAGCCAGTGCTATGTTGTTGGGCTATCGCGATTTTATGGATGCTGAAATTGTGCAGGCCTATTCGGGAACCGGAGCTTTGCACGTGCTTTGTGTGAGCGGACTTCATGTAGGGGTGGTATTCGTTATTTTGAATTTGTTGATGGGCTGGATGGATAAGAAGGGTTCTAATTGGAGAATTGGGAAAGCGGGGTTTATCATGTTGTTCATCTGGTTTTACGCTTGCCTTACCGGGCTAAGCCCATCGGTGATGAGGGCGGCAACCATGTTCACGATGATTCAGGCAGGAAAAGTGCTTTATCGCCATGTAAATATTTACAATGTGATTGCCGGTAGCATATTAGTGTTGCTATTTTTCAACCCCTTTATCATTACAGAAATTGGTTTCCGGTTAAGCTATTTGGCAGTGATTGGAATTATTTATCTACAACCCAAAATTTATTCTTTGCTGACAGTAAAAAATTGGCTGTTAGATAAAGCCTGGATAATCACTTCTGTTTCTATAGCCGCGCAGGTGGCCACTTTCCCCATAGGATTGTATTATTTCCATCAGTTTCCGAATTTGTTTTTAATCTCCAATTTAGTAGTGATACCTGCCAGTAACATTATTTTGTTTTTGGGGGTGGGCTTATTTGTTGTAAGCTGGATTCCGTATGTAAGTGCCCTCACGGGACTGGCCTTAGCAAAAGTGATTTGGCTGCTCAATCACTTTATCTTTTTTATCACTACTATACCACATGCTTTGATGGAGGGCATCACTATTAGCATGGTAGAAATGATTTTAGTGTATTTATTTATTGTGTTGCTCTGCTGCTTTATAGAATTTAAGCGGCCTAAACTTATGATAGCCACGCTTAGTATGCTCCTCGTTATTGCCGGTTTTTTTGCGACTGATAGGGTGAGGAACCATGCGCGCAACGAGATGGCGGTTTACCAAGTAAAGGGAAGCTGTGCATTGGCCTTTATTCATAGCGGGAAAGTGTGGTACGACTTTGATCAAAAGCTTTACGATAACAAAAGTGCTATGCTTTTTCACGTTAAACATCATTGGTGGAGTTGCGGAGTAAGAACTGAAACGCAAGCCACTTCTTTAAGTGCTGAATTACCTTTTGGCAGGATTATCTGCTTTCAAAACAAAAAAATTTTGGTGGTAGATAAGGAGGTGAAGAAAGTGAGGCGAGCGGTGGTGAAACGATTGAAAGTGGATTATGTGCTGCTGTCGCATAACCCAAAAGTGTATTTAACTGATCTTGCGAAGTTGGTTGATTTTGATTCTGTAATTTTTGATTCGAGCAATAAAAACTGGCGCACAGAATACTGGAGGAAGGATTGTGCTCAACTGAACATTCCGTGCCGGGATGTGAATGCGGAGGGAGCCTTTATCGCTTCGCTATAGTTTATTTTTTATAGTCCCAATTAATGACACTGCAATTAGGAAGGGCGATGCGAAGGGGTTCGATTTGCTGTTTAGTGATGTTGTTGTAGCTGAGGTCGAGGAAGCGGAGTTGTGTCATGTGCTCAAGTTTGCTTTTTGCAGTGGGGTAGCTGAGTTTGAGGTTCATGCTGAGGTTCAGATCGGTGAGGGCGGTGAGTTGTGTAAAGTTATCGGGGAGGGCGGTGAGGTCGTTGGCTTTGAGGTCGAGGGATTGCAGGTTTTTGAGTTGTGGGAAGGTGGGAGGAAGTGTGGCGATGAGGTTATCGCGTAGGTTGAGGGATTGGAGTTGGGTAAGTAGGCTGATGCAGGCGGGAAGTTGCTCGATGACGTTGTCTTTGAGGGAGAGGAGTTTTAGGTTTTTGAGTTGGCAGATGGTTTGGGGGAGGATTTTGATTTTTTTATCGGGTTGGTTGAAGAAGTTACCGTCCAGGTTGAGGCTATCGAGCAGGAGAAGGTTGCCGATGGCATCGGGCAGGATGGCGATATCGTTGAGGCCGAGTTGGAGGTTGCGAAGATTGGTAAGCGCGGTGATGGGAAGGGGGAAGGCGGATAGTTTGTTGAGACTGAGGTTGAGATCGGTAAGTTGGGTGAGGGCGCTGAAGTTGGCAGGAAGTGTGGTGAGTTGGTTGCCGGCCAGATTGAGGGTGTGGAGTTGGGTGAGGTTGCCGAAAAGAGGGCCGAGGTCGGTAATTTTGTTCATGCGGGAACCCATTTCAAAGTAGCCGAGGTCGAGGTATTGGAGGTGGGCCAAGCTGCCGAAGGTGAGTGGCAGGGCAGTGAGGCGATTGCCTTTGAGGTCGAGGTATTGGAGGGAAATGATTTTGCCGATATCGAGTGGCAGGGCGGTGATGTTGCATTCGCTGAGTTGCAGATGAGTGAGAGCGGGCAGGGAGGAGATGGAGGCGACAAAAGCGGCCATATCTATATGAAGATTGCGGCTAAAGTTGAGTTGTTGCAAGCCGGTGAGTTGGGCAAAGGAGGAGGGCAGGGTTTTGATGTCGTTGCCGGAATAATCTAATGACTGCAGGGTTTTGATGCCGCCTATTTTATTGCTGATTTCAAAGAGGCCGCTGTTGCTGAAGTTGATTTCTTGTACCGGGAGGTTTTGAATGCGGGTGAATACGCTATCGTCATAAAGGTAGGCGTTGTGCTCTAAGTTGAGGACTCGAAGGTGTGTGAGATTGACAAAGGAATCGGGCAGGGATGCGAAGTTGTTGTTTTTTAGGTTGAGCGTTTCGAGGGCGGTGAGGTGTTCAATATTATCGGGCAGGGCGGTGTATTCGGCATCGGAGAGTTCGAGGTATTTGAGCTTGGGCAACTGTGCTAACTGTTTCATAAGTGCTGCGAGATCGAGCAGGCGGCAGCGGTTACAGGTGAAGGATTCGAGGTTTTTGAATTGGGTGATGTCGCCCCGAAAATGTGCTTGGGGGTATGACTTGAAGGAGAGCGAGGTGGTGCCGCTGATGTTGTGGAGGGCCTCATCAATTATTTGGTTGGCGTTTGCCTCGTCTGTATTGGCAGTTACTTTTTTTGCGGCTTGAAATTTTTCAAAAATATCTTTAGTGATAGAATCCTTCTGCTGTGGCGAAAGTTTGTCCCAATCTTGCTTGGTAAACTTTTTATCATCGGAGGGCTGCTGTGCAAAGGTTGTGGTAAAAAACGTAAGAAGGAGAGATAGCGAAAGAAGTTGTTTCATCTGTTGAACTTTTGGGCAAATTGCAAAATTCTGTTTTAAACGGGAGGCACAAATGCTAATTGTATGGTTGGCTTTTCCGGTTAAGGTTATTCAGATTTTTTGGGTTTCAAGTATTCGTAAATTCTTCGGCAAATTAAAGAACTCATGAATTCGCCCCGAAAAATCTTATTCCGATTTTTCAGGTCTCATTTGAGGGAAAAATAAAACTTCCTGAATGCTGGGTTGATTGGTCATGAGCATAGCTAAACGATCAATGCCAATGCCAATGCCCGATGTGGGCGGCATCCCGTATTCTAAGGCACGAAGAAAATCGTGGTCAATAAACATGGCTTCGTCATCGCCTCGCTCCATCAGTTTTACTTGCTCTTCAAAGCGGGCGCGCTGATCAATAGGGTCGTTCAATTCACTGTAGGCATTCGCTATTTCTTTGCCGTTTATCATCAACTCAAACCGCTCTACCAGTCCGGCTTTGCTGCGATGCTTTTTGGTGAGTGGGCTCATCTCGACCGGATAGTCCATAATGAAAGTGGGCTGCACAAAAGTCCCCTCACAAAGTTCGCTGAACAGTTCATCAATCAACTTGCCTTTGCCCATTGTGTTATTCACGTCTAAGTGATATTTTTTGCAAAGTTCGCGAAGATCGTCCTCCTTCATTTCGCTCACATTTGTACCGGTTTTTTCTTGAATAGCTTCGAGAATTCCAATGCGTTTAAAAGGTGCTTTAAAGCTGATGGTTTGTTCGCCCACTTTTATTTCGGTGGTTCCGTGCAGTGCTAAGGCAATTTTTTCAAACAGCTTTTCAGTAAAGTCCATCATCCAGAAATAATCTTTGTAGGCCACGTAGTATTCCAGCACGGTAAACTCGGGATTGTGAGTGCGGTCCATTCCCTCGTTGCGAAAGTTGCGGCTGAACTCATATACAAAATCAAAGCCGCCTACTATCAACCGTTTTAAGTAAAGTTCGTTGGCAATGCGCAGATAAAACGGCACATCTAAAGCATTGTGATGGGTAATAAACGGACGGGCTGCTGCTCCACCGGGAATGTTTTGCAACACCGGGGTATCTACTTCTATGCCTCCGTGTTCATTGAGATAATCGCGGATGGTTTGAATCATTTTAGTACGCTTGAGGAAAGTTTCCTTTACGCCAGTGTTCACTACCAAATCCACATAGCGCTGGCGGTACCGAAGTTCGGGATCTACAAAAGCATCGTGAATGGTTACATTGCCTGCTTCATCTTTGGTTTCTTTTACGACCGGCAAGGGTCTCAGCGCTTTTCCGAGAAACTTAAATTCCTTGACGTGAATAGTAGTTTCACCTGTTTTGGTTTTAAATACATAGCCTTTTACGCCTATAAAATCACCGATGTCCACCAGTTTTTTTACCACTTCATCGAAGAGGGTAAAGTCCTCCCCCTTCGCTAAATCGTTTCGCGAAATGTAAAGTTGAATCCGGCCTCGTTGATCTTCTAAGCCGGCAAATGCAGCTTTGCCCATTAGGCGCAGTGCCATCAGCCGCCCGGCTATGCTTACTTCCTGGAGGTTTTTCTGCTCATCATCGTATTCGTTTAAAATTTGCAGGCTGTTACAGTTTACTTCAAATAAATCTGCCGGATAGGGATCAATACCCAAGCGTTCAAATTCTTTCAACTTGTCGCGTCTGATAATTTCCTGTTCGCTTAAATGCTCGCTCATGATCGTGTTTTATTCTGCCCTAAGGGAAGTTGTATCGAATGAATTTTAGAGGCAGCGAAAATATAAAATCCCTTTGCTTGAAGTGCTTTGAAGCCGAGAGAAGATGTAGCGAAATCAATTCGCCCTAAAAGGATTGACCCGGTTGTTGCCGATACTTAGTTTCAGTTCCTTCGCTTCTCGGTTGGGGTAAAGAACTGTTGCAAGTTGAATATCAGTTGCCGAAATAAAAATCGCCATGGGTTGTTGCAAAACTTACGATTGGACAGATTTCTTATCCGGTAGGGAAGTACCTGCTAAAAGTATTGTGTTTACTGGAGGTGCAGGCATGATATAAACAATGGAAGTTTATCGAAAATTTCAAGCGCTACTTTCCTTTCTCCAACTTACTATTGTTTCGGTGCCTTTCGCTATCGCGCTTTGTCTTTTTGTCTAAGTTCTGTTGCAAGGCTTCGGTCAGGTTCACTCCGGTTTGGTTGGCCAGGCAGATAAGCACGAACAGCACATCGGCCAATTCATCGCTCAACTCTTTTCCCCGGTCGCTTTCCTTACAGGATTGCTCTCCGTATTGGCGGGCAATAATGCGGGCTACCTCGCCCACCTCTTCGGTGAGCATGGCCAAGTTGGTGAGTTCATTAAAGTAACGAACGCCTGTGGTCTTAATCCAGTGGTCTATGGTTTGTTGTGCTTCTTGTATGGTCATGGATAGAGGGTTATTTGGCTAATGAATAATCGGTTAAATGGATTTAGGAGATTTCTCCATCTCCTCCGCTATGCGTTCTGCATCATAGGCTTTTAGTTTTTTCAGATGAGCTATCACGCTCGCATAGCTTTCGGCATCGCGGTTTTGTGAAAGTTTAAAGGCGGCCTCTATCCGCTCCACTTTTATTTCAAACACCATCACCCCGCGCAAATCAATAGCTCGCATGTTAGGAGGTATTTCATCGAAGCGTTGCGGATTTTCAGCATGAGCCTGTTCGTACCGCATCATTAATTGGCGAAGCATTTGCTCAGAGGCCGCTTCGTCCATCACCTTTACCTTGCCATATAAATGAACGGCCATATAGTTCCAGGTGGGTACGTTGGGTTGCCGGTACCACGAAGGAGAAACATAGCTGTGAGGTCCCATGAAAATGGCCAGCACATCGGGCTGTGTTTCAAAATTTTTCCACTGCGGATTAGCCCGCGCGATATGGCCTTGCAAATACCATTCCTCTCCGCGCAACACTAACTCTAAGGGAGTATGCGTAGCCCAGGGCAACTGATCTTTGATAGAAATGAGGGTGGCAAAACTGAATTCGCGAATCAGTTGTTCAACGGCCTGAAGGTCGTGTTGCTTAAAGTGAGGTGGAATATACATGGCAAGGAAATTCTACGGCATTCTATCAAAACTAAAATTTAAAAAGAAAGAAGTGGTAGAAGCCCAATATCTATCTATATGGACGATAATTCTACTCGCGGTTCTTCGAGTCAATAGCAATAGTTACCGGGCCATTATTCACTAAGGCTACTTTCATATCGGCACCAAACTCACCCGTGCCCACCGCCTTGCCGAGCGCTTGCGCTACTAATTTCACAAACTGCTCATAAAGCGGAATAGCCACATCGGGTTTTGCGGCATGTATAAAAGAAGGGCGATTTCCTTTTTTGGTTTTGGCATGTAGCGTGAATTGAGAAACAATGATAATGTCGCCCTCCACTTCCTTGATGGAAAGGTTCATGAGGTCTTGCGCATCGTTGAAGATGCGCAGGTTCACCAACTTTGCGGCTGTCCATTCCAAATCTTCCACCGTATCAGCCTCTTCAAAACCGGCCAATATTAATAAGCCCGCACCTATCGAGGATTTGAGCTTGCCTTCGATAGTAACGGAGGCAGCGGATACTCTTTGGATGATTACTCTCATAATACAATAGAGTGTTGCTGCTGTTGCTGATAAAAATCGGTGATCGCCTGTTTAATTCTTGTCATTGGTGTGCCATTCGTTTACTCCCAGTGCTTATAATTTGCTTTGTAATCGAGCATAATGTTTAGATAGTTGGTGTAGCGCTCCTCCGAAATTTTTCCGGTGAGGTAAGCCTGCTTTACAGCACAGCCCGGCTCGTTTTCGTGCAGGCAGTTATTAAAACGACATTGGTGCAGCACTTCGCGCATCTCTATATAATAATGCGAAATCTCTTCGGGCTTAAAATCCTTGATACCGAATTCGCGGATGCCGGGGGTATCAATCACGCTGCCGCCAAAATCGAGCGGGTGCATTTCGGCAAAGGTAGTGGTGTGCATTCCCTTGCCTGTTATTTTCGAAATATTTTCGGTGCGAAGATTCAAGTTCGGCTGAACGGCATTCATTAATGTTGATTTCCCCACTCCCGAATGGCCGGCAATAAGAGAAGTTTTGTGTTTCATTATTTCTTTCAATTCCGACAAATGATCATTTTCTTTTGAATCGGCCGCTGCCACTGCTGAAACAAAAAGAGTGGGATAGCCAATGCTACGATAAAGGTTCGATACATGCGCTTGCTTGATCCGCGCTTTGGTATCTAACAAATCCTGCTTATTAAAAACAATCACCGTAGGAATATGATAGGCTTCGGAGGTGAGCAGAAAGCGATCAATAAACCCGGTGGAAGTGCGCGGATTGGCAATAGTTGCTATCAGCAATACCTGATCGAGGTTGGCAGCAATGATTTGTCGCGCTCCTTTGTGCTTTGGCGAAGAGCGCACGATGTAGTTTTCGCGCTCTTCAATTTCTGCAATCATCCAAGCATCCTCTGCGCCCCCTTTCTCTAACCTCACCTTATCGCCCACGGCCACCGGGTTGCTGTCCTTCTCTTTACTTTCATCTAAACGGAAAATTCCTTTCAGGCGACACTTAATGACATCGCCTGCCCCGCTCTTTACATCGTACCAACTGCCGGTTGACTTCACTACTACGCCTTTCATCTTTTTACTTTATGTGGCTCATGTACTGCCAAAGATATCTCCATTAAAAGCTCCGGTTCTTTTTCAAGCATGTTTCCTACTACTATTATATCGGCTCCCGCTTTGCCTACTTCCTCCGCTTGTGCCGCACTACGAATACCTCCTCCTACTAAGAGGGGCAGTGAAGTGTTTTCGCGAACGGCCTTAATTAAACTTGCACTCACACAATTTTTTGCGCCACTCCCGGCTTCCAGATACACCGCTTTCATCCCCAACATTTCAGCAGCCATCACGGTAGCTATAGCAATATCGGGCTTATCGTTAGGAATAGGAACTGTTTGGGTCATATAGGAAGTGGTAGAAATCTGCCCCCCGTCTATTAATAGATAAGCCGTTGGTATTGCCTCGATCCCTGCTTGGCGAACCAATGGAGCCGCCACTACCTGTTGCCCGATGAGGTATTCGGGATTGCGCCCGCTCACGAGGCTCAAAAAAAGAATAGCATCGGCACGGGCATTTACCTGGTAACTATTGCCCGGAAAGATGACCACCGGAATGGAGGAATGTGCTTTAATGGTTTCGATAGTTTTCTCAAACCTGTTTTCCAATAATAAACTTCCGCCAACAAAAAAAAAGTCAATTTTTGAGTTCTCGGATAGTTCGATTAGTTTCTGCAATTCTTCTCCGGATTGCCGATCCGGATCTACCAAAACGGCTAATTTTGCTTGCGATTTTTCTGCTATTTTTTCGTAAATCATTGACCATTAAAAGTTTAATCAAAAAATAACCCTACATTCATTGAAAATAACCTGCGCCTAAAAAATCAGACATGTTTTAGCTGCGATAAAACCAAATTTTGAGGGTATAAAAATCAGCAAAAACTTTTTCCACACAAGAGATTCGCACCTACTAAGGGTTTGAAAAAGATACAATTCCGTTTGCACATTTAGTGTTAATAAATGGGCTTCAAAAATCCTTCTGCTAAAAATAAATTCGTTCACAGTTTCGGTTCATAACCTCACAAGCGATTTAAAACTCTACAAACATAAAATTATGGCAAGAAAGAACGAGAAGAAAGGGCTAAAGGTGACTCGGCTCTACACCAAGCAAGGTGTATCACCATTTGACCTGTTCGAATACGAACTGCGTTCCAGTGTGATTCGCAACCCCGCAGGCGATGCAGTATTCGAAATGCACAATGTGGAAGTACCAAAAGGCTGGAGCCAGGTGGCTACCGATATTTTGGCGCAAAAGTATTTCCGCAAGGCGGGTGTTCCTCAACCCGATGGTTCATTAGGAGGAGAAAATTCTATTAAGCAAGTCACTCACCGCTTGGCTGACTGCTGGAGAAGTTGGGGATTCAAGTACGGGTACTTTGCTTCCGCTAAAGATGCAGACATTTTTCATGACGAGTTAGTGTATTCACTACTCGATCAAATGGCGGCACCTAATTCGCCCCAATGGTTCAACACCGGCTTATATACCGCTTATGGTATTAAAGGAAAACCGCAAGGTCACTTCTTTGTAAATCCCGACACGGGTGAGTTGGAACAATCTACTTCGGCTTACGAACGACCACAGCCACATGCCTGCTTCATATTATCCGTAAATGATGACTTAGTGAATGGCGGAGGAATTATGGATTTGTGGACCCGCGAGGCCCGTATCTTTAAATACGGCTCAGGGGTAGGCACCAACTTCAGCAACATTCGCGGAGAAGGAGAAACTCTTTCGGGCGGAGGTACTTCCTCCGGGTTGATGAGTTTTCTGAAAATAGGCGATGCGGCTGCCGGAGCTATCAAATCAGGCGGCACCACCAGACGGGCGGCTAAAATGGTTTGCTTGGATTTAGACCATCCGGAAATAGTAGATTTCATTGAATGGAAAATGAAGGAAGAGGACAAGGTAGCGGCACTGATTGCTGCCGGTTACGATTCTCACTACGAAGGAGAAGCTTACAGAACCGTGAGCGGACAAAATTCTAATAACTCGGTGCGGGTTCCCAACGCTTTCTTCCACGCATTGGAAAAAGGGGAAAACTGGAATCTGTTAGCCAGAACCGATCGGAGAGTAATGAAGTCTATTCCTTCCGGTGAAATGTGGGATAAAATTGCATTAGCCGCTTGGCGTTGTGCCGACCCTGGTGTGCAGTTTGACACGACCATTAACGAATGGCATACCTGCCCTGAAGACGGAGCTATTCGCGCTTCAAACCCTTGCAGCGAATACATGTTTTTAGATAACACGGCTTGCAACTTGGCCTCCTTCAACCTGCGTAAATTTTTCGATGAAAAAACGCTGGAGTTTGATGTGAAAGGCTTTGAACACATGAGCCGCTTGTGGACGATGGTGCTGGAGATTTCGGTACTCATGGCTCAATTCCCATCAGAAGATGTGGCTCGTCTTTCTTATGAATTCAGAACCTTGGGGTTAGGATATGCGAACCTCGGCTCAGTGCTCATGGTCAGCGGTATTCCTTACGACAGCGATAAAGCCCGCGCCATTGGTGGAGCCATCACTGCTATTATGACGGGAACAGCTTACAAAACCTCTGCTGAAATAGCATCGGTGCTCGGCCCCTTTGCAGGTTATGAAAGAAATAAAAAGCACATGCTGCGCGTAATGCGCAACCACCGTTTAGCAGCTTATAATGCCGATGCTAATTCTTACGAAGGATTAGAGGTAAGGCCGGTGGGAATTAACCCGAAATTTTGTTCAAGCTATCTGTTAGAAGCGGCTACCACTGCTTGGGATGAGGCTTTGCAATTAGGTGAAAAATATGGCTACCGCAATGCACAGGCTACCGTGATTGCCCCTACCGGAACTATTGGTTTGCTGATGGATTGCGATACCACCGGAGTAGAGCCGGATTTTGCTTTGGTGAAGTTTAAAAAACTCTCAGGTGGCGGCTATTTTAAAATAGTGAATGAGTCAGTTCCTATGGCCCTCGAAAATCTGGGATACACCCCCGAGCAGATAAATAACATAGTGAGATATGCCAAAGGAAATGCCACACTGAAAGGCTGCCCTTACGTAAATAGCGATACGCTACACGCAAAGGGCTTTACCAATGCAGACCTCGAAAAGATAGAAGCGCAATTGTCGGCTGCTTTTGACATCACCTTTGCGTTCAACGTTTGGTCGCTGGGCGAAGAGTGTTTGCAGCACCTTGGATTTAAACCGGAGCAATACAACAATCCTAAGTTTAATCTGCTGCGCGAACTCGGATTCAGCAAAGATGAGTTAGACGCTGCGAATGAATTTGTGTGCGGAACCATGACCGTAGAAGGCGCTCCGTACTTGAAAGACGAACACCTTCCCGTATTTGATTGTGCCAATACCTGCGGCACGAAGGGGGTGCGTTTTATCCATCCTCACGGGCATATCCGCATGATGGCTTCCGTTCAACCATTTATCAGTGGTGCTATTTCAAAAACCATCAACCTTCCCAACGAAGCTACGGTAGATGATATTAAAAGCTGCTACTCACTTTCTTGGAATCTGGGATTGAAAGCCAATGCGCTTTACCGGGATGGATGCAAGCTCTCTCAACCACTTTCCAACAAGAAAGATGCCGAGAAGGAAACTCCTAAAGCAGAAGCAACTCTCACTACGCAGCAACAACCAAGCGATGTATTTAGCAAGCTGACTCCGGAGCAAGTACTGGAAGCGGCTCGTGTGCTCATGCAGGAATCTACTGATACCAATTTTATGCGCGAACTTTCACAGATTGTGGAGCGCAAAAAATTACCGGCTAAGCGGAGAGGCTTTACGCAGAAAGCCAAAATAGGAGGACAAACCGTGTTTGTGCGCACCGGTGAATATGATGATAGAACGCTCGGGGAGATATTCGTGGATATGCACAAAGAAGGGGCTTCGTTCCGCTCCCTGATGAACTGCTTTGCTATCTCTGTTTCTATTGGTTTGCAGTATGGAGTGCCTTTAGAGGAGTTTGTAAGCAAGTTTACCTTTACCCGTTTTGAACCAAGTGGCATGGTAAACCACCCCAACATCAAGAATGCTTCTTCGGTAGTAGATTATATTTTCCGCTTGTTGGCGTTTGAATATCTCGACAGAACTGATTTAGTGCACGTGACCCCTTCAGAGTTAACTATGCGCGAGAAATCAACGCAAGATTTAACTTCAGATTTAGCGGATGATAGTAGCGAAGATGAACCGCAAACGAAGAGAACAAACAACCATCCGGAAATGATGCAGACTCCAAAGCCAGCACCTAAAAAGGACGGAATAGGAATTAAAGAAGGAAAGATGACACTTTCCGGCACTTCAATGGGTGGCTTTAATAGAGCCGCCAGTGATATGATGGGCGATGCCCCACCATGTAGTGTGTGTGGAAATATCACTATCCGCAGCGGAACTTGTTACAAGTGCATCAACTGTGGCAACAGCATGGGTTGCAGCTAATGTTGCATCTTAATTTCCAAATTTACAATACAGCAAGAAGCGAGCAGAAATGTTCGCTTCTTGCATTTTACAAAGCCCCAAGAATTTTGGCTTACTTTTTTAGACCCTCTGACTTGCCTACTTGAAGTAAAGGAAATACATGGGCCGCAGCACCTGTGAATCATTTAACCGTAAATAGACAATTCGCGAGCGCTCTACAGCCATTCGAGAGTGCTCTGGAATAACTCTGGAGTGACTTGGGAATACTATAGAACGACTTCCAAATACTCTCCAATCACTCCCGAATTCTCTCCCTCTCCCCCTTAGGAAGCGGGAAATTGCTTTCAAATACACCCAAAAAATCGCGTATATCGCTTTGTTTGGTGCGTAAAATTGCGAAAATTATTTCTCCGCTCTTTCCTTCAGCGCTTGATTCATCGAAGCGAAACCTTTAATGGTTTCCTCTCCTATCATTTTCATCAGCATACCGGCTAACAGCCCGCTGAATTGCTCGCCCTGCACAAACCGCACCTGATTTTCTCCAATGGATTCAATGCGAAAGTGATGCTGACCATTAAACAAACCCGGCACCGGCAGGCTACCCAACCACTCAAATGTTTTGTTCGGATCTACCACCAGCACTTTGGGTAGAAACACAGAGGTGCCCTTTCCATTTTTCAGAGTTGCTTTCAGTCGTTCGCCTACGTTGGGTTTCCCTTCTAATGAAAGAATGAAAGGATTCCATTCAGGAAATTTTTCAAAGTCAGTGAGAATGTTCCAAACCTTTTCGGCCGATGTGTGAATGATGATTTCAGTGTGAATACTTTTCATGGCCATAAGACGCACAAAATACTTTTCAATTTTAAAACTTGGTTTCCTTTGTGCTTATGCACCCGCGCGAAATTCATATCAGCGATTACAGCTACCACTTACCGGACGAAAAAATTGCTCGTTACCCTTTACCGGAGCGAGATGGCAGCAAACTACTGGTTTACAGAAATGGGCAAATCAGCGAAAGCAGTTATCGCCATCTTGCCGCACAATTACCTGAAAATGCGCTACTGATTTTTAATAATTCCAAAGTGATACATGCGCGCTTGCTTTTTGAAAATGCGCAGGGGGCTAAAATTGAAATCTTTTGCTTAGAGCCAAGTGAAGAAAACTCAGAAATGGCAAGTGTGATGAGTCGCACGAAAGCCATCCGATGGAAATGTTTGATAGGTCGCGCGAGTAAGTGGAAGGAAAAAATTTTGCAGAAAAAGACCGATGCTCTAAAGCTGACAGCCGAATTGGTGGACAGAGATGCCGGTTCATTCACCGTAGAATTTCAATGGCAACCGGAACATCTGACTTTTGCCGAAGTATTAGACAAGCTGGGAAGTATGCCGATTCCTCCTTATTTGCACCGGTCTTCTGAAGAAGTGGATTCCACTCGGTATCAAACGGTGTACGCCAAACACGAAGGTTCAGTAGCTGCACCCACTGCCGGGTTACATTTTACCGAAGGTATTATCGAATCGCTTCGATCAAAAAATATAGCCACCGAAGAGGTGACATTACATGTAGGTGCCGGAACTTTCAGGCCCGTTAAATCTGAAAAGATGGATGGGCATGATATGCACTCTGAGTTGATAGAGGTGAAGAGGGAAACTATAGAAAAAATTGTAACTGCAAAGAAGACCGGCAAACCAATTGTAGCAGTTGGAACCACCTCGATGCGCACCTTAGAAAGTTTGTACTGGATGGGGTTGAAAGCAAATACAAATGAAGCGAAATCGCTTGATGCGTTGGAAGTGAAACAGTGGGAGGCTTATGAACTAAGCCCCTGCGATGATGCGTTGAATAGCTTACTTGAATGGATGAAGAAGCAACATTTGGAAAGGCTTATTTGTAAAACACAAATCATTATTGCCCCACCTTATCAACCCAAAGTGGTACAGGCTTTAATCACTAATTTCCATCAGCCAAATTCAACTCTACTATTATTAGTTGCCGCAGTAGTTGGCAATGATTGGAAGAAAATTTACGATTATGCACTCTCGCATAACTTCCGTTTTCTGAGCTATGGAGATGGGAGTTTACTATTTGTGCAGAGATGAGAAGGGTGGTTAGAAAATTTGTAGTGGTGTTGGGAAAAGAAGCAACGAGACCGGAAGAAAGTGGAGGCGCGTAAAGTGTGAAGTATCTTTGCCCTTCTCTTAGTTGTTGTTGTCGGTCCATTTCTCAATGCCTTTGCAACCCAACATGGAGCTATCAATACGCACATAGTTTTTGCTGCGGTGCAGTGCCAACCAGTTGTCTAATATCTTCTGCTGCTTTTCGGCTTTGGCGGCTGCTTGTATTTTAGGATAGTCTTCCTCCAAACTGGCTTTGTGTGGTTTGGTTTCTGATTTCAGCCAAATAATACGATAGCCGTTGTTAGTTTCACCGGTACGACCTACTGCCGCATAAGGCAACACCTCACTGTAGTCGCCTACCTTCATGCGGTCTAAAGTAAAAATAAGAGTGCCGTCAATGTCGGCTTTCTCAAAGTGAGTATCTCCGGTTTTTGGATTCACCATCAAGCCGCCAATGGCTTTGGATTGTTCATCTTCCGAAAATTGCTTTACGGCATCCTGCCAACTGAGCGAATCTACCTTCAACTCGTGGTCAATACTATCCATACGGGCTTTTACCAGAGCTAAATCGGCTGAGGTGATTTTAGGCTTTATCAGAATGTGGCGCACCTTGAGTTTATCGCCTCGCTTTTCATCCACTATAATTAAGTGATAGCCAAAAGGAGTTTCTACTACATCGCTCAGTTCCCCTTCTTTCAGTTTGTAGGCCACCGCCTCAAACTCGGGCACTAACTCGCCTCGTTCAATAGTGCCCAAACTTCCTCCATCGAGGTAGGAGCCGGGGTCTTCGGAATACTGTATGGCTTTAATAGAAAAGTCGGCTCCTTGAATAATTTCTTTTCGGATGTCTTTTATTTTATTTAGTGCTCTTAGCTTTTCTGCTTCGCTCACTTTCGGGAACATTACAATTTCTCCGGTTTCCAGTTCAGAGTTAAAATATGGAATGCTGTCTTGCGGTATTTTTTTGAAGAAGGCCTCCACCTCAGCGGGTGATACTTTCAGGTTGGCGAAAACCTTGCCTTTCATTTTATCGGTGATTAGCTGTTTTTCGATATCATCGCGAAAGTCGTCCTTCAGTTCCATCACTGATTTACCGTAGTAATCTTCGAGCTTTTCGCGCGAGCCGAATACTGAAATGAAATACTTAATTCTGCGATCTAACTCAGCATCAATTTCATCTGGAGTAGTAGTCACGCTATCCAACTGTGCCTGCGAAAGGAACAGCTTATCTAACAACAAACTTTCAAAAATTTGGCAGCGGGTTTCGGGAGGCACTTCTTCTCCCTGGCTCTGAGTTTTCATTTGCTGATACTGCCCTTCTACATCTGATTGCAGAATCACGTTATCGCCTACCACTGCGAGCACTTTGTCTATGACGGTGTTTTGCGAAAAAGCCGGTGCAAACCACAAGGTGAACAAGGCAAAGGCTACTATTTCTAATTTCTTCATTTCACTAAATTGACGCTAATAAACGCTTACTCTTTCTTTTTCTTGTCCAACAATACAGAAAAACCAACGGAAAAACCGATTCGCAAAGTAGGAAAGTCTCCTTTGTAACCGGAAGCATTGGTATATACTCCGGTTTCTAAGGCTACATGCGGGTTAAAGAAATAGGCCATCCCTAAAAATCCTCCGGCCATAAATCCATTCTTGTTCACCAGATTGCCTTTGCGCATTTGAGTATAAACTGTGTAGCCGGCATTTGCACTCACCAAACCTTTTAACTGTTTTTTGCCGATATAGTAACTCAGTTTAGGCCCAATAGCGGTAGTGAAAGTGGTGGTGGTCACATACTCATCCTTACTCTTATCGAAAGATTTGTTAGTGCGTATTCCAAAAGAATACCTCGCTCCTACGGTAAAATTATTGACCACAAAAATCCCAAAAGAGGGGCTGATGTCCATACTAAAATTAGTGATGCCGGAGTGGTTCATTACACTGATATCGGCAGCACCGCCCACCACATACTTTCCCTTTTCAGTTTGAGCGACACAGAAAAACGTTGAGAATAAGAAAATGGCGGCAAGGCTTTGCTTCATGGCTTCACGTAAATATCAAACGCTTTGGATGCTTTGCCATCGGCATAAATTCGATTGTAGATTCTTTCTAGCAGCAGCAGCTTGCGCTTCTCCATAATTATTTTCACAATCTTATCTCTAATCATATCTATTGGGGAGGGAGTACCTTTTTTAGCCACCTCTACTATTCGCAGAAACCAAATGCCCTCATCGGTCTTAAACTCTTTATATTTTTTGGAAGCAGTAAGGGAGTTCATATCACTTTCCGACACGGGGAAATTTTTAATGGCATTTTCCTTTTCGTACCAAATACCCTCGCCAATAGAACTGCTGCTGGCTATTTCTTTGCAATAGCCTTCTAACTTTCTGGCATCCTCTTCATCCTTTGGTTTGAGTATCCATTTGCGCGCCTGATCCAAATCGGGAGCGTCTTTTTTAACCTTAATAAAGTTGATACGGTACACCTCTTCTTCCAAAGGAAAATCATCTTTTACCTTTTCGTACCATTCGTTCATTTCCGTTTCCCCCACGGTGGTATCCATCTTCTGATTAATCAACTCCTTTTCATATTCGTAGAGCAAAAGAGTTTCGCGGTAGTCCTCTACTTTCTTAGTAATGCCCACATCTTCATCCGATATATTTTCAGAAGCTTTCTGCAACAGTAATTTTTTCTTCACCCAGTCCTTCGCATAATTGCGCAGCACTTCTGTGCTGTCTTCTCCGTTCAGTCCTCGCGTAAGTTTTTTGAGGTCTGAAGCATACAAGTATTCACTTCCTACACGAGCCACTACATCCGATCCGCTTGGCTTACCACCTTTTTTGAAATAACTGCACGAACTGCACAAGACCAAGGCAGCGATAAGAGAATATGAAAGAGCTTTTGTCATGGGTTTAAAAAACGAAAGTGCAATATACATTGCACTTCGCTCATGAAAATAAATTGTCAGTATTTATTTTTTTATCAATGATTCAAATACGCTTTCGTTTACTTTAATTGGATACTTTTTCCGCAGTTGTTCCAACCAAGTTTTTTCCAAATATTCCTGATAGTCTGAAACGATATATCCTTTGGCTTCTTTCAAACTCTTAGGTTCCGGCCCTACAATCTGTTTTACCCAAACAAACCGGTAAGTGCTGTCGTTCAACTTTTCTACGGGGCTTACTCCAGCTTTCCAATCCACTTTATCTACCACATCATACTGTCCCTTTTCGTACTTGCCTTCAATGGTTGAAACGTGTTCCTCTTTTTCGTTCTTGTTCAGTTTATCTTTAATCGTCTCCACATCTTTTTTCTTTTCAGCCAGTTTGTGAGCGGCATCGCAAATTTTACTGTCGTTGCAATTAAAAATGGCTACATCCGCCCGATTGCCCCACATGTATTTATTCTCATTTTTTTTGCGGAATTCCTCCAAGCCCAAGGTGTCTTTTACGGCTTTGGTCCACACCATGCGATCCATCAATTCAAAAAGCAGGATGCCATCATGGTATTCCTTCATCAAACTTTTGAACTCCGGCTTTTTTACTTCGAGCATGCTTTCCTCATATTCCAAGCAACTCGCATTTACAAACTCATCGTAGTATTCGTTCAGCAACGCATCTAAGGCTTTGTCACTTCTGCGCTTCGAATTTTTCTCGATGTAGGCGGCATAATCGCTCTGTGTATAATTTTTTCCGGCCAATGTAAACAGCACTTTGTTTGTTAGAAGTGAACTATCGGCCTTCCAGTTTCCTCTAAAAATAGAAGAGTCCACCTTTACATTAAAATCACTCCGGATGCCAGGAAATTCGGTAAAGTTATTTTCTCGCTTGATGCGATCAATCAATTTGTTCTTGGCTACCTGTGACCGCGTATCTCTTTCAACTCTCTTTTTCAGATCCGCTTTTTCTTCGGTAAATGGTTGAATGCCTTTGCGCTCAATTAATTTGATAATGTGCCAGCCAAACTGTGTCATCACCGGCTTGGTCATTTCTCCGGGCTTTGTGAGGGAGAAGGCGGCATCTTCAAATTCAGGAACCATACGAATGGGAGCTCCCGAACCAAACCATTGCAACTCTCCATCTTTTACCCTGGAGGCTTTATCATCCGAGAACTCTTTTACGGCCGTTTTAAAATCTATTTTGCCTGAAGTAATCAGCGCATATACTGAATCCACTCTTTTCTTTACAGAATCCTTTTGAGCAGGAGTAGCTCCATCAGGAAAGCGAATTAGCAAGTGCGCTACATGAATTTGACCGCGAGCGGGGCGGGTTTCGTTGACTCTTACCAAGTGGTATCCGAAGATGGTGCGCACCGGCATACTCAACTCTCCGGGCTTCAATGAATACGCTGCACTCTCAAATGGATAAATGGTTCCGAAAACTGTGAACCATCCAATATTTCCAGAATTGGTTTTAGCCGAAGGATCTTCTGAACTCTCTCTCGCAACCTTGTCAAAACTTTCGCCTTTTTCAATTCGCTTGCGCAAGGCCATTATCTTTTTAAAAGCCGCCATCGTATCAGCAGGGTTGGCATTCTCATCGCAACGCACGAGAATATGACTTGCATTGATTTCTGTCTTCGATCGTTCGTAGGCTTCCTCAATCAGTTTATCTGAAATTTCTCTATCGGTTAAAAAAGATTTTGCCAACTGCTTGCGGTAGCCTTCCAGTTCATTTTTTAAACTGCTGATGGTATCTAACTTCATCGCCTCTGCTTCCTTTACCTTTAGGCGGAAGTTCTCGTAAAGTGTGAGGTAATCCTCTAAGCTCTTTTTGCTGTAATCAGCTTGATTGTTGATGTTGTTCTTGTTATATACATACTCAAACTCTCCAACAGTTACTTTGTCGTTTCCGGCTGTAAACAGCACCCGGTCATCCGAAGCATTTTGAGCTAATGTCGGATAGGCAATTATTGCAAGCAAAAGGATACTGAAGTATTTGTACATAGTAAGCAACTTGGTTTTAAAAGGCTGCAAATATTGAAACCGCTTTTTAAAGCGGAGCGAAGTTAAACTTTTTTAACACGTATCAAAGCGGCTTCCATAGCGGGAAACTTGCTTCCTCAGCCGTTGATAGGAAGTGCCATCTCGTGGCAGATAAAACTATTTTTACCGCTAAAGTGGTAGCGTTGAAAAAGGAAAAGAAAATTATTGAAGGAGTAAAAGTAGAGACAGTTTCAAGCGATGGAAGAGGCATTTCGAGATTAGATGGTAAAGTGATATTTACAGACTTCGCTGTTCCGGGCGATGTAATTGATATATCTATTCACCGAAGCAAGAAGAGTTATTCCGAAGGCCGCATTGATAAGATTCAAAGTGCCTCTTTCTTAAGAACTCAACCTCGTTGTTCTCACTTTATGGTATGTGGAGGTTGTAAATGGCAACAGGTGAAGTACGAAGAGCAATTAAGTTTTAAGAAGCAGATTGTAGAAGATGCTTTTCGGAAAATAGGTAAAGTAGATTTTGATTCTATACCCGATGTGATTGGGTGTGAGAACGACTATTACTATCGCAATAAATTAGAGTTTGCCTTTACCGATCGCAAATGGATAACTGATGAAGAAGTGCAAGCGGGTATTGCCTTTGAACATCGAAACGGGGTAGGCTTTCACGTGCCGGGAAGTTTTAGCGGAGTAGTAGATGTGGATCACTGTTTTCTACAACCCGACCCTTCCAATCAAATACGCATTGCCATCAAAGAATTTGCACTCGAAAACGGCTATACATTTTTTGATCTGAAAAATCAAAAGGGGCTTCTCAGGAATTTGCTTATCCGAATCACCTCTACCGGGGAAATATTGGTGCTAATTAGTTTTTATGAAAAGAAGGAAGAAAAGATTTTTCAACTTCTTGGTTTTGTGCAAGAAAAATTTCCCGAAATCACCGCACTTCAATATGTCATTAACCCCAAAAGGAATGACACTATATATGATTTGCCGGTATCCGTTTTTTATGGGAAAAGCTACATCACTGAAATGCTGGGAGATTATTCTTTCAAAATAGGCCCTAAGAGTTTTTTTCAGACCAATTCCCTTCAGGCAAAAGTATTATACGACATAGTAAAAGATTTTGCGCAACTGCGCGAAGCTGATGTAGTGTACGACCTCTATACCGGTGTAGGCAGCATCGGCTTATATGTTTCTGATAAGTGCAAAAAAGTAGTGGGCATAGAACAAATTGAAGAGGCTATTATTGATGCAAAAGAAAATGCACTATTGAATAAAGTGCAAAACTGTGAGTTTTATGCAGGCGATGTACGAATGATTTTGAAGGATGAATTCATGGCCACTCACGGTAAACCCGATGTGGTTATTACAGACCCACCGCGTGCCGGAATGCACGAAGATGTGGTGAAAACGCTATTGGCTTTAGAAGCACCGGCTATTGTTTATGTGAGTTGCAATGCCGCTACGCAGGCGCGAGACCTTCAATTACTCTCTGAAAAATATACGGTGACGAGAATACAGCCTGTGGACATGTTTCCGCATACTACACATATAGAAAACGTGGTGAGATTACAACTGAAGAAGGAAGAATAACGCAGTCCGGATTTTTCATTTATTTTTTTCGCGATTTTTTTAGATGTTTGAGCTTATGACTCTTGATGAAGAACTATATAACTCTCTTCATAGCGATTTAGAGATTTGCCGTGATTACATCAAACAAATCTCCAAAGGAATGATAAAGGGTGGCGTTTCTAAATATCCGATTTTCGTGGCTATGCGAGGGGAGATGGATTTGGATATTGGGCTGCCAATTGTAAACCGAGCCGACTTTGATATCAGTTGGAACCTCAATGCTTCTCACCTGGAGGATTTTGTAAACCACGGAGTGGTTAAACAGGACAACGTGAAGAACTTTGTAGAGAGCTATAAAAATCCCGATGATTATATGTGCGTATTTGTAGCAGAGGAGAATGCTATGAGTTTTGTGTTTATGCCCTACTACCGAAACCGAGAACTCTTAAACTAAAAAAGCCGCTTCAAAGAGCGGCTTTTTTAATAGGGTGTGAGAGGAATTAGTTTCTCGCTGCTTTTTTTGCTTGTCTTTCAGCAATTAAAGTATCAAGTTTCTTCTGTTGATCAACTGTGAGAACTGTTTTCACTTTCTCAACGTATTTTTTACCTACTTCAGTAATTTTAGTTTTATAATCTGTGGGATTGGATGCTTTTAAAGAAGTCAACGCAGCTTTCTCGTTCAGGAAATCCATCACAATGGCGGAAGCTTTTGCTTGTTGATCGGTATTTAAGTCTAACTTCTCCGTCAAGCCGGCAATTTTTTCTTTGGCATCCTGCTCTATTGTTTTTGTTGCCTTTTCACGGCTTGCACCGGCAGAATTATTTTGGGCAAAATTGAATGTGGTTATTAAAACCATACTGAAGGCGATAATTGCTTTTTTCATGTTATTGCTTTTTTTTAAGGCTATAAATATATTAGTTTTAGAGAAACAACCCAGAAATTAATTCAGAATTTGAGGTGCTTCCATTTTAAACACAGGCACTTTGACCTCAAACTCTTTCATGGTGGCTTTATTTTGGAAAACATAAACTCCTTCCATCTTGCCGATTGGGGTAGCTAAATTGCAACCCGATACATATTGATAAGTATCTCCGGCATATAACACCGGCTGCCGACCAACGACCCCTTCACCCTCCACCACTCTTACCCCTCTTTCTGAATCTGTAATAATCCATTTCCTGCGAAGCAACTGAATCGTAAAAGAATTGCGGTTGTTGATACCAATATGGTAGGCAAATACAAATTCCTGCCCCTGCGGATGTGAATACTCCGGCTGATAGAAGGTTTCTACATTTACTTCAACTCCTTGAGTGGTGAGTGTTTCCATATCAAAGTATGTGTTCGGTTTTAGGTTTTAAATAAGAGATCACAAGGTTCTTCACTCGCATATAGGCAGTATCGAAATCCTTATTCAACACTATTTTATCAAATTTATCGGCAAACTCCAACTCTTGCTCCGATCGCTTAATTCTTTCTTTCAGACTTTTTGTGTCTTCTGTGCCCCGATTCTTCAAGCGATTAATTAATGACTCTTTAGAAGGAGGGGAAATAAATATAGTGAGACAATCTTCTCCGAATTCTTTCTTCAGATTAACGGCTCCCTTCACATCAATATCAAAGAGCACTACTTTTCGCTCTCTCCATACTCTCTCCATCTCGCTTCTCAAGGTGCCGTAAAATCTGTTCGGATACACTTCTTCATATTCTGCAAATTCATTCGCGGCAATTTTCTTTTTAAACTCCTCTACCGTCATAAAATAATAATGCACGCCATCGGTTTCTCCAGGTCTTTTCTCCCGGGTGGTGCATGAAATCGAAAAAGATAACTCCGGCTGCTGCTGTAATAGTTTTTTGACAATAGACGATTTGCCGGCTCCACTGGGCGCAGTAATTACTATTAGTTTTCTGGGAGGTATGAGTACACGGGTAACTTTGATGACTGCCATAGTTTATAGTATGTTATTCGTTTGCTCTTTAATTTTCTCTAACTCATCTTTCATATTCACCACTAATTTCTGCATGGGAGCGTTATTGGCTTTGGATCCAATAGTATTTATTTCGCGCCCCATTTCTTGTGAAATGAAATTGAGTTTCCGACCTTTTAACTCTTCCTTTACATCGCTCATCACCGATTCAAAATAGTCGCAATGCGATTTTAAGCGGGTCAACTCTTCTGTTACATCCAACTTTTCGAGATAGTATATCACCTCTTGTTCAAAGCGGTTTAAATCTATCTTATCTTTTGGGATAAAAGTTTCGAGGTTATTTTTCAAGCGGGCGCTGATGTCGGCTACTCTTTGCGCATCTTCTACTTTCAATTTTTCGGCATTCTCTTCAATAAGTTTTATCCGCAGTCGTAACTCCTCATCCTGCGAAGCACCTTCATTGTTGCGAAAAGTATCGAGATCGGCAATGGCCTTTCCGAATACTTCGTGAATTTTCTTCTTTTCCTCTTCCCCCGGTTCTTCATGTGATTCTCCAATCACATCCGGCATTTTAAGAATGGTAGGAAGCAGACTTTCAGAAGAAACCCCTAATTCATCGGCAATGGATTTAAACTCATTAAAGTAGGAGATTACCAAATCTCTATTCAGTGAAACTTCACCGGAGGCCGTGTTGTGTTCCATGGTGATGTAGATATCTACCTTACCGCGCTGAAGAATGGAGGCAGCCACATTGCGAAGGTCATACTCCAACGTGCGGTACTTGCCGGGAATCTTTACGCTTAGGTCGAGCCCTTTATTGCTGTTCAATGACTTTACCTCCACATTCACAGTTTTGTCGCCTACCTGCCCGCTGGCTTTCCCAAAGCCTGTCATTGATTTTAGCATGTTGCGAAGTTAAGAGAGAAGAAATAACAAGCAAATTAGTCGGGAGGCGATAGGAAGGGTGCATGAAACGAGAAGCCAGAGAATTCATGGGAGTTAATTGTTGCAGAAATGAAAAGTATAGTGCTTTCAATCCCAAATGCAGAGTAGTATTTGAGGAAATAGAGGAACAGCGTAGTTTTCTTGTTGTTTGCCGAGCAGCATCCGACAGCGGCAACAGGAACATTATGGCAAGGCACGAAGCCATCTCCTGCACAAATAGGATTGTCTTTCTCCGCAGGGTTTCTTTTCATAAATATAAACAGCACAAAGAAACCTGCGGTGGTTTAGCCGGTTGCAAATGTCACCCCGAACCTGTTTCAGAGGCGCTATACTCTTTCGGAAACTGGCGCGAGCGTCTCGCTCGAGTCTTTACTTATTTTGTCTGCCTGCGCACCACTGGGCACTTGCTCCCGCCCCAATCAAGCATACTCATTTAGGCTTAAAATCTAAAGCCCTAACTTTAGGGCTAAATTTTAAAAGATGAGGAGTGTGATTCGTGGTTTGCTTTTGTTTTGTATAGTTCAATTTATAGGGTCTTTTGCTACTGCCCAAACCGCATTGCCCGATAGTATCAAGTTCGGATTAAAAACCCCTCTCAGCACCATTTACACGCACTTATATTATTTGCAACCCGATACCTACAATGAGGCAAAGGCCGCCCAAGCACTCAATGCCGATCCAAAAGAGGCGAAAGATTTGGCGGTGGAACTCAAACAGGTTTTAGATGGCAAAGGGCTTTATGTGGACATAAGCACGCTACCTCAAAATCCCAACTATGTAGATTCCACTTCGGGGAAACACCGCTACATACTTTTCCAAAAATACCCTGAAATTTATGTAGAACTCATTAACGGGAAATGGCTCTACTCCCGCAAAACATTAGAGGCTATTCCGAAATTGCATAAAGAAGTGTACCCTTTCGGCAGCGACATTCTGGTGAACCTATTTGGCAAGTTTGGGCAGAAGCATTTTTTAGGGCTATACGTTTGGCAATATTCCGGCATCCTCCTTATTTCGCTCATCACCATTGTCTTTCATCAATTTTTGAGCTTTCTCATCGGGCTGATCATCAAACAGTTAATTCGAAGCCCAAAAATTCCTAAACAACAGCGAATAGTTATCCAAAAGGCATCTCATCCCGCCAGCTTGATGATATTGACCGTGTTGTTACAGTTCTTAGTTCCGGTACTTCAACTGCCCATTACCACGGCAAAGTATTTGGTGCTTATCCTCAACATTCTCACCCCCATTTACGGAACCCTTGCCGCCTATCATTTAGTAGATTTAATCAGCATTTACCTTTGGAAAAAGGCAGAGGCCACCGAAACAATTTTAGATGATCAATTAGTTCCGCTGGTATCCAAAGTTTTAAAGGTTTTCGTAATTATCTGTGGAGGCATCATCATCCTGACCGTATTTGATGTAAACATAACCGCCCTATTAGCAGGGCTTTCTATTGGGGGTTTGGCTTTAGCATTAGCCGCACAAGACACTATCAAAAACCTCTTCGGTTCACTCATGATTTTTCTCGACAAACCGTTTCAGATTGGCGACTGGATTCAAGCCAACGGGGTGGATGGCACGGTAGAAGAAGTGGGCTTTCGCTCTACTCGCATCCGCACTTTTGCCAATTCTTTGGTTTCAGTTCCCAATGGCGAAATCACCAATACATCAGTGGATAATTTCGGTCTGCGAGTTTACAGAAGATATAAATCGGTCATTAACCTCACGTACAGTACTCCGCCTAATCTGATAGATAAGTATGTGGATGGATTGCGACAAATTGTAGCCAATCATCCCAAAACCCGTAAAGATTATTATGAGATCCACATGAACGAAATGAGTCCCGCTTCACTAAATATTCTGTTCTATATTTTCTTTGAGGTACCCAGTTGGTCCGAAGAGTTAAAGGCAAGGCATGAAATCATTCTCGAAACTCTTCGATTGGCCGAAAGCCTCGGTGTGCAGTTTGCCTTCCCGACTCAAACTATACACATCGAAGAAATGCCCGGGCAGCCTTCCCTCCCCCCACAAAATAGGCTTAACAATGAGGAAATAGATAACAAGGTCGCCTTATTCATAAACGATTACAAAAAGCGGCACGATCCCGGAGTTCAAAATACTTTTAAATGACCCTCCGTATTTTTAAACCAAATAATTCCCATTCAGATAAACGCAGAGATGAGTACCACTTTATCCGTGTAAACCTGTGTTTACCTGCGGTGAAATTTTGAAATAGCAGGATTACAAACCATCATTGTGCCTCCGCAGGTTTTCAATTTTGAGAATCTGCGGATTTGTTTGTGGGGTGGATGATGAGAGGAATTTGAGTTTACCACTCCGGTCTTCGACTATCTCTGCTTAAAAAAGCTCCCAAACCCCCGAAGGCTTAAGATACATTGGCACACGGATAACGCGGATATGGCAGATGGAACGGATTTAGGAAATACAAAGCGGAAGGTTGCTTTGGGCTTTGTTCGGTTTGTGTTTTGGAAAAGCCCGCGCAATGACAAGGCCGCCAAACCCCCGAAGGGAAAGCCCCCAAACTCCCGAAGGGGGCTTTAGGAAGCTCGTAATGTTACGTTAATGTTTTAGTAGCCGCAGATTTTTTAAATGGAGGACTGTGGAGGGCAAAGATTTACTTAATCGGGCAAATCCAAAATTTCTTCTTTGCCTGTTGCTATTTCTATTCTAACAATTCTAAATGAACTAAATGGGATACCAGTTGATACAAACACTTGCGTTTCCATAGAAAGCAAAGCATATTTCCCATCACCCGATATGGAGGGATACATATAATGTTCCTTTTGGCAATAGGGGACTAAAGCATGTTGCTCAAGTGTAGCATAATCTAAAAGCATTGGCTGATAATCTACACTCCAAAGGATGCGCTTACCATCAGGGAACCAACAAGCACCTAATGCTGAAGAATTTCCAATTTTCAAAATGGTCCATGAAGAATCAAAAAAATTTAATTGCGAAAGGCCAAACCCGGAAGTATTAATTATAATTGAATCGAAGGGTGCCCATGATGGAAAGCTTAGTGAATATTGGTTATAGTTTACGTACGTTACTAACGAACCATCGGCCTTGATAAAATACACACCAGGCGATGGAGATGCCTTTTTGCAGATAATTGTATCTCCCGATAAGTTCCATTCCGGCATGAAGCAATCGCGAGTAAAAGTGAGTTGCGTTAAACTGTCGCCATTTGATTTTACTTTGTAAATGTTGTTGTCTTCCGCGTTAAAGGCAATCCAACCGTTGCGATGCCACTTAGGCGGATTTTGGGGTATTAAATCCGTCAGCTTTACCCGTTGTTTGGTCACCAGATTGTAACTGTAAAAATTCCATTTTGTATTTCCACCCCAGTAAGCCATTTCATCGGAATTGTTCGGATTAAAAACCCCATATTTAAAATGTACGCTATCAGGAATGACATAGCTAATCCCGGGAGTAAATCCTGTTTGCGGAAGATATATCTCTCGGAAATCGCTGCATTCATCATAAGACTGTTGTGTTTTATCTTTGGCGCATGATGGCAACAAAGCAAACGAAATGTATATCCATAATCTGATTATGCGTTTCATAGTAGTAAATTTTCTGTTTTGCTTCCCCGCAGGTTCTCCGCTTGTGGGAACCTGCGCAAGTAAATAACCTTACTGTTTTACAAACCACATTATCGAACGCAGTTCATCTTTTTTTAATTTTCTTTTACTTTAAAATGAAACACCAATTGACAGGTACAAGCAACGTTTTTTCCATTTTTCTTTGCGGGAATAAACTCAGGTAAACTTTTTACAAATCTTAAAATAGCTTTGTCTATCCCCTGTGAAACTTTCTTAGTAAGCCAAACGCTGTCAATCAGTCCATTTGCTGAAATTATAAATGTTGCATATCCATCACCCGCAATGAGATTATCTCTTTCAAATTGAGGATAGTCTATTTTTTTTGAAGCACTATCCAGGTTGATAGTAAACTTAGGCGGTTCAGTTAATTGGCTAATAACTTGGAAGGAATCCACGTAAATATTTGTAATGTAGTTAGGAAGATGAAGAATATCCGCTTTGTCAGTAATTATGTCTTCCCATAGTAGGTATTGAATTTGACCTGATTGCAAATAGTGAACTGCTAATATTCTGTTTTCATACCTGCCTTGTGTGAAATATGTTAGCTGACCAGTGTGTAAAGAAGAACCACGACCAAATATTTTTTGAAAGTGGGCGGTATCAAGTTTAAGAACACAACTATCAAAGGCAGTCCATTTATTGTAATAAAAATGACCCATAAAAGCACTGTCAGGCTTGCCGTAATTCCAATGTTGGATAACAAAGCTATCAAGGTCTTCGCAAACACCTACCTCATTACCGATAAAATGGTTCGATGTTTTACAGCAAGAGAAGGCTGATGCTATGATTACCCAAAACATGTTTCTAATTCTTAACAGCCTTGACCACATTATTTTGCCCATTTACTCTCACGTTTACCAAGTAAAAACCACTAGCCCACGTAAATGTAGGCAATGTTATAGTGTGTGTGCCAACTTCTTCATAAGACGTAACGGAACTGTAGATAAGACTGCCCGTGATAGAATGTAATTTGTCACTCAAATAAAACGCGCACATATGGGGTGTCAGTAAGATTTGATATAGCATATATTGCTGTCCGCGTTTGTGCAAGAATTGCTTTGCCGTTGGGTGTTACGCAAAAATTTATGAAAGCACGCTGTGGGCAAGATTCAGCAATAGTGTTTATACTTTTTGTAGAAGTGTTATAGCTAAAGATGCCACTATTATTTTGGCAATAATATATGACACTTGTATCTACAGGCGATAAGCGAACAGCATTGATAGTGTTAGCCCCCATTTCGACAATAGGCAACATATACAGTTGTGTTGTTTTTGAGGTAGTATTGTAAATCGCAACTTCGTTTTCCCCTTGAAGTAGTTTTTCGAAATTGAGCAATGAAATAATTCTGCTTTGTTGCGCATCACATTGGGGATAAGTGTAAGTTGCTGCAAAAGGGAAAGAATCTATGACATGTAAAGTCTTGTTGGTGATATAAGTAATGTAGTTGTTGGTAAAACAAAAGGTGGAATCAGAGTAGGCTGTTATTTTTGAATAAAACCCAACAAAAGGATTGAAAAATTGTTGTGGTTGGTTGGTTGGTATCAAGGCGTTAGTATGAAAGTCATACAGCATAACAATATTTTTTCGCGTATAGTAAATAACTTTTCCTTTATTACTATATATAATACTATTGGCTAATGGCGGGTTATTTAACTGTTCATGGATAGCAATTATCTGCGTAATCTGAGAAAAAAGTCCAAATTGATAAATTGTATCACTTCTTTGAAAAAATAGAGCGGTGTCTGTGGAATAGAGTAATGTAACAATCGGGGAATCATGAAAATTACTTGACGGTTGTATATTCCGCTGCTCTCCTACAAAATGGTCTTCGTATCCCATTTCGAATTGCGAATGATAACAAGTCGAAGTATCTTCAATAAGCTTAAAAGATGGCAATGATACACTGGTATTCCTTTTCGTAACAAAGCAAGACGTTAGCACAAGCGTAATAACACTTACAAAAGAAACGAATGCTTTTAGCCTGCCTTTCATCAATTAATAATTAACTTCCTATGAACGAACTTGCCGTTGTAGTATAGTTGAACAGTATAAATACCTGCCGAAAGAGAAGGTAACGCTACTTTTGCATTTTGCGAAAATCCCAAATGATTTTCCCCCCCGCAGAGTCTCCGCTTGCGGGACTCTGCGCACACAAAACTCCAAATTCTCGCCATTATAACTACAACTTGTCATTACTCAAATCTAAGTCTTTCATCCCGCTTCGCAACAGGTTCCATCGGGCATGTTGTGGAACAGATAAAGCAGATTTATAATCTGCCAAGTGGCGATTAAAAATTACTGCTATCTCTCGCTCGCGATGCGCTTTGCTAACATAGCGAACAGCGTGATGAGTTACTGCTTTACAAACCGTCTCACCCATCGTTGCTCAGCACTTTGCACGGTTATAAAGTAAAGCCCTGCGGGTAGCTCGGCTATGTTAAGGGTGTTGGTGGCGTTAAGTAACTGTTCTTTGCGCAGCTGCCTGCCGTTTATATCGGTAATGGTGGCGGTAGTGGCTTGGCTTGGCGGTGGTATGGTAAGGGTGAGTTGGTGGGTGGCGGGGTTGGGGTGAAGTAACAATTGTTTGCTGCCATACAACTCAACATTGTTTATGTTGCTTACGGTGATATTAAGAAAGGAGGAATCGTAGTAAGGATTCGTTAAACATGGCTCAACGGAATCTAATTCCCATGGCAAGAGAAAACGAAGAATAAACCTGATCGTATAATCCCCAACTTGTAATTTACCAATTGGAATGGTGTCATTTACATTATGTACAGCGGGGAATGACCCGTTGGTGTAACAAGAAAATATACTTATGACGGAATCAATTTCGATGACTACTCTATCATAAAATCCAGTGCCTGTTGTGGTATGTCTAGTGTAGGCAATAAATGTAATTGAATCGTCAATATTTGGCGAAGCAGGAAAAACCTTTAAACTATCAACATGAAATGATGTAGACTGTGCAACGTTGTAGGAATAACAAAATATTGATAGAATAAGTAACGCAATTGTTTTCATAAAGAAACTATTTAACGGTTAACAATTTATATCCTTTTGAGTTATTACCGAAATCAATACGGATATAGTACAGACCAGACTGAAGTTGACCTATACTAAACCTTTCGGACAAAGAACTTGCCTTTCCTGAATACAGAATTTTTACATGTTGACCAAATGAGTTATACAGGTTGATTGCGCATTGCTCCTCTTTGTCTCCTTGTAAGTTAAATGTACATTATATTTGGACAAAATTCTTACTCAGGAAATTTAATCTTTCTCAAATCGCTGCCATCCTTATTCATGAGATAAATATTGTACTCATAACTCTCAAAATAACTTGTGCCTATCGTATCGTAAGGTGCAATATCTATTCTTTCCACCGCAATTTTTTGCTCATCCGGAGCTACACTGATGCGTCCATAACTTACATTATCACCTCCTTGTTTTATTGTTGTAGTCTGCCTGGTAGAAACATCAGTTGCTTCTATACCACAAATGAAAGAATATACTATTTGAGTATTTTGGTTAAACCACTTAGTGCTGCGTAATAGAAAACAATTATGATTAGTTAAATCAAGTGCTTTAACAGAAACATAGTCGTTAGCATTAAAATCAAAGTAACCGACACCATAACCTGTAGCTGAATTGTTAGTGGCAGTTGTCAATTTATCAGAAACATCCCATGACCAATTGTTAGCTTCTAACAATTCAGTCAAAGTGTCAAGTATAACACCATTGGAGTCACACAGCATAGTATTGTAACCAGATCTTCTGAATATGATTTTGGAACCATCTGGACTCCAAACAGCAAACTGGTCAGTGCCGGAAGTTAACTGAATTAAGCCCTGACCAGAAGGGCGAATCTTCCAGAGATGACCAACAGCAGCCTCAAAAACAATCCAGCCAGTGGTCGACCATTGTGGATGTGCTCCTTTATACGCATACGCATAGAGTAATCTATCTTCACCGGTACATAAATCAAAAATCCGTAACTCACAATTAGTAAGGCTTACTGTCCTGTCCTGCCGCACATATATCATTTCGTCTTTATTTTTAGGATTGAAACAAGGTTGGAAATATTGATACCTTCTGTTTGTCAGTGTCTGCCAACCCAGTGGTGCTTGCCATGGGAAAGGAATAGAATACACAGTGTCCTTAACAAGTAATAGGAAAGAATCTGTATTTGTACAACCAATGGGCGGAGGATTAACTTTATCCTTAGTGCATTGCACTAAGGATAAAATGATAACTAAAAACAAAGAAAAAGGAGTTAAAGATTTCACTGCTTAAAGTTTCATGAATTTAAGATGATAGGTATTGCTATTGCCAAGCCTTATCTTATAGTAGTAGATGCCAGTTGCAATATCCTGAATATTCACATCAAAGGTATGCGAACCTTTTGAAAAATTTTGGTCTGTTACTTGCTTCATAAATTCTCCTTCCGTATTAAATAGCATAATACTTACATTCTCTGCTTGCTGTTGATTGATAAGAATAGTATTGGCAAATTGAGATGGATTAGGGAAAACGGAAATATAGTCCCCTCCTTCCTCTATAGCATTTTCTCCTGTGATAGACGCATTATAGATTAGCAGAGTGAAAGCTTCTTCAAGTGATGGATGCAGACCATTTATATTACTTGGCTCGAAAGGAATCCAACCTAAAAATGTATTTGTTTGCGCATCATACATTTTATACGCATAGCTTTTAAACGAAATGCTTGACTGGTCGGCAGGCGTAGAAATACTTAACTTTTCGTAAGGATTAACAAAACTATTGCCGAGTAGGATATATGTAGGCCCAAACAAACTGGATGCGCTGCTGCGAGACCACCCATACTGTACAACATCGCCAAAGTTAATCATGTTAGAATAATTAAAAGTGCTTTCCACTTCTCTTACATCTGCTTTATATAAAGTGCCACCTTCAAAGTTTCCATAATCGCTGGTTAAGTAAACATCCATACCTGTATTTGTGGTAGTAATGATGTGCCCTACACTATGAAACTGTAACTGATTTTTAAGGTAGCTTAAATGTTTAACCGTATGAGTTGGCTTAGAAACCAAATCAAAAGCACTACCACAATTCAATAAACCGTAGCCCGTATAATCATCAATGCCAGCACTTGCAGGGCTCGCAGAAATATCCTTAGCACTTTCCTGTAAAATAAATTCAACATCTTCCGGTGCAAGGTTACTAATATTGGGTGTAGACGAGTTATAATAACTCAGCAAAAGAGACGCAACACCTGAAACATGAGATGAGGCCGATGATGTGCCATTAAAGCTAGTTGTTGTTGTGTTACTAAAAATAGACCAAGCAGAACCATCGGATGAGGCAGTTACATCTATTTGAGACCCGTAGCTGGAGTTATTGTAAAGTCCATCTATGTCTGAACCACCAACTGCAATCACCCAATTGTCCTCAACATTTGCAGGTGCCTGTACAAAATTACTACCGCTATTACCCGAAGAGATAACAGTAGTTACTTGACATCTGTTCGCAAAATGGAGTGCTTCCGAAATTCCATAGAATGGACTTCCTGCAACTACGTTGCCATTTACATTATGATTAATGTATGCGTTGTATGCTATATTTATAATGTCTAAACCCCACCCATAATTCCAAGATGGTACGTTTAATGAACTTTGGGCTATAGCGTTAGATAATACTGCTGAATTAGAAACTCCAAAAGCCCCCTCAATTTTCATTCCGTATAATTTTACGCCCAAATCGGTTGCGTTTGTTGAATTACCACCCGCAATACCTGCAATTTGGATATTGTTATTTCCTATAGCACCAATAACGCTTGCAACCATATTACCATGTTGACCAGAACCACCTCCCGAGTAATCATAAACACTTCCCCAACTAGAAAAATTGTATCCGTCAACCTTATCAGGATTTGAATTCCCAAAATCGTCATATACCCTGTTTATTCCTTGGTCAAGTACTCCAACTTTTACAAATGGCTTGCCGTATTCGTGGTAGTTATCCCAAACAGGCCCTACATTTATATCTCCACCATGGTGTCCGGGATCAAGTAAAGATATTTGATTCGAAAAATTAGGATCGTTAGGTGACGATGGTTGAAACAGATAGTTTGGTTCAGCCCAGCGAACTATAGGGAAAAGGGTCTCTAATGAATCAAGGATTCTAGGTAAGGAACCAGAAGAATTGTAATTTATTATTAAAGTTGTCCATAAACTAGGCACGGGGATAGTATCATTTAGTCGAGTAATAGTGAATGTTACGTCTGTTTTCATTTGGGGGTAAGCACGACTGATTATGGCTCTATCAAGGAAGCTTGATAATTTTTTGTTTATTGAATCAATCGCATATTGTTTTAGAAAAAAAGAAGGGTTCGAAAACTGAATATCTATCTTGTCAATACTATCTTTAATTACAGCAGCACTATCTAGGCGAAGAACTATTTGATATCTATTACAGATGGGGGCATAAGCAGAGTCATAAAATTTAGCGGTGTCGACCTCCCACTGCTCATACTTCACACTCACATACCTGGTATTGGTGTCCTTGGTGCAAATGCCGCTTACAATTACATTGTTGCTAATGTCGAGCATTATGTCGATGGCTACATCATTACTTCCGGTGCTGTCGTCAAAATACTTTACCCAGCGCAGGTCGCCATCTTTGGTGTAGCTGGCGGTCAGGTAGTCGTAGTTGCTGTTGTTATAGCTTTTGCCGGTTACATAGATGGTGCTGTTGGCATTGTTTTCTACTTTAATGTCGCGGCCGGTGGCGTTTTGGCTTAGGTCGGGCGAGGAGATGGTGCGGCTCCATACTATGTTGCCGTTTTTATCGTATTTGAGGGTAAGCATATCGTTAGCCCCGTTGCTGCGGCTGGTAAAGCCGCTGATGAGTACTTTGCCTTGGGCATCAATGGCAATGGCGGTGGCTTCATCGTCCAGGCTATCGGCACAGCCAAAGGTGCGTACCCATACTTGGTTAAACAGGGTGTCGTATTTAATGAGTTTAATATCGTTGTTGGTGGGGCTAAGGGCTATGTTGCCGAGTACATATAGGTCGCCACTGTAATCTTGTGTAAAGCCTATGGGTTGGCTGATGCCTCCGTTGGGGTTGGCACTGCGGCTGTAGCCGGTTACGCTGCCCGATGAGTTGAACTCGTGGGTAACAAAATCCCAACTGCTAAAGGCCGAGCCGCTAAAGCCTATGGTTTTTAGACGGCTGCCGCTGGCATCTATATCAAGGGCTACGGCACCGTCAAAGTAGCCGGTGCTGTCGTAGCCGCTTATCCATTGCTGGCTGCCTGCTGAGTTGTATTTAATGACTACCATCCTGCTATCCATTATTCCGGTTTGTTCGCTACCGGCTACATATACATTGTCGCTGTTGTCAACCCGTACGCCTGCGGCAGCATCGTAGCCTCCGTAGGTGCCGGCATAGGTGGCCGTCCACACGGTGTTGCCACTGTCTAAGGTAAGTTTTAATGTAACAATATCGGCATCGTTGTTTACCGAGTCCCAACTAAAGCCGGTTACATACAGGTGGGTTCCTTTTATGTAGGCATCCATGCCAAAGTCGCGGTCGTCTGTCAGGCTGTTAAATTCTTTTTGCCAAAGCAGGGTGCCGCTGGTGTTGTATTTGGTTATCAGGAAGTTTTCTTGCTCGCCAAAGTGGTAGGTGTTGCCTACTATAAATACTTCGGAGCCTTGCCTTGCAGTGGCTATATGGTCGTAGGCTAGGGTGGGGTGCCCGGTGGCTTGCTGCCACACTTTGTTAATAAGAGTTTGGGCATTGGCAAACATGACAATAAAAGAAAACAGAAAAAGAAGGGGTAGTGTAAAAGTTTTCATAATGGGAGGTTTAGGTTTAAAACTTGAAATTAAGGACTTTTAACGAGACTTGTAAATTTTTTTTATAAGGGTTGGTACAAATGTCCAGCGAAAGCAAAAATCAGCAAGCCCTCAAAATTGAAATCTTCAATCTTTATATTCGCCCCCACAAATTTAAACCCCGATAGCGACTCTATCGGGGATCATCTGTTTTTATGACCTTAGAAGATTTACTGAAACTATACACCGACAGCCCATCGGTAAAGCAATTGGCCGAACTGCTAAACAAAGGCGACAGCACTCGCGATATTCATTTGGGCGGCCTCATCGGCTCGCAGGATGCTTTTGTGGCCTCCGCCATTTTCAAACAAACACCGTTCAATCACTTCTTCCTTCTCAGCGATAAAGAAGAGGCGGCTTACTTTCAGAACAACCTCAAGAATCTGCTTCAGGGAAAAGATATTTTTTTCTTCCCCGATTCCTTTAAGCGTCCGCAAGATTTTAGCGAAGTGAACAACAACAACGTGCTGCTGCGCACCGAAACCGTGAACCGTCTCAGCAATCCTACTTCGCGAGCCGAAATGGCGGTGAGTTATCCCGAGGCAATGTTTGAAAAAGTGGTGAAGCAAGAAGTGCTGAACGAACAAACTCTTCGCCTACAGGTCAACGAAAAGTTAGACGTGGACTTTATGATTGACCTGCTGGTTGATTTTGAATTTGAGCGAGTTGATTTCGTGTACGAACCCGGACAGTTCAGCATTCGTGGCGACATCATTGACATCTATTCCTTCGGCAATGAATATCCCTATCGCGTAGAATTATTTGATGAAGAAATAGAAAGCATCCGCACCTTCGACCCGGTGACTCAGCTATCGGTCAAAAAAATTGCGAGCGTTACCATTGTGCCCAACATCCAAACACACTTTAGCAACGATAAAAAAACCTCTGTGCTCGATGTCTTTTCATCTAACACCGTGATTTGGATCAAGGATATGCAAATGCTTACCGATGCTTTTGAGTCGGCCATCGCCAAAGCCAAGAAGATACAACCCGATATAAAAAAGAAACGGCTGGAGCATCCTCATCATCCACTGCTTGAGGGCGAAGTAGAAGACGTGTTTCTATCCACAGCCGAATTTCTCAAAGGCATTGCCCCCTTTCGCGTGATTGAATTTGGCCGCAATTCCTTCTTCAAGGCCGAAGAGACCATCCGCTTTCAGGCTAAGCCACAGCCTTCTTTCAACAAAAACTTTGAACTGCTCATTCGCAACCTAAATGAAAACACGGCAAACGGTTACACCAATTTTATTTTGGCCGAAAACCCCAAACAGATAGAGCGCTTCTACGCCATTTTTGAAGATCTTCAGCAAAACGCTTCCTCTGCTCTTCGGGCATCTTCATCTATCGAGAAGAATAAAAATAATGTGGCGGAAGATGGTTCCCTTCTCTCCCACGGAGAGGAGTCAAGAGTTCGGTGGACCGCCCTGCCCGCAGGTATTCATCAAGGCTTTATAGATGACGAATTAAAAATTGCCTGCTACACCGACCATCAGATTTTCAATCGCTATCACAAGTATAATCTGCGCCAGGGTTTCAGTCGCGATAAGGCCTTGCTGCTTAAAACGCTTCGCGAATTAAAGCCCGGTGATTACGTGACACACATTGACCACGGAGTAGGCGTGTTCAGCGGCCTCGAAAAAATTGAAGTGGGTGGCCAAACACAGGAAGCCGTGCGCTTGATTTATGCCGGCAACGATATTCTGTATGTGGGCATTCAAAGCCTCCACAAAATTTCAAAGTATGTAGGCAAGGAGGGCGAAGGCCCGCGGGTAAACAAGTTAGGCACTGAAACCTGGGGCAACCTGAAAAAGAAAACTAAAAAGCGAATTAAGGAATTGGCTTTTGATCTCATTCAGTTGTATGCCAAACGCAAAGCTGCGAAGGGATATGCCTACACGCACGACAGCTATTTGCAGAACGAACTCGAGGCCAGTTTTATGTATGAGGATACCCCCGACCAAGCCAAAGCCACCGAGGATGTGAAGCACGATATGGAGCAGCTTTCGCCCATGGATCGCTTGGTGTGTGGCGATGTGGGTTTCGGCAAAACGGAGGTGGCTGTTCGCGCAGCCTTTAAAGCCGCGTGTGATGGTAAGCAGGTAGCTATGCTGGCCCCTACTACCATTCTGGTGATGCAGCATTACAAAACTTTTAAAGAGCGATTGAGTGACTTTCCGGTAGAGATAGATTACGTCAATCGTTTTAAATCGGGGAAAGAACGAAAGGAAACTATGCAGCGATTAGCCGAGGGAAAAACAAACATCATCATCGGCACGCATGGTTTGGTCGGGAAGAATGTGAAGTTTAAAGATCTCGGATTACTGATCGTGGATGAAGAACAGAAATTCGGGGTAGGCACTAAGGAGACACTGAAAAACCTCCGCGCTAATGTGGATTCCCTTACCCTCACCGCCACCCCCATTCCGCGAACACTTTCTTTTTCGCTGATGGGTGCGCGCGACCTCAGCCTCATCAACACTCCGCCCCCGAACCGCCAACCCATTACTACCGAAGTGCATCCCTTAGATCCCGACTTGATTCGCGAAGCTATTGAATACGAAGTGTATCGCGGAGGACAGGTGTTTTTTATACACAACCGAGTGCGCGACATCGGTGAAGTGAAGGAGATGTTGTTGAAAATTGTACCGAATGTAGAGATAGGCGTGGCGCACGGACAAATGGAAGGCGACCATCTGGAGGAAGTGATTATGAAATTTATCAACCGCGAATATGATGTGCTGCTTTCCACCAACATTATCGAGAGTGGTATTGACATTCCGAATGCCAACACCATCATCATTAATAATGCGCATCAGTTTGGCCTGAGCGACCTGCACCAGTTGCGAGGGCGAGTGGGTCGCAGCAACAAACATGCGTTCTGCTATCTGTTTGCCCCCCCTTTAAGCACGCTGACCAATGAAAGCCGCCAACGCCTCAAAACCATTGAAGAGTTTAGTGAACTGGGCAGTGGTTTCAATATAGCCATGCGCGATATGGACATCCGTGGTGCAGGGAATATGTTGGGAGGAGAACAAAGCGGCTTTATTGCCGAGATTGGCTATGATGTGTATCAGAAAATTCTGGACGAAGCAGTTCGGGAATTAAAAGAAAGTGACTTCAAGGATTTATATAAAGAAGAGTTGGAGCGCACCCACGACTTTGTGCGCGACTGCGCTATAGAAACCGACCTTGAAATGCTGATACCGAGCGAGTATGTGAGCAATACCACTGAGCGCATGTTGCTGTATCGCGACCTCAACGAAATAAAAGAGGAAGCCGGCCTGAAACAGTTTGAAGAGCAACTGAGCGACCGCTTTGGTGAAGTGCCTGCACCGGTGTTTGAGCTCTTTGATGCTATGCGCTTAAAATGGATTGCCACCGGCTTAGGTATGGAGCAAATTATCCTGAAGGGAAAAACGTTGCGCTGCTATTTTGTGGCGAATAAAGATTCCACTTTCTATTCTTCATCGGTGTTCAATAAAATATTGGATTATGTGCAGTTAGGTCGCCAGGGAATCTATCTCCGCGAAACGGAACGTTTTTTAGTGCTCACCTTCGAAGGGATACGAAAAATGAAAGAAGCAGAAGCCTGCCTCAAGGAAGTGAAAGAGTATAAAGGAGTTGTTTCTTAACTAAGACCTGCCGCCAACGCATCACTTATTCCGTACTCACCACCGACAACTATCAACAGTGCAGTATTTAGAATATTGAGAACGGGTGTTTAATTTGCGACTTAAAATAAAACAGACATGAGCAGCGAAAGAGAGTACAACAGTTTCTGGAGTTTCTATCCTTATTATCTCACCGAACATGCGCGCCCGCTCAATCGCGCACTACATTTTATCGGCACCTCTTTGGTGATTGCCTGCTTCATTGCCCTACTGGTAACCGGCAAGGGCTGGTTGTTGGCCATTATCCCGGTGTGTGGCTATGGTTTTGCTTGGTTTGGTCATTTTATAGTGGAGAAGAACCGACCTGCCACCTTCAAATATCCGTTCTATAGTCTCGGCTCCGATTTTGTGATGTTCTTTCATATCCTCACCGGGCAAATAAACCGCAAAGTAGAGGAGGCACATAAGATTTTAGGCTTGGAAAATAAATGGAAGTAAAAGGGCGGCATGTATTACTACCTCTTAATTACTCATTCCTGGTTTCGTTGGTTAGTCTTGTTTTCTCTCTTGCTCGCCTTGTACCGTGCGTATCGGGGCTGGCTCCAGAAAAAACCATTTACAAAATTTGACAATTCGGTTCGCTTGGGGGCGGTCATCATTGCTCACATACAGTTAGTGCTCGGTCTTTGGCTTTATGCCATCAGTCCCATCGTTGATTATTTTCTGCATCATTTTAAAGAGGCTGTTCATCAGCGGCAGGCGCGTTTCTTCGGCATGGAGCATATTACTACGATGGCTCTTGCAGTAGTGGTGCTCACCATTGGTTCCGTCATTACAAAATCAAAACCTACCGACACACTGAAATTCCGCACCATGGCCATTTGGTTTACGATTGCTTTATTACTCATTCTCTCCTCTATCCCTTGGTCATTTTCACCCATTGACAGTCGCCCTTTGTTCCGCTAATTCTCAGAAATAATTTTTACCAACCATCGGACGACATTAATCCTTTATCTTGCTCCCTTAATACTCGCGAATGGACACTGCAAAACTCGAAAAGCAAACTCATCTGATGATAGATTATTGGATCAGCGAAATCAATAAGCACAGCTATGAAGAGTTATTGCAGAAACCGGCTGAAAATAGTTGGAGTTTGGGGCAAGTGGGCATTCACCTTTGGATGAGCGCCAAGGGCTTCTTTTTTAAAAATGCGGAACGCTGCCTGAGCAATGAAAAAACAGAATCAGGGAAAGGGAAGAACTTTTATGGCTGGTTAGTTTTTACATTAGGACGAATGCCTACGGTGAAAATAAAGATGCCCGATAAAATTGCCGTAGAACCCCGGCAGCCCGAAAGCAAAGAGCAACTGATTGAAAAGTTAGAGGAAGTAAAGCGATTGTCCTCTGACTATATCAAAAGAATTCCGCAAAGTGATGCCTCGCTAAAAACCCGCCATCCTTTTCTGGGTTGGCTCAATACAGCCGAATGGGTGCGGTTGTGCACGCTTCATTTTAAGCACCACTTGGGGCAGAAGAAACGGATTGAGCAGCATTTCGGGTGGAATTAAAATTGTATTTATCCAATTCTCTTACTTTAGCGCTTCAAAATTTTTACAGTGAAAGTGTTGCGTACAATCAGTTTCTGTTTTTTACTTTTTATCAGCCCGTTTTTGCAAGCACAAAGCCCCGCCAACTGGACCCTTGAAGGGTGTATTGATTACGCCATGAAAAACAATATTCAGGTAAGGCAAAGCGCCCTGAATCAGCAGTTGAATAAGAACAACTACACCCAAAGTTTTACGAATTTACTCCCCTCCCTTAATGGATTTGTGACCAACGATTTTACCAACGGGCAGCAGTTCAGTTTAGCCGCTTTTCGGGTAGTGAATCAAACCACTCAGACCTTCTCTACCGGCATCAATTCAGACCTTACTCTATTTGCCGGCTTGCAACAGGTGCATAATATAATGAAGAGCCGTCAAGATTTAGAAGCGGCTAAGTATGATCAGGAAGACATGAAGAACACCGTTACCTTAAATATTACCACTGCCTTTTTGCAGATTATGACCAATAAAGAAGTGCTGGCGGTGGCACAAAATCAAAAGAAAACGACTGAAACTCAATTAGAAAATATAGAGCAGCGAGTGAAAGCGGGAATGTTGCCGGAAACTAATTTGCTGGATATGCAAGCACAGTTAGCTCGTGATGAATCAACTATCACCAATGCTAAAAACGGGTACGATTTAGCCGTGTTGGCACTGCGCCTTTTGCTGCAACTGAAACCCGAAGAAGTATTTGAACCAGTGATCCCTGAACTGCAAAGTGAGGTCACCGATAACATGAGCGAATCAATGGCACTGAGCACATACAATACAGCCGTACTTACACAACCCTCCATCAAAGCAGCAATGGCAAGAATGAGAAGTGCAGAGTTCAGCCGTAAAATTGCTGCGGGGGCACTCAGCCCTACCATTACCGTATCGGCCAGTTTGTACGACTATTACACGAATCAGCAAAAGCAGTTAGACACCATGGTGAATGATTATTTGGTAATCCCTTTACACAAGCAGTTTACTGATCAATTCCGAAAAAGTGTTTCGTTCACCTTAGGCATCCCTATTTTTAGCCGTTGGCAAAGGGTTACCAATATTCAGAATGCAAAAATTCAATACGAAAACTCGAAGCTGCAATTAGAAAGTTCCAAGAACTCCTTGATGCAAACGATTTATGAAGCAGATGCCAGCGCACGAGCAGCGGCTGAGTCTTATCTTTCCAGCAAAAAAAGTTTTGATGCTGCCAAGCGGGCTTTTGATGCGCAGGAGAAGCGATTCACCGCAGGGGCTTCTTCCAATCTCGATTATCAGACTGCCAAAAACAATTTGGCTACGGCCGAAAGCGACATGATTAAAAATAAATACACTTACGTGTTTCGCTTAAAAGTGCTCGACTTTTATCAAGGCAAGCCTATTACCCTAAACCCGTAAACCACAAAATAAATTTCAGATGAAAAGCAATCGTATAATATGGATTTCGGTATCAGTGCTGGCCGTTCTATTGATAGTAGCAGTGGTAGGGAAGAAAAAAGGATGGATTGGCAAAGGAGAGACCCTTCAAGTAGCCATTGACAAAGTGGCCAAACGCTCCCTTATAGAAACTGTAACTGCCAGTGGAAAAATAAACCCACATACTGAAGTGAAGTTGAGTTCTGAAGTATCGGGCGAAGTAATTCAGCTAAACGTAAAGGAAGGCGACTCTGTAAAACGCGGACAGTTGTTGGCGGTGGTGAATCCGTCCATTTACGAAGCGGTGGTCACTCAAGCCGATGCGAGCGTGAATCAGTTCAGAGCAAATTTGGCCAGTTCAAAAGCAACGGCCATTCAAGCGCAAGCGGCTCAAGATAATGCGCAGAGAAATTTTGACCGGAACAAACAACTGCATGACGGCAAGGTGATTTCCGATGCAGAGTTTGAAGCGGCCAAGTTGCAGCTCGATCAAGCTCAAGCCAATTTTCAAATGGCCACAGAGCAGGTGAATGCCGCTTCGTTTAGTGTAAAGAGTGCCGAAGCGCAAATGAAACAAGCGCAGGACAACTTGCTGAAAACAAAAATTTATGCGCCCATCAGCGGCACTATTTCGCTCGTGAATGTAAAACTGGGGGAGCGAGTAGTAGGTACCGCGCAGATGGCGGGAACTGAAATTATCCGTATTGCCGATTTAGAAAATATGCAGGCCGAAGTGGACGTAAATGAAAATGATGTGCTGCGCATTTCACTGGGCGACACTGCCGATATAGAAGTAGATGCCTATGTGAAGCGTAAATTTAAAGGTATCGTTTCTGAAGTTTCCTATTCGGCCACTAACACCATTAATCAAGTCATCAGCACTTCGCAGGCCACTAATTTTACGGTGAAGATTCGCTTGCTCAAAGATTCTTATGCTGATTTAATTCACCCGGAATTAGGCAAGAAATTTCCTTTTCGCCCGGGCATGTCCACCACGGTAGATATTAAAACAGAGTCGAGAGATAATGTGTTGACGGTTCCAATTCAGTCGGTGACTACCCGCGAGAAAAAAGATATTAAGCAGGAGGATGAAGACTATGCTAAATCTGAACAAGCGAAGAAAAAAACCGTGACCACTGATAAGACCGAGCTAAAAGAGATTGTGTTTGTGGTGGAGAAGGATAAAGCGGTGGCCCGAGTGGTAAGCACCGGCATTCAGGATGCCAGCTATATCGAAATTGTATCCGGCTTGAAAGAGGGAGAAGCAGTCGTAAAAGCACCTTTCAAACTGATTTCAAAAACGTTGACGGATGGCGATGCCGTGAAAGTGGTGGACGAGAAAGATCTGTTTAAAGATATGAAGCCGGAGTAGTGTTAACTCTCCATTTTATCATCGAGATGTAATTCGTTGATTGCATTCATGGAAGCATTCTGTTCCGCAATTTTCTTACTGAAGCCCTCTCCGCAGGCAACAAACTTTCCGCTTATTTCGAGGTGGATAGTGAAGTAAGCTCTCCCATTTCGGCTCCTCTCTTCGGCTACTTTAAAGTGTATACTCTTTCCTTCGCGCTGCACATAATGATAAATACGGCTCTTAAAATCGGTGTTCGTTTCTTCCAGCATATCTACATCAATCAAATTCCGCAGAATTCGTTTTTGTAAAAATGTTCGGGTGCACAAAAATCCTGAATCAATGTACACGGCTCCTACCAATGCTTCAAAAGTATTTCCCGCCAAATCGCGACTCACATCATTCATACTTTTGCGGTTGTACTTCAATTTCTCTACTAAGCCTAAGCGGTTGCCCACTTCGTTCAGTGATTTTCGATTCACAATTTTAGAGCGCAACTCTGTTATAAAGCCTTCTTCTTTATAGGGATACTTTTTGTAAAGATATTCGCACACAATAGCATCTAAAATAGAATCCCCTAACAATTCTAACCGTTCATTATTCTCCTCCGGCTCAATAAATTTAGAGCGGTGTTGAAATACTTGTTTAAACAAATTCAGCCGTTTAGGGGTAATGCCGGTAATCCCTTTTATGTAATTCGCAAGCTCCTTGTCAGATGAAAAAAAGCGGTTGTATATTTTAAGGATAGAAGGCACAGAACTCAATCTTTATACTTCTTAAAAATAACCGTTGCATTATGCCCACCAAAACCAAAACCATTGCTCAGAGCGGTATTCACTACTCTTTTCTGAGGGGTATGAAAAGTGAGATTTAAGCGACTGTCAATTTCAGGGTCATCGGTAAAGTGATTGATGGTAGGCGGAACAACATTTTCTATGACTGCCATAATACTGGCCACCGCTTCCACCGCACCTGCGGCTCCCAGCAAATGCCCCGTCATAGATTTGGTAGAAGAGATATTCATTTGGTAAGCATGGGCTCCAAATACTTTTTTAATGGCAGCCAACTCTCCCAAATCTCCGAGCGGAGTGGAAGTGCCATGCACGTTGATGTAATCAATATCCTCCGGATTCATTCCGGCATCTTCGAGCGCATTTCGCATCACTAATGCTGCGCCTAAACCTTCGGGATGAGGAGCGGTTAAATGGTACGCATCGGCACTCATGCCGCCACCTGCCAGTTCGCAATAGATTTTCGCACCGCGATTTTTAGCATGTTCCAACTCCTCTAAAATCAGAGCCCCGGCTCCTTCGCCCATCACAAAACCATCGCGCTCTTTATCAAACGGGCGACAAGCGGTTTCGGGAGAGTCATTCCGTTCGCTCAGTGCGCGCATCGCATTAAATCCACCCACCCCACCTTCGCTAATGGGGGCTTCGGAGCCACCGGTGACAAAGGCATCGCATTTGCCCAATCGAATCAGATTAAAGGCATCCATAAAAGCAATATTAGAAGAAGCACAGGCGGCTACAGTGCCGTAGTTAGGGCCGCGAAAACCCCACTTCATAGAGATGTGACCGGCTGCGATATCAATAATCATTTTAGGAATGAAAAAAGGATTGAATCTCGGAGTTTCATTGAGCGCCAGATTAGTAATCTCTTCAATAAAAACATCGAGTCCACCAATGCCCGATGCCCAAATAACCCCGATGCGATCTTTGTTCAAATCGGCTGTATCGAAGCCGGCATCTTTGATAGCCTCTTCGCTGCACACCATTGCAAATTGGGCAAAGCGATCTAAGCGTCTTACTTCTTTTCGTTCAATAAAAACAGAGGGATCAAAATTCTTGACTTCGCAGGCAAATCTGGTTTTGTATTTAGCCGGATTAAAACGAGTAATAGGCCCCGCACCGCTAACTCCTTTCAACAGTGCCGACCAGAAATCGGGAGCCGTATTCCCGATGGGGGTAAGCGCTCCAATTCCCGTTACAACAACTCTTTTCAAGTTCATGCCACTAAATAAAAACAAAGTGGCAGACTTTTCAGTCTGCCACTTTCATTTTTTTGATTTTGAATTATTTGCTGGTCGTCTTTTCTAAGTACTCAATGGCCTGACCTACCGTAGTAATAGTTTCGGCCTGCTCATCAGGAATTGAAATATTGAATTCTTTTTCGAACTCCATAATCAGTTCCACAGTATCTAACGAATCTGCACCGAGATCGTTGGTGAAGCTGGCTTCGGGGGTTACTTGACTGTCTTCCACTCCCAACTTGTCAACGATAATTTTTTTTACTTTTTCTGCGATGTTTGACATTGTTATTTGGTTTTAAATGTGGTGCGAAATTAAAAACATCCCGTCCTTTGGCAAAAATTTTTTTTACCCGTTGAGTATCAAATAGTTATAGTGCCTCATACCTAATTTAAAAGTTGCCTTAGTAATGTTTACCACCGGTTGTAACGATTCCGAAATATCTTCCACCTTTGTTAAGGCAAATAACGAGATGGCGGAAAAGAGAATAAAGAACGAATTGCCGACCGACTATTATCTGATCGGGGTGGCTACAGCGCTAAAGGAATTTAAGTTTTGCTTTTGCCTGAATAAATTGCTCCATTGCGATTTTGTAAAACTAAAAGACATTGTGTTTGAAATAGGGAGCCGAACCCGCAATTCGCAGTTCAGTGTTTTCAAGGCCGCTTCGAGTGATAGAGAAACCCATTACTTCGTTTTTGCGAATAAGAATACCGGAGAGTTTCTGCTGCCCGAAGCAAATAATTTTGATTATCTCATTCAAATTTTCGGGAAGTGCGAAGCGGCCGATTTGGAAAATATAATAGAAGGTATTCGCCAATTTCAAGAAGTGCTGGTGACCACCGAAATTCCTTTGCAGAAAATAAAAAACAAGGAGCGGCTGATATACGAAGAAGAAAAGCCGATGAAAACTCCCGTTGTCAAAAGATTCAGAGAATGAAAGTAAGAGTTAGCAAAACCAAAATTGTGGCCACCTACGGCCCGGCCTGTAGCGACATATCGGTGATGGAAGAAATGGTGCGATCGGGAGTGGATGTGTTTCGGTTTAACATGAGCCATGGCAAACAGCAAACCCATCTCGAAGGATTTAATAAAGTGCGCGAAATCAATCAAGCACATCATCTCAACATCGCTATTCTGGCCGATCTTCAAGGGCCTAAAATACGGATAGGTTTGGTGCGCGATAATATGGAAGTGCTCGAGAAAGATCAGGTGCTCGAAATCACAAATAAGGAGTGCATCAGCACCTTCAAAAAAGTTTACATCAACTACTTGCAGTTGCCCAAAGAAGTAAGCCCCGGAGATTCTATTTTAATAGATGATGGCAAAATTGAACTGAAGGTACTCAGCACCAACGGCCGAGATAGGATTAGCGCCAAAGTAGTGATCGGTGGGCGCATCAGCAATAACAAAGGGGTGAATCTGCCCGATACTAAAACCTCGGTGCCGGCCCTTACCCCAAAGGACATGAAAGACCTCCGCTTTGCAATTAAACACGGAGCCAATTGGATTGCCCTTTCTTTTGTGCGCTCGCCCGATGATATAAAAAAGTTGAAAGCCATTATCGGTAAAAAGAACTCCTACATGAAGGTGATGGCCAAAATCGAAAAGCCCGAAGCGCTCAAAGATATTGATGAAATCATCAAAGCAGCCGATGGGATTATGATTGCGCGAGGCGACTTGGCGGTGGAGGTACCGCAGGAGCGCATGCCTTTGATTCAAAAAGACATCATCAAAAAATGTATCCGCTTTTCGAAACCCGTAGTGGTAGCCACGCAGATGATGGAAAGCATGATTGAAAACCCCAACCCCACCCGTGCCGAAATCACAGATGTGGCCAACGCGGTGATTGACGGAGCCGATGCCGTGATGCTGAGTGGCGAAACCTCGATGGGCAAATATCCTACCCGCGTGATTGATGTGATGGGGAAAATACTCAGCAACATCGAACACGCCAATATCATTTACGACAAGGAATTGCGCGTGGATAAAAACTCCCCCACTTACATCAGTGATGCGATGTGTTACAATGCTGCCCGCTTGAGTTCCGAACTCGGAGCCAAGGCCATTATTGCCATGACCTTTTCGGGCTACACCGGTTTTGTGCTTTCCAGCTACCGACCCAAGGCGAGCATCTTCATCTTTACCGAAAACCTCGACCTGCTCAATGCGCTCAGTCTTTGCTGGGGGGTGCGCGCATTTTACTACGATAAGTTTGTGGGAACCGATACCTCCATCCGCGATGTGATTCGTATTCTTAAAGAAAACAGTTTGTTGAAGCCGGCCGATGTAGTGGTAAACGTGGGCAGCATGCCTATGAACGATAAAGGCCGCGCCAACATGGTGAAGGTAACCGTGGTGAGTTAAAGACTTCCACGCGGTGTCATCTACTCTGTTTTCAACTTCTCATTGGTCACTTACAACTCATTGCCTTACTTTCGCCCGAAATTTCAGCTATGTCTCCTTTTGCACGTAAAGTGGTGGGTCTTTGGTTACTTACGGGGTGTGTGATGGTTTTCTTTCAAGTAATTGTGGGAGGGGTCACGCGGCTCACCGATTCGGGTTTGTCTATTACACAATGGAAGCCCATTAAAGGAGTAGTGCCTCCGCTAAACGAAACGGAATGGATGGCCGAGTTTGATTTATATAAGCAGCAGGTGCAGTATCAAACCATCAACGAAGGCATGACCTTGAGTGAATTCAAATGGATTTTCTTTTGGGAATATCTGCACCGCTTTTGGGGGCGGTTTATGGGTTTTGTGTTCATCATCCCCTTCTGCTTTTTCATATACTGGCGTTGGTTCGATGCCGCCTTCTTTAAAAAGATTGGAGTGCTTTTTATCTGGGGCGGTTTGATAGGGGTGTACGGTTGGATCATGGTAAAGAGCGGCCTCACGGGGGTGTATGTACCTCCGGTTCACCTCAGCATTCACCTGTGCTTGGCACTCAGTTTATATGCCTACCTCATTTACATGACCTTGAGCGTGATGCGAGGAAATCACAGTTTTTCAAATGCCGGTAAAGGTGTAAAGCAACTATCGGTAGCTATTCTGCTGGTACTTTTTTTACAACTTTTCTTTGGAGGAATTATGTCGGGCAGTCATGCGGGCTTGGCCTATCCCACTTGGCCCGATATGAACGGGCAATTTATTCCCTCGGCATTGTTTAGCGAACATCCGTCTGTGGCGGGCTTTACCGAATACAATGCACAAGATTTTTGGGGTCGCACCCTCATCCAGTTTCTTCATCGAATGACGGCTTATGCGCTCCTAATTCTCATTGTCATTTTCTACTTTAAGTCGCGGCACATCACTACCGACCCGGCCTTCAAAACAGGACTTAAGCTTTTCCCCATCACCGTTTTATTGCAGGCGGTGCTGGGCATTATCACCCTCTTCCACTGCGTGGGAAAAATTCCGGTGAGCTGGGGAGTGCTGCATCAGGCAGGGGCTATGCTTTTGATAGCAAACACGGTTTTTATTATTTACCACCTATACGCAAAACCGGAGCAGTTGCTCAAACGCACAGAGGAGGCAACACCCTAAAACGCGCTCGCGTTCAAAATTTGTTTCACATTTTGAACGGAAGTGCAGCATTCTGAATTTAGTTTTTGGGAGGAGGATAGAATTTCCCTCCCACTCATTTCCTACCTTCACCACAAAAAATACGGAGTATGAATTGGATAATATTATGCGTTGCCGGCTTGTTTGAAGCGGCTTTTGCTTTCTGTTTAGGAAAGGCAAAAACAAGTGCCGGGAGCGAAATGTATGGGTGGTATTTGGGTTTTGTAATTACCCTCGGCATCAGCATGGGGCTGTTGATTAAAGCCACTCAAACTTTACCCATAGGCTCCGCTTATGCCGTGTGGACAGGCATCGGAGCCGCAGGAACCGTGTTGATAGGAATTTTGGTATTTAAAGAGCCGGCCACGCTGCTGCGAATATTTTTTCTCACCACTTTAATCAGCTCTATTATCGGGTTGAAGTTGGTGTCGCAATAGAGAGGAGCGAAGCACCTCTAATATTGAGACTATGCAACTTGCTTGGGTGCTCTGCTGAGTATCATTTTCTTTCGCTGAATTGCAATTACAGATCGCTACGCTAAAGGACGCACTGAAATTGATCGGGAAGGGGTAGGGGGGCGTGTTCAGAGGAGTCCTTAGTCCCTCGGCTTGGGCTTGGCTTCAGACTAAGAATAGTAGGGCATTGTAATTTGGCACAAGAACGCTTGGCTAATGGCTATCTCTGCATTCTTTGCGCCAGACGGGGAAAGAATATAGAATATTGAATGTCGAACTTAGGTTACTGTCCATAGGTGTTTGGAAGATGATTTTTACCCTGAAAGGGTAATATGTTTATAGCGGAAACAGGAGTCGTATATAATGGCTATCTGTTTTCTATAAAGATTTAATCCTCTCGGAATTTTTTTCTTGTGCCGAATTACAAAGGGGGAAGACGGTTTGTTTGAGCTTGCTTTCATTCTTGTGGCAACAGGTGTTTGGAAGATGATTTCTACCCTGAAAGGGGTAATATATTTATAGCGAAAACAGGAGTAGAATACGATGCGACTCCGTAAGAGTCGTATATAATGGCTATCTGTTTTCTATAAAGATTTAATCCTCTCGGGATTTTTTTCTTGTGCCGAATTACAAAGGGGGAAGACGGTTTGTTTGAGCTTGCTTTTATTCTTGTGGCAACAGGTGTTTGGAAGATGATTTTTACCCTGAAAGGGGTAATATATTTATAGCGAAAACAGGAGTAGAATACGATGCGACTCCGTAGGAGTCGTATATAATGGCTATCTGTTTTCTATAAAGATTTAATCCTCTCGGAATTTTTTTCTTGTGCCGAATTACAAAGGGGGAAGACGGTTTGTTTGGGCTTGCTTTCATTCTTGTGGCAACAGGTGTTTGGAAGAGGATTTTTACCCCATTGTCCGTAGTTTGAAGCCCGGCCAGAGGGTAAGCAAAACGGACTTCCAACCAAGAATATAGATTGCCGCTATAAGCGGCAATCTATATTTTTTCACAGTATTAGGAATTTAAGAGCTTCGGGAAAGATCCTTAGTCCCTCGGCTCTTGCTTGGCTTCAGACTAAGGGCAGCAAGGGGCTACCAAAATCTCTTCCCCTTTCAATATCGCACATCGGTAGTTTCTCCCCCTACAAGTAGCACAACTTCTAATTTTTTAGTTGTAATAAATTTATTTGATTGCCCACTTCTGAAAGGTACAGTCCCTTTACTGAACTAACACCCGTTGTGCATATACCTCTTTAGAGGTAGAAATTTTAATTACGTACACCCCTTTAGCATGGCCGGAAATATCAATATTTGAGTTCATGAGCGGTAAATTGCTTTTTGAATAGACCTTCTCGCCAGTTATATTAAACACTTCTACGGTTCCGCTTTGTCCCATATCAGAAGTAATCATAAATTTTCCGTTGGAAGGGTTTGGCGAAATACTTATAGGGTTTGCACTCACGTCTTTAATGCCTGTTGCGGGGGCTTCAATTTTTACTAACCACCAATCGCTGCCTCCGTGCAACACCGTTACATCTCCATCATCCGACCAGGTAGTACCATCTAAAATAAACGAGCCATCGGTTGTCTCAGCAATGGACCCGATAGATTCGGACTCTGAGCCGCCAAAAACTTTCGACCATAGTATGTTTCCATTGGCATCAAATTTGGATAAGCCGTAACCGCCTGTTCCGAATGTATCGTATGCTTCATTGGCCGTGGCGTATAAAGAATCATGAGTTTGTATAGCGTAGGTCATTCCATAATTGATGCCTCGATTTAATTTTTGCCACTGCATATTTCCCATGTCGTCCAATTTAAACAGCCAACTGTGGTAGGCACCACTCCCATCCCCATTATACGGAGCATTTAGCAAATCGCCATCGCTACTCATGGTATAAGCACCAATAATATAGCCGCCATCAAAGGTTTGTTGCACAGAGGTAGCGCCATCATACCAAGAGCCTCCATAAGTTTTAGACCAAACCACTTGTCCCGCACTATTTAGTTTTACAATCCAAGCATCAGAGTATGCACTATCAGTACTATTGCCTAAAGGAACATCATCATTCGTTCCATTACTAAACCCGCTCATTCCGGCTTGCCCAACGGCAACGAAACCGCCATCGCTTGTTTGAATAATAGAATTAGGCAGGTCATCTCCATTATCACCACGACTACCTAATCGGGTTTGCCACTGTACTGAAAGATTATTGTCCAATTTTAAAATAATCCAGTCCGCTCCTCCATCGCTATTGGGGTCGTGAGAGGGGATGTGCGCAATTAGCCCACAGCTATCAAAATCGCTGTAGGAATCCATTACACCCAGCACGATATAGCCACCATCTGTAGTGTTTTTAATGTCATAAGCCGATGTACCATCGTCACATCCAATATAAAGCACATTGCCTTGTTGATTTCCGTTGTGGTCTATTTTAAGCACTGTAATAGAGTGTGGATCTGCGACACCTCCTCCACCGGCAATCGTGTATCCATCTACAGTTTCAACGGCAGCGTAAGCAATGTCGTTCGGCCAAGCCAATGGCCCATCGGCAGTGCCGGGAGTTTGTAGCTGTTTTTGCCAAGTAATATCCCCCGAAGCGTTTAACTTGACCACCCACATTTTACTGATGTTAGAACTATCCGCGTAAGGGCCATCTCCACTACAATCACCGTCATAAGAAGAAGTTTGCCCTACCGCCAAATATCCGCCATCCGAGGTATTAATTACTTTGTACCCATTGTCATCCGAAGTGCCACCTAATGTTTTTTGCCATTGTATGTTCGGCACTTGCGAGAAACATAATGTAGCTATTGCGCTTACAAATATGCTGAGTGTAGCTTTTTTCATCGTTTCAAAATTTATCGTTATCAAGTAATATTCGCCTGCAAAAATGAGTAATAGAATTATTAGTTTTCAGGACAAAATAGCCTCATTTTTACCTCCCCATGATTTCAGATTTAATTAAAACACTTACCCTTCCGGAACGGGAAAGGCTGCAAAAAATAGCGGGGCACAATGCAAACTTAAAGTATAGGATTATTCAATTGATTTGGGATCATCCAACGATTTCAAACGCGGAAATTGAAAGACGGCTAAAGATTAGCCCGTCCAGTTGTGCTAAAAATATTTCTCTCGCCAAGCAAGAGATTTATGCGCTGATCAAACACGAAAACAAAACCTCTTATGATGATATTTTCCTTGTGCAGCAACTGATCTTGCGCGGGCTTTATACGCAGGCGGCTCCACTGATGGAGAAATTAGAAATACGCTACAGAGAAAAACAATGGTACGCGTTGCTGGATGCACTTTATCACGAAGCATTCCGGATGGCCTATCACAACGGCAATATTCGCGCACTCGAAAAAATTAATCAAAAAGCAAAGGAGAATTTAGCCTGCTATCTCCAGTATTCCGCTTTAGATAATCAGCTATTGTTAGACATGGCAAAATGTGAAAAATTAGACGTAAGCCCGAAGCAAGTAGCCCCTTATCTAATTCATTTAGAAAAGCTATATAGCGATTGTAAGAAAGCCGCACATTATGTATTGGAATTTAACGCACTGCATTGCCTGTATGAAATTCATACCAATTACACGAATGACTTTTTGAAAGTAACAGATATTCTGCAGAAGATTAAAGAAGTGATCGAATGCAATAAAGAGAAAACGAACGAAGCAACTTACTCTACCATGCTTACCCATATTGCATTTCCGTATTGCGTTTATGAACTGGAGGAATCGCCCGAAGTATATTTTGATTACTTATCTCACTACTTTGGCAGTAACCAAAACTACTTTATTCTATCCGAAGTGTTATTGAACTATGCCGTGTACTATTTTACGCTGAAAAACAATTCTAAACTCAAAGAAATAGGCGATCTCTTAGAAAAGAATGCTTCCGATAAAAGCAATAACTATAAAGGGAGATTTGTCACCTGTTTGCTTTCTTTTGCGCAAAAGGATGACAAGGATTTCCATAGACATAAAAATGAATTTTATGCGGCAGAATCAAACCGAAACACCAAGCACTGCGATATTATGCTGCGCTATTTGGAAATAATACTGCTCTTAAACTCCCATGCTTTTGAAACAGCAAGTGCGAAAATTGAAGCGACAGAAAAATTTTTACAGCGCAATTTTTCCGTTGCAAAAATTGTCAGTGATAAAATTTTGCTTCGTGCGTTTCGCAAAAGATTAAAAAGAAAAGCAATTAAGCCAGGTGCCCCGCAAATATTTCGTTTTAATAACTACTTGCTTCGGGAGTTAAACTAATAACCTCCGGCTCAAGCTTGGCTTCAGGCAATGGGTAGCAGCGAAATAATCAACCTGCTGTTATTTCCAGCATGGCTATTAACTAGTGTTGTTCTTTGTATTTATCGGGAAAGTATTTCCACAATAGGGCTTTGAAGGGTTCGGTGGTTCGCAAGTACTCTAAATCAACATCCGTCATACACAATTTAAAATGATCGAATCCTTTTTCTAAGGCTTTTGATAGAGCTGTTAGTGCTTTGTCGTACATTGTGTATTTAGAATACAGTTTACATAATCTATAGTAAAAAAAGTTATTAGCTGAATCCATTAATAGCGCCTTACTAAAAAGTACGTTTGCAGAATCTATCTTCCCTCGGTTGTAACTTACCAACCCCATTCCAAAATAAGCCCAACTGTAGTTTATGTTTTTTCGATGCGCACATTCAAAATAGTATTGTGCCGAATCAAGATTGTTCATATCATAGTAAACCATACCTATGTTGAAAACAGCCCTTCGGCTATTAGAGTCAATTTCTATGGCTCTTTTAAAATAGTATAATGCAGAGTCGTCATTGTGTTTATAGTGATGAAAAATCAGCCCTAAGTTATTATGCACAGCGCTTGAAGGCGGGGGTATAGATTGTGCCTTTTTAAAATAGTAATAAGCAGAGTCATCCAATCCCATCCGATAAAATGTGACAGCAATATTGTTGTACTCGGCATGCCTGTTGTGATTGGTTTCTGATAACTTCTTCAAATAAAAAATAGCCGAATCCTTGAGTCCGCTCCTTTGAAAGTCGTACGCTAATTCTTGATAGCACTCGTAGCAGGAGTTGTTTAATGCAATAGCTTTTTTATGATAAAATATAGCTGAGTCAAATAAACCTGATAGGCGACAAATGCGACCCATAGTGACATAGCCAAATACCCAATGTGGTGCCTCTTCAATTACTTTTCGGTTCAATAAGGCGGCACTATCCCTCCGCCCAATCTTACTGAGCAACATGGCTTTAGTGTGAAGAGTGTAGGGGCTTTTGCGAATAGCCAGTGAAGAGTCGGCCAGTCGAATGCCGTAGCGCCACCCATCCTCCGATTTTTTTATAGTAGTAGCTCTGGCTCGTAAAAAAAGTGCCGATGCTTTTACCTTCTGATATAGGTCTTTATTTTCACTGAGGTAAGGCAAAGAAGCATCGAGATAGTTAGCTGCCGTAGTAAAGTAGCCGCTGGTGTAAATAATAGAATCACTCCATCCAAGAGAGTAATAGTTAATAGGCGTTTGTCCTTTATCAATAATTACAGCTACAAACATATCTGTCAGATCGGCTCTCATCATCGGGTCTGTCGTAATTTTTAAAAGTTCATTTAAGTAATAGCGGGCATTGTGATTAGCAGGGGCAATTAACTTTCCAGCGTTCATACACGCAATAAAATTTTGATAAAGAGAAGTATCTGCTATATCCCTTTGTACAGCGCTCTTCATGGCCATGGCGAGGTACTCACTATTATTTCCATGATGGATTTTTAGCTGTTGCTTTACTTCTTCATTTACCCTACATAAAACCTGTTTATCACCTCTAAATTCAGGGGTTTGCCGGGGTTCCCCAGTGCTGAGCGATTTGGTATCGTTCATTACATTTTGTTCTACGTACGTCTTTAGTTCGTAAAGCGAAATTTTACCATCTGGGGTATTGGTGTTATCCGCCAATCCCAACAGACCGTTAATGAGATAAAATGAAAACACTCCACGCCCGTTGCCCCATTTTTTGTCCTCAAATGAAAACTCATCCGCTCCGCAACTTATCATTTTAGTTAAGCCGGGCACTTGAAAATCCATAACGTTAGTAAACAGAAAACGGGATGAATTGCTTTGGCCAACCAATTCACTGGTTCGGCAGAAGTCAGTTATCAAAAAGACCTTGGCTTGCTTTTCAATAAACATTTTTATAACCGTCTGCATTTGCAGCATATCTACCCCCGAAACAACGGTGTACTCCGATTTGTCGCTTACTTTAGGTGTGTTATACGATAGGAAATAGATAGCCTCACTATTGATCGCATCACCATGCCCCGATAAGTATATGTAAACTCGGTCACCGGGTTTTATTCTACGCAGTATCCACTGCCTTTCTCTTTTAATATTGTTATCGGTTGCGGCTTCATTAATCAGCAGTTTAATGTTTGCACTGTCGGTGGTGCCCAGTACTCCACTTCGCAAAAATTTATCAAAATAAACAGCATCGCTATCGGCATAATGCAACGGTGGCATATTGGGATCTTCGTATTTTGAAACTCCGACCACTAAGCCGTAAATGGTCCCGGTATCTTGCATCTCTCCATCATTACTCCTATTTACAGCGGTTGCGCCCTTTGTGTTTCCATTTTGGGAAAAACTAAATAATTGGAATGCAGAAAAGAGGAAGGAAAGCAGCAGTCTATTCATCCCAATAATCAGGTGTTTTTGCTATGATATTTCAAGTAATGTAAGAAGATATTTGTTTTTGATTAATGCAAGATAGAAAGCTTGACTTCCTCTACAAATTATAAATTGGTGCAGGTACTTACACTTTTCTCCCTCTTCCCCCCATATATTAGGCCGCTTAGATATTGAACCGGTCGTCTATTACAATAATTGCAACCTTTAATGGCGCTTGCGTTAAACATGCTTTCGCATTCAACTTAAAACACAAACAGCCCCGGTGAACCGGAGCTGTTTGTGTTTTAGCTACTAAATCGGTTAAAACTGTATGACTTATTGCTTCACAATTCTCACTGAACTTTGTGTTCTGTTGCCTTGCTGTATGCTAAGTATGTAATTACCTGAGGGTAGCGAACTAAAATCTACTTGGGTTTGCTGAGTGGCCATAGCTGATACACTTTGCGGCATTAAACACGATTTGCCAGTAGCATCATACACTTGCAATACAAGTTGAGCAGGGTTTCCCTGTGTAATATCTACGTTAAGTATATCGCCTATCGGATTGGGGTACACCGAAAGTGTAGCATCGCTTTTTACATTTTCTATAGCGGATACTCCATCACTATTCGGGTGAAAACCTTGTGAAATAATGTACGAAGATGCCGTGGTGTTGGCGATTACCGTTTCTCCAATGGTATAGGTATAAGTGATGTTATTAACGGTCGTTTCGCCTCCATCGGCAGCTATTACGCTTTTTGAAACCGATTGGGCAACGCCACTGCTACCTATTGCTAAAAGCAACAGTAGCAAGACTTGTATCTTTTTCATAGGGCTTAGTTTTTATAGGTTACGAAAGCAAATATCTGGTCAGTGGCAACACCTGATCCGTTATAAGTAAAAATCAATAAATTACCTGATACACTGCTACTTGAAATCTGCCCGGCACCTCCACCTGCCATCGAGCAAATGGTTGAATAATCAGTATAAAAGTACGTTTCTCCTGTAATAGTTATGGAATAGGCTCCGGTTCCGGTTTTGGTGACTGTAAAATTACCAGTCCCTGATTTTATAGTGCCATTCGCTAACATAGTACCATAAGCAATAGGCACTAAGTTAGCTGTTCCGGTAGAGGTTCTATTTATTTCACCATCGGTTTTGATAGTTCCACTGCTGACCCCAATACTCGCGCTAGGATTACCGCTAGCTACAAACTGAATAGCATCCGTAGAATCGTTATAGCGCATTCCCCAGTTACTATAAGTTGAACTATGAGAAACAAACATTTTATCGGGGTTCTGGGTTCCATTATCGAACAGAACTACTCCGTTTGATTGTTTGGCAAAAGGTACTGAAACTAACTGGCTGGTGCCTAAATCAGCAAAAGTGCTGCCTCCGGTAGGATCTGCCTCCACTTTAATAAAATAAGGACCATTTAACCAAGTGAGGTTTTTCCAAACTCCCGTAGTTGGTGTGCCGGTGCCAATGACAGTGCTTAACACGCCCTGCGCATTGGTGGTGCCGGCTTTTGTTTCGGCATATTCAACGGTTCCGCTGCTCGAACCGGATAGAATACTAAACTTCATGTTTACATTCTGATTGGCAAGTACTGTGCCTCCCGAATTGCGAATAACTGCTTGGTAATTAATCCCCTCTGCCTGCTGGCCATAGGTAAAATTGATGCCCGTCATGAACAAGCAAGCCGTAAATGTGGTGAATAGAATCTTTTTCATTTGGTGTTTGTTTTAGGTTAGAAAATAATATCGTAAATGTAGTAATAAAATATTGAATCGAATATTAAACGGTAGTCTGAAAAATATTCTGATTTAAAAACTTAGCCTAATCTTTGATAGTAACGGGCTGTTATTATTGGATGTAGGGAACTAAAAAACTCAACAGATGGCAACCCATCTACCAAATTGCAAAGCGAAGGCTTTGAGGCAGAAGGTTGCATTTCTGATAGAAAGATGTTTTCATTCCGCTTTTATGGACTTGCCAGTAAACACAGCAAACTGTTATATCCTTCTCATTTTCCTAAAAAGTTATAATCGTCTTTAGTATCCTTGCTATGGGGCAGTTGCTGCCCGTATATTCGCAGGGTCAATGAAAACCGTGAAAAGTCATATAGTATTAGAACTAAAGGCATTCCTATTACCAGCATTGCTGCTACTACTTTCTTGCGCACAACTTTCGGCTCAGGCAAAATTTTACGCTACAGCGCCTAAGTCTGTACCCGTTAACCAGAGTTTTCAGTTGACTTATACATTAGAGAATGGCAACGGAGGCAATCTGAAACTGCCTCCGCTTACCGATTTTCAACTGATAGGTGGGCCAAACACCAGCAGTAATATGCAATGGGTGAATGGAACCGTGACCCAGTCTGTGAGCTACACTTATGTATTGCGACCCAAAAAAGAAGGCACCTTCAAAATCGGCAAGGCCGGCATACAAGTAAGCGGAGTCACCATGGAGTCGAACGAGTTGAATGTAGAGGTAACTCAGGCCGTAGCGCAACAGCAGCGCCAAAGACAACGCAATCCCTTTGACCCATTTGACGACCCTTTCTTTAATCAGGGCAATGACGATCAGGAAGAACAGCCACAGGCAAATTCGGGGGACTTGGAAAAACAACTCAAAGACGATGTGTTTATTAAGCTCTCGGTCAATAAGAATTCAGTTTACAAAGGCGAAATGCTCACAGCTACTTACAAACTTTATTTCCGGCAGAATTTGGCGGGCTTTAACGTGACTAAAGCGCCTGCCTTTGATGGCTTTTGGAGTCAAGAAGTGGATCTGGACCCCAAGCGCAAGCCTGCCATGGAAACGCTAAACGGCAAGCAATACAACACCATAGAAATTTTGAAATACAATCTTTATCCGCAGCGGGCGGGTAAACTTTCCATTGCCCCCACCGAGGTGAGCACCGTGGCACAAGTAGCTGTGCGCAAGCGGTCGCGCAATTTCTTTGACGATTTCTTCAACGCAGGGCAGGTGCAACAGGTGCAACTCGATCTAAAAACGAATGCCGAAGCCATTAATGTAAAAGACCTTCCGGAAAATGGGCGACCCGATGATTTTGATGGTGCTGTTGGCAAATTTGGATTCGAAGCCAACCTTTCATCCCGCGAAGCGAAAACCGATGAGCCGATTACCTACACCATTAAAATTTCCGGCACCGGCAATCTTAAATTTATAGAGCCCCCCAAAGTAAAACTGCCCGCTCAGTTTGAAGTGTACGATCCTAAAACCAAAGAAAACATCAGCAATGGAGCGAGCGGGTTAAGCGGCAGCAAACAATACGACTACCTGATTATTCCGCGCCAGCCGGGCGACTATAAAATAGACGGGCAGCATTTTTCATACTTCGATCCTTCGAGCGAGAAATATTATACCATTCACTCTCCTGAATTTACCGTCAATGTTACCGGAGCGCCTTCTCAAAATGCCAATACCAATCTAACTGCGGCAAATAGCAAAGAGGATGTATCGCTGATTGGGCAAGACATCAACTATATTAAAACCAAGATGCCGGAGTTCAAGAAAGACAATTCCTTTTTCGCATCTGCGGGATATACCGCTATGTATGTAAGTCCGTTCCTTATGTTCCTGGGCTTGGTGGTATTAAAAAGAAGAAATGAAACGCTGGCGGCAGATTTAGTGGGAACCAAGCGCAGAAGAGCTTTAAAGCTGGCCAAGAAAAGACTGACTGCCGCTTCGAAGCTGTTAGCGCAACACGATAAGAAAGCCTTCTACAATGAAATATCACGTGCGCTTTGGGGTTACTTAGGCGATAAGCTCAACATTGATATGGCTTCGCTTTCAAAAGATAATGTAGCAGAGAAATTGCTATATAAAAGTGTGAAGGCAGAAACCATTGACCGTCTCAAAAATTTATTGAACACCTGCGACCTCGCCTTGTATTCACCGGTAGGCGAAGGCAGTGAAATGAAACACAACTATGACTTGGCCATGAACCTGATGGCCGATTTTGAAGACGAGATTAAAGACCGCCAACCGCAGCCCGAAGTGCCTCGTTACATGACTTTGCTGTTAGTGCTTATTACTTCCTCACTATTTGCTTCATCGGCTATGGCTCAATCGCCAGAGCAACTTTATACAACAGCTAATGGTTTCTATAAAGCCGGACAGTTTGAGCAAGCAGCCACTACCTATGAAAAACTGTTGATGCAAGATTTTCGCACAGCCGAAGTGTATTATAATCTTGGCAACTGTTACTATAAGCAAAACAAGCTGGGACCTTGTATTCTGAACTACGAAAGAGCGCATAAGCTCGCTCCCGATGATGAAGACATTACCCACAATTTGAAAATAGCCGAACTAAAAACTATCGATAAAATTCAACCGGTACCGCAGTTAAGTTTGCTTACTAAATGGAATCAGTTTACCACTTCTCAATCAGCGAAAGGTTGGGGCATTACTGCTCTTCTATTTGTTTGGTTGGCATTGATTTCATTTGCCGCTTACCTGTTTGTGGGCTTCCGGAAGTTCACCGTTTCTGCGGGAACAGTTTTACTGCTTTTTTCTTTTGCCTTTTTATCTCTCGCCTTTCAGCAAAACAATCGGGTCATCCACTCTAATGAAGCGGTGCTGATGGAAGCGGAATCGTACGTCAAGAGCGCTCCCGACAACAACGGCAACAATGTGTTTTTGCTGCATGAAGGCACTAAATTTCGCTTGCTCGATAAAGTAGGATCGTGGCACAAAATAAAACTGGCAGATGGAAAAACAGGCTGGTTAGAAAATAATTCCTTCTCGCAAATCTGACCTTTTAGATAAATTTGATTGCAGCCACTTGCTCCCGAATCTTCTTTATTTTAAAATTAGATTCCTATTTTTAATCAATTATTTCTCTCACTTAAAACTATAAACTATGGGAATGGTAAAAGAATTTAAAGAGTTCGCGATGAAGGGCAATGTGGTGGACATGGCCGTTGGTATCATCATTGGCGGAGCTTTCGGAAAGATTGTTTCTTCTGCAGTAAGCGATGTGATTATGCCGCCAATTGGTCTGGCTTTAGGTGGAGTCAATTTCACCGATCTCAAAATCAAAATTTCTGATGCAGTAATGGAAGGCGACAAAATGAAGGAAGCTGTTACGATTAACTACGGCAATTTTATTCAGGTCACGGTGGACTTTCTGATTATTGCCTTTGTCATATTTATGATGATAAAAGCAATGAACTCAATGAAGAAAAAAGAAGAGTCGGCTCCTGCTGCACCTGCCGAGCCGTCAGCCGAAGTGAAACTGCTGACAGAAATACGGGACTCGCTGAAAAAATAAAAACTCGAAGCAAAGGCCCCATTCGTCCTTTAAAGAAATCCGAAAAACCTCGCGGCTTGCATAGACCGCGAGGTTTTATATTTTCTTCCTCGCTCAGCACCTATAGTCACTTCTACCTAAAGAGTTGTTGGGGCGATAATCGCAATCCATTTTTCTATTTCCTACAGGCGAACTGTTTAAAAAGATTCAATGGCTCACGGAGGGTTCTTATGCAACTAAATTTCTCACATGCATCCGGTCACGGCTTCTCCACCGCCCTCACATCCTTCACCATCATTTGCAAACGCACATTCCCTTGCCATTCATTTTCTTCAACATGATACACCATGTCGAAAGGCTCCGACTTTACCACCTTTAGTTTATCAGCCATTCCGAAACCAATGCCATCCATCAACTCGTCTGCATTTTTGCGAACGGAAAATTTCAGGTGTTCTTCTTTCAACACTTTGCTCCAGCCGCTGTCCTTTACTGCGCGCGAAATAAAAGTGGGGTTCATGTTTCCCGGCCCAAAAGGAGCCATCTGCTGAATGATGCTGTAAAATTTCGGAGTAATATCCCGAAGGGTGATTTCTGCATCAATTTCAATTTCGGGAATTAGCTGTTCTGCCTTTATGCTGGCGCACACCACCTCTTCAAACCGCTGCATCAGCGGCTCCACATTTTCGGGGGATAAGGTAAGCCCCGCAGCAAACTTGTGTCCGCCAAACTGCAACAGCAAATCGCGACATTCATAAATGGCTTCGTACAAATCAAAATTCTTTACCGACCGAGCCGAGCCGGTCACTTTACCATTGCTTTGGGTGAGCACAATGGTAGGCCGGTAGTATGTTTCAGTGAGCCGCGAAGCCACAATACCTATCACCCCTTTGTGCCAATCGGGGCTATAGACCACGGTTGATTTTCTTTTCACCAGAGTCTCATTGCCTCCTATTATTTCGAGTGCTTGCGCGGTGATACTTCGGTCTAAATCCTTTCGCTCATTATTAAAAGTATTTAAGCGGAAAGCATTATCGGCCGTGTCGAAGTCGGCATCTTCGGCAATCAACAGTTTCACCGCATGTTTGGCATCGTCCATCCTTCCCGCTGCATTGATTCGCGGGCCGAGGATAAATACCACATCGGTAATACTCAACTGCTTTTGTACTCCCGCAATCTCCAGCAACTTTTTAATCCCGTTGATGGGTTGGGTGTTCAATTTTTTCAACCCGTGCCAAGCGAGTATTCGGTTCTCCCCAACTATCGGCACAATATCGGCTCCAATGCTCAAGCACACCAAGTCAAGGTATTGCAAATATTTTTCGGCAGGAAGCCGGTTATGCTGCGCAAATGCCTGCATCAGTTTAAAGCCGATGCCGCAACCGCTCAATTCTTTAAAGGGATAATTACAATCGCTCCGCTTTGGATCGAGTACAGCAATGGCGCAAGGCAGTTCACTGCCGGGGAGGTGATGATCGCAGATGATGAAGTCAATATTTTTTTGATTTGCATAAGCCATCTGCTCATTGGCTTTTACTCCGCAGTCTAATGCAATCACCAGCGAGAAATTATTTTCAGCCGCAAAGTCTATCCCCTTATAGGAAATGCCGTAGCCTTCCGTATAGCGGTGTGGGATGTAATAATCTATGTTTGGATAAATTTCGTGGAAGAAGGAATACACAGTAGCCACAGAGGTAGTTCCGTCCACATCGTAATCTCCATAAATCAGCACCTTTTCCCCCTTCCTAAAAGCAGCTTCAATTCGACCAATGGCCTTATCCATATCCTTCATCAAAAATGGATCGTGCAACGCTTCTAATGAGGGTCTGAAAAATGCCTTCGCCTGATCGTAGGTTTCAATGCCGCGCTGCACCAAAATTTCGCACAAGGCGGGATGAATCTTTAACTCACTTTGCAGCGCACTCACTTTTGCGGCCTCCGCACTATTTATCACCCATCGCTTTTGCATACAGCGAAAATAATTGAAATGAGAAAAGAGATTAGCGAGCAATGACCAATCGCTGCACTTGCACAGCACCGGCTATCGTTAGTTTAACCAAGTACGCTCCTTCCGCTAAATCTTTGAGACGAAGCGTTACTTTATTATCCCCCATCACAGCGGCCATTGAAAGGTGCTTCATCAAACTCCCCTGCAGATTATAAACAGAAATTTCTGCCTCCGCAGCAGCGGAGGTGAAATAACTAATTTGTAAGTTTCCGGTAGTGGGATTGGGGAACATAGCAAACATTGTTGCCGCATCATTCAACGGCAAAACTCCATCGGGGTGCGTTTGTATAATTGCGGAATCGGGGGCAATGCTGATAAAGCGGAAAACGCTTTCACTCAACAGGCCATCAATGTGGCTGGTATGAGCAATGCCGGCAAATACCGTATCGCCCATGTTGATGGTCGTATTCTTAATATCCGTCCAATTGCTGCCATCCGGTGATACCGAACCGGTGAAAGAATTCCCCACACGGGAAATTCGCAGCCACAGCGGAGCGTGAAAGCTGGTGTCGTTTGTATTGCTCGAATTGCCGCTGCTATTTTTGCGATACTGCACGGCTGCGCCATCTCCGGGAGTAATAGCCATCATCAACTGACGCGCATTGCTATCTAAATTTTCGCGAATCATCGGCCCGCTTTTAGCCCATTCGTACACATTCTCAATGCTCTCACAAAAAGCGGTGATGGTCACATCGCCCTTTACCATTTGATACATATACTGGCACTCATCTTCCTGCCCCCATATATCGCTGCCCGAGCCAATCATGCGATAGGTTTCGGTAGTGGGGTGGTAACACACATTGCCCAATGCCTGCACCGAACCTATGTCCTGATGGGTCCACTGCACCGGAACGGGTTGGCAATCGGTTTTGAAATTTCCGGGAAGCGAAAAACCACTTTGTGTGTTTCCGGCACAGGAAGATTGCACCCTAAACGCATATTTCGTATCGGGACTCAAGCCGTTGATTGGATAGGACGTGCCGCTCACATTTACGGTATTCCAGTTCATGGTGGTCAACGCTTTGTATTGCAAAGGATAATTTCCATTGCCGGAGGGGGTCCAATGAACAATGGCTGAACTCATCGTTACGTTATCCGCAAAAACAGAATCAACAGGCGAGCAAAACGGAGTGGCATAAAGAGGAGTTTCCCATACACCTCTTCCGTAAAAGGACACCCGCAATACGCTGTTGGCGGTGCCATTATTGAATAGCATCAGGTCGCGCGCTTCGGCAATGGTGGGCATTCCGAAAGAGTAATTGATCCAACTGCTCATGGTATTGTTCTTATAATACACCGCGTTCCCCACCAAAGCGTAAATAGACTCATCGGTGCTGTATGTATCGTGCACTATCTGCTTAATATTTATGGCGGGGAGATTATAGCTCACATCTGTCCAAGAAGCGCCTTGATTCGCAGAGCGGTAAATTTTACTGTTACCGCTTAGATACACCACATTGGTATCGCTGCCGATAGGAGCCATGCTCGCATACACACTGGTACTATTAGGCAACAGCGTGTAGTTGGCCCAAGTAGGATTCGCATCTCGCGCATTGAAACTACGGTAAATCCGTTTGTTGTTAGTGACCACATACAACCAATCGGGATGGCCGGGCACGGTTTTCATATCCATGATAGGGATAGAAAAATTGGAGATTTGCAACCAACTGTGCTGATTAGAGGCAAGGGTATCGGTGCGCCATACATCGTTCTGCGAAACAAAGCCTATTCCCGGAGCATCGGGTGTAAATTCAAAATCGGTTTTGTTGTCGGGAGTAAAAGGAAGGTTCAAATCTTTGGAGCCACCGGTCAAGCCGCGTCTGGAGCCATCTGCAATTTCGTAGCAGTAATCGGAGGAGAGGAAATCGAAGGCAATTTTAGAAGTCCAGTCACCACCGCGATTGGTAAACCAAGTGCCATTGCCCATATAAATCTCCCCATTGTCCTGAGTACCTCCGTTGATATACCCTCTTTGTAAATGGCTGTTAGCTGCATGATAAAACTCGGTGTTGCTCAGATAATCAGATTTGGGGAGCCAGTTATTAGCGGTGTCGGCACTTACCCACACGCCACCATCGTTTGCATTGTAAAGACGATTCGGATCATTCGGGTCAAATTCATAATCGTGCATATCGGTGTGGCAGTTAGTCCACCAGTTAGTCAGTTTCTTCCAGGTTACTCCGCCATCTAACGATCGCCAATGACAGTGGGCGGAAAGAAAAAGCCAGTCCGGGTGCAATGGATGAGCAATGAGCGTAAAGTCATAATTGCCCTGTCCGCTTTCATCTTCGGCATAGCCCACTAAGCTTTGGTTGTAATCATCTTTAACGGTGGCCCACGAATCGCCTCCATCATCCGAGCGCAGCACATTACCTCGGTTGGCAATCATGGCTACATACACGCGGTTGGTATCGGCAGGGGTTACTGCTACCCGCATTCCCTCTCCATCATTATTCGGAATAATTACCCCGTTCGTCAGTTCTACCCATGTTTCTCCCAAATCTTCTGAGCGATAAATCTTTGTATGAGTCACTGCGAAAATGGTGCGCGTTCCGGGAGCTGTTTTGTACGCCATATCCGTGAAATCACCGTCAGCTAATTTCTCCGTCCAGTTCTGCCCGCCATCATAACTTTTAAAAATACCATCGTTGGTAGCGGCTATTAATTCATTATGGTCTAAAGGCGATAGAAGTATTTCCACCACCAAGCGACTGCCTATTCCCTGACTATAATGATTCCAAGTAGCTCCTCCATCAGTACTTTTCCAAATAGCGTATAAACTGCCGCTGTAGTAATTAGCATCGCCTCCTCCGAGGTAAAGAATAGAATCGTTGGTGTAGTCAATAGCAATGCTGGCAAAGTCGTGAACGGGCAGGTCATCCGTTCCGGTGCGGCTCCATGTATCGCCACTGTTATTGCTGATCCAAAGCCCTCCGGTAGCGGCTACTGCATACATGCGATGGCTGTGTATTGGGCCGAATTTTATTTGAGAGATGCGCCCCATGCCATTGATTTGCCCCACAATATTTTCGGGAAAAGCAGTGGGACCAATGAGATTCCAGTTACCCAATATTTGCGACTGAGATGGCAGAAAATAAAACAGGCCGATGAACAGTATCCAATTTTTCATGGCTGATTATTGTTTACCCGATTGTTTCCAAATATTCATTCTCTCCTCGGTACTCATAATGCTTCCGTCATTTTTCACATAGGGTTTCACCTTCATTTCCCATCGGTTAAACCGCTTCACTTCAAAGGCGAGCTTTGCTTCTTCATCTTTTTCTTTGCCGGTTTTTGTGGGTTCGGCTTTGTGTTTCCGATGCTTGTGAACATATTTCTTCTCGGCCTTTTCGATGCGTTCTTTTAAGTTTTCATTCACCGCCATTTCCTCTTCTTCCATCACCGGAAAGGGGTGTTTGGTAAAATAGAGTTCGAAGGCTTGCAGTGCTTTGAAATAATTCACTTGCTCGCTTTTAATCATTTCTATCCACACCGGATTTTTTTTCATTTCGCGCTTGCTGTAATGTGCAGGCGGCTGCGAAAACAAAAGCCCGCAACCGAGCCATAAAAGAAGAGAAGTAACTAAAGTTCGTATTCGCATCGCAAAAAAAATTGAAGAATAAAATTATCGGTTCAGGATGAATTTTCGTGTGGCGCTCATTTGAGAGGAGGTGATCTGTAAAAAGTAAATGCCCTCTGCCAAATTAGAAACTTGTATGGGGTAGAAGTGATTTCCGTTGGTGAAAACTTGTTCGCCTTTCCAAACTTTTTGTCCGATGGAATTGGTAATGCTCAAACTCACTGCTGAGGTTTCTGCAAAGTGTAACTCCACATTTAAGCGATCGGTAGCGGGGTTCGGATATACCACAGCTTCGAAAGCTGCGGTGAGAATTTCGTTTAAGGTATTTACCACTACTTGCTGTTGCACCACGCAGCCTTCTTCGTTCTTTACAAACATCGTGAAGTTGCCATTTGATTGAATGCTGAAAGTGGGAGTAGATTGATACGTAATTCCATCTAAGGAATAGGAGAGAGAATCATTCCCCGCAACAGCAATCACCGTGATATTGCCGGGATTGCCGCCAAGAGCAGGGATGGTATTTATCGAAGAAATAATAATGGTATCGGGATTATGTAATTCCTCCGTCCAAGCCCTTCGGCAGCCACTGCTGTCGGTTATACTCACGGTGTAAAAACCCGGTGCGGCACTCACTCCTTCGGGAGTGCTCCATCCATTTGACCACAGAAAGGAATAATCATTGACGTTACCCGGCACATCCACCGCCAGCGCGCCATCATTTGCGCCATAACAAGTAATAGGCGATTTTAAAATCCCCGCATTAAACTGACACGAGTCGCAGTTAAATCGCTCCAAGTTTCTAAAAGCTCTATACAAGTTCAGCCGACCGCTCGTAACGGTGGTATGGTGGAGCGATGAAACCCATTCGGCACCGTCCATCAAATATTCTTTCATCAGCAAAGCTACAGAGTCGGGTTGCTCAAAGTAAAAATCTATGAGGCCTTTGCAGGCGGCCGCATACATGGCGGCAATGGCACCGGCCACATGCGGAGTAGCCATAGAAGTGCCGGTCATGTTGCCATAAGTATTGGCCGGCATAGTGGAGTAAACTCCCGTGCCGGGAGCGCCTAAGTCCACACTTTCTTTACCGTAAGCCGCACCTGTATTACGGGTATCGGTTTTGGTAGTATTAGTCACAGCAATGAGCCACTTGCTGGGGCAGCCGGTGGGCATATCATCATTTGCATCCACATCCCAACCTTTGTTGGCGGTGGCCGCAGCGCTCAAAATTCCCACGGCTCCCATCGAATCGTACATGGCGCACCAAATAGGATAGTCGGTATGATGCGCTCCAAAAGGCCCACCATCAATTCCGAACGAGGAATTAGTAGCCACTACATAAGCGCCCTTGCTGCCAAAAGTGTTGTCGTACAAAATGCGCATTTCGCGCACGTAGTTATAAGCAGCCACCACATTGCTTTCAATCGTGTTGCCATACGCCACCGGCAGTATTTTCACTCCCCAACAAACTCCCGCAATGCCGGTGTTGTTGTCTGTTTTTGCGCCTATAATACCCGCCAAGTGAGTAGCGTGACTATTCGTGCCGCCAATATTTCCCGATGTATCGGCCACGTTCCATCCGTTCACATCATCAATGTAGCCGTTGCCATCATCATCAATGCCATTGCCGGGCACTTCGTAGTAGTTGGTAAAAAAGTGAAGGTCTTCGTGCGTCAAATCCGGCTTGCCGTCAATCACGGCCACCACTAATGTATCGCCCTCTACGGTGATGTTGTTGTGATTTATATCCCAAGCCGCTGTGGCTTCAATATCGGCCCCCGATGTTCCACCGCTGCTCCCGGTATTTTGCAAACCCCATTGTAAATTAAAATCAGGGTCGTTAGGCACTAAATTGCGCTCCTCGATCCCGGTGTGATTATACTGTGCCAATTTTATAGAAGGATTGCGTTGCAACACTGCGAGAAAATCTTCACTGCCCGCAGTCTTATCTCTTTCGAGCAGCCAAATATTCATGCGCTGCGAAAGGCATTGCTTCACTTTTAATTGGGGGAAACGGCCCAACCACTCGCTCACCTCAGCGCCCGGTTTCATCATCACGATATACTGATTCAATATTCGGTTATCCTTTTCTTCAAACTGAGAAAACGAGCGCAGTGCGAGGAAGAGAAAGAGCAACACCGAAAAGTTCTTCATAAAATTTAATTGGCTGATGAGATGATTTGGCAGGGAGGGAACAATATTATGAATTAGGCGGTAAAGTTACGGCATTATAAGGATACAAGCGCAGGGCGGCTCTGGGCAACACGCAGTTATAAGCACATGAATCGCTTCTTTCTTAATGTAAAAGAACTTCTTTTCCCTCGCGCGGTGTACTACAAGCGAACCTTCGCAACAAGGGGCTAATCCCACTATTCCTATTTCTGTAGCCAAGTCAGTAGATAAGCAGAGCAGCCCTCTTCGCGTATTAACTCCAGTATTTTGGCTGGAGGCAGCAGAATTTCTCCCTCATGGGCTTTAGCCCTGCACAGCTTAAAAGATGCAGCTAAAGCCGATATAGTTTGTAGCGATTTTTCTCCGCCATTCATGACGGAGTTAATAATTGTCTCTTAAGTTATCTCGACTGTTATTCCCTCAACCGATCCAAAAATGCAGCCCGGCAATGGAGCAGAGAGTTCTTGGAACTAAAAAACTCAATAGCCCGAAGACAAACCCTTTGCACTTTTTTTTGTTTCCCTATTTTAAATGAAGTGCGTGTTGCCTTCATGGGCGGCCAACCATTCTTCCGCTACCTTCAGCACTTCCGCTCCGTTCCAATTCTGCGCTATATCCTTTAACTGCATCAGGCGGTCGAGCAGTTTACTTTGCTCTTCCCCTTTTTTCATGGCTTCTGCGTACGATAGATCACTGAAAGTAACCATGGCATAGTGCGTCATAAATTTATCGGGAAAAGCTGCGGCAATTCGCTTTTCAATTTTCAGGCGAAGTTGAAAATCATCTCGTCCGCTCAGATCGCGCATCTCGATATAATTGTAAAGAGCGAGGTCGGCTATGGCATCGGCATTAGGCTTGCGCTGTTGCTGAAATTTTTGGAGCGCTTGCTCCCAGTTATCGCCTGCCACTTCCAATATCTCATCTAATTCTTTTACATCCTCAAAGCCGCAGTTCATCCCCTGTCCGTAAAAAGGCACGATGGCATGAGCCGCATCGCCTATCAAGCAAGTGTTGTTGAATTTCCAGGGATAGCATTTCACCGTGACTAAGGAAGAAGTGGGATTCTCGAAAAAATCTTTTTTAATAGCGGGCATCAGTGCCACTGCATCCGGAAAATATTTCTGAAAGAAAGCATCGGCCTCGCTTTCGGTATTCAAATGTTCAAATGAATTTTCGCCACAAAAGGGGGCAAACAAAGTCACTGTAAAACTACCGTCCAGGTTGGGCAGGGCAATCATCATAAAACTGCCACGAGGCCAAATATGCAGGGCATTTTCCGCTAAGCGGTGAGCGCCCTTCAGCCCCGCAGGAATACTCAATTCTTTATAGCCATAAGGCTCGTGCTGCTGTGAAATATTAAAATTGGGAGTCTTCTGCATCTCATAGCGCACTTCGCTATACGCACCATCGGCTCCGAAAATTACATCGGCCTGTGCCCGTGTAAATCGCTCTTCCATCGAATCATTAAAGGTGAGATAATTTTTCTCAAAATCTATTGCCTGGCAGCGCTGATTAAAGTAAAAATCTACCTGTGGCAATTTATCGGCCTCCTCTACCATAATTCGATTGAGATCTCCCCGGCTGATAGAGTATATCGCCTGATCCTCTTTTCCGTACGGAATAAAATCGGTAGTGCCGTTTAAGTTGTGAATCATGCGCCCCTTCATGGGAATAGCAATTAGAGAAGCCGCCTCTTCGAGTCCTATTTTCTTCAATGCTTTCCAGCCTCGGTGGCTCAAGGCCAAGTTAATAGAACGCCCACCCAGGTAACCGGCTACGCGCATATCGGGGCGCTTTTCGTACACCGAAACTTTATGCCCGCGCTTCGATAAATAACAGGCCAGCATAGAGCCTACTAAGCCCGCGCCTACGATCACTACATTTTTCTGCATGAGTCCTTTTGAGGTGTCAAAACTATCAACTATCATAAATTACTCTACGAAATTTTATCATTTCGCTATTTGTTACATTTGCGCGCCTAAAATTATTTTATGACTCTCGAAGAAAAAATAACTAACGACTTAAAAACCGCCATGCTGGCAAAACAAGAAGCCACTGTGCGCAGTTTGCGCGCCATTAAAAGCGCCATCATTATTGCCAAAACTGAAAAAGGAGCCAACGGTATTATCTCCCCCGAAAAAGAAGTGCAGCTTTTGCAAAAATTGGTGAAGCAGCGCAAGGATTCTATCACTGAATTTGAGAAAGCCAATCGCAACGATTTGATGGAGAAAGAGCAGGAAGAGGTAAACGTGATAGAGAAATACCTGCCGGCCATGATGAGCGAAGCGGAAATTCAAGAAGTAGTAAAAAAGGCTATTGCCGATACCGGAGCCACCTCACAGAAAGAGATGGGCAAGGTGATGGGGATCGTATCGAAACAGTTAGCCGGCAAGGCCGATAATAAATTAGTGGCCGACACCGTTAAAAGTTTACTGTCCTAAATTTTTGTGAAGCCGTTACTAAGCGACTTTATTGGTTTAAAATTTGTTCGCGGATAATTGTTAGGCCCCTTCTATGATTTTCGACATCCTGTTTATAGTCTTTATCGGTCTCGGTTTTTATCGGGGGTTTCGCAATGGCATCATCTACTCCCTGTTTTCCTTAGCCGGATTTTTTCTGGGTATTATAGCCGCACTTAAGTTTTCATACATGATGGTGGATATGCTCCACGGATTTATTTCCATGGGGCCTAAGACCTTGGCCATCGTATCTTTTATTCTTGTTTTTATTTTGGTGGTGTTGGTGTTGCGCCTTCTTGCTTGGGGGCTGGAGCAAATCCTGAAAACCTTTGCCTTGAACTTGCCCAATCAAATTATCGGAGGCATAATTCATTCTTTCATCGGACTTTATGTTTTTTGTGTGATGGTGTGGTTTTTTAATCGGCTGGATGTAATCCCCGCTTCGCAGAAAAGCGAATCTCACTCGTATCCCTACATCGCCAACTTAGCTCCGCAGGTGGTAGATATTTCCTCTAAAGCTATTCCAATGTTTAAAGACACCTTCGCTAAGTTCGATACACTTTTCGATACACACGTAGTTCGCTAACGCACTATTGAAAACTTTAGAGAAGTCCACAAACTTATCTAAAGTTGCAGCCGAATGGTTTTACTGATTGATAACTACGACTCCTTTACTTACAACCTGTACGATTACATTTTACAGTTAGGCGAAACCTGTCGCGTAGTGCGCAATGACGAAATGACCTTAGATGAAATCGCTTCCCTTGATTTCTCTTCTGTAGTTATTTCGCCCGGCCCCAAAACGCCAAAGGAAGCCGGCATCACCCTCCCCTTCATTGAAAAATTTCATGCCGTGAAACCCATTCTCGGTATTTGTTTAGGTCATCAGGCAATCGGTGAATTTTTCGGAGCGCAATTAGCAAAGGCAAAGCAGCCGATGCACGGCAAAACTTCCCTTCTTCATCACACTCCTCATTTTTTATTTGACCGCCTGCCCGAAACATTTGAAGTGATGCGCTACCACTCGCTTATTTTGAATATTCCTGAACCGTCTCCTTTGCAGATAATTGCCACTACCAATGAGAATGAAATAATGGCCATTACTCACCCACACTATCCCATCGCGGGTTTGCAGTTTCATCCCGAATCTATTCTGACACCGCAGGGTTTGCGTATTCTTCAAAACTGGTTTCAAAACATTTCTATTCTATCGCGTGTTACGATTACTTAATCATACAGTAATAAGGGCTTGTTTATATCGTTATTTCTAAAAGAGATTTTACAGCTATTTCAAAAAGTATTTTTGGCTGAATCAAGGGGGGAGTATGTCGTATCCGATTATTAGTGAAGAATCATTTAGTTATTGCGAACAGGGCAAAGGGGAAAACATCGTTTTACTGCACGGTTTGTTCGGTGCACTGAGCAATTTCAACGATCTTATTCGCAATTTCTCTCCTCATTATCGCGTGCTCATTCCGCTGTTACCCTTGTTTGAAATGGAGATGGATAAAACCACCATCACGGCTATGGTGGACTTTGTAGAAACATTTGTGCAGCATAAGAATTTGAAGAAGATGCACCTGATCGGCAATTCATTGGGTGGGCATGTAGCACAGATTTATACTTTACAACATCCGGAAAAAGTAAGCACCTTAACACTGACCGGCAGTTCCGGACTGTTCGAAAATTCTCTCGGTGAAACCTACCCGCGCAAGAGCGATTATGCTTTTGTGAAGAAGAAAACAGAGGAAACTTTTTACGATCCGGCAATGGCTACTCAAGAATTAGTAGATGAGGTATATGAAATAGTAAACAACCGCGACAAAGTCATTCGCATGGTAGTGATGGCGAAGTCGGCCTTGCGCCATAACCTGCGCGAAGAATTGCCAAACATCCAACAACCTACCTGTTTGATATGGGGGAAAAATGATAATATCACTCCGGCTTTTGTGGGAGAGGAATTCCATCAACGGCTGCCTGACTCCGAGTTGCATATCATTGAAAACTGCGGCCACGCCCCGATGATGGAAAAGCCGCGTGAATTCAATAGCATATTGGAACGGTTTTTGAAAAATGAGAAAGCATAGTTTTATATTATTGCGTGAGAGAGGCAAATAGATGACGAAAACCTTAACCTTTTTGAAAGTTAAACGTCTAACTAAATAGAACCGAGAAATCATGATTGCACCAAACCTCATATCAGACTACATCACTCCGTTGCAGGTAAGTGATAATGGCGAACATGCTTTAGTGATGATGCACGAGCACAACACCAACCAGTTACCGGTGGTAGATGATAACAAATATGTTGGCCTCGTTACGATGGAAGAGGTGATAAACATGAAACACCTCAGCAAACCATTAGAAAACTTTGCCAACAGTTTCGACAAACCTTTTGTGTTAGATACCGACCACATATTCGATGTAATGAAAACTGCCGTTGAGTTTAATGTGCGGATGGTGCCGGTGGTAGATGAGGAGAACAATTATAAAGGCAGTGTATCTGCCGAAAGTTGTTTGCGCGCTTTTGCACTGCTGAACTCTGTGAAAGAAGCCGGTGGAATTTTGGAATTGGAAAAGGAACTGAAAGAATATTCCCTCTCTGAAATTGCCCGGATTGTGGAAGATAATGAGGCCGCTATCCTGTGCCTTTACACCAACGTAGAGAAGAATAGTTCTAAAATGCAGATTACAGTTAAACTGAACACCACCAACCTGAGTTCCATTATCGCCACCTTTGAACGTTATAACTATGAAATAAAGACGGTGCATAACGAAAAGGAATACACCGAAGACCTCAAGGACCGCTACGATGCGTTGATGCGGTATCTCAATGTGTAATCTGCTTACCGAACTCAGGAACTGATTTGTTCTATTTTAGCCGCTTTTCGGAGTGCAAATGCGTTTTTTCTTCATTACCACTTTGGGGTTCCTGTTGTCGGGAAATTTGTTGGCGCAAACCGGTGCCACAGAGGTGTACGGAAAGGTGGTAGATGCCACCTCCAAGCAACCCATTGAGTATGTCAACATCCGATTAGTAGGCACTCCTAAAGCCGGCCTTACCGATCCAAAAGGAGATTACAGGTTGCGCACGGTAGAGCGGGTGGATTCTATTTCCTTCTCTTATCTCGGATATAAAACTCGTACGGTTCCCATCAAAAGGGGGAAAGTGCAAGAGTTGAATATCGAAATGGGTTCAGGGGATGTGGTGCTGAAAGAGGTGACCGTTAAAGCCGGGAAAAGAAGAAAAAAACGGGAGATTGACACCACTGCCAATTACGTTTTTTATAAAGTGCTTCACAATAAAGACCACAACCGAGCCGATGCCGCGGAGAGCTATACGTACGAAAGTTATGAAAAACTGCTGCACTCTATCATCAACCCACAGGCGAAATTTCTAACCTGGAAAATTTTTAATCCCTTTCGGTTCGCCTTCAAGAATGAAGATACCACCGAAAGCGGCAGTGTATTTATTCCCGGAATCATAAAGGAAAGCGTAAGCGATGTGTATTACCGTAGAGACCCAAAATCTTTCAAGAAATATATTCGGGGCGAAACACTTTCAGGTATTGATAACAAAAGCGTTATCAACTTTATCAACTATCACTTTTCTACGATTGATGCCTACGATAACATTTATATCATTGCGGCCACTTCGTTTACGGCACCCTTTGCTCCCACCGGATTAGGCACCTATTATTATTACCTCACCGATACGGCAAAGATTGATGGACGCACCTCCTACAAACTTCACTTTGTAGGCAAGGTAAAAGAAGACCTCGCTTTAAAAGGCTATGCTTGGATTGACTCGGCCACTTGGGGTATTCGCTCCATTGATTTTCGACCAAACGAAAAAGCCAATTTCAACTTCGTGAATGACTACACCGTCAAGCAGGATTTTTTGTTGCAGGACGAAAAATACTGGGTGATGCAACGCGAGGAAGTGAATACGATTGCTTCCCTTTTTAAAAAGAAAAACAAACTGGGAATTCTGATTACAAAAATTCTGGATCGAAAAAATATTCAAACCAATGTGTGGATACCCGATTCTATTTTTGCCGGACCGGACGAAAGCATTTTGCTCGACAGCGCTCGCTACCGCAACAGAAAATTTTGGGATACCACTCGCTTTGAACCGCTCACCCCGCAGGAAAGTAGAGTGTATGGCATTTCCGATTCCATCAAACTAGTGCCTGCTTGGAAAACCTATCAATTTCTCGGTCGCCTTTTCACTTCTGCTTATGCGGATGCGGGACCGGTCAGCATTGGGCGCATACTTAATTTCGTCAGCCGCAATAATGTAGAAGGCTGGCGGGTGCGTTTTGGACTGGAAACCAATCCGCGCTTTATGCCGCGTGGCACTCCGGTCAATAATTTCTTTCGCACTTTTTATTATGCCGGGTATATAGCTTATGGGTTTAAAGATCGAGACTATAAATACCTTTCGATGATTCGAATCAATCTGCCGAGAAAGAACGACAAGTGGCAATCCTTAGAAGCGATGTACCGATACGATATGCGGGTACCGGGCCAAGACCCCGATCAGAGCCTGCTCACCTTCGATAATTTTACCACCATTATCAGCGGAACCATACTTCGCAAAATAATGAAGACGCGCGAGTTTCGCATTGCCTACGAAAAGGAATTTATTAAAGGATTCTCCGCCATCGCCTCCATGACCGAGAAAACTTTTTTTGATGTGCCGGGAGTATTCGATTTTCAGCGACAAACCGATATGGGCATTCAGCATTTATCGAAGTTTAATGTAACAGAATTTACAATTGACACCCGCTATTCGTATAAGACCCTCTACTTCGTCAATAACTTCTTTCGATATTTTCAAACCACCAAGTACCCCGTGTTTATGCTGCGATACACTGCCGGGGTGGTAGATATGCAGCCTAACTATTTTAGTTACCACGAATTGTTTCTGACCATCCGCCAACGGCTTTACAGCAAAATCGGTTATACCAACTACATCTTCCGCGCAGGAAAAATTTTTGGTAAAGCTCCTTACACCGTGTGTTATCTCACACAGGGAAATCTGGGAGTGCTGTTAGACAAATTCAACTACAACTTGCTCCGCGAGTTTGAATTTGTGAGTGACCAAAGCGCCTCGTTGTGGATTGAACACAACTTCGATGGGTTCTTCTTCAACAAAATTCCCGGCTTTAACCGGCTGAAACTGCGCGAGGTGCTCACCTTCAAAAGCCTGATCGGCACCTTCAACAAAAAGAATGCGGAAGCCTTGCAGGTGCCCACAGAACTCGGTCATCCATTTCCTATTCCGTACATCGAAATGGGCTTCGGCATTGCCAATATTGCTTACCTGTTTCGGGTAGATGTATTGTGGCGGGTTACCTACCGCAACGAACCGGGCGCACCCAACTGGGCTATTAAGTTTGCGTTTCAACCGGGATTTTAATTTGACTGATAATCCCGAAAAATAGGCGCAGGTGACTATCTTCGGACAAAATTTTTTTTGAATGATTGCCGTTTACGGAAAAAATCTTAGTGAGAAAAACAGACCACAAGCGGAGGCACTGTTTACTTATATAGAGAAAAAACAGATGAAGTACGTGGTGGAAGAAAAGTTTATGAAACTGCTTCGCGATAATCTTGCTATCCGTATTAATGCCGATACTTTTTCTGATTTCAAGCAAGTAAAAGACAAGTCGGAAGTGGTGTTCAGCTTAGGGGGAGATGGTACCATATTAGATGCCGTGGCGATGGTGAAAGAAAGTGAGAGACCTATTCTCGGAATCAATTTCGGGCGATTGGGTTTTTTGGCCAGCATCGGGAAAGACCAACTTCAGTTGGCGGTAGATGCCATTGAGCGTGGGGGCTATATGATGGATAAGCGCACGCTGCTCGAACTGCAAACCAACCGACCTTTATTTGAAGATAGCTTCGCGCTAAACGATATGACGATTCAGCGAAGAGACCAGTCCTCTATGATTACGGTGAACGCTTACCTGAACGGAGAACTACTGAATACCTACTGGGCCGATGGCCTCATTGTTTCTACACCTACCGGCTCTACCGGTTATTCGCTCAGTTGCGGAGGACCAATTATTTATCCGAGTTCCCAAAGTTTTGTAATCACTCCGGTAGCGCCACACAACCTGAACGTGCGACCAATGGTGGTGAATGATGATGTGATACTGTCTTTTGAAATCACCGGACGGGGCGATAGTTTCCTGTGCACGCTCGATTCGCGCTCCAAGGCCATTGACTCATCTTGGCAGTTGGCGATCAAGAAAGCGAGCTTTAGTGCCAACATTATTCGCCTGACCGATCAGAGTTTTCTTTCGGCTTTAAAAAGCAAGCTCAGTTGGGGCAGCGACCAAAGGAATTGATTCAGAAAAAACAACATTTTGCATTTTACCTCGTTAGTGCTTTATTTCGCAACCCTTTAGTGAAGCACATCCGGCATATCGTCCCTTTTCTTTTGCTACTTACAGTAAGCACAGGAGCCACTGCCCAGATACACGAATTCGGTGTATGGGGCGGTATCACTAACTATTTTGGCGACCTGAACACGAAAACATCGTTTAAGTATGTGCGCCCCGGTGCGGGAGCCTTCTACCGATATAATATTAAATACCGTGGAGCTTGGAAAACCTCCATCAATTGGGGCATTGCCGAGTTTAAAGATTCGGAGACTAAAACAGATTGGAACTTGCAGCGCAATCTTTCATTCAAGACCAATATTTTCGACCTCACCTCTGTGATTGAATTCAACTTTCTAAAGTATGATAAGGAGAGCAAGAAACATTGGTTTACGCCTTACTTAGGCACGGGCATTACGCTGCTGTTTTTTAACCCAAAGGCAGAGTATAAGGGCAAGTGGTATTACCTGCAACCACTGGGCACCGAAGGGCAAAATGACCCCAGCTATTCAGGGGTAAAAAAATATCGTCTGTTTACTTTTGCCATCCCCATTGTGGGCGGGTTTAAGTTTTCGTTTAAGCGCAACTGGAACATTGCGATTGAAGCTGGGGTACGCAAAACCTTTACCGATTACTTGGATGATGTGAGCGGGAAATACCCCAGCTATGCTTCGCTGCCGGGAGGCTCGACCGGCTTGGCGGCTGCGCTCTCTGATCGCTCGGGTGAAAACGGAGGCGAGAAAATAGGCAAGCCGGGCTATCAGCGCGGACAATCACCCAAGAAGGACGACTACTTAATGGGTGGCATTACTATCTCCTACACCATTATGAGCATCCGCTGCCCAAGCCCCAACGGCACTTATCATTGAAGTACCTGTACTCCCTCTCCTTTTTTCTTTTAATATTTCTCAGAGTTGCACAATAACTCCGATATTGCTTTCATAGAGACCACCGAGCAGTTTGGCTTTATTTGGTTATTGAGAGGAGTTAAATACTACAAGTTTTCTCCAATCTATTACTCCGTTGTCTTTGCAAAAGTCGTTTGAAAATTCTCTGGTAAACTTGTTTATCATTTCAGAATATGATTTTACAAAGTCGTCATTCTTTTCTTTGGCTTTATGTCCAAGTGGTTCAATAATTTCAGTATAAAGTCCTATATCACCTGATATGAAAGCCCAAAAATTTTGACCACAATACTTAAAGTAGTCTCCTTTATCGGGATTATTATCCCGACCGTAACAACAACCATTAACAGCAATAACATTGAGTTTTGAGTTGCTTGTTCTTAAAGTCTTCTTTGCTGTCTTGAAGTCAGTAACCATTTTTGTAATTTGCGAACTATTCCCCCAATTCGGACCTGATTTGATAGTTACAATATTTCTTGCTCCATTGTTGTCAAATTCTAAGTCAATACCTTTAATGCCTGATTTGTAACCACTATAAACTTTACCATTTATAAAAATTGCAAGTCCCTCAAGCCAATCTCCAAAAATGGTTTCTTCATTTGAAGAAATGTGAGCATCAACAATGCCTCTAATTATTTGTTCTGCTGTTAAAACATATTTTGCTTTGAACAGATACGGATTCTTCCGTTTCAAGACTTGTGAAAGTTTTAAACTGTCTAAACTTTGAATTCTTTTGTGGTGGAAAGTTCCGATGTTTTGCTCAACGAATTGCGATATGTGTCTTAGGTTTAATTTCTTCATATTTAAGGTTGAGTTCCAATTGGGGTCGCTCAACAGGCGTGAATTGCTGCTTTACCATTTCATAATATTCGGGAACTATGTCTATGCCAATTGAATGACGCTGCATTCTATTCGCTACAATTAAAGTTGTTCCGCTTCCCATGAACGGGTCAAGAACTACATCCCCCTGCTTTGTGAAAAGTTTTATAAACCACTCTGGCAATTCCTCTGGAAAAGCTGCACTGTGATTTTTGTTGTTACATTCTGTCGCTAAATGCAACACATTTGTTGGATACGCTTTGTCTCTGTCAATCCAGTTTGAAATGTTTTTTCCAAAACCACTACCCACTTTTGAGTTATCGCGAATTTTATCTGTGTCGGAAAGTTTTTTTAATCGTGTCTTTGCCCAATCTCCCATAGGTACCATGACTTCCTCTTGATACATATTGAAATGTCTGTTCTTGTTGAATTGCAAGAGCCGTTCCCAACTGTCGCGAAAACGATTCGGCCACTTTCCCGGATAGGAATTCTTTTTGTGCCAAATAAACTCTTCAGTCCAAAGCCAACCTTGTTTTCTCATTGCAATGATCAGTTCCATAACATAAGTGCTTCTTTCACCTTCAACGACCTTTTCTTTAATGTTTAAAACAAAAGTTCCTCTTGGCTCAATTACTCTCAAAAGTTGATCAGAAATTGGTAAAAACCACTCAACATATTTGTCAGGATGAATGCCACCGTATGTGCTTTTTCGTTGGTCTGCGTAGGGGGGAGAAGTAACAATTAAGTTCACAGAGTTTTCTGGCAGTAACTTTAATTTTTCTCTATTGTCACCTAAGTATATGTCTGTAGTTATCTCCATTTTACTTGCCCTAAAATATTTAGTAAAAGTACTCTTAAAATTGGTTTAACCTGTCAAAGTTACCATGAAATTGTTAATGGTCTTTCTGTTGTTTCCAGATTTTCTCCTTATCGTCCAGTAAGAAGAAAAATAGAATAGCCTTGTACAAGGCGAGGAGATTTAGCTTTATAAAAGTAGTAAACCTATAGCGTTCTAAACGATTAAAAAAAAGTTGGAAAAAGAATTTCGTATCTCAAACTATGTTTGAGTTACACAACAAAACATCTTTCTCCCATGTCAAACATAACGCTCCTCCCACAAATAGTTTCAAAGCTATGCCGTCAAAAATTTAAGAACCTTGTAAAAGAATAGCAAACCGATAAGTACGAGAAAGGGGATAATAGCTGTACGCATTTAGTTGCCAGGCTGTTTTGTCAATTTGCAAAAAGTCAATCAGTAAGCAATATCAGCAACGGACTAAAGTCAGCCACCGGCAACCTCAATCACTGGGGCAGCCATACGGCTCCGTCCAAATCCAGTGTGAGTTATCAGAACAAGCATCGCCATTCGGAAGTATTTAGAGCATTCTACTATCAGTTGCCCGGAAGTTTAGGACCGTAGGCGGGCTTTAAGCAGGTCAAGTTCAAAATAAAATCTAAAATATTCTTGCTGGATACAACCACGATAAGCCTATGCCGATCGTTATTTGATTGGGCAAAATAATCGAACTAAAAAACAGGGCTTCAAATGAAAAATATCCAAAGCGATGGAGAAGGGTTGTTGTGTGGGATGATGTGAATCCACAAGTCATTGAAATCATTACCAATCCAATGACATGGGCTGCCAGCACAATCGGAGAACTTTATAAAAGCCGCTGGCAATTAGAAATATTCTTCAGAGAGATAAAACAACTGCTGCATAGCAGAACTTTGGAACATTTGTTCCCTGTCACACACGTTTAGGACGGCATTGTTATGGTTACAAAATCCTCTCAAAAACAGCTTCAGGTAGTAGCGACCCTACCAAATTTTTAGGGTTTGGCTCCCTTGATTTTATTTTTATATGCACCTAAATTTGGTATTCATACCAAAACCCAACACCGATGATCTTCGTTCCAACCCTCTGCTTCATACTTCACCGCCTTAGCGGAGGGGGGTACGTGCGCGAACATCACTCTACACCATTTTTCACCATCGGAATATTACAACAAAAAGAGCGGGCTTGTACACCCGCTCCGCTTGTTCCCTCTAAATGCGACTTTAAAAAGAATAGCGGGGCAAACATAATAAGCTAAACGAGGTTTTCTATTGCAAAGACAATATCAAACCGGCTCCGCCTGCCCGCCAAAGCAGCAGGCAACACACTGCTACCGCAAAGCCTGCCGGTAGCAACAATAAAGTGTTAAGCAGGCTTTTTTGCACTTTTAAAACATGACAAAATGAAAAACAATTTTTATCTTTTAGTGATGATTATGGCCTTTGTAAACTTTGCTAAAGCACAAAGTACCAACTGTCAGTTATTGGCAGTGCCGTCATACAGTGCTACTGTAACCTGTAGCAGCACTATTACCGTGAGCGGCTCTGTTAGTTTAAAGTATTACTCTACCGACCCTCCGGGTTACCATGATTTATGTCCGGGGGCACAAATTTCCGTGCAACTGCAATACCAAAGCGGAAGCTATTGGTACAACATGGGCAGTGCTGTTACAGTAAACAACGGCAATACATGGAACCGCACAGCCACTATTATTTCGGCTTACTACCGGGTAGTAGCCACGGTGGTAACCGATGGCTATTTCTGCAACTGCTCGCCCTCCTACACCAGCGGCAGCACCTATCTTACTTTTCAAACAGCGCCCAGCGCCACATTTAAAGTAGATGGCCAAACGGTTAATCCTTCCACCTATACACAGGTGTATGGCTGCTCTACTTCAACCGCGCAAATGACAGACATAACCTGGTCGGGAACCAATTCGAGCTACTACTGGAAAGTAGATGTTGTAAGAGCATCAGATGGATTACCTAAGTCAACAGGTTGGTCTACTGGTACACCACCCGGCTCACCATTTGATCTACGAGCCTTTATACTAGCTCAGTACACAACACTACCCGGGCAATATACAGTTACACTTTGGGTAAAAAACGTTTGTAATACCAGCGGAGTAGCTTACACCGGCAAAATACAAATAAATACCGTGCCGGTAGCCTGCGTGCAGTTGGCTAATAATTCCAGCACGGGCTGTAACCCGGCCTACTATATCAACTTAGGCACTTACAGCAGTCCGGCTTCTACTTGTGCCAATAGCCCTAAAATTACTGCTTCGTGCAGCGATGGACAATGGGTAGGCGGGTATTGGAACCTGATTGTGTGGGAGTTTGATATGTCGAACAACTTTATAAAAACCGTAGTGAGTACCGGCAATCAAACATTAACTAACACCAGCGATATTTCCTGCTTAAACCTGAACGACTGGTCTTCACCGTTGGGGTATTTCTATACCAACTCAACCGGCTATAAGTATGTGGTGTATTTTGTTGTCGGCAATTCTTGCGGCTCTTCAGTGGATGGCGGTTACTTTGTGGATAATACGGGCGGCTGCAAAACCGATGGCGGGGAGGATGTAACGGGTATTGGAGAACCATCGGGCGGAGCTTCTTTTACAGCTTATCCCAATCCTGCTGCAAGCGAATTGAACGTTGCCTGGCAATACCATCCTGATATTGCCCCGACAGTTAAGTTATACAGCATAGAGGGGCAACAGGTAAACGTGCCTGCGCAGCCAACCGGCTTGGGGCAAATAAAATTAGATGTTTCCGGTTTAGAAAAAGGACTCTATTTGATTGAATTGAATGATGGAATAAGACAAGTGAAGAAAGTAACTATTAAGTAAACTGCTAAACCATTTCCTGCCTGCAAATGAAAATTTGCAGGCAGTTTTTTTCAAACTATGAAAATTTTGGGTAAATATTGCTTATTGCTGGTGTTTTTTGTTTGCGTCAGGTATGGTTACACACAATGTGATGGAACCCTTTTGATATATCATGATGACTCTCTTTTAGCCAATGTATGCAAAGGAAGTTGTCAAAAAGAATTCATAGTAAATCGTGAAGATGATTATCCCGCCAATGCAGTTTTTTCGTGGACTATTTATGATAGTATAGTAAGCGGTGTTGAATACCCAACTAGAACTTTATATGGAGACACCATTTACTTATGCTATCCCGAAAATTTTCCTACTATGGTTATATTTCTTCTTATAAAAGTTAGCTGTGACCCAAATCCTAACCATGGCTATTTCACTCCAATATCAATTACTGACTGCCCCCCCACTGCCAACTTCACGGTCAACCGGCCAACCATTTGTGCCAACCAAAGCGTTACCTTTACCGACAGCAGCAAACGCTTAGTGAACAACTGGCAATGGACTTTTGAAGGAGGCACACCGGCCACCTACAACGGGCAACACCCGCCACCGGTTTTCTATTCCGATACAGGCTACTACTATGTGCAGTTAACAGTAAGCAGCCCGTATGGCAGCGATAATGTGGTTAAAGCAAATTATATACACGTATTACCCGGTCCTCAACCCGTAGCCGTGCAAAACGAATTTCAAATAAAAGAAGGCGATGAAGTTACCCTTACGGCCTGTGCGCGGGGTAGCGCTTACCAATGGCAGCCCCTTGCGGCTATGATACAAAACGAAGATACCCTGCTTATCGTGCAGCCCGATAATACCCAAAACTACTCCTGCACGGTAGCCACCGCTAACGGCTGCACCACTATGTGCAGCTATGAAGTAAAAGTGCAAAGTGGCTTACTGTTGCCCTCCGGCTTTTCCCCCAATGGCGATGGGGTAAACGATATTTTCCACATACTGAATACTAACATTACTTTAAAGAATTTTGAAATTTACAACCGCTGGGGCGAGTTGGTGTTTAAAACCAGTGATATACAAACCGGATGGGATGGAATCTACAAAAGGGTAGAGCAAGACGCTGGCGTTTACGTGTGGTATGCCGATTATATCGTTACTAAAAGCGGCAAACGAAAATCAGCCAAGGGGAATGTAACATTATTGAGATAAGGAAAATTACATCAGCCGGTGCTTTGTATTTAGCAAATGGGTTCATTTTAAAAATTTGCTATCAAGGTAAGTTTCAGGGAAAGTTTATTCCTCACTCTCTCACAAGGGACTATTTGGATTTGTATCAAAAACTATACTATGCAAAGGGAAAAATGATTCTTACTGACAGCAGGAACGCTAAAGTGAATAAATACTCCCCGTTAAGCCCGGAAACGATACTGGAACACTTTACGATAGGAGTCGGACTTAATAAATTTACTCCATGAAACCCAAACAGCCTCTAAAATTTGGCACAAAAGCCTCCTTGCTGAAACCTACTTCAAAACAATAATTTTCTTTATCGCTTGGTTCATTCCGCTTTTTAACTTCACGAAATATTGCCCCGAAGGCAGGGGCGAAAAATCTATAGAAATTCTATCCGCATAAGAATGCTGCGGAAGTGATGTTATTCGTTGTCCCATTAAATCGTACACTTCTGCTTTTGCATCTAATTCCCTGTTGTTGCAGAGAATTGTCACTTGATCTCGCACGGGATTTGGATACACGGATACTGATTTTTCAAAACTATCATCCGCTATTCCGCTGGGCACCCATAGCCAACTCTTACCGTCTAAATGCCATTCCGGCTTGGTTTCAGGATTAATACCCGAATCGTAAATGAGATAGTGTAGCGCAGTAACCGTTACATCTGCTTGCACGGGTGATTGCCGCATCAGGTTATAATTAACGCAGGTGCTGTCAAACACATTGTTCTGATGACAATTATAAGTGCCCGGATCTGCTTTGTTGATTTGCTCATGAGCTACCATGTCACCGGATGCAATCCACCAGATATGCCGTTCAGCATCGGAGTTGCCTCCATGAAAAAAGCTCTGCCCACCGTGGTCGGTCACCACCATAATCAGCCAGTCTTCATTTGAGTAAGTGGGTCGTGCATACAAAGCATTGAGCACGCGGCCCACGGCACTATCTACATTTTCAATCGCTGCAATATAAAATGGATTGGAGGGAGAGAAAGTGGAAGTGTGCCCGGTCAAATCCACCTGATCAAAGTAGGCAAACAGGAAATCAATATCAGGGTTTTGCAACTCCAACACTGCCGAATCAGCCGTAGGGAAAGTGCTGCCATCTGCGGTTTTCACGGTGCGGTTCCAGCCAGCATTGTTGATGTCATCTATCAGTGGATCCCACTCTGCCACAATAGCGCAATTCAAATTGGGTTTTATCTGCTTGGCTAAAGTGGGCAGCGGAGGATATTGCGCAAAATTGCTACCGGTAAAATTATTATCGGTCACTCCGTGTTTATTCCAGTTTACCCCAGTGAGGATCGTACTCCACGAAGGGCCGCTCCAAGTAATTCCCGTATGCCAAGAGTCCACACTATACGTGGAGGTGCTGAGCAATGCGTCAATATTCGGAGTGTTGGCCTGTTGAAAGGCATCACTTCTGGTGCCATCTATTCCAATGATGAGAACCTTTCGGTTTTGCGAAGCCGAGGAAAAAAGAGTACTCAAAATAAACAGGAAAGTAAACGTGTAATTTTTCATATGGTGCTGTAATGGTTGAAGCAAAATAAGCCATTTCATCAAGAAATGCTTTCGAGCATCGTTATTCGTCACCGATACTTCGAGATGGCTATCGAAAAATCAGTTGCAAATTACATTAGAGATATTGTCTTTAAAAAATTCTGCACTGAAGAAAAACAAAGGCGAGCACTTCTTACTTTTTCTCTTTGGTTAAACTATCCATCGGATATTGTGCTTCTAAAGATTTCCGAAAATCCTGACACCAATTGGCTACTACTTCCTTTTGATGAGCATCTAAAATAGCATCGCGATGCGCCAAAGTGTAGGAGGGCGATGGCATTTCCCCGTTATTCACTAACTCCTCTATTTCCTTCAATTTACTATACTTTCTTCTGGGGGAATAGGTAGCAAATTCATCAAAATTCAAATGCCTTTTGCCATCGTTGATATGGCTGCTTAACCACCAGGCCACCGGCTGTATGTTATTATACCAAGGGTAAACCGTGTTGTTGCCGTGGCAGTCGTAACAACTGGTAGCAAAGATGGTTTGCAACTCTTTGGGCACAGGTCGAACCTTTTCTATTCGGTTTTCAGAAGGGCTTGTCGCTATGTTTTTTTCGGGATGTATAAATTGAATAAGTACGAAAGCTATCGGTATAATCCAGAGAAATTTTAGGAATCTTTTCATGCTAAAAGTTTACTCAAAATATTCAGCATAACAACATTAGCAGATAGCGTAATGTTGTTATGCTTTTATAATCAGTGCCTTGTTTTTTGAAAGTAAACGGCCTCAGCCAGCCAAACAAACTCATTGGCAAAAGTGTGAATGTTATAGGAAAAGCGCTCGTCCAACAGCGTACCGCTTGTGTCAAATTTCTTAGTCATTTGCGGTACTATCAACATGTTTGGGCATGGAACTCCGAATAACCCGCAAATCATGTTTTGCATCTGATGTGCCGCGCGCATACCTCCTAAAGTGCCATCGGAGGCGGTGACTAAGCCGAAAACTTTTTTAGTCTGTTTGGGAAAGTGATCAAACAGATTTTTCATAGCCACGGAATAGCTTCCATTGTATTCAGGCGATACTAACACAAAAGCATCTGCTTCAAAAATGAGCTCGCCTAATTCTTTCCGATTTTCAGGTAAATCATTAGCCGTGGACCACACCTTTTCTGCAAACGGTAGCGGATGGTGGTTCAGGCTGAGCAACGAATAGATATGAGTCGGATATTTCTCTTGCAAATACTTTTCAAGAAATCGGGCGATGCGGATAGTAACACTCTCCTGCCTTGGACTGCCTGATACAATAGTGATTTTCATCGAGAATAATAATAAGGTTAATCTTCTAAATGCCCGAACCTGCCGTGGTTGAAATCGTCATAGGCCTGTATTATTTCCTCTTGTGTGTTCATTAAAAAAGGGCCGTAGGCGGCAATCGGCTCGTTAATTGGCTCGCCACTCAGCAAAAGTACCACTGCGCCCGAATCGGTTTGCAGTGCAATGGTTGTACCTGTATTTTTGAATAACACAAAGTTGTCGGCTTCTGCACTCTCTCCGTTTACTATTATTGACCCTTCTACTACTAACAAACCCGTATTGTAATTTTCAGGAAGCTCAAATTCAATAGTGGCTCCGGCTTTCAAATAAAAATTTGCCATTGTTATTGGACTGAATGGAGATACGGGGCCGCGCACTCCCTTGATTTCACCAGTTATCACGCGAATTTCTCCTTTGCTTTCCGGCAATTCATAGAGCCCCATATTGGCTGGTGTAATGGAATTGTATTTCGGGGCACTCATCTTATATCGAGCAGGTAGGTTTATCCATAACTGCACCATTTGAAATAGTCCGCCTGCTTGGCTGAATTCCTTTTCATGATACTCTTTATGCAACACCCCCGAGGCGGCTGTCATCCACTGCACCTCTCCTTCGCCAATCACTCCACTATGGCCGGCACTATCGTGGTGAGCTACTTTACCATGATAGGCAATCGTGACGGTTTCAAATCCCCGATGCGGATGTACGCCTACTCCCCGTTGATGGGTAGAAGGAGGGAATTCGATTTTTGCATTATAGTCCAGCAAAAAAAATGGGCTCATGCGTTTGAGTCCTAAGCCATATCCGCCAGGGAAAAAATTATGTACTCGAAAACCATCTCCCACCATGTGCGGTGCGGGTGGTGTTAGCACTTTTTCAATTTGCTTTTTCATACAAGAGATTTATTCAACAAAAAATAAAACACAGTTAAACTGTATTACTGGTACGGAAATTTATTTGCTTAAGTGCAGTTCTACATTCATTTCTAACTTCACTTCATCCGCTACTACCACACCTCCTACTTCAGTAACCCCATTCCAATTGAGACCAAATTCTTTCCTGCTTAATTGTCCGGCTATTTCAAATCCGGCTATCTCGTTTCCGTTGGAATCGGTTGCTCGGCCACCGTAAACTACTGTCAATTCTATGGGTTGGGTAGTTTCGCGGATAGTGATATTGCCTTTCAGCAAATAGTGGTTGTCTTTCATTTTTGTAAACGAAGTGGAGGTGAACTTCAACTGCGGATATTGTTCCGCATTAAAAAAGTCATTACTCCTTAGATGAGCGTTGCGTTTTTCCACGCCTGTATCAATAGAGGCGACCTCTGCAGTAAATGCAATTTGCGCATTCTCAAAAGTGTCCTTAACTGCTTGCACAACACCCTCAAATTTTTTAAAGCTACCGGTTACGGTAGTTATCATTAAGTGTTTTACTTTAAATTGAATTTCGCTGTGTGCCGGATCAATTGTCCAACGGTAATTTGTTTCAGTACTCATGGTTTGAATGTTTAGTTTTTAAAAAAAATCAGATTCCTGTTTAAAAGATAATTGTATATACAATAGTTTAAGTAAAAAATTTAGCCTCTTGCTTTATCTAACAGTCGGTTTAGTTCAGCGGCTTCGGCTTTAGTAATGTTTTTCAATAAGTTATTTCGGAGATTCTCCTCTTTATCAATTTTAGCTAAAAGAGAAAGTCCTTTCTTGGTTATCACAATATCCACTTGTCTCCTATTGTTAGGGCACAACTCTCGCTCTACAAGCGTTTTTAGACGCAATTTTTCTACCAAACGGGTAGCGTTGCTGGCTTTGTCCAACATCCGAGAACTGATGTCCCCTAACATCAAGGGGGATGGAGACGCTCCGCGAAGTATGCGCAATACATTATACTGCTCCGGAGTGATGTCATACCTTTTTAAGAGCGTTGCATTTGCATTGTAGAGCCAGCCGCTGGTAAAAAGAATATTGACAATCGCCTTTTCATATTCGTTAGCGAATTTCTTTTGCTGTTTAATTTCTTCCTCAATACTTGCCATAACGAGGGCAAATGTAAGTGTAATATTTGTATCTACAAATTTTGTGGCGACAATTAACATATTTAAAAGCCTGCGGCACCTCATTTCGTACGGAAGCAAGAAGCAAGCGATTTTCTTCCGGTATATCCTGCTCAAATTTTGAAAGTCAAAACCCGGATTTAAAGCTGCAAGCTGGCAAGAATTGAATTCCGGTCGCTCAAAAATTCAATTTCCGAGCTGTAAAAAAGCAGCGGGAGAGGATGGTTCGGAAACTTTGTAACTTTTTTTTGTTTCCAAAGTTTAGTTCATATACATTTGCCGCGCTCATGGAAAACCCACAACTCAAACAGTTGATTCTCAAGGCCACCGAACTATTCAAAAAGTACGGTATTAAGTCGTTGACCATGGATGAGATTGCCAAGGAGTTAGGCATGAGTAAAAAAACTATTTACCGTTTTGTAAAGAATAAAGCAGATTTGGTAAAAATGGTGATGCAATATTATCTGCAAACCGAAAAAGAACAGGTAGAACAAATAATTGAAGGTTCAGAGAATTCGGTAGAAGAGTTGATAAAGATTGCCGATTACTTTATGAATCAGATGCAGGAGTTTAATGCGCATGTTTTGCACGATCTGAAACGCTACTACCCCGAAAGTTGGAATATCTATAACCATTATCAATTTGATTTCGTTTTGAAACGGGTATATGAAAACATACTCCATGGAAAGGCACAAGGATTATATAGAACAGAGGTGGATGCAGACATTATCTCCAAAATATACATCGGTGGGATTGATGTATTGTTTAATCAAGAATTATTTCCGGTAAAAAATTACGCCTTCATCAATTTGTATAAAGAGTATCTGAATTACTATCTGCATGGCATCGTTTCCTCTAAAGGGGTGAAGCTGTTAGAGCAGCAAAACATTTTTAAAAAAGTGAGCAAATGAAATCTGTCCTCTATCTAGTTCTATTGCTTTTTGTAGCCGCTTCCACAAAAGCTCAGGACAACTCCGTACAGGCTTTTAGTCTGAAAGAAGCGGTAGATTTTGCTTTAAAAAATAATAACGATGCAAAGAATGCTGCCTTGGGTATTGATGAGGCAAAAGCCAGGAATCTAGAGATAGTCAGCACAGGGTTGCCGCAAATAAGCGCCAGTTTAGACTATAACTACAACTTCAAAACCCCATTGATACCCAGCCTTTCTAAAATTTTTTCAGATACCTCCAGTGCTACTTCAAAGGTGTTTAGCTATATGGCACAAACCGATACAAATGTTAGAAATTTACTCTATCAGAGCTCGGTAGAAGGGAAAGATCAAAAGATTTCTTTTGTACTTCCTCATAGCCTGTCGGCCGGACTTCAGGTATCGCAACTAATTTTTGATGCCCGGTATTTATTTGGCATTAAAGCCACCAAAGATCTACTTAAAACCAGCCGCCTTTCAAAAGAAATGAGCGATCAAGAGGTTCGCTATTCAGTCACTAAAGCGTACTATCAGGCGCAGGCCGCCCAATCATCGAAAGGGCTGTTGTCAGAAAATCTTAAGCTGATTCAAAAATTACTTTTTGAAACCCGGAAAATTTACGAAGAAGGGTTAATTGAGGAATTAGATGTGAACCGCTTGGAACTGATTGAGTCGAACCTTCAGAGCCAAATTAACCTACATAACCAACTGGCTGAGGTGGCTTTGAGTAACCTCAAATTTCAAATGGGAATGCCTCTGACCAATACCATCATTTTAAAGGATAATATGGATGAATTGCGCAGTTCGTTGAATTTGGTAGCTGACAATAAATTTGATGTCACTCAAAGGGTAGAATACAGTTTGTTAGATGTGGCTATTCGATTAAAAGGCTATGATATTGCGCAGAAGAAAAGTTATTACTACCCCTCATTAGTCGGCTTTTTAAGTTACGGATGGGCTGCTCAAACAGAAAAATTTGCAGACATTTTTAAAACTACAACTGATTATTATCCCGATGGAGATACCCGAAAAAGAAGCCCGTGGTTTGATCAGGGAATGGTCGGATTCAGCTTGAAGATTCCAATTTTCGACTCCGGACAAAAGTTGGCACAAGTGCGGCAAGCAAAGATTGAGCAGCAGAAAAGCAAAAACGATTTTGAACATTTTAAGGAAGGAGCCGACTTGCAGTTTAGAGTTGCTCAATCCTCCCTTAATTCAGCAATTGCCGATGAGGCAAATACTCAGAAAAGCGTAGCGCTGAGTGAGAAAATTTTCAATAAAAATCAAATCAAGTTTAAGGAAGGAGTAGGCTCCAGTTTTGAACTGGTACAGAGTGAACAAGACTTTGTGACCAATCAGCTTAAAAAAATACAAAGTACCGTTAACCTGCTAAATGCAAAAGCAGATTTAGACAAGGCAATGGGAATAAAATAACCACTCAAAAAAACACGTACCATGAGATTTCAGAAAATCTGTTTCTTTTTAATTATTACTCTCTCTATGGCAGCCTGCAAAGGAGGGAAGGATAAAGACCTGGCAGCGAAAAAGAAAAACTTAGCGGAATACAAAACACAATTGAAAGAGGTGACCTCTAAGATTGCCCTTCTCGAAAGAGAAATAGCTGCAATTGACACTTCCTTTACAGTAGAGAAGAAAGCTAAGTTAGTTCAAGTAAGCCCTCTACAAAAAGAAGATTTCAAGCATTATATTGAAGTGCAAGGTACCGTGGATGCATCGGAAGATATTATTGCACTTTGCCAGCAGCCCGGCATTGTTACCGCTATTTATGTGACCGAAGGCGATCGAGTTACTAAAGGGCAATTACTCGCAGTTACCGAAACTACCACGGCAATGGAAAATGCCATTCAAATATTACAAACTCAGTTAGATCTCGCCACCACTGCCTACGAAAAGCAAAAGCGACTTTGGGATCAGAATATTGGAAGTGAAATACAATACCTGCAAGCTAAAACACAAAAGGAAGCGCTTGAAAAGCAAATGCAGGCACAAAAAACACAGTTAGAGATGACAAAAATAAAAGCCCCTATCAATGGGGTGGTAGATGAGGTGCGATTGAAAATAGGCGATATGGCGGCTCCCAGCCAGTTGATGCCGGGCATCCGAATCATCAACAGTGATAAACTTTCCGTAAAGGCAAAATTGGCCGACAGCGATTTCGGCAAAGTGAGAGAGAATGATAAAGTTGAAATTGAGTTTCCGGATATCAATAAAACAATTACAGCGATCGTGAGCTACGTTTCTAAAACCATTGATGCCCGTTCCAGAACTTTTACGGTTGAAGCAAAGCTGAATAATGGGAACAGTAGCTATGCGGCTAATATGATTGCCAAGATGAAAATTAATGATGCAACAGTAAAAGATGCCTTAACCGTTCCTACCAATGTGATACAGAAATCACTGGATGGCTTGTATGTGTTAGTAGCCGCTGATAAGAACGGAGTAGAAATAGCACAGAAGCACATGGTAAAAACCGGGCCGGAATACAATGGAAGAACCGTCATTACAGAAGGCCTAAATGAAGGGGATCAAATCATCACCTTTGGTTTTAGCGAAGTGGTGGACGGGCAAAGAATTACATTTTAAAAACTCTGTTTTCGATAAATAGAGGATAAAGACATAAGGGATGAAAACCGAACGCTTAAAAGAATTAAAATTTACAAGTTGGTGTATTGATAACGCCACCAGCATTTACGTTTTCACCATACTGATTTTTCTGGCAGGTCTGATGATCTACAGAGATCTGCCGAAGGAATTATTCCCGGATGTAGTGGTGCCCACTATTTCTATTGTTACCATTTACCCGGGAGCTACCCCCGGAGATATTGAGAACCTTATTACAAAACCCATCGAGAAACAAGTAAAGGGGTTGAAGGGAGTAAAAAAAGTAACCAGCAATTCGCTTTCTGATGTTTCTATTATGACGGTTGAATTCGGCACCGGCCTGGATCCGGCACTATGCAAGCAAAGAGTAACCGATGCCGTAGCAAAAGGGAAAAAAGATTTGCCCAACGATTTGAAAGACGACCCTCAGGTGCAGGAATTTGACATTAATGAACTGCCGATAATGAATATCAATCTGGCGGGCGATATTCCGTTAGATCAGATCAAGCAATATGCCGAAGATTTGCAGGATCGCATTGAGAGCATGAAAGAGATCACTCGGGTAGATATTATCGGAGGGATGGATCGGGAAATACAGATTAATGTGGATTTGTATAAAATGACGGCTGCCGGAATTTCTTTCATGGATATTGAAAATGCCATCCAGCGCGAAAACCTGAATATATCCGGGGGGGAAGTGCGGGTGGATCAGTTTAGAAGAAATTTGCGAGTAACGGGCGAGTTTAAAGACCCGAAGGAAATCGGCAACGTGATTATCCGTTCGTTTACAGGAACTACCGTGTTCCTCAAAGACATCGCTTCAGTAGTAGATGGATTTAAAGAGAAGCAAGATTTTGCTCACCTCGATAACAAATCGGTGGTTACACTCAACGTAGTGAAACGAAGCGGAGAGAATCTAATAGAAGCTACAGACCAGATTTACTCGATTCTAGATGACTATAAAGCGAACCGATTCCCTCAAGGGCTTCAGATAAAAGTAACCGGAGATACCTCAGAGAATACGCGCGTGCAGTTACACGACTTGCTGAACACAGTGATTCTAGGATTCATTTTTGTAGTGTTCATTCTCATGTTCTTTATGGGCTTCACCAATGCCTTTTTTGTGGGCTTGTCCGTTCCGTTGGCCACGTTGGTGGCGTTTATCTTTATGCCGGGTTTGGGGATGACGATGAATGTGATTGTGCTCTTTTCACTTCTGCTGGCGCTCGGCATTGTGGTGGATGATGCGATTGTAGTGATTGAGAATACACACCGTATTTATAACAAGTACGACTATGGCATTCAACAAGCAGCCAAGTACGCGGCAGGGGAAGTATTTATCCCGGTATTAGCCGGCACACTGACCACGTTAGCTCCTTTTTTCCCTTTGCTTTTCTGGCCGGGCATTATCGGGAAGTTTATGCGAAACCTTCCGGTAACGCTTATTCTTACACTGGGGGCATCGCTTTTTGTAGCGTTTGTGATGAACCCTGTATTCGCGGTTACCTTTATGCAAAAGGAAGATCACGAGAAAACTTCAAAACTGAAGGATTATTACAAAGGCTTTATCATCTTCGGAATTCTTGCGGCTTTGGCTTATCTCACCGGTCATTATGGTTTAGGCAACTTGTTCTTATTTGCCATACTTCTTCTGTTGATGTATCATTTCCTTTTCCACCCGGGTATCATAGCTTGGCAAACTCGGATATGGCCGGCAGTAATGAATACCTACAGAAAAATTCTTCGATCCTTTATTAAAGGGTATAAGCCTTTAATAGTGCCACTCGGAGCGTTGGTGCTGCTAATTGTTAGCTGGGTCATTTTCTTTTTTAGCAAACCTCAGATAGAGTTATTCCCCGATGGGGACCCGAATTTCGTGTATGTGTATTGTAAACTGCCAATGGGCACCGATGCGATTGTTACCGATTCCGTTACCAGAGGGATTGAAAAAAGAGTGTATAAAGTGATTGGGAACAACAACCCGGATGTTACGTCAGTAATTACAAATGTTGGGTTAGGAGCCGGAGATCCGCAAAACCCCGATAAGGTAGCGACCCCTAATAAAAGCAAAGTGACGGTTGCCTTTAAGAAATATGCCGATCGCCAAAAACCTAACACAACGGTATGGCTGAATAAAATAAGAGAAGAATTCAAATCGGGAGTTGCCGGAGCTGAAATATCTGTAGAAAAAGAAAAGAACGGTCCTCCGGTTGGGAAACCCATCAACATTGAAATCAGTGGAGATGATTTTGACGTTTTAGAAAAGCTTTCACAACAATTAAAATCCGGGATTGCTAAAGCCGGAATTACGGGAATTGAAGAATTGAAAAGTGATCTTCAAATCAGCAAACCTGAAATTATTATTGAGTTAGACAAGGAGAAAATGCAGCGGGAAGGAATTTCGCTGGGTCAGGTTGCTTCTGAATTAAGAACAGCTCTCTTCGGAAAAGAAATTTCAAAATTCCGCGATGCAAATGATGATGCACCAATTCAATTGAGGTTACGGGCAGAAGATCGGCAAAAGGTAGAGCAACTGATGAATGTAAACGTATCGTTTATGGATATGAGCATTGGTCAATTTCGTCAGGTTCCTATTTCCTCCATTGCAACAATGCGCTATGATAATTCTATCAGCGTGATCAATCGCAAAAATCAAAAGCGGGTGGTCACCTTAGCCAGTGACTTAACCGAAGGGCACAGCGCCAATGAGATAATTCCGCAGATAGAACAGTTAATCGCTAATATGGATTTACCCGAAGGGTATGAAATAAAAATGACAGGTGAGCAAGAACAACAACAAGAAACTTCTAGCTTTTTGGGGGTAGCATTTATAGGTGCTTTCGCTTTAATGTTCCTGATTTTGGTGACTCAGTTTAACTCAGTCGTCAAACCTTTAATAATTGCCACCACGGTGCTTTTCTCGCTGATAGGAGTGGCCTTGGGCTTTGCTTTTACACACATGAAATTTTCAGTGGTGATGAGCGGAGTGGGAATCTTTGCTTTGGCCGGCATCGTGATTAGAAATGGTATTCTGCTCATTGAGTTTATTGATGAATTACGCGAGCGCGGTTTAGAGGTAGATGAGGCCGTGGTAGAGGGAGGCGCTACTCGTATGACTCCGGTGATCCTTACCGCATCGGCTGCTATTTTGGGGATGATTCCATTAGCCATTGGGTTAAACTTAGATTTTGCAACGTTGTTCAGTGAGTTTAATGCGCACTTCTACTTAGGTGGCGATAACGTAAAGTTCTGGGGGCCCCTCGCATGGACGATGATTTTCGGACTCATCACTGCTACCTTCTTAACCTTGCTGGTAGTGCCCAGTATGTATATTTTAGGATATAGAGTCAGAGAATGGTTTAGCAAGAAGTTTGTAAAGATTAAGAACACCCTAAATGAGTAAGGACATTTTTTACTCAAAATTTCGCTGACTAATTCTCGGGGTTGCCCGTACTGTATGGCTATTTGTGGTACAGAAGTTTGAACCCTACTTAGAGAATATTAGGTTGCATCTCAATTTTAAAACTTAGAGCGAACTCTTAGATATACTACCGCAAATATTTAAATGGCACTAAAAGTCTTACATATTATTCCCTCCTTGGCCAAAGGAGGTGCTGAAAGATTAGCTTTGGACATCTGTAAGGAACTTTCCAGTAGGCAGGGTATTGAGGTAAAGTTAATCTACCTACATCCGGTGAATCAATATGAAAAACTTTCGGAAGGAGTGCAAATAGAATATGTACCTGCTGCTGTACACCTTTCTGTGCTGCGAAAAAGTGTTGCTAACGTAGAAAAACTGAATGCTGCCATTGCCAGTTTTAACCCCGATATTATTCACACACATCTTTTCGAGGCAGAGCTGGTGAGTCGGTGGAATATAAAAAGCGGTACTACCTATTTTTCACATGCACATTGGAATACCATTGAACTGCAAAAGCCCAAGATCAAAAGCTTATTTTCAAAACGAGGAATCATAGATTGGTTTGTTTACCGTAATATGCTAAAGGCATACAAAGCATGCCTAAATCGGTTTATTACCATTTCGGGAAATACCACAAATTTTTACAAGGAAAACCTTCCTGATTTCATTGAGCGGATACATTATTTACCGAACGGAATAGACACTAAACTTTTTGCACCTTTAAAACCAAGAGAAATTAGCAAGAAGGAATCGGTGAAAATTATTTCTGTGGGCAGCCTGATTGAAAGAAAAAATCAATTGTTTCAAATTGAAATTGCTGAAATACTTAGAAGTAGGGGGTTAAACTTTCATTTGAACATCGTAGGTCAAGGCAAAATGTATGCTGCAATAAAGCAAAGAATTGAGGAATTAAACTTGGCTGAATATGTAACATTAACCGGCATTTCTGATGCGGTAGAAGCATTATATCAAAATGCGGATATTTTTTTGCATACCGCCAAGTATGAGCCTTTCGGCTTAGTAATTGTGGAAGCAATGGCAGCAGGCTTACCGGTAATCTGTTTTAATGGTGGAGGGAATAAAGAGTTAATTGAAAACGGAAAGAATGGGTATCTCATCCAAGAGTTCGATTCCCAAACATTTGCCGATAGAATAATTGAACTTAGCCAAACACCCGAACTTTATACCTACGCTAGTAATTATGCCATCGAAAGCGTGAAAAAATATGACATCGCACCGTATGTGGATGAACTGCTTAAATTATATCAAATTAAACCATGAACAGGTACGAGAGCATCACTAAATACAAGAAATCTATAGAGGGTAACATTGCCCTTAAAGCCATTGAAAAACTAAAAGTGACTATAGATCTATTTTCTCTTCTGAACAGCATCCGAACATCAAAATTTGCAGCGATAGTAGATGAATATAAAGACTACGATCCCTATCCGGGCTATAGCAAGTATTTGAATGTAAAACCCTGGCTGCTGGATAATATTTGGAGAGTGTACATGCTAGGATTGAATAAGAGAAAACCAGCAAAAAACATTTTAGACATAGGTACAGGCAATGGCTATTTCCCTTATGTCTGTATGTACTATGGGCATCAGGTTCGAACAATAGATGTGGGTTTTAATCCCATCTTCAACGCATTGGTAACCTATTTAAAGATTCCCCGAAGAGAATATGCAGTGAAAGCCTTTGAAGAGATTCCGGAATTTGATGTGAAGTTTGATGTAATCACCGGATTTCACACCTATTTCAACGGCCACCGAACGAAAGAACTTTGGGGGTCAAAAGAGTGGAATTTTTTCTTGCGCAACTTGAAACAAAATCTTTGTAATGAAGGAGCTGAAGCCTTATTTATAATAAATAAAGAACACGATACCAACTCTTGCTACACTCCCGAACTCTTAGAATACTTTCTACAAAAGGGAGCTGAAATTGATGACAATCGGGTTTATTTCAAAAACTTTGATCGAATAGACTAATTGATACGGGTGTGAATATCTTATACATTGGCACACACAATTCTATCCACGACCTTAAATGGATGAAATACTTCGCTAATCGGGAAGATTTTAAGGTGTTCTTTGTTTCGGAGAGGCAACATCTGCCCACGCAATTATTAACTTCAGAGATACAAGCAGAATATGAGAAGCATGGGATTACCTACATCGGGTATTTGAACTCCTTTTCCATCAGAAAGATTTTTTCCTTTATCAAGTCGGCCATTTGGCTTCGGCAGCAATTACAGAAACACCATATTGATCTTGTCCATATCCTTTTTGCCACTCCTCATGCGTTATGGGGCTTAATGGTGAATACGCCTTATATTATCACTACTCGCGGGTCAGACATATTGCTCGTTATACCTCAACTAAAAAAGACAACAAATCTGAAGGGTTTGTATTTTAGACTCCTCTATAGATTCTTCAAATCTGCTTTCGAAAAAGCAAGTTTAGTTACCTGTACCTCTTTGGCTCAATTAAAAAAAGTAACAGAGCTATTTCAGATAAAATCAACAAAAATTATTAGAACAGGGGTTGACGTACACCTTATTTCAGAAATCAAAAAACCCCAACTACTGAATCGGCTTTTGCAGAATCAAAAGTTTGTTTTCTCCCCTCGTTTTTTTTCTCCGATTTACAATATTGCTTTGCAAATACAAGCGTTGGAGTACTTGCCACAACACATCATCCGCAATTACACCTTCGTATTCATTCGCGGAAAACACTATGATGAAAATTACTCGGCAACTCTCCTCTTAAATCTTACTCAGCTAAAATATACTATAGGGCTAAAATTTATAGTGGAAGATTACTTAGATCAGGAATCCATTTGGATGTACTACAAACAAGCTTCACTTACCATTATGACTCCGCTGAGTGATGGCACTCCAAATTCTGCTTTAGAAGCTATGGCGGGGAGGTGTCCGGTAATACTTCCCAACTTGCCTTATGATTCAGATATTTTTCAAAACGCTACTTTAGTATTGAAACACAATGACCCTCATCAACTCGCTCAACTGATAGAAAAAGCACTGTCAGAATATCCAACCGAGATGCTCGATTTAGCTTATTTGCGCGTGAATGAGTTGGGAAATAGGCAGATAGAAATGAGAAACCTGGAAGTTTTATACAAGCAACTGACTTTTAGCCACAAAGCATCACAAACTCAAGATCAGAATCTTAGTTAGATTGAAATACGGCAATGTATATTCACGCGAAATTTCAATTCGTTGCGCTTGAAGAAGATTTTAATTCTAGCTTATGATTTCCCTCCATTAATTTCCATCGGAGCACAAAGGCCTTATAGTTGGTATAAATACCTTCCCGAGTTGGGTTATTCCGTTACAGTAGTTACCAGGCACTGGGAGGCGCATATTAATACGTCACCAGATTATATCCGTGCAACAAAACAAAATGTTGAAGCAAGTATTTTACCACTTAGAGAAGTCGTACGCTCGCCTTTTGTTCCTAACTGGAGAGATCGCTTGTTATTAAAATTTGGAGAACAAAAATTTAAATTCATTAGAAAAGTGCTTTCATTTATATATTCTATTGGAGAGCATATTTCTTTCCAATTTGATAACAAAGCGCAAATTTATTTTCAAGCGCAAAAAATAGTAAGCCAGTCCAATTATGATTTAATTATTGCTACAGGAGAACCTTTTATCCTTTTCAAGTATGCCCACTTGCTGTCGCACAAATTTCAAATCCCTTGGATAGCCGATTATCGAGATGGATGGACGACTAACCAAGGCAATTATCAGCAGGGGGTATTAGCAAAATTCCAACATTTCTATTTCCGGAGAAAAGAAAATGCTTACATCAGCAACTGTTCACTTATAACTACCGCATCGCCCGATTATGCAACTGCTTTAAATAAGATTCACAGCAGTAAATGCATTGAGGTGGTTTATAATGGATTTGACGAAGAGGCATTGTTTGGAACAGAAAACTTAAAGCCTGGAGAAACTACATTTATCATCTCCTATGTTGGAACCATTTACCCACATCAAAAGTTAGAGATATTTCTTCAAGGCATTGATCGGGTACTGAAGAACAGAAATTTGGAAGACGCATCTAAGTTTGAAATACGATTTTACGGCCTTCTAACACAACAAGAAGCCATCAGCCGAGTTAAAATGTTTTCCAAGCTTTCACCGTTCATTAAAATTTTACCTAAAATACCATATCCTGAGTTGCTGAAAGAGTTAAAGCAATCTCATTTGCTTTTGCTTTTATCCGCGAATAATGCAAAATGGTTGAACGCTAAACTGTTTGATTACCTTGCGGTCAATCGCCCTATATTATTAGTGGAAAATGATCACGGTGTTATGGAAAATTTAATCAAAATAAATGATGCGGGAAAAGCTGTGGAAACTGCTGAACAGGTGGCTTCATTTATTGAAACACAGTACTCGCGGTTTCTAAATAAAACTCAACCGCCAGTGGAAGCAATTCCCGATAGGAAATGCTATTCGAGAAGAGAACAAACTAAAATTTTGGCTCACCTGATAAACAACACTATATCTCATGAATAATTTTGCTCTAATAGGAGCTGCGGGTTACATAGCTCCTCGCCACTACAAAGCCATCAAAGATACCGGCAATGATCTGGTTGCAGCTTACGACCCCTTTGACAGCGTTGGGATTATTGACTCTTATTTCCCAAAAGCCGATTTTTTTGTAGAGTTTGAACGCTTTGATCGTCACGTTTCTAAATTGTTGCGAAAAGGAATTTCGGTGGATTATGTGACTATTTGCTCCCCCAATTATTTACACGACTCTCATATCCGTTTTGGTCTTAGAACGGGAGCGAATGTAATCTGTGAAAAACCTTTAGTGCTGAACTCAAGAAATGCGGAATCATTAATAGAAATGGAAGGTGAAGCAGGAAAAAAAATAAACACCATCCTTCAATTGAGATTGCACCCAAATATCGTAGCACTAAAGAAAACGATTGACTCAAATCCCGATAAGGTATATGATTTTGACCTTACCTACATTACTTCGCGGGGCAATTGGTACTATACCAGTTGGAAAGGCGATACCAACAAAAGTGGTGGCATTGCTACGAATATTGGTATTCACTTCTTCGATATGCTTACCTATCTTTTTGGCAAGGTAAAAGCAAATGTGGTTCACTTACACACTCACGACAGAGCCGCAGGGTTTCTGGAATTTGAAAAGGCGCGCGTCAGATGGTTTTTAAGTATAAATTCAGATACGTTGCCGGAGTCAGTTGTGAAGAAAGGGATGCGAACTTATAGAAGTATGACTCTCGAAGGAGAGGAAATTGAATTTAGTGACGGCTTTACAGATTTGCACACAAGAAGTTATGAGAAGATATTGGAAGGGGAGGGATTCAGTGTGAAAGATGCGCTGCCAAGCATCCATATCGCACAGAACATCCGGCATTCTCAGCCTATTGGATTAAAGGGGGAGTATCACCCTTTTTGTAAGCTCCCTCTTACACGCCATCCTTTTTTGTCAGAATAATACTATCAGCATCATGTGTGGAATTGTTGGCTTTTCTTCTCCCAAATTACAATTCAGCGAAAGTGACCTGAATGAAATGACGAGTTCTATTTCTCATAGAGGGCCAGACGCGGATGGTTTTTTTTTGAGTGCAGATAAAACAGTCGGATTAGGACATAGGCGACTTAGCATTATAGATTTAAGCACTGCGGCTAATCAACCCATGTTTTCCAGCGATGGGCGATATGTCATTGTCTTTAATGGAGAAATCTATAACTATAAAGACATTGAAAGAGAGTTAAAAATACAACCCAAAACCTCTTCTGATACAGAAATTATTTTAGAAGCCTTTGCGCGCATAGGCCCCCAATGTGTACAGATGTTCAACGGTATGTTTGCCTTTTTAATTTATGATATGGAGAAAGGTACCCTGTACCTTTTTAGAGATCGCTTAGGGGTAAAGCCATTGTACTATTTTCAACAGGAGGGTAATTTTGCATTCTGCTCCGAAATAAAGGGGTTGCTAAAGCCTCGCTTCATTAAAGATAAAGTGTCCATATTTAAACCAGCCATCTTTAGTTTTCTCCATAGCGGCTACATCCCCGGACCCTCTACTATATACCATGAAATTAAAAAACTTCCAAGCGGATGTTTTGCAGTTATCAATCACGGAGAAATTGAGATTACTTCGTATTGGAAAGCAGAGGAGAAAATAAGTGCCGGCATACAGTCTGATTTTAACTCAGCAAAAAAACAATTAGATGTACTTCTGCAGTCATCTGTTCAATACCGTATGATCAGCGATGTTCCCATGGGGACTTTTCTGAGTGGTGGCATAGATTCCAGTGTAGTAACCGCTATGGCGCAACGGCTTTCTTCAAAACCTATCAACACTTTTTCTATCGGATTCAACCATTCAAAATTTGATGAAAGTAAGTATGCGCGTCAGGTAGCGACTCATTTGGGAACGAACCATCACGAGTTTACCGTCACCCAAGATGATGCCTTAGCACTTATTGATCAGATGATAAATGCCTATGATGAACCTTATGCTGATTCATCTGCCATCCCTACTATGCTGGTATCTAAACTTGCTCGGCAATATGTTACTGTCACCCTCAGTGGCGATGGAGGGGATGAACTATTCATGGGCTATGGCGCTTACAATTGGGCAAAGCGCCTGAATAATCCTTGGTTTCACCATTTGCGGAAACCCATCCGGTTGTATCTGTCGAAGTGTTCAAATAAGTATAAACGAGCCGCTGAGATATTTAACTATTCCGACAAAAAACGAATCAAAAGTCACATCTTTTCGCAAGAACAATATTTCTTTAGCAAGGAAGAATTAGCTCATCTGGTGCAACCGGAGTACAAAAGTGAGTTGTTGTTCACAGAAGATTTTTCAAATCTGAATCGCATTCTTTCTGCATCCGAACAACAAGCTTTGTTTGACATCAACTATTATCTAAAAGATGATTTACTGGTAAAAGTGGATATTGCAAGTATGCAATTTTCGCTGGAAACCCGAACGCCATTTCTGGATTATAGAATAGTTGAGTTTGCGCTTAATCTCGATGAACGTCTTAAACGAAATGGGAACATCGCAAAATATTTGTTGAAGGAAGTGCTGTACGATTATGTGCCGAAAAAATTATTTGAACGTCCCAAATGGGGGTTTTCAATCCCCTTATCCCAATGGCTTAAAACGGATCTTAACTACTTAATTACAAAATATCTGAACGAGGATTTAATCGCTAAGGCAGGCATTGTGAATCCTACTAAAAGTTCTGAATTGGTACAAAGATTTATGCGTGGAGAGGACCACCTGTACAATAGGCTTTGGCTTCTCATTTTGATTCACAAATGGGTAGAAGACCATGGCGACTAAAGGGAAGATAAACGTCCTCTATATCAGCTATGATGGGATGACTGACCCGCTTGGACAAAGCCAGGTAATCCCATATCTCGAGGGGTTGAGTAAAGCCGGATACCAGTTCACGTTATTGAGTTTTGAAAAACCGGAACGATACGAAACATTATCACACGAAATAGCGGCACAACTTAAATCTTCCGGCATAGAATGGGTGCCGCTTTCCTACACGAAAAGACCGCCAATTCTTTCTACTCTGTGGGATCTTTATAAAATGAAGCGTAAAGCTTTTGCGCTACATCGGAAAAAAGGATTTGGAATAGTCCATTGCCGAAGTTACATCTCTTCGTTTGTTGGTTTAGCATTAAAACGCAATCAAGGATTAAAGTTCATATTTGACATGCGAGGCTTCTATGCAGATGAAAGAGTGGATGGGAAAATATGGAACCTGAGTAACCCTTTATTCAAATTTATTTTCGGTTACTTCAAGAAAAAGGAACAGCAATTTTTATCGGGAGCAGATGGTGTAATATCCCTCACTCACAAGGGAAAGGATATTATTCATTCCTGGAAAGAAATCGAAAATCAACCTATCCCTATTGAGGTGATTCCCTGTTGTGCAGATCTCGAACTTTTTTCGCCAGCGCGTATCAATAGCAACAAGCAACAAGAACTTCAGAGAAAATTTGGTTTAACGGGGAAGGAGTTTGTGCTATCCTATTTGGGAAGTATTGGCACTTGGTATATGCTCGATGAAATGCTTGATTTTTTCAACTGCTTGCTCAAAAAATCTCCTGCTGCAAAGTTCCTATTTATTACAAATGACTCCACAGCGCCCATCCTTAAAAAAGCGGCTGCCAAAGGAATCGAAGAAACTGCTTTTATTTTTTATTCGGCAAAACGGCAAGAAGTTGCTGCTTATTTGGCGCTATCCAACTACGCTATATTTTTTATACAGCCCCTATTTTCAAAAGCCGGCTCCTCCCCTACTAAGCAAGGCGAAATAATGGGGATGCAAATTCCGATTGTATGTAATAGCGGTGTTGGAGATGTGGACATGATTGTAGAAGACACCAATTCAGGGATTGTGATTGAAGACTTTACCGCCCAATCGTATAATTCAGCAATTGATGAAATGCTAAGCCAGAAACGGGAGATAGGCGGTATTCGCGAAGGAGCTTTCAAATATTACTCATTAAAAAATGGAATTGAAAAGTATATTTCAGTTTATCAAAAAGTACTGCCAACAACCTCACCGGTTTCCGAATAAAAAAACAGCTACATTTTTTGTAGCCGTTTCAATTTATCACAATCTTTTAATTCTCTGCTGAAAGAAACGTAACCTATTCTTTAATGGTGGCCATGATCGCCATGCTCATGCACGTGACCATGCTCCAGTTCTGTTTGGTTAGCCTCGCGTACTTCGACCACTGCGCCATTGAAGTAAAGTGTTTTGCCGGCAAAAGGGTGGTTCATGTCCACCGTTACTTTATCCCCTGCAATACTAACAATACGACCCTGAAACGGATTGCCGTGCTGATCCTGAAGCGGCACAATATTGCCTTCAAAAAGCATGTCTTCCATAATGTTCCCCTCGTGAGAAAATACGCTTTTGTCTAATTCGATTACTGCCTGATCATCATATTCCCCATATCCGTCTTCAGCGGTTAGTGTGAAAGAGAAGTCATTCCCGGCAGTCAGGCCTTCTAAGTTCTTTTCAAATTGCTCTAACACATTGTTGTGTCCGAATAAAAATGCAAACGGACTATCTTTTTCCGCTGCGTCAACAATTTGTCCTTCCGGTTCAGTGCGTAACTGATAAGTAATCTTTACTACTTTGTCTGGTGATGCTTTCATTATTGTTTTTTAAAGAATGATAAAAATCAAGGGACGGGAACTTTTGCTGACGGGCGAGAAGAAAACCGAAGCTTGTCGGGCAAAATTAATAGGATTGATGAAATGAAAAATGAGAACAGGTGTCATAGGAATTCTCTCGCTAAATTAGCTATAGTGTTAATTTACAAATACACAAATGCTTCTTGTAGGTTTGAATGTATTCGATTACCTGCAGCACAGCGGACGGCTCTTTTCTGCCACGGCCGGTGGGGAGGCAGTAAGGGGAGCTATTCGTCTCGTTTTGTTTCTCCATTTGACTTTCTCAATAATTAAACTCATATTTGCAGCCGAATTTATGATTGGTAGAGGGGACGAGAGTCCCCTCTCGTTTTTTTCGGATATGAACACGGAGGCAATTAAGAGCAATATTGAAAAGTGGTTAAGCCCACTGTTAAACGAAAAGAATTTATTTCTGGTGGACGTAAATGTTTCGGCAGGAAAGAAAATCGAAGTGTTCGTAGATAGTGATGAAGGAATTCACATTGATGAGTGCGCGCTTATTTCGCGCCTCCTCGAAAAAAACCTCGATGGTAGCGGGCTGGTACCCGACAATTATATCTTGGAGGTATCCTCACCGGGCATGACCAATCCGTTAAAAGTGCCTCGTCAATTTAAAAAGCGAATCGGTCGAGTGCTGGATGTAGTAAAGAAGGATGGAGAGAAAATAGAAGCCGAATTAATGGCAGCCGATCAGGAGAAAATAAAACTGCGCGAAGTGGTGCAGGTTAAAAAGAAAAGTAAAAAGAAAGAGCAGGAGGCCGAGGCCGAGCCGCGCGAAATCGAGATAAAATATGCGGACATCAAAAAGGCGCTGTTAGTTTTTAAATTTTAAAAGAATCATTCGTCCATAAAATTCATACAAATCAAAACGAAAAACTAAACACTATGAACAGTTTAGATCTGATAGACTCCTTTAGCGAGTTCAAACAAATGAAAAACATTGACCGCCCTACTATGATGAAGGTGCTCGAAGATGTTTTTAGAACTCTGCTTCGCAAAAAATACGGTGAAGTGGACAATTTTGACATTGTGGTCAATACCGATAAAGGAGACCTTGAAATATGGCACAGGCGGGAAATTGTAGAGGACGATAAGGTCGAAGATCCCATTATACAAATCGGTATCAGCGATGCACAACAAATCGAAGAAGACTTTGAAGTAGGGGAAGAAACTTACGAGAAAATTGAGCTGGAAAGTTTTGGTCGCAGAGCCATTCTTGCCGCCCGCCAAACCCTCGCTTCGCGCGTGGGCGACCTCGAAAAAGATGAGGTGTTTAAAAAGTATAAGGACAGAGTAGGTGAAATTGTAGCAGCCGAAGTTTATCAGGTGTGGAAGAAGGAAATTCTACTGCTGGACGAAGAAGGAAATGAATTGCTGTTGCCGAAGTCAGAGCAGATTAAAACCGATTTCTTTAAAAAAGGAGAAACGGTTCGCACGGTCATTAAGAAAGTGGAGATGAAGAATGGCACCCCCTACATTATTCTTTCCAGAACCGATAACGCTTTCTTGGCAAAACTGATGGAACAGGAAGTGCCGGAGGTTTTTGACGGCTTGATTGTGATTAAAAATATTGTGCGTGAACCGGGTGAAAAAGCCAAAGTAGTGGTAGAGTCGTTTGATGACAGAATTGATCCGGTAGGTGCTTGCGTAGGAGTAAAAGGTTCTCGGATTCACGGCATTGTGCGCGAGTTGAAAAATGAGAATATTGACATTATCAACCATACCAATAACCTTTCGTTAATGGTGCAGCGAGCACTCGCTCCGGCAAAAATCAACTCTATTGACATTAATCAGGAAAAGAAACGCATATCAGTGTACTTAGAGCCTGATCAAGTATCACTCGCCATCGGCAAGCGCGGAGTAAACATTAAACTGGCCAGCCGTTTAGTAGGATTTGAAATTGATGTATATCGCGAAAACGAAGAGGGAGAAGAAGAGGAATACGATATTGAACTCGATGAATTTGCAGATGAAATTGAAGGCTGGATGATAGATGAGTTAAAGAAAATCGGTTGCGATTCAGCCAAGAGTGTATTGGCGCTGAGCGATGATGAATTGGTGCGCAGAACTGATCTGGAAGAGGAATCTATCAAAGACATCAGAAAGATACTTGAAAGTGAGTTTCAGGATGAATAATGTGGAAGCATTAAAATCATGAAACGCAAAAAAATAACTGATAGGTAGTCAGTGGCCGGTGATAAAAAGCACGGATCACTGGCCACGTTTACTTAATCAAAAAATTGCAAATGGCAGAGGTAAAAGCATTACGTTTAGCGAAAGCAGGTTCTACTTACAACGTTTCTCAGGAGCACATCTTGGAGGCGTTGAAATTGGCGAAGTTTTCCCTTTCCGGAAATCCGAACGAGAAGTTGACCCCCGAGATGATTGCGGTGCTGGATAAAGAATTTGGTGCAGATAAGAGTATTAAGCAGCAGGCCGACAACACCAATATTGATAAAACGAAACCGGAAACGGTGACCATGCAGGAGGATGTTATAACCCCTCCTAAAAAGGAAGAAGAAGAACAGGAAATTCTTATTACCAGCAACCTCGCCCACAAAGGACAAGAAGAAGAAATAGTTGCCCCCGAAAAAATAACATTAGAAGGGCCGAAAGTAGTTGGGGTAATAGATCTGGAAAAGGGAAAGAAAGGACGTAAGAAAAAAGAGGAGGTTCCGGTAGAAGAAGAGAAACCGGCAGAAATACCGGTAGAAAAGCAAGAGGAACCGATCAAAGAAGCAGACGTGCCTGCAAAAAAGAAACCCACAGAACCGGAACCAGAACCGGAGCAAAAAATAGAAACAAAGTATCAGAAATTAGATGGGCCTAAGGTGGTCGGCACCATGGAGTTGAAGAAAGATCCGCCTAAAAAGAAGGAAGATACGAGAGCGGCTAAAGAGGATGCCGGTGAAAAGAAAAAGAGAGAAAGAAAACTCGTAAAGAGGAAAGAAAGAGCCACTCCACTACCGGCCGACCGCAAAGTGGCAGAGTTTCAGCGCAAGCGGAATGAAAATAAAAAGCAGGAGCCCGTTTCAACAGAGATTAGCGAGAAGGAAATTGAAGATAAGATCAAGGCCACTATGGCCAAGATTCAAGCGCAAACCTCCAAGAGTGACCGCTCAAAATTAAGAAGAGAGAAACGCGAAACGGCACATGAAAAATTAGCTGCCGAGCAACAGCAAGATCAGGGCAATAAGCTCATCGTCACCGAGTTTATGACCGTGAGCGAACTGGCCAGCTTGATGAATGTGTCACCGGTTCAGGTGATTCAAACCTGTATGCAATTAGGGGTAATGGTTTCCATTAATCAACGCCTCGATGCTGAATTGTTAGAACTGGTAGCCGGAGAACACGGCTTTGAAGTAGAGTTTCAATCGGCTGAAGCAACGACCGCTTTTGTAGAAGAAGAAGTAGATACCCCGGAGCAGCTGCTTCCGCGCGCACCTATTGTCACTATCATGGGTCACGTAGATCACGGAAAAACCTCCTTGCTGGACTACATCCGCAAATCCAACGTGGTGTCTAAAGAGTCAGGAGGTATTACCCAGCACATTGGTGCTTATGAGGTAACCACCGCCAGCGGTAGGGTGATTACTTTCTTAGATACTCCCGGTCACGAAGCCTTCACCGCCATGCGGGCACGGGGAGCTAAAGTGACCGATATTGCGGTGATTGTAATTGCTGCCGATGATGCCGTGATGCCGCAGACCAAAGAGGCCATCAACCACGCACAGTCTGCCGGTGTGCCAATGATTTTTGCTTTCAACAAGATTGATAAAGACGGAGCCAATGCCGATAAAATTCGCGAGCAACTCGCAGGCATGAATTTATTGGTTGAAGATTGGGGAGGGAAATATCAAAGCCAAGAAATTTCGGCTAAGAAAGGATTGAATATTGATTTGCTGCTTGATAAAATTCTGGTGGAAGCGGATGTGCTCGACTTAAAAGCAAATCCCAATAGAGCTTCCATTGGTTCGGTGATAGAAGCTACCCTCGATAAAGGCCGCGGCTACACCGCTACGCTATTGGTGCAAACCGGAACAATACACAAAGGCGACATTCTCGTTTGCGGTCCTTATTATGGAAAAGTAAAAGCAATGTTCGATCATACCGGCTCTAGAATTGAAGCAGCAGGCCCTTCCAGTCCAGTACAAATTCTCGGGCTCAGCGGAGCGCCACAAGCCGGTGAAAAGTTCAAGGTGTTTGAAAATGAACAAGATGCGAAAGAACTCGCCACCAAGCGAGCGCAGTTAGAGCGAGAAACCGGAATCAGAACCAAAAAACATATTACCCTCGATGAAATCGGAAGACGTTTGGCATTGGGTAACTTTAAAGAACTGAACCTGATTATTAAAGGTGACGTGGACGGGTCGGTAGAAGCCCTCACCGATTCCTTACTCAAACTTTCTACCGAAGAGGTACAGGTGAAAGTAATTCACAAAGCTGTGGGACAAATTTCTGAAGCGGATGTGTTGCTCGCTACTGCCTCCGATGCCATTGTGATTGGATTCAACGTTCGGCCTTCAGCGAATGCGAAGAAGATTGCCGAAACAGAGAACTTAGAAATTAAACTCTACTCCATTATCTACAACGCCATTGCCGATATTAAGAGCGCCATGGAAGGATTGATGGAACCTAAAATCGAAGAAAAAATTATCGGCAATGTGGATGTAAAAGAAGCCTTCCACGTTTCGAAAGTGGGAACCATTGCCGGCTGCTTTGTTCGCGAAGGGAAAATTCTGCGCAATTCAAAAATACGGATCATCCGAGATGGCATAGTAGTTCACACCGGTGTGCTGGCCTCGCTCAAGCGATTTAAAGATGATGCAAAAGAGGTCGTAAGCGGCTTAGATTGCGGGGTGCAAATCAAAGATTTCCAGGACGTGAAAGCGGGCGATACAATTGAGGTGTATGAGGAAATAGAAGTGTTGCGCAAACTATAACATCCACCAATAACAAAACCAAAAGCCGGAACATTGCTCCGGCTTTTTTTATAGCCCTTCTTTTAGACTTCCGTTTCTGATATGAACATCGCGCTGAGGAAATGGAATTTCAATATTGTTCTCTTTGAATCTTCGGGAAATAATAAACCGAAGGTCACTTTTGATAGTCTCGAAGCGGAAGTAGTCGTACGACCAAAACAGAATATCAAAATTGACCGAACTTTCTGCAAAATCAGATAATCGAATCACCGGATTGTATTCTTTTAACCCGGTAATAGCCCCCGGTAATTCTTCAATACTCTTAAGCAATATTTCTTTCACTTGGTTCACATCACATTGGTACGATACTCCCACCGCCACTTTAAATCTTGTCGGCTTTTTATTGTGACTCCAGTTAATCACATTCTCCGTCACAAACTTGTGATTCGGAACAATTATATTGATGCCATCGCGCGTTACAATCTCAGAGGTGCGCAAATGAATGATAGTTACCCGCCCCACAATTCCTTCCACTTCCAGCACATCTCCTATCTGTATGGTTCCTTCTACCAGCAACAATATCCCCGACACAAAATCATTGAAGGTTTCCTTAAGCCCCAGCCCTAAACCCACTAACAAAGCTGCAGAACCAGCCAAAAAAATGGAGAGTTTTACCCCCAGCCCTTCCAGAGTAAAAGCAAAGACAAAAATGATAAGCAGATATTTAATGATGAGGTAAATAGAATTTCGCCTGCCCGAATCTATTCGCCCTCGTTCCTCTATCCTTTTCAGCAGAAAATGGGTAATACGAAGTATGATGAGGATAGAAAGAATGCTCCCCCCTATGAGAATTATATCACTAAAATGGAGAGTCAATTTACCCCAACTAAAAAGTGTGTGATCGAGAATCTTATCCATTAATAGCTACCAAAATAACAGAAATGCCGTAATGTATTCTTCTGATTCATACAAATTATCGGTCACTACACTTAATTCAGTACACCAGTAGCACTCACAAGTTTTGATACGCAGTTAGTAAAGGAGAAGTTGAATGACCACGAATGCAGGCAATAATAAAACAGCCGCCCACTTATTTGTGCTTGGCATTCGGAGGGAGTAATCCACTTTTGGGTTTAGTGGCTTTGGGGATCTGCGGTTCCGGCTTTTTCTTTTTCTTCTTATCCGGAAAACTATCTGCGTAGGTAGGGCAGGCTATTTTGTTGTTGTTGCACGAAGGCACCAAACCGATTACCGAGGCGGAGAAAAAAAATATCAGAACCTTTCTAAGCATAACTGTAAATATAAACGACTGTTGCAAAGAATTTCGTCTAAGCGAACCCCTTCATTGCACTTTACGCTTTTTTTAACGCTATTGTTATGCCTTAACTTTTTTTCCTACTTTCAAATCACCTTAAACAAGCCTACCATGAAGAACTATTTACCTCTTCTGCTGTTGCCACTGCTTACGGTATTGCAGCAATCTGTTGTTGCTCAATGCCCGAATGGACGCTACTACGACAAGATTTTTCCGCAGTCCTCTTCCACCGTTACCTTTGGCAATGCGATGAAGTTTGACAGCACCTTCGTTGATCTGCAAATGGATATATACCAGCCTACAGGCGATAACTTTGCCCATCGCCCACTGATCCTATTGGCTTTTCCTGGAAGCTTTACGGCAGGCATCCGTCAAAGCCCCGATATTGTGCAACTGTGCGATGAGTTTACCAAAAGAGGCTATGTATGCGCTTCGATTGACTACCGACTGGGTTTTGAAGGCGGCAGCGATTGCGATACCAACCAGTTTAAAGCACTCATGCGCGGAGTGCAGGATATGAAAGCTGCGGTGCGCTATTTTTATAAAGATGCGCAAACCACCAACACTTTCCGTATTGACACAAACCAGATTTTTATTGGCGGAAGTTCAGCTGGTGCATTTATTGCCCTCAATTACGCTTACGGGAAACTCGACACCCTCTCTCGCACCGACCCCGCTTGGGCGCGCCCTGCCCTCGATTCGCTCGGAGGTCCGGAGGGCAATAGCGGCAACCCGGGTTATTCTTCAGCAGTGAAAGGAGTGATTGATTTGTGCGGAGGTATTGCCGACACCGTTTGGATGATGCCCACCGACCCCATCATCGTAGGCGTTCACGGCACGGCCGATGCCACCGTATCCTGTTATTACGATAGCGTGTATGCCTCTACTCACCCCGAAAGTTTGTTGTTTGGCGGAGGCGACATTAAGAACCGGCTCGACCACATCAACCTCAACCATTCCTTCTATCTATTTCAGGGAGCCGACCACGTGCCTTACATTCTGCCTATTCCGCTCATTCCACCGGCTTCTACCTACATGGATTCTACGGTCAGAATCATTCGTGACTTTTTAGCGCCCAATACGGTTTGCGATTCGGCCACCATCTCCGGAACCGAAGTGCTCAAGTATGAACTGCCCGTAAGCATTCTGCCCAACCCATCTGAGGATATTATGAAAATAGTTTCGAGATATGATGAAGACCTGACGGCAACCTTATATGCCATAGATGGCCGATTGATTTTGCAGCAAAGCCTACCGGCCTATTCCACTTTGAACTTGCAGAAAGAAAAGTTCGGGAAGGGTATTTTTCTATTGCACCTCCGGCAGCCCGGCCACCCCGAAATACACAGTAGTAGCAGGGTGGTGTTTTATTGAGGTTGCATGGCTGTTTAAAGAGTGGTTGGTAATAACACACAACAAGGAGGAAGCAAGAAATTATAGTTGAGTGCGCGGCAGATAGATAGCAAAGTGCCTACCAGCATCTCTTTTTGCTTCAGATAAGTGCGAACTGTATAGCGGCTCAAATGTTCTTGCTTGGCTCAGCCCGCTCGCCTCAGCCGGTATTTCTTTACGTGGGCATTCAATAATGCACCTATGTTGAGTTTATCTGCCATAATTATGGGACTTTTTTTTGAAGAGGTTCACTCAATTATGTGGTGTATGTTACCACATAATGACCCTTTGTGCCTCCGCAGGTTCTCCATTTCGGGAACCTGCGTTGCAACTACACAAGCGGCTCCTCATGGCTTACACTCTCATCATTTTCGGTCAAACTGTAGCTCATTTTTTGGGAAATTGCGTGAGGAGGCTACCCAATCGTATATAATCGTCTTCCAACTGTATGTTATCGCCTCTTGTCCTCATATAATTGCCCCCCAACCTCGTGCTTTCGTCTCATGATTGATTAAAACACAATCCAACTGTTCAATACAGCATAATTTATAGCAAGAGAATCTCACCTCTGCTTCTGAGAAGCGATTCACAATTACTTCACTCCAATCTTTATCCAAATGCCGGTGGCTTTGGTCAGTTTGTCCTCCATTCGGCAAAAAATGGAGCATTGGGGTATTTGATAATGCGGAATAATGCAGATAGGCTTTTGAGTACTGGTGATAACGGCATTGCTTTTAGAAGGAGCCGATACTCGCGTAAGCAGAAAAGTGCGATACGGATTTCCGGCAAAGACTGCGGAAATGCTGAAAAGCAGAAGTATAGTAATTGCCGATTTCATTGCCCTAACTCGCGATAGTTTTTTAGCAGCAAAAACAAATCGTTGCGAACAGAATAATGCCGTGCGTAAGTCAACTCAACAGCGACCAACTCCTCTCGGCTCAACTGAAAAGATTTCATTCTATCTGCGGGATGCAATATGCCGCGACTGGCTGGAGGAAATTTTAAGGAGTTTTCGGGAGTAGAAAACCCCACCCACGACTTCGTCCCCTTCAACACTTGCCTCCAGTTAGCAATATGCTGTCCAAAATTCTTCACCAAAAAAATATTGATCGGCAACAGCGGAAGGAGAGCAAGGCAGAACAACACATCAAACCATCTTTTCCGTCTTCTATTCTCCGGCCGAAACAGCGCATAGCTTTTCTCTGCCACATACAAATCACCGGCCCCTTCTTTTGAATTACTTCCAATAAGCGCATCGCTTCCCTCGTTCAGTATCTTATAATCAATCCCCGCTCCGCCACTTTTTATTTGTTGAATAATATCGCTGAACGCCATCCCCGAAGAACAAAAAATCAGTTCATTAATTTCAAAAATGGCAGCGGCTTTCTTGCAGTTGTTCAGGTCGTTGCTCTGATTAATTTCTCCGGTGCGCCCCAGGGTTCGCAGAATTTTTTCGGCTCGCTCTGCTTCTTCCTGTTTACCAATAATCAAGCTGCGCTCCTCTTCAAAGTTTTCTACCGAAAAGGATTGATAGCGGATAAGATGATACACCATGCGGGTAAGTATCATTTCTAAGCCCGTCCATGCTGCTCCCAACAGTATCATCGCTCTTGAAAATCGCCACTCGTTTGGGAGAAAAGCGTACAGCACCGCAATAGCAATAGTGCCTAAAGCAATGCCGCGAAGGATCTTTGAAATGCGAAAAGGCTTGTCGTACCCCCCGCTGAAAAAGGTCGCCAATATCCAAATCAAAATATACAATGGCACTACGGCAAACAGAAACTGATTGGGGTAATAATGTTCAGCATACTTGATTGAATTTTCCCAGTACGCTTTGATGAAAAAAATACCTCCAAAACTCAAAGCCGCATCTACTATAAAAAGATAGGAAGAAGCGAATAGGGAAGAAAGAAGTGTCAATCCTCCGCGAAAAACAATAGCCAAGTGAATGAGCAAAGAGAACAAGCTCGACTGATTGCCGCTGAAATGTTTCCGCGCAAAAATGATCATCGCATTATAAAACACCCGAACATAGTTTAGCGAACCTTTCTTTGTGCTCTCGCCCTTGTAATGAATGATAGTGGTGTCGGGGAAATAATAATTTTTATAGCCGGCTTTCAGGATGCGATAGCTCAAATCCACATCTTCTCCATACATAAAGAAAGCCTCGTCTAACAGGCCCGTTTTATCCAAGGCACTTTTGCGCATAAACATAAAAGCTCCTGAAAGTATATCCACCTCATGAGTTTCATTTTCGTTTAGAAATCCCAAATGATAGCGGCCAAAGGTTTTCGATTTTGGAAATAAGGCTGCCAGCCCGAAGGTTTTATAAAAAGCCACAGCCGGAGTAGGCAGCCCTCGTTTCGACTCCGGAAGAAAATTCCCTTTCCCATCTACCATCTGCACCCCCAGCGCTCCCGCTTCAGCATGGCCATCCATAAATGTGATGCACTTTTCAAAAGTGTTCTCCGCTACAATCGTATCGGGGTTCAACAGCAACACATATTCTCCCGAGGCTTCCTTTATTGCCTGATTATTAGCTCTGGAAAAGCCGACATTTTCTTTATTGACTATCAGTTTTACTGCGGGAAATTTTTCAGAAACCATTTGAGCCGAATCATCCGCAGAGGCATTATCCACCACTATTACTTCGGCCTCTATATTCAAACAAGCACGCTTCACAGAGAGCAGACACTGCTCTAAGAAATAGCGCACATTATAATTGACTATGATTACCGACAGCTTCATTCAGTGAGCGAAAGATAGACGAAACGATGAAATGTTATTTTAATTGGAAGCCTTTACCAGCACATTTTCGTACGGAAGCCGGGTGGCGATAGAACGAGCCAGCGTCATCTCATCGGTGTATTCTAACTCCCCTCCAAATGAAATACCACGGGCAATGGTCGTGATGTTTACTCCGGTATCCTTCAACTTCTTACTGATATAGAAAATGGTGGTATCGCCTTCAATCGTGGGGCTCAGTGCCATAATAATTTCTTTGATTTCTCCGTGTGCCACTCGCTGAAGCAGAGAGTCAATGCTTAGTTTTTCGGGGCCAATGCCGTCTATCGGAGAGATCACTCCCCCCAACACATGATACACCCCTCGGTACACCTGCGTGTTCTCAATGGCAATCACATCGCGGATAGATTCAACGAGACAAACGGTGGAATGATCGCGATGAATGTTCGCACATATCTCGCAGGTTTCATTATCTGACACATTGTGGCAGGTATTACAGAATTTCACTTCGCTCCTCATTCGGGTCACGGCCTCCCCAAAGCCATTCACTTTCTCGGTGTCTTGTTTCAGTAAATGAAGCACTAAGCGGAGCGCTGTTTTTTCTCCTATACCCGGAAGTTTGGCAAACTCGGCTACTGCATCGGTAATCAATTTGGAAGAGTATTTCATCGGGGTGCTAAAATAAGGGAATTGGTATATTGTCGCCCTTATGTTTAGTAAACTCTCCATAATTATCCCTGCTTATAATGAAGGTAGGACGATACACTTAATATTAGATAAAGTGAGAAATGTTCAGTTGATCGGAAACTTAGAGAAGGAAGTGGTGATTGTGGACGATTGTTCAACAGACGATACTGAGCAGGTGGTGCTTCAGTATCAGAAAAACAATCCAGAGCTACACATCACTTACAAGAAGCATGAAATAAATAAAGGGAAAGGCGCTGCCTTACATACCGGAATTAAAATAGCAAGCGGAGACCTCCTCGTTATTCAAGATGCCGACCTGGAGTACGACCCCAATGAATTCAACATTCTGCTTAAACCTATATTGGACGGCTTTGCCGATGTGGTGTACGGCTCGCGTTTTATGGGTGGCAAGCCCCATCGGGTTTTATTCTTTTGGCACACTATCGGAAATCGCTTTCTCACCTTCCTATCCAATATGTTTACCAACCTGAACCTGACCGACATGGAAACCTGCTACAAAATGGTTCGGGCAGATATAATCAAATCTTTAAACCTAAAAGAAAATCGGTTTGGTTTTGAACCGGAGATAACCGCTAAGATATGTCGCTACCCAAAAGTTAGAATTTACGAGGTAGGTATTAGTTACTATGGTCGCACTTATGAAGAAGGGAAGAAGATTGGGTGGAAAGATGGCTTCAGGGCTATATGGTGTATTCTTAAGTATAATTTGTAACCTGTGACTACCGTAAAACAACGCACATCTCTTTCTGCTTACGCTCTTATTTTTAGCTACTTATTTTTAACAGCCACAGCTTTTTATGTTCAGAAGTGGGATGCATGGGGTTCTCAAAAACTTATTTCCTGGGACATATCGGGGTACTACCTGTACCTGCCGGGGTTTTTCTATTCTAACTTGGGCGACTTACCCCAAAGGCAGTACATTATTGACACCTATCATCCTTGTTCGGGGGATGATATTTACGCTTATAAATGTCCTACCGGTAAATATATCATCAAGTATTCGAGCGGTATGGCAATATTATATGTGCCCGGCTTTGTAGTGGGACACATTTGGGCAAAGATAGGTCACTATCCGGTTGATGGATTCTCCTATCCTTATCAATTCAGCATGGCAATGTACAGCTTGCTGATTTCTTTTATTGGTTTATGGTTAATCCGAAAAGTATTACTACGACATTTTAAGGATAAAGCGGTAACGATTGTTTTGCTCTCACTTTGTTTGGCAACAAATTATTTGAATTACGCTGCTATAGGTAATATGTTTTCACACAATTATCTCTTTACTATCTATGCCGCAATAATTTATTTCACTGAGTCATGGTATGCTAATCCAGGTTATGGCAAATCGTGTGTACTTGGTCTTTTATGTGGGCTGGCGACCCTGACCCGACCGACTGAAGTGATTTCTGTAATGGTACCCGTATTTTGGGGATTGGGTAGTCTTGCGCACCTCAAAGAACGGTTGCTTCTTATTTTAGACAAGTACCGGATGATCCTGACCTTTTTGCTTTGTGCAATTCTGGTTGGGTCTGTTCAACTGATCTATTGGAAGTTATATTCAGGACATTGGATTTATTGGAGCTATGGGCAAGAGGAAGGATTTAATTTCCTGAAGGTTCCTGTGTGGAATGTTCTGTTTAGTTATAAAAAAGGGTGGTTTGCTTATACCCCTTGGATGATTTTATCATTGATAGGATTTATTCCGCTGTTCCTTTACAATCGAAAATTGTTCATCGGCACTTTTCTATTTTCTTTCGTTGCATTGTATATCACATTTTCGTGGAAAGAGTGGACCTATGGCGGCTCCTTTTCTCAGAGAGCGGTGGTTCAATATTATGCACTGCTACTGTTTCCACTTACAGCGCTTATTTCTTGGGCGCTAAAAAAATGGTACACTACTCTTCCGACAATATTATTTCTTGCTTTTTGCATTTGGATAAATCTTATTATGACCTATCAGGCAAATAAATCGGGTACCATGGAATCCGATAATATGACAAAAGCATATTACTGGAAAATATTCGGACAGTTGACGGTAGATAAGGATGCTAAGAAACTGATAGAATGTGAGGAAGAAGTGCCCATCTCACTTGTTCCCAAGTTGACGCTGCTGACGAATAAAAATTTCGAAACAGACAGCTCTATGAGTGAAGATAATTATGACGTTATTGGCGGAGCGAGAGTGTTCTCTCTCACTAAAAACAAAGAATTTATTCCTGAAACGAGAATAGACATTAATGGGAAAGCGGGAAGTTGGTTACGAGGCAACTTTGAGTTGTATTTAGGTCAAAGCGAGGATGACTACAACCACCAACCATTATTATATGCCTGGCTCACCGGAGATTCCGGAGAAATTAAGAAAAACAACTACCATCTACAGCGAGTAATTGCTTTCCAAAGGTGGGACACTCTTTCAATTGATATTTTTATTCCAGAGGGTTCAAAAGGGAAGTACCTGAAATTCGGAATTTATAATCCGCGAGGAGATGTAAAGCTGTATGTAAGAAATCTCAATGTACAAGAGGTTGTTGCCAAACAATAATTTTTATTACTCCCAACTTCTCAAAAAGTTCCGTTAGTGAACAAACCTCACAGCATTTAAAACCTATAAAGTTTTAAACAGAAAATCACTCACACCAAAAGAGAATTACCGATATTGAATCTACTTTTGTTTGCCCTCCAATATTCATTGGTTAAAATGAAAACGAAATGAAGAACATTTTACTTTCTCTTTACTGCATCACTTTGTTTCAGGCTTCAAGGGCACAATATTGTACGGTGGGAAATCGGTTTACCGAAACTCCATTTTTTGTTGCGAGTGAAATTGATTCTGCCATGGATGTGGTGTACGGCACCGCTTTAAATTGGCAAGGGCAGCCGGAAAGTTTAACGGCTAACTTTTACTTCCCAAAATTAAGTGTTGACTCAATGGCTGCCCGACCGTTTATTATGCTCGTGCATGGTGGCAGTTTTTTAGGCGGCACAGCAAAGGGCTTGAACTTTGATTGCATGGAGTTTGCCAAACGAGGTTTTGTGGCGGCTACATTAAATTATCGTTTAGGTTGGGCGGCTGCGGCTAATTGCAATGGCGATACTACCTCTATGTCGTTGGCTATTTATCGTTCTATACAAGATGCCCATGCTGCCTTGCGCTTTGCAGTGGCGAATGCCGCGCAATACGGAATTGATACCGCTTGGATGTTTGCCGGAGGAAACAGTGCCGGTGCGTTTACCACCGCCAATCTCGCCTTTGTAAATCAAGCAGAGTTTAATGCGCGGGCTCCCTTCTGCCAACAAACATTAGGCAACCTAGATACATCGGGAAATAGCTTGACTACCTCTTTTACAATAAAAGGCTTGTTTCATAATTGGGGAGCCATTATTGATATTGACTTTCTAAAAGCAGCCGATGCTATTCCTATGATTTCCTTTACCGGTGAATTAGACAACATATCACAAACCGATTCGGGTCATTATGCCGACTGTCTCAACTATCCGTATTTATGGGGGTCAAGGTCTATTTACAATAAATTGGTTTCGCTGGGGGCTTGTGCCAATCTTACGGTGGTGCTCGGTGGCGGGCATGGAGTATATAAAGACACTCACGAGCAGGACTTGTTTCGCATTCAAAAGGCTTCCTGCTTTTTCAAAAGTTTATTCTGCCATACCTGCACTTCCTTTTACACTACCGACAGCATTCCGGCTGATTGTTCCGCGCGTGTAAACTCTACAAACCATGTAGAGGAGGAAAATACAGCCCGCATTTATCCCAATCCATTTTCTCGGGAAACCGCAATATATGCCGATCATTTTTTGAGAGATGCCTCCTTAATCCTCTACAATTGTTTAGGGCAAGTAGCGAAACAACTACCGCACCTTTCGGGGCAAACCATCACTTTAGAGCGCGACAATCTCTTGCCGGGGCTTTACTTTCTTCACTTAACGGAGAGCAATCAGAAAATAGCCGCAAAGCGTATCATCATCACCGACTAATATGGCACATAAACTTTGTGAGGTTGAGAAGGGAGTAGTGATCTTTTTCGCATAAATGGAACTTTAATAGCTATTGCATTATCCGCTTGGTGAAATGAAGCAAACGGTGATAAACGTACCCAAAGGAATTTCTCAACATGGATGATTTAGATCTAAAAGCGGGTGCGCCCTCTTTTAATTTGAATTTCATAACTTACAAATTCTTATGAAGCGATTACTGGCCATTGTTGTCATTTCATTTTGTCTGGTTAACTGTAGTCATCATTCTGCATCGGAGGCTAAAGAAAACCCGGAGGCTGCTCCGGCAACAGCGATGATCTCTGGAAATTTGACCCAGGGAGTAAATGCCTTTGTCGTGAACGACAGCAGCTATTATTGCAACTATGCCGGGGAAAAAGAAGAGGCTAAACTATACACCTTTCCGGTGCAGACCGAAGCTGTGGATATTACCAAAGATATACTTGGTGACATTGGGCTTCCCTCCAACTTTACGGTGTTGGCTTCAAACGTTCCCAATGCTATGGCCTATATGTATTCCAAAGGTGATAAAGCGGGAAAGCGATACATCTTTTACAATCCCAAATTTTTTCTGGATGTGCAGGACTCTACGCACACCGATTGGGCTAAAATCAGCATTCTGTGCCACGAAATTGGACATCATTTGGCAGGGCACACTTTAACCACCGCAAAGCGCCCCGAGATGGAATTAGAAGCCGATAAATTTTCAGGCTTTATACTTCGCAGAATGGGAGCCTCGGAACACGATGCCATTTCTGCCATGGAAAAATTGGGCAGCAAAAGAGCCAGTGCTACTCACCCCGACAAATATTCTCGCGAAGCTGCGATATTGGCGGGATGGGAAGAAGCGGATTACAAGGAACAAGAAATTGCGGCCCGAAGAGAAAGGCAACATACTGCCCCGAAACCTGTACCACAAGGCAAGCCCTCTCTCGATATGGACGAGACGAAAAGCGGGCACTCTCCAATGGATAACAAGGAGCCGACTAAGGGCAGCAATGAAGGAGAAGCACCCCCTCCAAATGCAGGAGAAAATGTTCCTTCTGCTTCGGCCTCCATCAAAGATTTTTACATTATCAATACAATGGCTGTAAACACAGAACAAGCTGCGCGAAACGAAAAAGAAAAGTTGGTAGCCAAAGGATATAAAGCCGGATACCTGTGGATACCGGATTATCCATCGCTGAGCAAGGCGCGCCTTTTTACGGTGTACATCGGTCCTTTTTTCTCGCAGTTTAACTGCGAGCTGGCGGTTGAAAATTACCGGAAAGACCATCCCGATGCTTACGGCACTTTAGTGTCCGATTCGAAAAGAAGAGTACAGATAAACGGTTTAGGGAAAGTATATACTAAAGCAAATTAGTAGCATGCACTATGTCTTTTCTACAAAGTACATCTTCATTTCCCCTTTGTTTTTGGCGGCTATCTCGCCTCGGTAATAGCAATTGAAAAAAGGATTTACTAATTGATAAGTTGCTTCACTGATATTCACCTTTCCGGCTTGTCCATTCTGCTCCATACGGGCAGCGACATTCACGGTATCGCCCCAAACATCATAAGCAAATTTTCGGGTTCCCACTATCCCCGCTACCACACTTCCGCTATTGATACCGATGCGGAGGTCAAAAGTCTTATCGCCTTTTATGATTCTGCGCTGTTGTATAAAATCACGAATTTCAAAAGCGGCATTCATCATATCGTTAGCATGATCCGGATTGGAAAGGGGCAGCCCCGAAACCGCTAAATAAGCATCGCCTACCGTCTTTATTTTTTCAATACCATACCGGTTAATAATCTCATCAAATGCCGAAAAGCAGGCATGCAACTCGCCCACTAACTCTTCGGGAGACAGCCTTTCGCTGATTCGGGTAAAGTTGACAAAGTCTGTAAATAGTACAGTCACATTTTCAAAAAGGCGCGCCTTAGCATGGCCATTTTCTTTTAGCTCCTCAGCCACTTCTTCAGGTAGAATATTCAAGAGCAATTCCTCTGATTTCTTCTTTTCTTTTTGCAGATTTTCGAAAGCTAATTTTAACTCCACATGACGCAATCGGTTAATTTCTGCTTCCCGGGCTTTCTTGTCCATATTATAACGCATTTGCAACTGCCCTAACTGTTGCAGGTTTTGTAGATTGAGCACCTCGTTCTTTATTTCCACATATCGCTTAAAATAGTCAAAGGCCTCGCGCAGTTTCCCCTGATTTTCGTATAGCTCTGACAAATGTTCGCAAGCGACTCTAATAGCATGTTTGTCATTTTTTACTTCGGCCAGTTGCAATGCTTCTTTCAAAAATTTTTCCGATTTATCATAGTTGCTCACTTTTAATTGCACCGAGCCGAGGTTCAGCATACAGCGTAGTTCATACACCGAAAGGCACTGTTCCTTGCAAAGAATCAGACACTTTTCGAAGGTAGCCTGTGCGGCCGGATACATTCCTCTTGCCTCTTCATTAGCGCCAATGTTATTTAGAATTTCTACCTGCTTAAATTTTTCATCCAACTCCACACTTAATTCGTAAGCCTTTTTGTTGGCAGCATGGGCTTCCTCAAATTTCTGCTGCTGATTCAGCACCACTCCCATATTCTGATAACTATCAGCTTCTAAAAGTCGGTCGTTCGTTTTAAGTGCATAGGCCAGGGCATCTTCATACATCTGCAAGGCTTCTTCAAGTCGGTTTAAATTCTGAAAGGCAATACCGAGGTTTATTTTTGTAGAAGTAATGTGCTGCTCATCGGCAGCTTCCTCAAAAAACTTTAGGGCAACAAAAAAATGTTCAATGGCATTTCCATAATCACTAATACTGCACAACACGTTACCCAGGTTATTGTGGGCCGCAGCAATTTTAGCCGGGTCGCCAATTTGACGAACCAACTCCATGCGTTTGGTAAAACAGCTAATCGCCTCCGTGCTTTTCCCCATGCGGTGATTGCACACCCCCATCACAAATAGCGCTTCGGAAAGAGACTCTATATCTCCGGCCAGTTCGGCCAGCCGCATAGCTTCTGTCGCTAAATGAAGCGACCCCTCCGGGTCCTTCGACATTAGTGCTTTCGCTTCTTTACTGAGTGTTGCCGCAGTAGGTGCATCCATGTGATGGTAAATCTAACAGGTAATTTTTTAACTGGGGAAGTCGCTATTTTGAGAAAATAGTTTAACTTACAACAAATTTAATAGTATGAAAAATAAAATTACCTTTTACTCGCTCATTCTTTGTTCCCTTTTTGCGGCCGGACTAACTAATTGTAATAATCAACCTAAACCCGAATCGGAGGCTGTTACCGTGGATACTACTGCGGAAAATCCGATGGCCGATGGAAATGGGTACGAGGACCCTGTAGAAAAAGACCCCGATAGCACCAGTATTCAGAACAATGGATTTGTTTTTATTGAAACTACCGGTAGCGGAGTCGGTGGCGCAAACTATTCTATCAGCAATGATGGCAAAGTAGTGAGTGAAGGCCGCACCTCCGATAAAGGGGACTTTGCAGCCGACTTGGAATCAGGTAAAACATATTCCGTTTCGGTATCGGCTAAAGGATATAAAACTCAAACTACCAAGTTGGAATATAAAGCCGGCAACATCATCAAAATTGGATTAAAGTAACGAGTCCCCATTGCCTGTATACAAGCCAGAGCTTTTTAAAAAGTTCCGGCTTGTTTTTTTGGGCGTTGCCCGAAAGAAGTCGCACCTATTCCATTTTCGCAGTAAATAAATCATCATGTTTACAGCCCTTCGTTTCAATCCTATTCTTACTGTAGTTATACTCCTCACTTCTTGTAGAGGGTATCCTACTAAACACAAAGAATAAATAGAAGGTAAGGTCGCGGATAATGATTTGTTTATCGCGCAAATGTGATCCGAGAATTGCTATGATATGCAATAGGGGGTTTACCGGATGCTTACGTTCTTTCCCCTTTCGACTGCAAATCTACTCGTAGAATGGTTTTCAATATTTCAGGAATACACTACAAATGAAAAAGGCTGCCCACTTATGAGACAGCCTTTTATTTTCTTAAATTCTGCTGTTAAGCGATCGTCCAGGTCTTATTGCCACTTAATATTTGATTCAGTGGCATTCGTCCTTTTTTATTCTTCGCTTCGTCTATTTGTTGCTGTACGTCTGCGTCAAAGCAGGCTCTTTCTTCTCTGTAAAACACTCCAAAGGGACGAGGGAAATGATCGCGTTTCATATCGGCAAAACGCGCCAGAATAAAAGCTTTGTTTTTGTCATTTTCATCGTGTACCCAAAGGTCATCTTTTGAAACTCCTTCTGCCAGGTCAACAATTACAGGATTGAATCCGTCCAGTTTAATTCCCAAGTTTTCGGTAGGGCCAAAAACTAAAGGTTGGCCGTGTTCAATAAATAAAGATTCTTCTTTTTTACTGGTCTTTTCAGTGTAAAGAGCAAAAGCTCCATCATTAAATACCGGGCAGTTTTGATAAACCTCTATAAAGGAAGTCCCTCTGTGTTGATTCGCTTTTCTGAATATTTCCTGCTGGTGCTTTGGGTCGCGGTCAAGAGTTCTGGCAAAGAAAGAAGCCTTCGCACCCAAGGCAAGTTCAGCCGGGTTGAACGGCTCATCTACCGAACCAAAAGGAGTTGACTTTGTCACTTTTCCCTTTTCGGAAGTAGGCGAATATTGTCCTTTCGTTAAACCATAAATTTGGTTGTTGAACATGATAAGCTTTAGATCCGGATTTCTACGCAACATGTGGATGAAGTGATTGCCTCCGATACTCATTAAGTCGCCATCACCACCTATCACCCAAACGTTCAAATCTGGGTTAGCTACCTTTACCCCGGTAGCAATGGCAGTAGCGCGTCCGTGAATACTGTGCATGCCGTAAGTGTCCATATAATACGGAAAACGAGAGGAACATCCAATTCCCGAAATAAATACCACTTTTTCTTTCTCGGTAACAAATTCAGGCAGTACGGTTTGTATTTGCTTCAGAATAGAATAATCACCACAGCCGGGGCACCATTTCACTTCTTGATCGCTGGCAAAATCTTTCGGCACCAACTTCACGGGTGCATTTTTCTCTAAGGTTTCTGTTTCCATGATTACGAGTTGTAGAATTCTTTAATTTTTTCCTTTACTTCTTCGGTAGTAAACGGTAGTCCCTGAATTTTGTTGAAGCCAACTGCCGGCACTAAATATTTTGCGCGAATTAATTGCAGTAATTGACCTCCATTTATTTCGGGAATCAATACTTTATCATAACTGTGCAACAATTCTCCCAAGTTTTTAGGGAAAGGATTTAAGTGGCGCAAGTGAAGGTGCGCTACGTCATAATTTTCTTTATGAAGGTCTATCAAAGCTGTTTTAATTGCTCCATAGGAAGAACCCCAGCCCAACACACACATTTTCCCTTTTTCGTTTCCGCTATCGGGCTTCAAAAATGGAATAGAGTCTGCGATCTTCTCCACTTTCTCTGCGCGAAGTTTCACCATCAGCTCATGGTTCTTTGAATCGTACGAAACATTTCCGGTTTCGTTCTGCTTTTCTAAACCACCGATGCGATGTTCTAATCCCTTAGTACCCGGCTTTACCCACGGGCGAACTCCTTGCGCATTTCTCTTATAAGGGAGCAAATTACCTCCGGGGTTGTTGTTCTCCGTCAGGAAATGAGCCTTGATCTCTTGTAATTGATCTTCAGTGGGGAAGCGCCATGGTTCAGAGCCGTTAGCTATGTAACCATCGCTCAAAAGAATAACCGGTACCATGTGTTCTACCGAAATCCGCACTGCCTCGTACGCGGCATCAAAACAATCAGCCGGTGTAGAAGCAGAAATGATTGGAAGTGGAGCTTCTCCATGCCGTCCGTACATAGCCATCAGTAAATCGGCTTGTTCTGTTTTAGTAGGCAAGCCGGTAGAAGGCCCTCCTCTTTGAATATCTATTATCAATAAAGGAATTTCAAAAATCAGAGCCAGCCCCATCGCTTCAGTTTTCAAAGCCATGCCGGGGCCTGAAGTAGTCGTCATTCCCAAAGACCCGCTATAGGAAGCACCAATTGCGGAACAGATGGCAGCAATCTCATCTTCTGCCTGAAAAGTTTTAACTCCGTTGGCTTTATACTTCGATAATTCATGTAAGATATCGGAAGCCGGGGTGATGGGATAGGAGCCTAAAAACAAAGGCAGTCCGGCTTTTTCGGCAGCGACTACTGCCCCGATAGCGATGGCCTGATTTCCTGAAATATTTCGATAAACACCTGCCGGAAGTTTGGCTTTTGAAACCTTATAGCGAGTGGTGAATATCTCTGTGGTATCGCCATAATTCCAACCGGTTTTTAAAGCTGTGATGTTAGCATTCAAGATATCCGGCTTCTTCCCAAATTTCTCAGTTAAAGAAGTAATGGTAAACTCCATACTCTTATCGAACATCCAAAAGAGCATGCCCAATACAAACATGTTTTTGCAACGCTCCACTTCCTTCATACCCAAACCGGAATCTTTCAAGGCATCTTTCGTAAGCCGCGTTACATCTATTCTGTAAACCGTGTATCCTTCCAACGTTCCATCCTCTAACGGATTAGCTCCTTCGGGATAATGCGCTAATTTGAGATTCTTAGAGTCAAAGCCGGCAGTATTCACAATAATGGCACCTCCCTTTTTAACTCTGGGCAAGTCTGTTTTAAGCGCGGCAGAATTCATGGCTACCAACACATCGAACTGATCGCCCGGAGTGTAGATTTCTTTACTACCGAAATGGAGTTGAAACCCGGAAACCCCGGCTACAGTTCCTGCCGGAGCGCGAATTTCAGCAGGGTACTCCGGAAAGGTCGAAAGGTCTTTTCCCAAGAGAGCCGAAGTATCGGTAAACTGCATTCCGGTTAACTGCATACCGTCACCGGAGTCGCCACTAAAGCGCACGACCACACTTTCCGCTTCCTTTATTTCGGTTTGGCGGGTGGACTTAGATTCTGTTGTTGTATCCATTTTTTGTTGAGAGCTTAATTGCAAATATTTATGCGTGGAGCCTGTCCTTTCTCGCGAGGAGTTGCTCTTCTGTTTCTACAAATAATTCATCCGGAAGGCAGCAGTCCACCGGACAAACGGAAGCACATTGAGGCTCATCATGAAAGCCTTTGCATTCAGTACACTTATCCGTTACGATAAAGTAAACGTCATCCGAGATGGCCGGCTGTCCGGCATCCGCATCAATAACCGTTCCGTTCAATAAGTTGTATTGCCCGGTAACAGTAGTTTTGTCGGAAAGTCTCCATGAATCACCATTCGCGTAAATAGCTCCGTTCGGACACTCCGGTTCGCAAGCTCCGCAGTTAATACATGCTTCTGTGATTTTAATTGCCATGATCTTTGTTTTGGGTTTAGATAATATTAAGTTCAAAAAAGTAAATGAATTCCGAAGTAAGGACTTAATGTTTATCTTTCAAAATTAGCGGCAAAATTTATGAAAAAAATTAAGTTACAATGGCGGTACCCTCAGTTTATTTTATGATACTTGTCATAGATTGATTGGATTCATTCAACTAAGATTAAGCACTTTTCAAAATGGGATCTTTAAGTCTTTTACTTCTTATTTTTTGTGGCTTGGCTTTCGGTGGCGGAGCTCTTTTGCTTTCCAAAGTGATTAATCCCGGTTCTAAAAACTCTCAAAAAGGCGAAGCCTACGAATGCGGAGTGGAGACGATTGGCCAAAGTTGGATTCAGTTCAATGTAGGGTATTATCTGTTCGCTCTCATCTTCCTCATCTTTGATGTGGAATTGATTTTTCTTTATCCCTGGGCAGTAGTGGTAAAACAGGTGGGGATGATTGCACTGGTAGAGATCATAATTTTTCTGTTCATTCTGTTTTTAGGGTTTTTATACGCACATAAGAAAGGCGCTTTGAAATGGCAATAAAAACCTCCAAACCCCCGAAGGGGGCTTAGAGGCAAAAAGAAATACAATGGCTGACGAAATAAATAGCGGTAGTTCTAAAGCCCCCATCGGGGATGTGGAGTCTTCATTTCCGGGAACGGTACATGTTTCCCCTGGTGGGGGAATTTTGGTTTCGAAGATGGACGATGTGTTGAATTGGGCGCGTTCTAACTCTTTGTGGCCATTGGTATTTGGAACCAGTTGCTGTGCTATTGAAATGATGAGTGCGGCTTCGGCAAAATACGATTGGAGTCGCTTTGGTTTTGAAGTGGCCCGTGCTACTCCCCGGCAAGCAGATGTGATTATCATTGCCGGAACTATTGTGAACAAAATGGCTCCGGTGCTCAAGCGCCTTTACGACCAAATGCCCGACCCGAAATATGTGATTGCTATGGGAGCCTGCGCCACCAGCGGAGGGCCTTTCTTCTACAATACTTACAGCGTAGTAAAAGGAGCTGACCATGTGATACCGGTGGATGTGTATGTGGCCGGTTGCCCTCCACGCCCCGAAGCATTGATACATGCCCTGTTGACTTTGCAGGAAAAAATAAAAGCTGGTGGAACAAGAGAGAAAATTTATTTAGAAGAAGTGAAAAAATAGTTTCCGGTTTGGAGTTTAAAGTTTCGAGATGAACAACCGAGGTTCGCGAAACAGAAAACAGGAAACAAAAAACAGAAATGAGTAACGAAGAACTGAAAGCTAAAATTACCGAAATAATTCCCACTGCTGTTTTTGATGAAACAGGCGAATGGCTGACTGTTTCTATTGAAGCGGTGGATTGGTTGTCGCTTGCGCAGCAAATCTGCACAAATACAGAACTTGATTTTGATTTTCTTTTTAGCGTAACAGCGGTAGATTGGAAAACCCATATCTCGATGGTGTATCATCTGCGCTCATTGAAGCACGAGCAAATTGTAGTAGTAAAGGCCAAGTGCGACCGCACTATGCCAGAGATTGAGAGTGTTTACAAAATATGGAAGACGGCTGAACTGAATGAACGCGAGGCTTATGATTTGATGGGTGTGGTGTTTTTAAATCATCCTGATTTGAGAAGATTGTTTTTGACGGATGATTGGGAGGGGTGGCCGTTGCGAAAAGATTATGTGGATGAAGTGAATATGATAAAGTTGTAGTTTCAAATCTCAGATTTCAAGTTGAATAAAGAATGCCAACTATAAACCGGTTTGAAGATTTAGAAGTTTGGAAGAAAGCAAGGGTGCTGACAAATGATATTCATGCAATCCTCATATCCGGAACGCTTGCAACAGATTATCGTTTGCGAGATCAGATGAATGGCTCAAGTGGCTCAATAATGGACAACATTACCGAAGGATTTGAAAGAGATGGAAAAGCAGAGTTCATTAATTTTCTCTCTTATTCCGAAGGGTCAGCCGGTGAATTACGCTCGCAACTTTATAGGTCATTAGACTGGAAACCTATTTCGCAAGAAATGTTTAATGACTTACTTGCTAAAACTATTGAAGTAAGTAAAATGATAAAAGGCTTTATGGATTATTTGAAGATGTCAGAAATAAAAGGAACAAAATTCAAAGATAGAGTTTAGTGGTTCTCAACTTGAAACAGGAGATTTGAAATCTGTAACTAAAAAGTGCAATACGAAGAAGTAGCAACAACGCAAGACGGGAATCTGGTGATTAATGTGGGGCCGCAGCATCCGGCTACGCACGGGGTGATGCATTTGGTAATTACGCTGAATGGCGAGACAATTTTGAAGGTGGAGCCGCATCTGGGTTATATACACCGGAGCATTGAGAAGATGTGTGAGAGTTTGAGTTACCGGCAGTTTATTTATAGCACCAGCCGGATGGATTATTTGAGTAGCCACATTAATAATCACGCTTGTGTGTTGGCGGTGGAGAAGGGTTTGCAGATTGAAGTGCCAGAGCGCGCGAAGGTGATTCGGATTTTGATGGATGAGTTGACGCGGGTAGCGAGTCACGTGTTGTGGTGGGGTGCTATGGGAATGGATGTAGGGGCGCTCACTCCGTTTTTTCATGCGTTTCGTGAGCGCGAGTTGATTAACGATATTATGGAGGAGACCTGCGGGGCGCGGCTGACGATGAATTACATGGTGCCGGGCGGTGTGATGGCAGATTTGCATCCGAATTTTGTGAGGAAGGTGAAGGAGTTTGTAGCGTTTTTCAGAACGAAGATGGATGAGTATGATACGCTGGTAACGGACAATGTTATTTTTCAGGGACGGACGAAAGGCGTGGGGGTGATTTCTGCTGCCGATGCGATTTCGTATGGTTGCACCGGCCCGGTGTTGCGCGCTTGTGGAGTGAAATGTGACATCCGAAAATTGTCCCCTTATGATGGTTACGAAAATCTGAAGTTTGAAGAGCCGCTGGAAACTGCTGGCGATAGTTATGCGCGTTATTTGGTGCGTATGTGCGAGTTGCGCGAGTCGCTTTCAATCATTGATCAGTTGATTGATAATATTCCGGAGGGAGAATTTCAAGCGAAAACAAAAGCGGTGTTGAAATTACCGAAGGGAGAATTTTACAGTCGTGTGGAAACGGCACGTGGTGAGTTTGGCGTTTACATTATTAGTGAAGGAGGTTTGACTCCTTATAGAATACATTTCCGTTCACCGGGATTTAATAATCTTGCTGCACTCGATCACATGGCACGCGGACAAAAGATTGGCGACCTAGTGGCGATAATGGGAACGTTGGATTTGGTGATTCCGGATATAGACCGGTGAGATAGAATTGCGGATTGTGGATTTTGGATTGCGGATTGAAAAGAAAGAGAATTGCGGATTGCGGATTTGAGATTGCGAATTAGAAATACTGAGGAGATTGCGGAATGCGGACTTTTGATTGCGGATTAAAATGCAAATAGAAATGCAGGCAGAAGAATTAAAGAGTAGAACGAAAAAGTTTGCGCTGAGGATAATTAGGATGGTAAGAAGTTTACCGAAGTCGAGAGAGGCAGATGTGATTGGGAAACAGTTGTTGAGATGTGGGACTTCGGTGGCGGCAAATTATAGAGCAGCGTGTAGGGCGAGGTCGCAAGCGGATTTTATTTCGAAGGTGACAATTGTTGAAGAAGAATGTGATGAGTCAGCATTTTGGATGGAGTTAATTATTGATGCAGAAATTTTAAAAAAGAGTTTGGTCGAAGATTTATTAAAGGAGGCAAATGAACTGACTGCAATTTTTACGGCATCAGGAAAAACAGCAAGAGTGAACAAAAACAATCCGCAATCGAAAATCCGCAATTCGCAATAACAAAAATGATTTCACTCGAACACATATCACAATCCATTCACGAAGCACTTGCTGTTTCACTCAATCCAACGCTAACCATGTTGATTGAGATGGCAATTGCCGGGGTATTGGTGATTAGTTTGTTTGCGGTGTTGGGCTTAGTGTTGGTGTTTATGGAAAGAAAAGTTTCTGCTTACATGCAGATTCGTTTAGGCCCGAACCGAGTGGGCTATAAAGGTTTTGCGCAAACCGCTGCCGATACTTTGAAGCTCTTAATTAAAGAAGGGTTGACACCGGATGGTGCCGATAAGTTTCTATTCAACTTTGCTCCTCTTCTGGTGATAATTGTTGCTATGCTCATTATGGCACCCATTGCATTCACCAAAGGTTTTCAGTTGTGGGACATTAACATTGGTGTGTTGTATGTAAGCGCGGTAAGCAGCGTGAGTGTGATTGGAATTTTGATGGCGGGCTGGGCGAGCAACAATAAATACTCTCTGCTCGGTGCCATGCGCAGCGGTGCGCAGATTGTGAGTTATGAATTGAGCGCGGGGCTTTCGATTATTACGATTGTAATTTTGGTGGGCAGTTTGAGCATTAACGACATCATCGCTTCGCAGCAAAACGGTTGGTGGATATTTAAAGGACACATTCCTGTGATCATTTCATTTGTCATATTCATTATTGCCGTTACAGCCGAAACTAACCGTGCGCCATTCGATATGGCAGAAGCAGAAAGCGAACTCACTGCCGGCTTTCACACCGAGTATTCAGGAATGAAATTCGCCTTGTTCTTTTTGGCGGAATATGTGAATATTTTTGTGGTATGTGCTATTGGAGCTACCCTGTTTTTAGGGGGCTGGATGCCGTTTCACATTGGCAGTTGGGAAGGGTTCAACCGCATCATGGATTTTATTCCGGGCATTGTGTGGTTCTTTGGTAAAGTATTTTTTCTGATATTTTTAATCATGTGGTTTCGCTGGACTTTCCCGCGTTTGCGCATTGACCAATTATTGAATTTAGAGTGGAAGTATTTGTTGCCGATTGCGATGTTTAATTTGCTGCTGACGACCTTGATGGCGATAACCGGATTTTATTTTAAATAGAATTTCTAACACAAAGGCGCGAAGACACAAAGAAATGCAAGAGGGAAATAAAATAGAATTGTCACCGGAGATTGAAGCGATAGGAAAAGTTGTGGTGAATGCAGCCTTCAAAGTTCATACAGAACTCGGCCCGGGATTGTTGGAGAAAGTTTATGAAATATGTCTTGCCCATCAAATAAAGAAGGATGGCGTAAGTGTTACAAGACAAGTAGATGTGCCGATTGTTTTTGATGGATTGATTTTCGAAGAAGGATTGAGAATAGATTTAGTGGCAGGAGGAAAAGTAATTGTTGAAGTGAAAGCAGTTGACGTAGTAAATCCGGTTTGGGAGGCGCAAGTGATAAGTTATTTGAAGATGACCGGAATGCATTTAGGTTTTGTCATCAACTTTCATGTTCCTTTAATAAAGAATGGAATTAGGAGATTGATAAATAAAGATGTTCTATTGAGTAAATCATAACACAAAGACACGAAGGCACAAAGGATTCTTTGCGTCTTTGTGCCTTCGTGTAAATCTTGTATTAATGTTTTTAATCGGATACATAAAGACCATTTACAACACCTGCGCTTCACTACTGAAAGGCATGCGCATGACCGGTTATTATTTCTTTAATCATAAGGAGATAATCACACAGCAATATCCGGATGTGAAACAGGAGTTGCCCGAACGGTTTCGCGGGGAAGTGATATTGATTCACGATGAGAAAAATGAACATCGTTGTACAGGTTGTACTGCTTGCGAATTGGCTTGCCCCAATGCCACTATAAAAATTGTAACGAAGATGGAAGTGCAGCCCGATGGCAAAAAGAAAAAGGCGCTCGACACTTTTGTTTATCATTTGGAGCTTTGCACCATGTGTAACTTATGTATTGTCGCTTGCCCGACTGATGCGATTAAAATGGCGCAGAGTTTTGAGCATAGCGTGTTCGATAGAAATCAATTGACGAAGAAGTTGAACGCACCGGGAAGTAAACTGATGGAAGGAGTGGAATAGAATTGCGAATTTACAATTGACGATTGCAGATTGGGTATTCCATTCAAAATCGAAAATTCGCAATCCGAAATATAATTTTGAATGGAATTTAAAGACATCATATTTTACTTAATCGCCTCACTGATTTTAGTTAGCGGTTTACTTGCCGTTACTTCCCGCCAAATATTCCGCTCTGCGATTTATTTGTTGTTCAGCATGATGGGAGTGGCAGCTTTGTATTTCTGGCTGCAGTTTGAATTTATTGCTGCGGTGCAGATTGTAGTTTATGTAGGTGGCATTGTCGTGCTGATTATCTTCTCCATTTTTCTCACGCACCGGGTGGGAAGTGATTTACCCGAACCAACATACAAGCGAAGTTTGTTTGCGGGGCTCGCGAGTTTGTTTGCATTTCTTTTATTCTGGAGCGTAATTAAGCGCAATGAATTCTACGGTGATCAACCAATAGGTGAATTGAGTGTGCACCGAATTGGTGAAGAAATGCTGAACTATAATCAGGGAGGCTTTGTGCTGCCGTTTGAAGTGGTCTCCATTTTATTGTTGGCGGCCATGATTGGTTGTATTGTAATTGCGATGAAAACAAACCCCGTGAAAAACTAAATGGAAATAGGATTACCACATTTATTGTTTGTAAGCACTGCGCTCTTTTTTATAGGAGCGTATGGTTTTCTCACGCGCAGAAATATGATTACGATGCTGATGGCGGTGGAGTTAATGTTGAATGCCGTAAACATCAACTTCGTGGCGTTCAACAAATATTTGTGGGGCGGAAAGTTAGACGGAGTGTTTTTCACCATTTTCATTATTGCCATTGCCGCTGCTGAAACCGCGGTGGCGATTGCGATTATCATTCACATTTACCGCGACCATTCGAACATTGATGTGGAAGATGCGGACTCACTCAAATTCTAAAATCATGAACACAAAGGCACAAAGACACGAAGAGGAAACGCAAATCAACTTTGCGCCTTTGTGCCTTCGTGTTTCAAATTGTATCAAATGAGCCCAATCAGCATAGCCCTTATTCCTCTTCTGCCACTGGCAAGTTTTTTATTGCTCGGTTTATTTGGCAAAAGATTCTTTTCGAAAAGCGGTGGAATTATCGGAACGCTTTCTTTGTTGATGTCAACAACGCTTTCGTTGCTTACTGCTTACAATTACTTTTTTGTTTCGGGGAAAGTAGATGGTGTTTATCAAAAAATTGAAGTATTGAAATTTACGTGGTTGGAGTTTAGTCCGGGAGTTTCTGTTGATATGGGCTTGCTGCTCGACCCTATTTCGGTATTGATGTTGGTGGTGGTAACTATTGTTTCACTGATGGTGCACGTTTACTCGCTTGGCTACATGAAAGGCGAAGAGCGATTCACCACTTATTATGCTTTTCTCTCGCTATTCACTTTTTCGATGTTGAGTTTGGTCATCTCCACCAATATTTTCCAGATCTATTTTTTCTGGGAACTAGTGGGGATATCCTCCTTTATGCTTATCGGATTTCATTTCGATCGGCCATCGGCATTAGCGGCTGCTAAAAAAGCTTTCATTGTTACGCGCTTCGCTGATTTGGGTTTTCTCATCGGCATTCTCATTCTTTCTTTTCATGCCGAGACACTTGATTTTAAAACACTGATTGAAAGATTAACAACCGCAAGCCCGCAATTGCATTCAGCCACTGCGGCCTCTTTTCTTGGTTTGTCCGCCTTAACATGGGGCTTGCTTCTTGTGTTTATGGGCGGTGCGGGAAAGAGTGCGATGTTTCCCTTGCACATCTGGCTGCCCGATGCGATGGAAGGCCCTACTCCGGTTTCAGCATTGATACATGCGGCAACGATGGTGGTGGCAGGCGTTTATTTGGTGGCGCGTTTGTTTCCGGTGTTTGCTATTTCGTGCCCCGCTGCGCTGGAGGTGGTGGCTTATGTAGGCGCGGTGTCTTCGCTGTTTGCCGCGGTAATTGCCTGCACGCAAACCGATATTAAGCGCGTGTTGGCGTATAGCACCATGAGCCAAATCGGTTACATGATGTTTGCGCTGGGGGTGAGCGGTTACGGTGGCGAACACGGACTTGGTTTTACGGCTTCGATGTTTCACCTGTTTACGCATGCCATGTTTAAGGCACTGTTGTTCCTCGGTGCTGGTGCGGTGATTCATTATGTGCATTCGAATGAGATGGGCGATATGGGCGGACTGCGAAAGAAAATGCCGGTGACACACCTTACATTTTTGATTGCTTGCCTCGCCATTGCGGGTGTGCCACCGCTGAGCGGTTTCTTTAGCAAAGAAGAAATTCTCACCGCTGCTTTTCATTCCAACAAATTGATTTATGGTGTTGCATTGTTCACTGCGGGGCTGACAGCCTTCTATATGTTTCGGCTTTACTTTTCAATTTTCTGGAAGAAAGAATACAAAGATTTACACGAAGACACGAAGACACAAAGTGAACATCATCATGGTGAAGCACCGTTTACGATGAAACTGCCGCTGATGATTTTAGGTGTGTTGGCGATTGTAACAGGCTTTATTCCCTTTGGAGAATTTGTGAGCAGTAATGGCGCGGCATTGCACAGCGAATTTCATTTGAGCTTGGCCATTGCGCCTATTGCATTTGGCTTGGTTGGAATTTTTATTGCGCTGCGGATGTATAAAAGCGAGAGCACTTTGCCTGCGCGTGTTGCTGGTTCTTTCAGAGGATTTTATCAAAGCGCTTACCACAAGTTTTATTTTGATGAACTCTATTTGTTTGTGACCAAGCGCATCATCTTTAACCTGATTGGAAGACCTGCTGCTTGGGTGGATAAGAATGTGGTGAACGGTTTAGTAGATGCAAGCGGCCTATTTGCGCAAGACGGCAGCGAGGAGTTGAGTGTGTGGCAAAGCGGTAAGGTACAGGCGTATGGTATTTGGTTTTTGATAGGGGTAATTGCAATGGTGGTGGTGTTTGTGTTTTTAACCCCCTAGCCCCCTAAAGGGGGAACGAAGGCAAATGCAATGGAACGCTGATGAAGCGGATTGAGCGGATTAAAATGATTTGAAAAATGAATGTTGCTGAACTGATAGAAAAATTAAAAAACTTTCCACCGGAAAGCAGAGTGGTGGTGGAAGGATATGAAGAAGGTTATGATGATGTAAAGGAAGTGAAAGTGATTTCTGTTCGATTAAATGCCTACGAAGAGGAATGGAGAGGACCACATAAGAAAAGCAAAAGTGTAAAGGCTAAGAAAGTGGTTGGTTTAATTGGACGAGAAAGAAATTTTACAAAAAAAATCTTGAGGTCACAAATTGTGACCACCTCGTAAAATATAATTGATAAAAATATGCCTGTTTCTTATCCAACAAAAATTTTAGTGTGGGCTGCCGCGGGTGGACGATGCTGCATTTGCAAAAAGCCTTTACATCAAGATGACCAAGGAAAAATAAGAGATGAATCAATTGGCGAGGTTGCTCACATTGAGGGAGAAAATAGGGATTCGAAAAGATACAATCAAAAACAGAATGATGACAAAAGAAATGGATTTGAAAATCTTATGTTGCTATGCCCCAACGACCATACTGAAATTGATACTGATGAAAAGAAATATCCTGTTCCTATGCTAATAGGCATAAAGCAAAGTCATGAAAAATGGGTTTATAGCACATTACAGACGGCAACCTTCAATCTTGTTTTTGCTGAATTAGAAGTTGCGCTAAAATATTTGACAGGAACTGCTGCAGCTCCTAGCCAAACAACCTATAAAGTTATACCACCCAAAGACAAAATTTTAAAAAACAATCTTTCTGATAAGGTTACTGATTATATCACAATGGGAATGATAAGGTCTGACTTAATCGGGGACTATCTAAATAGAAACCCAGATGTAAATTTTTCGACCAGATTACGCGACAGGTTTATTGAAAAATATGAAGAGTTGAAAAAGGCACATGATGGAGATGATTTATTTTTTGAATTATTGAGGTTTACTTCGGGAGGGTCAAATGATTTTTCAATTCAAGCAGCATCGCTTACTGTCTTAGTCTATTTCTTTCAAATTTGTGACGTATTCGAATCATGATTCTACCTGACAAAAATATATTCTTACAGTTCTCTATTCTAGGGGCTGGAGGCGTTGTTTTAAAAGAACTCCGAAAGCCAGAAACGGTATCTTCGCTTTGGGAAAAGTTAAAGAATAAGCAAGAAATCCAGTCCTTTGAAAAGTTCGTTCTTACTCTAGATTTCTTGTATTCAATTAACTCGATAGAAATTAATGAGGGGCTATTAAAAATAAAGTCCACTAAAAATGATTAAGCAAATATCTAGTAGCGACATACGGTTTAAATCTGTTGAGTTTCAAAAGGGGTTCAATGTGATTCTTGCTGATAGGAGCAATACTGCTACAGAAAAGGATTCTAGAAATGGACTTGGGAAATCTTCTTTAATAAACGTAATGCATTTTTTGCTTGGTAGTAGTCCAAAAAAGGATGAGGGACTTAGACGAAAGGAACTGTCTAAGTCGGACTATAAAATGACACTTACGCTTGAAGGCAAAGAATATATCATCAAGAGAAATCCAGAAAGATTTGCTGAGGTATTTCTTCAAGGAGATTTTACAGGATGGGAAATACAACCAGAGTATGACGCAGTTAAGAAAACTTATTTGCTTAAAAATGCAGAATGGACAAAGATGCTTGGGCATAAATTTTTTGAGCTGTCTATAGAAGCCGAACAAAAATATTTCCCAAAATATCGCGGGTTGATTTCCTTTTTTATTCGCGAAGGTAAAGACGCATACCACGACCCATTTCAGCATATGGGCAAACAACTTGAATGGGATAAGCAAGTTCAAAATGCTTATTTATTAAGACTTAACTATGAATATGCAATTGCACTTCAAATTATAAAAGATAAAGAAGAAATATTACAGCAACTAAAGACTGCCGCTGAACAGGGGTTGTTAGGAGAGTTTAGCGGAACAATTGGTGATTTGGAGGCAGATAGGGTTCGACTATTCGATGACATAAAAAAGTTTGAAGAAGAACTGAATGATTTTAATGTCCACCCCGAATACAAGGAAATTCAAAAAGAAGCAAACGCGATTACAAAAAAAATACAGGATGAATTAAATGAACGAAATCTTTGTGAGCAGTTGCTAAGTAGATACAGTCATAGTCTTGACGCAGAATCTGAAGCCGATGTTGAATCAGTGGAGAAAATTTACAAAGAGGCAGGTGTTGTTTTTCCCGATGCGCTTGTTAGGTCATTAGAAGAGATAAAAGGCTTTCATTTAACAGTTATTAAAAACAGAAAGGATTATCTGGAGGCGGAAGTAAAAAAACTTACCCGCCAAATTACAGTGCATGATATATCAATAGCGCAGCTTTCAGATAAGCGGAAAGAACTTCTACAAATTCTTAAAACGCATGGGGCACTTGAAGAGCACTTTAAACTTCAACAGCGTCTTTTAGAAAAACAAGAAGTGTATAACGCAGTAGTAACAAAAATTTCGAACCTCAGAAAATTTCAAGAAGGCAAGAGCGATTTGAAAATTGAGAAAGAAGATCTGCTAAAAAAAATGCGAAGTGATTATAACGAACGTAAAGAAATAATTGATGAGGCAATTATTTTGTTTAATCAAAATTCCGAATCACTTTATAACGAACCTGGTAATCTCTCTATAGATGTTGCAAATACAGGATACAAATTTAAAGTTGAAATCAAGCGTTCTGGAAGCACGGGAATTGATGCTATGAAAGTGCTTTGCTACGATTTGACATTAGCGCAATTACGTGCGAAACAAGTTGACAAACCAGGCTTTCTTGTTCACGATAGCGCAATGTTTGATGGAGTAGATGAGCGACAAATCGCAAAAGGTTTGGAAAGAGCATATGAACTTTCCGAGAAATTCGGCTTTCAATATATCTGCACATTAAATTCTGACATTATTCCTTATAAAGAATTTTCCGCAGGGTTTACTGAAAAATTTGAAAAAGCAATCCGACTCAGATTGGATGATTCTAGTGAAGCCGGGGGCTTATTTGGATTCAGATTTTAAAGACGAATGTGGAAATGAAAGGCGGCTGTTCGGGGTAGCGATTGTAGTGGAAATCTCACGCACCTCGCGTTGATATGTGCGAGGCAGGTGCGGGAATTGGAACGGAAAGCGCGGTGATGAAATTTTTTCGATTAAAAATATACAGAGTAAAAATTTCAGCAACCCCCATCATCATAAAAATAAATTGAAATGAATCTATCTCTCCTAATCCTTCTTCCGGTGCTAACATCGCTGGCAATTCTTGTGGTTCGAGATGCCAAGCAGGTGCGCGTGGTGGCGTTGCTGGGCTCGCTGTTGCAGTTGGCGCTGGTGGGGTGGCTGACGCTGGCGTATGTGAACGCGCGCAACGCAGGAGCGGCCGCACAGTTTTTGTTTGAGCAGCGCACGGTGTGGTTTTCGGCTTTTAATATTCAATACTACGTGGGGGTGGATGGTATTTCGGTGGCGATGATTGGGCTGACAGCATTAGTAGTGCTGGCTGGCGTGCTGGTGAGTTGGAAGGTAGAGAAGATGACGAAGGAGTATTTCTTTCTGCTGTTGTTTCTTGCCGCAGGCGCTTATGGATTTTTTATGTCGCTCGATTTGTTTGTGATGTTCTTCTTTCTGGAGGTAGCGGTGATTCCAAAGTTTTTGCTGATAGCGATTTGGGGCAGCGGCCGCAAGGAATATAGCGCCAACAAATTAGCTCTGATGCTGATGGGCGGTAGTGCGCTGGTATTTGTGGGCTTGCTCGCCATCTTCTTCTACAACAGCTCTCCCACTTTCGATTTAGTAGCTCTATCGCAATCGCATATTCCTTTAGCTGTGCAACACAAATTTTTCCCCTTGCTGTTTCTCGGTTTCGGAGTATTCGGAGCGCTGTTTCCGTTTCACACCTGGGTGCCCGATGGACACAGCAGCGCACCTACTGCGGCTTCGATGTTCTTAGCGGGCATTTCTATGAAGCTGGGCGGCTACGGTTGTCTGCGCGTGGCTACTTACCTGATGCCCGAAGCGGCACATGAATATCAGTGGATCATTATTCTGCTGAGTGCCATTGCTATTTTATATGGTGCCTTTGCCACTATGATGCAAACCGATTTAAAATACATCAACGCCTATTCATCGGTGAGTCACTGTGGCTTTGTGTTGTTGGGGATTGGTATGCTCAGCAAAACCGCCATCACCGGAGCCGTGATGCAGATGGTGAGCCACGGTTTAATGACCGCTCTTTTTTTCGCTGCTATTGGTATGTTGTATGAGCGAACACACACGCGCATAGTAGCGCAAATGGGCGGTCTGCTCAAAATCACTCCGTTTATCGGCACCGTGTTTTTTATTGCCGGCTTATGTTCGCTGGGTTTGCCGGGTTTAAGTGCTTTTCCGGCAGAGATGACGGTGTTTATGGGAAGCTGGCAAAACCCTGATAGGTGGTATCGGCTGGCTACCATTGCCGCTTGTGCGAGCATAGTGGTGACGGCAGTTTATATTCTTAGGGCATTAGGCGCTGTTATGTGGGGAGAATTGCGGATTGCGGATTTGGGATTGCGGAATGAAAATGCAAATGAGGTTTCGTTTGGTGATGCGGAGTGGAATGAAAAGTTAGCGGCTGTGATTTTGATAGCCGGAATTGTGCTGATAGGGGTTGCTCCGTTCTTATTGCAGAAGTTAGTAGATGGGGGCGTGCAGGAGATTGCGCAACAGTTAACTAGAATGGCATTTTAATATGGAAGCACTGAACATGATATTAGCCATGAAATTCGAGATAGCGCTCACGCTACTCATTTTCATTTTGCTCTTTCTGAAAATTGACGGAAGAGCCAACAACGTTTTCCTTATCCGCCTCACCAATCTGCTGTTGGTGCTGAACCTTGCTCTCGGCTTTTTCGGAAACGAAACACAAGATATTTTCGGAGGAATGTTTCGCACTTCACCTTTGCTCGCTATTGAAAAGAGTGTGTTGAATCTTGCGGTGCTTTTGATTTCACTTTTCAGTTACGACTGGCTGAAGAAACACCGGCATCTGTCGGAATTTTTCATCTTGTTGTTTTCGAGTTTGCTCGGCTTCTTCTTTATGCTCAGCAGCGGCAACCTGCTGATGTTTTATTTGGGCTTAGAGCTTTCTACCATTCCACTCACTGCACTTTGCAATTTCGATTTAGAGAAAAAAGCATCCAGCGAATCAGCTTTTAAACTGATTATGAGCAGCGCTTTTTCATCGGCCATTTTGCTGTTTGGCATTTCGCTTATTTACGGGGCCACCGGAACTATCGGGTTTTCAGAAATTGCTGCTTCCCTAAGCAGTAGTCAATTAGAAGTGCTGGGCTTTGTGCTTTTCTTCACCGGCTTTGCCTTTAAACTTTCCATAGTGCCGTTTCACTTATGGGCGGCCGATGTGTATGAAGGCGCTCCGGTGGCTATCACTGCTTATCTCTCGGTGGTTTCAAAAGGGGCAATGGCATTTGTTTTTATTACGGTATTATACGCGGTGTTTGGCAAGTTAGCCATCACTTGGTTTTACATGCTCACTATATCCGCAGCCATCACCATTACTATTGGAAATTTATTTGCGATTCGTCAGCAAAACCTGAAACGTTTCTTTGCCTTTTCATCCATTGCGCAGGTGGGGTATATACTTATCGCCATTTCATCGGCTACCCAAATCGGAGTGGCCAGCGTGGTTTATTTTATCCTGATTTATGTGTTTACCAACTTAGCGGCCTTTGCTATTATCTCCGTGATCTCTTCGCAAACCGGGAAAGAAACGGTGAATGATTACAAAGGCTTATATGCCTCTAATCCGGGGCTTGCTTTGGTGATGGCCTTGGCGCTTTTCTCCTTGGCGGGTATTCCGCCTATGGCAGGTTTTTTCGGAAAATTATTTTTGCTTACCAGCGGAGCGCAAACCGGTAGTTGGTGGTTAATCATTATAGCCTCCTTGAACTTGGTGATTTCGCTTTACTATTATTTGCGCATTGTAATTGTGATGTTTGCTGATAGAAACAGCGAGCCTTTAGAGAAGATAAAGCTCACATCAACGGTCTTTGCGTCCTTGTGTCTTTGTGTAGCAGGCATTTTAATTCTTGGATTTGCAGGCAGAACATTCGATGTCATTCTTCAATATGCAGCGAAACTTTAGCCACCTAATCAAAGTGGAAACAAAAAGGAGTATAGGTTGGCTCGCATGAACTGAAAACTATAAACTGAAAACTTTTTATGGCTATTAATCAAAATCATTTGTTTGAAGAAATTGACGGAGTGCGCTGTGCCATCGTGGAGAAAAATTGTAGTTCTGAGCGTGTCACATTTATCCGGTCACTGCTCGAATTCAATGGCTACAATGTAGTGGTTATTCCTTCGCCACCGCCCAAAGTGTCCCCGGCAAAGCCATTGGCCGAAGGAGAAACTGCTCCGCCACCGCCACCTCCTCCGCCTGCTACCTTTACCGTAGCAGTTACACAAACAGAATTTAACGTTATAAATGCCATTTATGGAAGATTGTTGCACACAAAGACCGGCCATGTAGTAACCATGAAATACTGGAAACAAATTGATCAGGTGAGTGATGACTACAAACCGTACTTCGCGAAAACGTGGCGGTAGGCTTTATAAGGCCTCAAAATACTCCACGATTTTCCGCTTCAACAGTTCTTCCTGTTCTTTGAGGTTAAATGCGGGTAGGTTTGAATTTCGCTCATAATGCGGCCAGCCGTCTTGGTCTATTTCTTTAAAAGTGAAATAGCCCTCTGAGGAAAGCAAGGTGCAAACTGCTACGTGCATCAAATCTTGTTTCTCTTCTTTCTCCCATTTTTCTTTCACCATGCCTACTTCATTGATACCTATCAAAAAGAGCATTGCATTAATGTCGGGTCGTTGGCCAAACTGTTGTTTTACGCGGTTGCGCACTTCGTACCAGCGCAGGGAAAAACTTTTTTCTTCCTCACTTTTATTATCGTTTAATAGTGGCATCAGTGTCCTTTAATTTTTCTTATTGGGTTCAATTCAAAATCATCCGCATCAGCGAGAAATGGAAGTTGTTCTCTCCAATTTTTTAGTTCTTCATATTGGAGCGATACCGTGAAAATATCCTCTTCATGCTGTTGATGGTAAAGCACATTGCCTAAGGGGTCCAGCGCCATAGAATCTCCGGAGTGATACACATCGTTTCCATCATTCCCTACGCGGTTTACACCAATTGTATAACACTGGTTTTCGATGGCGCGCGCTATTAGTAAATACTTCCATGCCTGTGCTCTGCGCTCCGGCCAGTTGGCCACATAAATCAGTACATCATATTCAGCATTCAAATTTCGGGACCAAACCGGAAAGCGCAAATCATAGCATACGAGCGGACAGACTTTCCATCCATTCAGTTCCACAATTAATCTTTTTTCTCCATGGGTAAAAAACGCAGGCTCCTCGCTGAGCGAAAATAAATGCCGTTTATCGTAAGTAGAGATAGTTCCATCGGGTCTTACCCAATAGAGCCGATTGTAAAATTGCACCCCTTCGCTAATCATCAGGCTGCCGGTGATCACACAGTTTTTCTCGGCTGCTGTTTTCTTCATCCATTGCACCCCCAAGCCATTCGGTTCTTCTGCAAACGCAGGGTTCATGCTAAAGCCCGTAGTGAAAGTTTCGGGCAGCACTATTAAATCAGTTTCAGCAATCCCGGATATTTTAGCTGAAAACATTTCGAGGTTGGCCGGAATATCTTCCCAGTGAAGTGCTGATTGAAGAAGCGTGATGCGGAGATCTTTCATCGGCACGAAATTGAAAAATTCATGCGAACCGAAGAATTAAATCTTGCAGAGAAGTTCGGCAGCGCGTTTTAAGGTTTCCTCTTCTTTGGCAAAGCAAAACCGAATCACACTGTTATCAATATGGTGGCGGTAGAAAACAGAAACCGGAATGGCGGCCACTCCTTTGTCGCGAGTCATTCGTTTCACAAACTCAATATCGCGCTCTTCGCTGATTCGGTTGTAGGCAGCTAATTGAAAATAAGTGCCTTCGCAGGGTAACAACTTAAATCGCGAGGATTGAATAGCACTGCGAAAAAAATCTCGTTTCTTTTGATAGAAAGCTCCCAACTCCTCATATAAATCTGTCCGTTTCATTACCTCGGCAAAGGCGGCTTGGGCTACAGAGTTTACACTGAACACATTGAACTGATGCACCTTTCTGAATTCACTCATCAGGTTTTCAGGGGCTATACAGTACCCCACTTTCCAACCGGTGCAGTGATACGTCTTCCCAAAACTTGACACTACAAACGCCCGCTCTGCCAACTTGGGATAGCGCAAAACGCTTTGGTGGCTTAATCCGTCATAAATAACATGCTCATACACCTCGTCACTTAATAGAATGATGTCGCTCCCTTTCGTCAACTTCTCCAACTGCTGCATATCAAAAGCATTCAGCGTAGTGCCGGATGGATTATGCGGTGTGTTGATGATTATCATCCGCGTGCGTTGGTTAATCAGTCGCTTTACATTTTGCCAGTTTACTTTGTATTCGGGCGCTTCTAAATCATAGTAGATGGACTTACCTCCGGCCATCTCTACGGCTGGGGAATATGAATCGTAAGCAGGGGCAAATAGAATTACCTCATCATCTTCGCGAATGACAGTAAGTATAGCGGTGAAAATAGCCTGTGTAGCTCCGGCTGTAATCGTGATTTCTGTTTCGGGGTTTATTTGCGCGGTGTAAAGAGCAGCCGTTTTTTCGGCTATTCTTTCTCTAAGCGGCAGGTAGCCCGCCATGTGAGCATACTGATTAAAATTTCCGCGCATGGCTTTTTGCATTTCTTCCACTAACAGCGGATTTAAATCAAAGTCAGGAAAGCCCTGTGAAAGATTGACTGCATTGTGCTCTCTTGCCAAAGCACTCATGACAGTAAAAATACTGTTGCCCATGCCGGGCAGTTTAGAGTTGATGGAAGAAGGGAAGTTCATAGCGTCCGTGAATCAAGTTTAATCAAAATACTTATGATCCCGTTATTCCTCTATAGAAACTCGTCTAAGTCTGCCACTTTCAGATCTACGGTGATCTCCTTAATTTCCTGTTCTTTTTCTTTCGTGCATATCAGCAACACATCTCCGGTGTCAATCACACAATAGCCGTCCAGCCCTTGTAGCACCACCAACTTATCGTCCGGTACCATGACCATATTATGTGCCGAGTCGTAAATCTTCACATTCTTTCCGGCCACGGCATTGCCGAGATAGTCGTGTTCATATACCTCGTAAAGAGAATCCCACGAACCGATGTCGCTCCAGCCAAACTGAGCCGGAACCGTGTAAACATTATCAGCTTTTTCCATCACGCCATAATCAATCGAAATATTTGTGCATTGGCTGTAGGCTTCCTGCACAAAACGCGCTTCACCGGGGGTGTCGTAATGTTTATTGCCTTCGCGAAAGGCTTCGGCCACTTCCGGTAAATTTTTAACGATAGCCTGCAACAAAGTTTTAGCTTTCCACACAAACATGCCGGAGTTCCAAAGAAAGTCTCCGCTCTTTATAAAGGTGCGCGCAATTTCTGCGGTGGGTTTCTCGGTAAAGGTTTTTACCCGCTGGAAACCATCGGGCGTAGGGTCATCAACAAATTGAATATACCCATAACCCGTAGCGGGCTTGGTAGGCTTAATACCGATGGTGACCAAATAGTTGCTGTTGCTTACAAATTGAATACATCGGGAAAGAACATCTGTAAACTTATCCTCCTGAAGAATCAACTGATCAGAAGGGGTCACAATCACCGTTGCCGATTTGTCTTTTGCGTAAATCTTATCGCAGGCATAGGTGATGCAGGGGGCCGTATTTCTGCGAACCGGCTCTTTTAATATCTGCGAATCGGTTAAATCGGGCAGTTGCTCTTTTACTAAGGAGGCGTATTGTGTGTTGGTAACCACATAAATATTCTCTTTCGGAACCACTTTTAAAAACCGCTCGTAGGTCAGTTGAATAAGTGTTTTACCCGTATCAAGTATATCGAGAAACTGCTTGGGTTTTGCCGTGCGGCTTTTGGGCCAAAACCGGCTTCCGATCCCCCCGGCCATAATTGCCACATACACATTGCTCATCAACAGGAAAATTTTGTTAAGGAAAAGCCCGCAAAAATAATTATTCGCTCCTCCTTCTGAAACTTGTTTTATACATTCGCGACCCCTTCGCAAAACCGGCTCGGATTTACTCGTTAGCCTTTACAGCCCTATTAAATTTCGGTGAGCGGAGGAGTGCCTGTGTAAAATATGATTTTTAAGTAGGGAAATGTTTAGTAAATTGAAGCAACTTTAAACGACACAAACTATTGGAAGAAGATTTACGCTTTGCTTTTAACTAAATCTCGCTTATGACTACTGCTGAACTTACGCTGAAGGAAGCGTTGCAGAAATATTTTGGCTTCAATGCCTTTAAAGGTAATCAGGAAAAGATTATTAAAGCCCTGCTCAACGGCAAGGATACCTTTGTGATAATGCCTACGGGTGGCGGAAAATCACTTTGCTACCAATTGCCCGCTATTTTGAGTGAAGGGGTAGCCATTATTATTTCCCCACTCATTGCCTTAATGAAAAATCAGGTAGATCTGGTTCGCAATTATTCCTCCAAGGATAATATTGCGCACTTTCTCAATTCCTCGCTGAACCGTACAGAACGAGCAGCGGTGATTAAAGACATCCGCAGCGGAGATACCAAACTGCTGTATGTAGCCCCCGAAACTCTCACCAAGCAAGATACCATTGACCTGTTTAAAGAGGTAAAAGTGAGTTTTATTGCCGTGGACGAAGCACACTGTATTTCGGAATGGGGGCACGACTTTCGCCCCGAGTATCGCAGAATTAGGGAGATCATTGAAGAGATTCCGCAGGAGTTTCCAATTATTGCCTTAACGGCCACCGCTACCCCAAAGGTGCAAAGCGATATTGTGAAAACGCTGGAATTGCGCAAACCCGAAATCTTCATTTCGTCCTTTAACCGGCCGAACCTGTTTTATGAAATCCGCCCCAAGAAAACTCCGCAATTAGCTATCAAAAACATGGTGCAGTTTATTAAGCACCATCACGGCAAAAGCGGAATTGTGTATGTGATTAACCGCAAAACAGCCGATGATTTGTCGGAAGTATTGCGGGCAAACGGTATTAAGGCTGCGGCTTACCATGCCGGCTTAGACGGGAAACTGAGAACTCAAACTCAGGATGCTTTTTTGATGGAAGAAATGGATGTGATTGTAGCCACCATCGCCTTCGGAATGGGGATTGATAAGCCGGATATTCGCTTTGTGATACATTTCGACATTCCCAAGTCATTGGAAAACTATTACCAGGAAACCGGTCGTAGTGGTCGCGATGGCATGGAGGGGGAATGTGTGGTGTACTTCTCTTATAAAGACATTTCAAAGTTGGAAAAACTACTTCGCGATAAGTCGGTGGCAGAGCGCGAGCGAAACATTCAGTTGATAAACGAAACCGTGGCTTACATCGAGTCGGCTGAATGTCGCAGGAAATTCCTTCTACACTATTTTGGAGAGGAGTTTGATGCCAAGGATTGCAATTGCATGTGCGACAACTGCAAAAATCCGAAAGAGAAGATAGATGTGATGGCCGATACCAAATTAGCCATACAGGCCATTAAAGCCATGAAAGAAAATCACGACTTACCCTACACGGTTAAGTTTCTGATGGGGAAGAAAAACAAAGAACTCACCGACTTTAAATACGACAAGCACGAGCTGTTTGGCAAAGGTAGCGGGCAGGATGAGCATTACTGGAATTCCGCTATTCGCAATGCTATGATGTTGGGGCTTATCAGCAAGGACATTGAACAATATGGGGTGTTGAAATTGACCGCTACTGGGAAAAGCTATCTCAAGAAACCCTTTGCCGTGAAAGTGGCCGTGAACCACAACTTTGAAGATGAGGGAGGCGATATGGTGGTCGAAACCGGAGGGGCAAAAGCTGTGCTGGATCCCGATATGTATAAAATGTTGAAAGACCTTCAGGTAAAAACCGGAAAGCAGCACGGACTGCCGCCTTATGTTATTTTTCAGGAGTTCTCGCTCGAAGAGATGGCCGCAAAGTATCCGATCACTCTATTTGAACTGACCGAAATAAACGGGGTGAGCAAGGGAAAAGCCGAGCGCTACGGAAAGCCCTTTATCGAATTGATTAAAAAATATGTGGACGAAAATGAGATTGACCGCCCTTCTGATTTTAAGGTGAAGAGTGTTGCCAACAAAGGGACGGATAAAATCAAAATCATTGTAGCCATTGATAAGCGGATTCCGGTAGATGAAATAGCCAGCACCATGGGCATGAAGCGCAGTCAGTTGATTGACGAACTAGAGTCTATTGTGAATTCGGGAACCAAAGTGAACATTGATTACTATCTGGATGAAGTTATTGATGAAGAACTACAGGGCTATATCTACGATTACTTTCGCAGTAGCAATTCCGACTCTATAGATGCGGCCTATGAGGAGTTCAAAGGCGATGACATAGATATTGATGACCTCCGCTTAATGCGGATAAAATTTATGAGCGACATGGCCAACTAAGCCTTTCCACTCAAAAGAATTTTATTTTTGCGCTCCCTATTATGCAGGACACTTACGAAATAAGACTACCCCAGTTTGAGGGGCCATTTGACCTTCTGCTCTTTTTTATTGAAAGAGATGAGTTGGATATTTACGATATACCGATTTCAAAAATTGCCAACAACTTTCTGACCTACATACAGAGCATGGAATCGCTGAACATTGAGGTGGCCAGCGAGTTTATTTTGGTGGCTGCCACCCTCATGCGCATCAAGTCGAAAATGTTGCTGCCCCGCAGAGACATCAATCCCGAAACCGGTCAGGAAATAGACCCGCGTGACGAGTTGGTGAGCCGCCTGATGGAATACAAGAAATTTAAAGAGGCCAACGAGGCGATGCGGCTGATGGAAGAAGAGCGACAAAGTATTGCCAAGCGCGGAAATGTGTTGAGCGAGAACCGCGAAATTGCAGCCCTGTTTGAAACCGAGTTTGAGATGCAGAACCTCACGATGTTCCGCCTGCTCAAAGCATTTCAGAATGTGCTCGACCGATTAGAGCGCGAAAAGAACAAGGTGGTGCACACGGTAGAAACTCCGCCTTACACCATCAGCGGAGAAAAAATGTTGCTGCTCGAAAAACTGAAGTCTGTAGCGCGCGCCTCTTTCAGCGAGGCCTTTGTTGGCGTTGAAAACCGCTTACATGCCATTTTCGTTTTCCTTTCTATCCTCGAACTGATTCAGGAACAAAAAATGACCATCACCGTTGGTGAGGGATACAACAATTTCTGGATTGCCAAAGTGCAGCCCGATACAGAACATCCGATAGTGCTGGTAGGGCAGGAGAACTAATCTTCCTCCTATCTTTACCCAATGAGTAATTCCCCAAGTGGAAAAGCGCCCACCCTTCAGCGCTGGAAAATCATCGTGCCTTTGCTGCTGGGGGTAGCTGTATCTACTTATCTATTCATCTCTACCTTTCATCCTTCCTCTCTCTCCTCTATCCATTTCTCTTACCGCTTACTGACCGGACTTTTAGCCGGAGTATTTTTTGTAGTGCTGCGCGATTTCGCTTTTATCTATAAAATACGATTGAGTACCGGCAGCAGCATTGGCTGGAAATCGGCCTTTGTCATTATTATACTTTGGGAGTTTGGTTCTGCCATCAGCCCCGGAGCGGTGGGCGGCATTGCCTTTGCTCTTTTTTTATTGGCGCAGGAAGGCATTACCTACGGACGAAGCACGGCCATTGTGCTCATGAATACTTTTTTGGATAGCCTCGCTTTTGTAGTCGTGTTCGGGGGGCTGTATTTATTTCTCGGTCATCAGATGTTTAATGTGTCGGCAGATTGCCCCGACTTGGTCGGTCATCCTATCTTACAAGAAGTGCGGCAATTTGGCTCAAAAGTTTGGGTTGGGTATTTGATCTACATCGCTTTGGTAGCGCTACTTGGCACGGCTTTATTTATACTTCCACACACCACCAAGCGCTTCTTTCATTTTCTGTCGAGAAGGAGTTACCTGAAATTTGCGGCTGATTGGTTAGTGCAGTACGGCAATGATATTGAATTGGCTTCAAATGAATTTAAGAGTATGGGGGGACGGTTTTGGGGAGCTATGACGGGGGCTACTTTTGTAAACTGGATGGCGCGCTTTGCCTTGCCCAATGCGCTGTTCTACGGCTTTGCCAATCATCCACTAAATGTGATAGAGATTTATGCCCGGCAGTTTGTGGCCTGGATATTTTTAGTGATCCCCTCTACCCCTGGAGCCAGCGGTCTGGCCGAAGTAGTGTTTATGAGCATGAACTGTGAGTTTATTCCCACAGGGCTATCGGCTGCGGTCACCACCATTTGGCGGCTTTACTCCTACTACATTTATCTCGGACTGGGTATAATTATACTTCCCCGTTGGCTAAAATATATTCAACAGCGAAAGGCGAAATAGAATAGCGATGTGCGATTCCCGGCTTCGGTATTGTAAATCGGTATTGGTGAATGGGGGAATAGTTAATCGTGTACTCGTTATTGGTTAATTGGATATGGAAGAGCTGGGCTATTTCCTAAGGGTAAAGTGGCTGATGCGGAGAGCCAAAACACAAGAACCAAGACTTCTCCTACATTCCTCATTTGCTACTTCTCACATCAATTCATTCTCTTCACCATCCAGCCGCTGCCATCGGGCATACGACCTTTTATAAACGTGCATCCAGTTCTTTTTGCTACCTGTTCTCCCCCTGATAGGGTGGGTTTTTAGATTTATAGGCTGCACGAGTTATTATCAAAACATAGCCTATCTCCAAATTAGAAACAGTAGCGTTTATTACGGTGGTTCTGCCGTGGGTAACGGGCTTTAAATTGTAATAAAAAAGGCCGCTCGCTGCGGCCTTTCTCAGTTCAGTGTATTATTTCTTCAAATAAAGTTCATCGTTTCCTTTCTTGAGCTTTAAGTTGCTTTTATCTAAGTTGAGTATTCGATAGATGGCAACAGCATTCGAACTGTCATTGCGCAATTGCAGGTCTTCATCGCTGTTCAGCAAATCCCATACACCGGTTTCGAGAAATGGCGTAACGGTGGTATCCACATACCGAAATGTATCCATCGAAACGATGTAGGCCATATTCACAGAGTCATAACCGAGCGTATCGGATAAAATCACAGAGTCGGGTGCGAAGGCATACGTTTTATAAGTGATCGCGTATTGGTTGTTATCGTTCAAGTCCAAGGCATATTCCCGAAAGGTAGTATCGAAGTACACGGTTCTGTCCAGCCCGTCAAACAAATAGGTGTTCAGCTTCCAGGTACCGGTTAATTTTTTCAGAAATGCTTTTTTGTTACAAGCACCGAGTACCAAAGTTAAGGCTACAACTGCAAGAAGAATCTTTTTCACTATGAATGGGTTTAGGGTTTGAAAATTATTCCATTTTCTTTTCCATATACAACTGCGATGAATCGGTGCGCAATTGCACGTGGTCTTTAGTAAGATTGAAAATGGTGTATTCGCGGGTAACGGTATGCGGCACCAAAACAGTATCCACCATTTCGTATCCGGTGTAGGTCAGCACTATCTTTTCATCGTTATCTTTAAAAGAATAAGTGCCGGTATTTTGAACGGTATCATTAGCTACATATGTTTCGGTAAATGCTCCGTTATCCGTAAACGAGATTTTATATCCGGGATACGTGGTTTGAAATAGATCAGAGCGATCTACATTATTCAGCAGATACTTGTAAACCGACCACTCTCCGTTTAGGTTTTGCTGATAGATTTTTTCCTTATTACACCCAAAAGCCAGGAGCAGTGTAAGCATGAAAGGGAAAATCTTTTTCATAGTATTATTTTTTTAGACTGACGAATATAAGAAAGTTTGGAATCGCTGAATCTTTGCTAAATGTTTTTCTTTTTCAAACGCTTAACTCCTCAAAAAATCCCGATGATTTGTTTTTGCGCACATTGTTCCAATTAAAGGAGCGACCGTTCATGGCCACATATACTCCCTGCGGCAAGGATTGCACAAAGGCGAGCGCACTGCCCAGATTAAAAAAGCCATCAGAGCTGCCGAACTTATAAGGAATCATAGCCCCGGTGAGCACAATGGTTTTATCCAACCCGGCCATCCCCAGCATTTTCGCAGTCACCTCCATTGTATCGGTGCCGTGGGTAATCAATATTTTCTTTTCCTCACACTGGCGGCAATGCGCCAGTATCAATTCGCGATCTGCCTCTGTTATTTCCAAACTATCAATCATCATCACTGTGCGCACGCGAATATCCAAATTGCATTTGCCCAACTTTAAGAGTTCGGGGAGATGAGTGTCTTTAAAATAAAGACGACCATTTATTTCATCGTATTCCTTATCGAAGGTGCCGCCCGTAACTAATATTTTTATTGCCATGTTGTCAAAATGACAACAAAGCTAAAAAAGGGTTTTACTGTGTGGCGTTTTAAAGACGGTTTAAACTTCTTTGGGTGCGAGGTCGGTAATGGCTGATGCGGTATAAAAAGTAAAACAGGGTTCGTATTGCTTGAGCCCTGTTTTACTGTATCATTATGCAGCCTATGCGGCTATTCTTCCATCGCTAAACGAAAGCCTACATCATCATCTTTTGAATCGGGCGGGTATTTGTCGCGGTTGGCTACGCGGCAGTCTGTCATAGGCCCCCACCAAGAGCCTCCGCGAAGTGAACGATCACCGTTGCCGGTAGCCGGTCCTTTAGGATTATCGGAAGGCCCCTCGCTATAATATTTTTCACTGAACCAATCACTACACCATTGCCATACATCTCCGCTCATATCATATAAACCGAGTTCGTTTGGTTTTTTCATTCCCACCGGATGTAGTTTGTGAGAGATAAGTGTATCGTACCAAGCCACTTCCATCGCATTGTTACTGCCGGCATATTTATAGCCATGGCTCTTATTACCGCCTTTGGCGGCATATTCCCACTCGGCTTCTGTGGGTAGGCGATAATTTTTATCGGTGTATTGATTCAGTTTGTTGATGAACACCTGCGCATCGAACCAAGTGACATACACCACGGGGCATTGTGCGCAATCCTCATTGGTTTGCACGCTGCCCATGATGGCTTTCCATTGCTTTTGGGTGACCGGAAATTTGCTGATGTAAAAGCTATTCACCTTTACGGTATGCCGTGGCTTTTCCCAATACACACAGTCTGAATCCTGCGGATTAGTGCAGCCCATCGTAAACGTTCCGCCTTCTACTTTCACCATAGCCGCAGCTATTTCTTTTAGCGCTTCTTTCTCTTTAGGGTCGGTGGCCTGTGCCCCTTTCTGAGGCGCACCTTTCGTCACTTTACCGTGTGGTTGGCCTGCATCTTGGCCAAAGGATTGTGCTGCCAAAAACAGCAGACATAAATACAAACTTGCTCTTTTCATTTGCTTTGTTTTTCGGGGGTTATGGATATTGTTTGGTTGATTTTAATGGTTTACTAATTCTCAAAGATACCGGGATGTGGTTTTCATGATAGCCTCCTGTGCACACTTAAAAGTTAACATCCTTATTGCAGTACTACTTTGCTGCTGAAATTGGCTCCGTTAGAAGTAGCCGTGAGCAAATATGTGCCCGAAGGCAACACCGAAGAAGCTTTGACTGCCACCGTTTGCGTAGTGCCCTCTTGCTCTACCGGAAAGTAGTTCTCATACACCATTGCTCCTTTCAAATCATACATTCTTACGGTGATTTCACCCGCAGGATTTTTCACATCTATAAAAACATTGCTGGTGGTAGGGTTTGGATACAGGTTAAAGACAGATTCCCCTCCGGCCAGTTTTGCCTGCACCACGTAGGAATATTCAAACTGCTGATCGTTATCAATCTGCTTTAGCTTGTAATAGTAAATTTGGTTGTCGTCCAGCACGCGGTCTTCAAAGCTGTAGGTTTGTGTCACAGTAGAATTATCGTGGCCGTCCACCCAGCCTACCTTGCTAAAGTTGACACCATCCGTGCTTCGGTGCACTTCAAAGCCCGAATTATTTATTTCGAGCGAGGTAGCCCACGATACGCGGATGCGATGCTTGCCCATAGGGTCCGCTTTTACAAAAAGCAATTTTACCGGCAGGGCACTTCCCGAACGAGCCATGCCCATAGTAAAGTGAGAGAAATCGGTGTAAGAACCTCCCGGCACCCCATCTCCCGAATAGCAACCCATGTTGCGGGTAAAGGTGGTGAGGTCACTGATGTCAGACACCAGTGATTCAATCTCCGGAGTCCAATCCACTGAAGCGAGTGAAGGGTCGGCTCCATAATCAGCTTCGTGTTTAATCACTCTCCAAGAACTGTTGCGATTATTCACATCATCGGGAAAGGAATTGGGAAACACTTCCATATCGTAATGGTAACCGGTATTGGTAGAAGCAAAACTCCAGTAGCCGTGGTTCTGAGCCGAGTGGTCGAATATGACCCACTGCGGAGTTCCGTCATTACAAGGGTTCGAGTCGAAGTAGTGGTTATAGCCGCCATTGTCGGGGGGGTTGTTGGCATCGCAGCCCGAACAGAAAGAAGATAACTGCCCCACAAAACCCATCGGGTTAGAGGAGCCATCGCAAAACTTTGCTTTCACACTTCCACCGCCCGGTATTTCGGTAAAATTTAACCGCACACCATTAAAGCCTTTTGCTTCGGTGCCAATCGGAAACAAGTAGCTGGTAGCGGAGGAAATTTTTCGTTCCACCCCTCCATCTTCACTGGCTCTGGTTCCTTTTGTTAGAATAAAACCGGTAGCAGGCGCTCCATCAATTTCGAGCACGGGGTACCCCGAAATAGCATCAGGGTTGCCGTTCTGAATATCTAATAGAAACTCATTGCTCGAATGGTCAAAGGTTTTGAAAAGTCCTTTATGGTTGTTGTTGGTATAAAAATCGCTGGGGTTATACGTAGAAGTAATGTTAGCGGAACCAAAAACTAAAGAGCCTTCTACCACTACGGGGGTTTGCATCTCTACGGTATCGGAAGCGCTGGCCTTATCTACTACCAAATTATAAAAACTTGAATGGCCGGGAGTGGACATTTCTCCTTTAATGGCTTGCGTCCCATTGCCTATAAACTTCAATACCCGTTCTTTCGAACCGGCATTATCGTACACCTTAAATTCTGCGCCTCTTTTGTTTTCAAAATCACCGGTCAGCTCAATAGTGCCATCGTTTTGAATGCTGCCGCTTCCGTTCTGCGTATCATTAATCAAACCGCCCTGTACTTCAATCAAGCCTTTTTCTTGCACATATACGTCTTGCCCTCTGTTGTAGAATACATTTTGATCTTGCGCCATGCCGGCTAAAGGCAGCCACAGTAAAATGAAAATTGTTCGGTTCCAGTTCATCTCGGTTTAGATAAATTCTTTAATACTCAATCAATATTTTTCTCGAATCGGTTTTGGCCGAAAAAGAGTTCCACATCCTTTTACTATACAAAGTCATCCAACTGTTCCAATCGTACAAAATAATCTCAGTCACATTTTCTACGAAACCACAGCAAATTGGTTACATGCGGGAATAATTAATTGCTGTCTGAAAACTCTGCCTTCGTCTGCCAAACACATAAATTCACTGCGCACGACTGGCACAGCAGCGCAAAAAACATGGGAAGGTTCTCTCTTTTAAAATCTGTGGAACTATATTTACCGCCTTTAAATCGTTAGGTGTTAGACATTAGACACAAGAGCGATTAACTAATAACCCAATAATCAACCACCATGTCATTACTTACCGTAGGAACCGTAGCCTTTGATGCCATTGAAACCCCTTTTGGGAAAACCGATAAAATAGTGGGAGGAGCCGCTACTTATATAGCTTGGAGCGCATCTTATTTTTCAGAAAGAGTAAATATTGTTTCCATCATTGGCGATGATTTTGATATGAAGGAGTTGGAATTGCTGCGCGAGCGCGGAGTAAATACCGAGGGCATAGAAATTAAGTCGGGCAAAAAATCTTTTTTCTGGAGTGGTAAATATCACTTGGATATGAACAGCCGCGATACTTTAATTACCGACCTGAATGTGTTGTTAGAATTCGATCCGGTGATTCCCGAATCGTACTGGGACAGCGATGTGTTGCTGTTAGGTAACATTGATCCCCATCTTCAATTAAAGGTAATTATGCAATTGCCGGAGCGGCCTAAGTTGGTAGTGATGGATACCATGAATTTTTGGATGACTCCCGACTTTATTAATCCGCTGAAAGAAGTGATTAAGAAGGTGGATGTGCTGGCGATTAACGATGCCGAAGCCCGTGAGCTTTCAGGCGAATATTCTTTAGTAAAGGCCGCCAAAAAAATTCTAACCATGGGTCCCGAATATCTCATTATAAAGAAAGGCGAACACGGGGCGCTCTTGTTCCGCGAGAACGAGGTATTTTTTGCTCCGGCATTGCCTTTAGATGATGTGTTTGACCCCACCGGTGCAGGCGATACTTTTGCCGGAGGTTTCTGCGGATTTATTGACAAAACTCGCGACATCAGTTTCGAGAACATGAAGCGAGCTATCATTTATGGCTCTACAATGGCGAGTTATTGTGTCGAGAAATTTGGCACCGAAAGGCTGAAACATCTCACTCATAAAGATATTGAAGACCGCGTGCGCAGTTTCATCGAACTGGTGCAGTTTGATATAGTGCTCGAGGGCTAAACCTCCGCTTATTTTTTCTTCTTTTTTCGCAGCATTATTCGCACGGGCTTGCCCGAAGAGCTATGTGTAATCTAAAATTTCTTGGTCGAGTTTTGTCTTCTAATTGCTGCGCTTGCGCTCGGAGTCGGCACCCCGACTACGCATCGTATATGTGAACGAAGCACACTAGTACAACTACTTGTTGGTTGGTCTTCTTAACTGGTTGTAATTGGTTGCCATTGTTCCAATAAACACAAAGCCCACTTCTTTCACATCTTACTACCTGTTCACGATCGGTCAAAAATCTTTCGCTCGAAATTTCGCCTCCGCAGGTTCTCCATTTCGGGAACCTGCGGCAGTTCATGCAAAATCACTACCTTTAGTATATGTCGGTACGAACGGAACACAGCACAGTATATACTCGTTGGTTTGTCACCTTTACTTGTTGTAATTGGCTGCCATTGTTTCAATTAACAAAAAGCTACGATTTGGTGTATCGCTGGTTTGACTACCTGCACCAAAACAAATTGGCCGAAGTAAAGTCATTTGTAATTATGCCCAACCACTTTCATGCAATACTACAGTTAACGCAAACCGATAAATCATTAAACAAAGTGGTAGCTAACGGTAAGCGGTTTATCGCATACGAAATCATTAAACGATTGCAGGAAGCAGGGCAAGTAAATATGCTTCTCAATTTATCAAATGCTGTGTATGCTCACGAAAAAAAGAAAGGACAAAAGCATAAGGTGTTTGAACCCTCTTTTTACCGACAAGTTTCTTTTGGAGAAATTGAATTACATACACTACAACCCAGTGCGAGGTAAATGGAAGTTATCCGATACCTTTACCGATTATGAACACAGCAGTGCGGCTTATTACGAATTAGGCACTTTTAGCCACTTTAAACCGAAAGATTACAGAAGCGTGGAGTGAGTAGTATAGTTTGCATACTTGAGCAGCTTGCGCAGTTGCAGCGTAGGTTCCCGAAATGGAGAACCTGCGGGGGAGCAAAAAACGGTTTTGTTGTTTGCTCGTTTCATAGCCTAGGTTTAAACCGTGGGCTATTTTAATTACCTTGCTGTTGCAATAAACGAGAACCAAGAGTCAAGAGATAAGAATCAAGATGAGAGAACGATTAACTCCTAATTTAGTTTGTCACTAAACCCAAAGCCTTATGAAAAATCTACTACTCCTCACCATTACAGTGCTCGGCATAAGTATGAGTGCAAATGCACAAGCCATATTTTTGGGAAGTTACTCCCATTCTTCCTATTTCCTATGCAACATTCCCGGCTCTCCAAAAGCTTGCGGAGATAATTCTTATGGACAATTAGGCGATGGGACAACGGATAGTAGCAACACAACGGTTCAGGTAGTTGGACTAACCGACATCACCGCTATAGCAGGAGGATTAGCCCATTCCCTCTTTCTGAAAAATGATAGTAGCATTTGGGCATGCGGGGATAATAGTTATGGCGAATTGGGCGATGGAACAAATACTGAAAAACACACAGCGATTCAGGTAAACGGCCTATCTGACATCATAGCCATTGCAGCAGGAAAATATCATTCCCTGTTTCTGAAAAATGATAGCAACGTTTGGGCTTGCGGCTGGAATGCTTATGGACAATTAGGCGATGGAACAACGGATAGTAGCAACATACCGATTCAAGTGAGTGGTCTTTCGGGTATCACTGCCATTGCAGCAGGAAATTTCCATTCTCTCTTTCTGAAAAATGATGGCAGTGTATGGGCTTGCGGTATGAATTTATTTGGACAATTAGGCAATGCAATAAGTAATAGTAGTATCATACCGGTTCAGGTGAACGGACTTTCCGGCATCATCGCAATAGCAGCAGGAGGCACTCATTCTCTTTTTCTGAAAAATGATGGTAGTGTATGGGCTTGTGGCATGAATTTTTTTGGGCAATTGGGCAATGGAACAAATACGAATAGCAGCGCACCGATTCAGGTGAGTGGGCTAACGGGCATCATTGCCATGGCGGGAGGTGGTGCTCATTCTCTCTTTCTGAAAAATGATGGCAGCGTATGGGTTTGCGGAATAAACATGGATGGACAATTAGGCAATGGAACAACTAATGGCGGTAGTACACCAGTTCAGATGACCGCACTATCGAGCATCACCGCCATAGCAGCAGGCGATCTTCATTCTCTCTTTCTGAAAAATGATGGTAGTGTGTGGGCTTGTGGAAACAATAGTCAAGGGCAATTAGGAGATAGTACAAATACCTCTATGTTAATCCCTGTGCAGGTGATAGTTGGTGCCCCATGCTTGAATGTTGGCATTGAAGAAGTAAATGATCGCTTTTCAGCCCTTACGGTTTACCCCAACCCGGCAAACAGTTTTATTACCATCACGTCTACCGTTCGCGGTCAACAGGCATTGGTGAAAATATACGATGCCGTTGGGCAGCAGGTTCTACAATTACCAAGGAGCAATTATCAATCAGCCATTGACATTTCTTCACTTACTGCCGGTGTTTATTTCATCAGTTTATTTGACGAGGATAAACAGAGCCGAGGAAAATTTGTGAAGGAATAGGAAAGGAAAAATAGGACAATGTGCTAATCGGATAATCCTTCCCAGCAGGGTTTCCTTTCCAAAAATAAACAGCGCAAAGAACTGCATTGCGTTGACGCTTCACAGGATGTCATTTTCTTTCGCAGGGTCGCCTGCGGCCTATCCTGCGCGGAAAGGTAGAATTTGTTCCTACCGACCCCAGGTTTCGCTCCGCACGAACACACGTGGTGCAAAGGCTTTGGAAACAAGGCGGGGCATGAAGGTGCCTTATTCATTGTATTTTATGCGAGGTTTATCGTTTGGATAATTTTTGCGCCTTTTGCAGCGTAGGATCTCGCAAGCGGAGAACTTGCAAGGCACGAAGGTGGCTACTCCTCTTCGTTTTGTTAGTAAGGCGCAATCGGAAGTTTAGCCATGCAGACCTTATAGGTTTAAAAAAAACCTCTAAGGTCAAAACTATGGGGAGGAGAAATAGACAAAGCCCACTTCTTTCACATCTTACTACCTCTTTGCCACCGGTAAAAAATCTTTCGCTCAAAATTCTCTTACTTTGAAGAATTCAAACTCGTTCATGAACAAGATTTTATCTTTTTTATCCGTCATCATTTTTGTGATCGTAGTGCATCCTTCAGCTTTAGCACAAGGCCGTTGCGCCACGATGGATTATCTGCAAATGCAATTACAACAGAACCCTCAATTAGCCGCACAAATGCAAGCGGTGGAGCAGCAAACGCAGCAGTACGTAGCCAAGCCTACTAACTCTGCCAATCGCTCCATTATCACCATCCCTACCGTAGTGCATGTGGTGTATGCCAACACTGCGCAAAACATCAGCACTGCTCAAATACAATCGCAGATAGATCGCTTGAATTTAGACTACCAAAAGTTGAACCCCGACTGGACTAACACGCCTTCGGTATGGCAAAGTTTAGTAGCCGATTATCAAATCGAATTTTGCCTTGCCAGCCGCGACCCCAATGGAAATACCACTACGGGCATTGTGCGCAAGTCCACCACTACTTCCTCTTTTTCTACTAACGATAATGTGAAGCACAATAATTCCGGTGGCGATGATGCCTGGCCGGCTGCTTCGTACCTCAACATCTGGGTATGTAACTTAGGCGGCAGCCTGCTGGGCTATGCTCAATTTCCCGGTGGGGCTTCAGCTACGGATGGCGTAGTAATTAACTACACAGCTTTCGGAAGTACGGGAACCGCGCAGTCGCCTTATAATCTCGGAAGAACGGCCACCCACGAGATTGGCCACTGGTTGAATCTGTATCATATTTGGGGAGATGACAACGGCAGTTGCAGCGGCTCTGATAATGTGAATGACACGCCTAATCAGGGAAGCGAGCATTACGGCTGCCCCACCTTCCCTTCGGTGTCGTGCAGCAACGGCCCCAACGGAGATATGTTTATGAACTACATGGACTATACTGATGATGCTTGTATGAATATGTTTACTAACGGGCAGTATGCCCGCAGCAGTGCACTCTTTGCCAGCGGAGGGGCGCGTTCCTCGCTGCTCTCTTCCTTAGGTTGCACACCGGTAACTCAAACTCCCGTGGCTAATTTTAGTGCCAACGCTACTACTTCCTGTACCGGTCAAATTCAATTTACCGACCTCAGCAGCGGAAGCCCTACCACTTGGTTGTGGAATTTCGGAGATGGCAGCACCTCGGCACAGCAAAATCCGGCACATACTTACACGGCCAATGGCACCTACTCTGTTTCTTTAACGGTTACTAATGCTTTCGGAAATAATACAAAGATTCAATCGGGCTATATCGTCATCAACAAGCCAACAGCGCCTACCGTAACCGGAGGAAGCCGCTGCGGAACCGGCACGGTGACCTTGATGGCTACCTCGGGCGATACCATTAAATGGTATAGCAGTGCAAACGCCTCCACCCCTATCAGTACCGGAAATCCATTTACTACGCCAAGCATTTCTACCAACACCACTTACTATGCCGAAACGACTGCTACCGGAGCCACCTACCATGTAGGTCGCACAGATAATACCGGAGGTGGAGGAAATTTAAATAGCGCTTGGTATCTCATTTTTAATGTGTTGCAACCCTGCACGCTGCAATCGGTGTATGTATATGCGCAAGGCGCGGGCAACCGCACCTTTGAATTGCAGAACAGCAGTGGCACTGTAATAGCCACCACTACCGTGAATGTTCCAAACGGAGGCAGCAGAGTGGCGCTTAACTTTGCGCTATCCGTTGGCACGGGTTATAAACTCGGATTGCCAAGCGGCAGCAACATCAATCTGTACCGAAACAATTTCAGCACCAACTATTTTCCTTTCAATGATGCCGGGGGATACCTCTCTATCACCGGCAACACGGTGCCCAACAATTATTACTACTACTGCTACGATTGGATCATCAGCGGCCCTTCCTGCGTTTCGGAAAGAGTGCCCGTTACGGCCACTGTTCATCCGGCTATTCACCTTACCGGCCCTTCCGTCACTAACATCAGTTGCTTTGGCCATGCCAATGGCAGCATAGGAATTACCGCAGCAGCCGGTACTCCTTCCTTCACGTTCGTTTGGAGCAGTGGGCAGAGTACTTCTTCCATTTCAAATCTTGCCGCTGGGAATTATACCCTCACCGTGACAGATGCTGCCAACTGTTCGGCCAGTGCATCGGCTATCATTACCGAGCCTGCGGTACTGAGCACTTCCGCTACTGCCACGGCTGTTTCCTGTTATGGCGGAAATAGTGGTGCCGTGAATATAACCGTGAGCGGTGGCACTCCCTCTTATACTTATAATTGGAGCAATGGAACCGCCACTCAAAATCTAAATGGGATTGCAGCGGGCAACTACAGTGTGACCATTACCGATGCGCATTCGTGCAGTGCTACTCTTTCGCAAGTGGTGGGTGAGCCTGCCGCACTGCTGCCACAGACCACCGCCAACGATGCCGCTTGCGGAGCTAATAACGGAAGTGCGAGTGTAAGCGCAAATGGTGGTACTTCGCCATACACTTTTAGTTGGAACAACGGTGCGACTACTACTTCGCTAAACAATCTCAGTGCAGGTTCTTATATCGTTACGGTAACAGATAATCACAACTGCACCGCCACCGCCTCTGCCAACGTCAGCAACATCGGCTCTATTGCTGCCATTGGCTCGTCTGTCGCTGCTACTTGCAATGGCAGCACTAACGGCTCTGCCAGCGCAACCGTGAACAGCGGCACAGCACCCATTACTTATTTGTGGTCAAATGGCGCACAGGTTGCTACTATCAACAATCTGGCAGCAGGCACTTACACGGTGACCATCACCGATGGAAATTCCTGCTCGGCTATTCTTTCAGAAACCGTGACTGAGCCAACCGCTATCAGCGGAAATGTGAGCACTACCTCTGCCGGTTGCGGCTCTAATACCGGCACGGCCTCCATCACAGCAACAGGAGGTGCTTCGGGATATTCCTATAACTGGAGTAGCGGAGCCACGGGAAATACTATAACGGGATTAGCTGCGGGCACTTACTCAGTAACCATCACAGATAACAACAACTGCACGGGAACTGCATCGGGTATCGTGAGCAGTTCGGGCAATTTGAGCGCGAGCATCACGGCAACAGATGTCACTTGCTATGGCCTTGCCAACGGCTCCGGGAATGTATCGGTGAATAATGGAACCGCTCCTTATAGCTTTGCGTGGTCGAATGGCGCCAACACTAGTATGGCCAGCGGCCTTACAGCAGGAGCCTACACTGTAACCATCACTGATAACAACAATTGCCAGGAAGTGCAAACCGTCACGGTCACAGAGCCTGCGGAGTTAACGGTAAGTATTAATAGTACAAACCCCACTTGCATAGATGGAAATTCCGGATCGGCTGTGGCTACGGTGAGTGGTGGCACCGCAGGCTTTGCTTACACCTGGTCATCGGGAGCCACCGCTGCGAGCGTTTCAAATTTGGCAGCAGGTAATTATTCGGTCACGGTGGACGATGCCAACCACTGCTCTACTTCTGCTTCGTTTGTAATAACGGCTCCAAGTGCAGTTACCATTACCACTACTTCCGGCAGTACTGTTTGCTTTGGCGATCACACGGGCACTGCCGGAGCTATCGCCAGCGGAGGTACTCCTTCGTACAGCTATCAATGGAGCAATGGAGTTTCGGGCGATCAACTCAGCGAAGTGGCCGCAGGTACTTACAGCCTTACCGTAGCCGATGCCAATCAATGCAGCGCTACCGTTGCCGTTAGTATCACTTCCCCGGCTCCCTTGCAGTTTGCCACTTCCACTACCAATGCCACTACAGGGCAAAGCAACGGAAGTGTAAGCGTGAGCAGCATTACGGGCGGCACAGCCCCTTACACGTATCAGTGGTCGAATGGGGAAACGAGTAACCCGGCCACCCACCTTGCTGTGGGAACTTATAGTGTAACGGTAACAGACCATAACGGCTGTGAGCAAAGCGCGAATGTAATTGTGAGCGAAATAAGCGGATTGGACGAAGTGCTCTCCGGCTTATCCTTCACGGTACATCCCAATCCTGCTTCAAATACGATAATGATTAGTACAGATTTACCTGAAACAGAACTGGAAATGAGCCTTCGGAATATTCTCGGACAAACTGTTCTGCAACAATCTATCCGCAGCCATAAAACCGACTTAGATATATCGCAGCTTTCACCGGGAGTTTATCTGATAGAATTAAAAGCGGGCAATGCTCGCGGTATTAAACAGATAGTGATTACGCGATAAAAAAAGAGTGCCACAAAAATGGAGAAGGGTTCAGCAGGTGAACTCTTCTCCATTTTTTATTGACAGAAAAATTATCAGAAGATATTGATGAAGCCCAACTGAACCACTAAGCCTCGCGGATAAAGAGAGTAGGCTTTTTGATCGGAAGGGGTAAAGGGATAAAGGATGTTGTAAGAAACCGTGATAGGGAAAAAGAAGTTGCGGCTTTGCAACAAATTGTAACCCGCACCAATCAATAAAGCTGGAATTGTTTTTTCCACTTTAGGAATTATCACTTTGTAGGAATTATTGACTGGGTTCGTTTGTATATAAACTCCGCCACTGTAAAAATCTTGAATGGAGCGGTGAACTACTTCCAACTTTATGCGGGCAAATAATCCTTTCCAAATATTGTATTGCAAAAAAGCACCTCCTCCGTATGTATGCCAGTTAGCATTGGCAGAATAGGAATTGCCGGAGCCATCCGTAAACTGAATATTTCTATACCCGTTGTAGAAGTAGGTAATACCCCCACCGGCAAACAAGCCCACATTACCCGAGTTCCCTTTTACTCTCTTTGGCTCCCATACTTTATAGCCTACATAAGGCGAAAGACCAACTACTATCTGATTGGAGCCTATGGAGAGATTAAAATTCGGTTCGATAATAAACTTAGAGAGATCCACTTTCTTCTTTGCCTTAAAGCCTACAAAATCATCGGGCGGGCGGCTGTCTTCCTTGGGTTTGCTGGTGGGAGGCGGCAAATCGTCCTGCGCATTGGTAACAATGTTCAGCGATAAAATGGTGATTAAAAGAAGGAATAATTTTTTCACAAAACTGATTTATGCCATTAACGAAACCGAAAATAAGTTATTTCGCTTCACCCCTTAAAAAGCGACAAGTTAAACACTGTGAAAGGTTAAACGCCTAAGCGAATATCTTGCCGGGATTCAGGATATGGTTAGGGTCAAACACCTTTTTAATTCCCCGCATTAGGTCCAGTTGCGAAGGGGAGAATTTAATATCCATGTAGGGTATTTGTATCCAGCCGATGCCGTGCTCTCCTGAAATAGTTCCACCCAAGGCTACTACTTTTTCAAATATTTCGCGGATACCCTTCGGCACTTCGGTTTTCCAGTACTCATCACTCAACTCATCTTTCAAAATACGAACGTGTACGTTTCCATCACCGGCATGGCCATAGCACACACTGCGAAAATTATATTTGGTCCCCACTGCTTTGATGTGCTTGAGCAGTTCGGGCAAATCGGCTCGCGGCACTACTGTATCTTCCTCTACCGTTACATTGGTTTTCTTCACGGCATAAGCAATATTTCTTCGCATTCGCCACAGGTCAGTTTTCTGGGCTTCGCTATCGGCAAACAAAATATCACCTACTTCAAACTGCGTGAGCACCTCATAAATTTTTTCGCAATCCTTCTGAATGCTCTCCATATCATTGCCATCCACTTCGATCAGCAAGATGGCGTGCGTTTCATTGTCCAGCGGCACTGTTACATCTCCAAGAAAATTCATCACATATTCCACGGCTTCCCGCTCCATAAATTCAATACTACTGGGTATGATACCCGCGCGAAACACAGCACTCACAGCCGCACTGGCATCTTCCATACTTTTAAAAGGAGCCAGCATCACATTATTAAACTTGGGAAAGGGCAACAACTTCAATACAATTTTGGTAACTATTCCCAACGTGCCTTCGCTCCCTACCAGTAAGTGAGTCAGGTTGTAGCCGGTAGAGTTTTTCAGCGTGTTGGCTCCCGTCCACATTATTTCTCCGCTGGCCAACACTACTTCTAAGTTCAACACAAAATCCTTCACCACTCCGTATTTCACTGCACGGGGGCCCCCGCTGTTGCAGGCCACATTTCCACCAATAAAACTGGTGCCGCGCGAAGAGGGATCTACCGGATAAAAAAGTCCTTTTTCCTGTAACGTATTTTGCAACACTTCGGTAATCATTCCCGGCTCTACAGTTACCTGAAGACTGCGCTCATCAATTTTCAAAATCTCATTGAACCGCTCTATGCTCAACATTACTCCGCCATGCACACAAAGACTATTGGCACTTAAACCGGTACCGGCTGCGCGAGGCGAAACCGGGATGCGCTTTTCATTGCAGTATTTCAGGATGGCAGAAACCTCCTCAGTGGTGCGCGGCATCAACACCACTTCGGGTGGAAAACTGACCCCGTCTGTTTCGTCACGGCTGTATTTCTCAATGGCTGTGCTATTGGTAAATACAAAATCGGCTCCGATGATGGAAGTAAAATAGTTCAGATCATCCTGCTCAATGCGCTTGTAATTCATCCCGCAAATATATTGGTTTAGCTTTCTTGCCGAATGAAACCCCAACCACTGTTTCTAATAGTGCTCAATCCTGATTGGCTGTGCATAGCGGGCTACTGCATTCAAACATCTCTTGCTATTTTTCGTTTAACCAAATAGAACCCAAAGGTATGGCAACACTACATCCAAACTGGTTAACCGAAGGTCTTCTGGATTTCGAATACAAGAAATACATTCTGCTGGCTTATCTGCAAGAAGTGGGAAAGAATTTCGATGAGAAAAAACTGTACCCCAAACTATCGGAACTGGTAGAGCATTACCGAAATCTGAAAACATTCAGCGATACCAAAACTTCGGTGGCAAATGAATTTCCGAAAGAAATATCGAAGCTGGATTTTGAAAAGTTTAAAGTGGAATACCAACAGCAGTTTGAGGACGATGAGTTACTGCGAGAAATAGATAAGTTAGTAGAATATGCCCTGCCCGAAATTGAAATGAGATTAGGATTAGGAAAAGAATTATTTGAAGAGGTAGAAGATAAATTGGAAGTATTTCCCGTAGGTATTATTCCGTTGCGGAATGAAGAGGGCTATTTCTTTTTGTCTGACTTTCCTAAGCGTTTGGTGAACGTGTATTACTATATGATTACGATATTTGAAAACATGCAGGAAAATTTCAGAGGGCTGCACACCCAATTTCTTTTCAGCTACGACATCAGCCTCTCGCAATCGTATGAGAAAGTGAAATACCGACTGATAGAGCAAAATCAGCAATTGCCCAATCCGGCTGCTTATGCTGTAGAGTTTAAAAGCTCGTTTCCATTGCCAGAAACCATGCTGCCGGTGGCCAAGCGAAACTTAGTGCGGTACCTGTCGGCACCGCAGTCCATTGGCTGATCAGTCAAACCATTAAGGAAACAAATCGGGAGGCTAACCGAAAAGCATTGAAGATGAATTGCGCAACAACCTAATGTAACATGCGCAGTGCTTTCAAGTCACAAGCTCAAATCATGAAAGCACTATGCCTTCATTTTCTCAAATTTTTTCGATCCGGGAAGCTGAGAAAAAAACAATAGGTCTCTCCATATCAAAAGATTATCAGCCGGTTTGCGAATAGCAGAGGCAGATTTTAACTAAGTTTTCTTGCAAGGGCATTGCGTTTCATTAATTTCATTGTAAAGTTGACGAATGAAACAATTTCCTTCCCTACTGCTTGCGAGTAGTTTTATTTTTTTATCTGCTTGCCAAAAAGGAGAAACCAAAATTGCCCAAAAACTTTACAACAACGGACCTACCGACAGCCTAAAACTAAATCAGATACAGGTAATTGCCAGCCATAATAGCTATCATTTAAAAACTGATTCAGATGTTTTTGCTTTTATGGAAAACCTAAATGGACTTGGGGTGTTGCCCGCTCAATACAACCCGGATGGGATAGACTATTCGCACGCTACCTTCGAAGAACAGTTTAATGATTACAACGTACGCGGATTGGAATTGGATATCTATAACGACCCAAACGGAGGGCAATATTATTATCGAATGGGGAAATTCTTAGCCGGAGGCAGTGCCGACTCTCATCAACCGGAATTAAACAATCCGGGGTTCAAAATTATTCACATTCCCGATTTTGATTTCAATACGCCCTATCTCACTTTTAAATCAGCCTTGCAAACCATTTACAACTGGAGCGTGGCTCATCCAAATCATCTTCCCATCTTTATTAATATAGAAACAAAGGAGGAAACCGTGGCGGCTGCATTGCCCGCTGTTCCCAATCTTACCAAATCTATTCCTTTCGATAACGCTGCCGCAGATAATATTGATGTAGAGATAAAGTCTGTGTTTGGTGAAAATTTGGATAAGGTAATCACTCCTGATGATGTTCGAGGTTCGTACTCCACTTTAGAGCAAGCAGCATTGGCAGGTCATTGGCCTACCATAGCCGAAGCACGCAACAAGGTAGTTTTCATTTTAGAGGGAGCCGCAGAGAGCGAATACAAGAGTGGCCATCCTTCGCTGGCCGGAAGGGCTGTATTTGTATATTCCAATCCCGGCACTCCTGAAGCCGCTTTTGTAATTCTGAATAACCCTACAGGCGACAAATCGGAAATTCAACAAAGAGTTCAACAAGGGTACATCGTAAGAACTCGTGCCGATGCAGGAACTACTCAGGCGCGCGTGGGCGACTATACCGATATGAATGCCGCCTTTGAAAGTTGGGCGCAAATAGTTTCTACCGATTATTATCGCCCCGATCCTCGAGCAGGAACTCCCGGCTGGACCAACTACCAGGTGCAATTTCCGAATGGTGAATTGGCGCGCATTAATGGCATCAGTGCCGCAGGTAAGCAAGACATAGGAATAATTAAAGAATAATTGCAAGCATCCGGTAAACGCCCTATTGCATACTCGTAATACCGGATTGCATTTGCTTGAGAAAAAACCTTGCTGCGCGATCTCTTCCAAAAGTATTTACCAATGACTAATCCTTAGTGGTCAATAACAGAATTTACCGGGGGGGGTTACTGTTTCATCTGTTATGAAATTTTGGGGATTACCTGTTTGCGGATTATCCATAAATAAAAAAACGACCACATTACAAATGTGGCCGCTTTTGGTAGTGTACTCTAGTCAGCACGCAAGAACTTTAAATCTCCCAGAAGATTTTCGTTTCTTGATGCCACAAAGATGTAGGAGATCGGAGGGAGGAAAAAACCCAAAACGGGTAGATTCTTACTACCCGAAACATCACAGGGATAGCTCTTCGCGCAGAAATTGGGCGGTAAAACTTTCTTTCACTGTTGCTACTTCTTCAGGGGAACCGGTAGCAATGATTTCACCACCTCGGTAACCGCCTTCGGGCCCCATGTCAATGAGGTGGTCGGCCACTTTAATCACATCCAGATTGTGCTCTATCACCAGCACCGTGTTACCGCGTTCCACTAACTTGTTCAGCACTTCCAGCAGCACCCGGATATCCTCGAAGTGAAGGCCGGTGGTAGGCTCATCTAAAATGTAGAAGGTTCTGCCGGTATCTTTTTTAGATAACTCTGCGGCCAATTTTACCCGTTGGGCTTCACCGCCCGAAAGAGTAGTGGAGGATTGCCCTAAGCGCAAATAGCCGAGACCTACATCGCCCAGCGTTTTCAGTTTAGGATATATGGCGGGAATGCTTTCAAAAAATTCGATGGCCTCTTCTACAGTCATGTTCAGCACATCGCTGATAGATTTTCCTTTATAGCGGACCTCCAACGTTTCGCGATTGTAGCGCTTGCCGTTACATTTTTCACAAAGCACTTCCACATTTGGCAGAAAATTCATTTCAATTACCTTTCTGCCGCCACCGCCACATTCTTCGCAGCGTCCACCCTTTACGTTGAACGAAAAGCGACCGGGTTTGTAGCCGCGTATTTTTGCTTCGGGCAACAGCGCGTACAGTTTCCTGATTTCATCGAACACCTTGATGTATGTAACCGGGTTACTGCGCGGGGTACGACCAATGGGCGATTGATCAATATCAATTACCTTATCTAAATGTTTCAACCCCTCAATTTCTTTGTAGGGCAAAGGTCGGTAGCGACCTTGATACACGTAATTGTGAAGAATAGGATATAGTGTTTCGTTGATGAGCGAACTCTTACCGCTACCCGATACGCCACTCACACAAATAAAAGTGCCGAGCGGAAATACCACATCCACATTTTTCAAGTTGTTGCCGGTAGCCCCTTTCAGTGCTAAGTACTGGCCGTTTCCCACTCTGCGGTGAGCGGGCACTTCAATCTTTTTTTGGTTCGAAAGATATTGCGCAGTGGTGCTGCCCTGCTTCAAAAATTCTTCGGGGATTCCCTGCCCCACCACTTTGCCTCCGTGCTCGCCTGCCCCGGGACCAATATCAATAATGTAATCGCTTTCGAGCATCATTTCCTTGTCGTGCTCTACCACTAACACCGTGTTGGGATTACTCGCTAATTGCCGCAGAGCATTAATCAGCTTGCGGTTATCGCGCTGATGCAAACCAATACTCGGCTCGTCCAGAATATAGGTGATACCCGAAAGCTGTGAGCCTATTTGAGTGGCTAAACGAATGCGCTGACTCTCCCCCCCGCTCAAACTTTTTGCAGGGCGATCTAAAGCCAGATAATCAAGCCCTACATCTAAGATAAACGTGATGCGCGAACGAATTTCCTTGAGCAGTTCTTTGGCAATGGTGCGTTGCCTTTCGCTCATGCGATCTTCCAAACCTTCGAACCAGTCGCGCAAGTCGTTCAAATCCATTTGGGCTAATTCGCCAATATTTTTCTCGTCTATTTTGAACCAGAGACTTTCTTTTTTCAGCCTGGTGCCGTGGCAGGTGGGGCAGGTGTGTTGCTCCATATACCCTTCGGCCCAGCTCCGAATAGATTCAGAAGTGGTAAAGCGAAAACATCTTTTCAGCAAACCCATCAGACCGCCTTTGCTGAGGGTGTACCAACGGGCATCGTAATCTTCAATCACCAAATCATCTTCTTCAAATGAAACGGCTTCTTCCATATCGCCATGCAGGATATAGTTAAGTGCCTCATCGGAAATATTAGCAATTGGATCACTCAGTGAGAATCTGAATTTCTTGGCAATCACATTTAATTCGCGGAAGAGGTAATTGTCGCGCGCCTCTCCAAAGGGAAGAATGCCGCCTTTGTTGATGGAAATCTTCTCGTTGGGAATCATGATTTTACGGCTCGCCTCGTAAGTAACTCCCAACCCATTGCAGGTGTGGCAGGCACCATAGGGAGAGTTGAACGAAAAGGTGTTGGGCGAAGGCTCTTCGTAGCTAATGCCACTCTCTATACACATTAGGTGCTTGCTGAAACTCGACACTTCTTCGGTTTCAGTATCCAGCAATTGAATCAATCCTTTTCCCGCTTTCATAGCCTGCCCTACCGCTGTTCGGATTCGGTCTTTAACATCTGCCTCAATCTTGAGGCGGTCAATAACCAATTCAATATCGTGCACTACATAGCGGTCTAACTGCATTTTGGGCTTCACTTCCACTATCTCTCCATCTACTCGTATTTTCAAATAGCCTTGCTTACGCACCTGCTCAAACAGTTCGCGGTAATGCCCTTTTCGCCCGCGAACCACAGGCGCTAACACGATCATTTTTTTACCTTGATGGTATTGAAGGATATTATCAATTACCTGATCTTCGGTAAACTTCACCATCTTTTTTCCCGTCACATACGAGTATGCCTCTCCGGCTCGGGCAAAAAGCAAACGCAAAAAGTCGTAGATCTCCGTAACGGTTCCCACGGTAGAGCGCGGGTTGCGGTTTACCGATTTCTGCTCAATAGAAATAACGGGAGAAAGCCCGGTGATTTTATCTACATCGGGTCGCTCATAGCCGCCAATAAACTGCCGGGCATAGGCCGAGAAGGAATCTAAATATCTGCGCTGGCCTTCGTTATAAATGGTATCAAAAGCAAGGGAGGATTTGCCGCTGCCCGAAATTCCGGTGATCACCACCAAGCAGTTTCGGGGAATGCTCACGTCAATGTTTTTCAAATTGTGTGCCCGCGCACCGTACACATCAATACTCTCCGGCTCCAGCACAACATTACTCTGTAAAGTATCCGTTTGTTCCTCCGTCAAGGTATCATCAGTAGCTTTCTTCTTCGGCATAAGGCAAGGGGGCGAAACTAAGGAAAAGCTAAACAATTTAGGCGCGGGGAAAGTTTATTTCTCCCTAAGAGTTGGGGGTGTGCTTACCTTTCGCAGGGTGGCCTGCGGCAGAGTTCTAACAACTTACCTCCGGTTGAAGGGACACTACAACAAATTGCCGGCAACCACTCAGTAGGGGAGGCAACGGCTCATGTAGAGACAGCAATGGAGCGGAATTTACCACATAAAAACAGTTCAAAAACACTAATTATATCAAAAATACTGACTTTTCCGAAAAATCTTGACACTTTTTGGGGTAATGAGATAATGAAGAAATCGGGGAATCAGGAAATGGTTAAGCGTGTAATCGTTATTGATTAATTGGTAGGATATGCGGAATCGGTTTCTAAGTTTTGATTATTGACGAGCAGCAATTTGATGTTCGCTGTTCCCGTAATCCGCAATTCGTTTGCGCTATCTCATTTCTTAACGAGCACAGTTTCCTTGATGCGCTTTTCAATATAGCGAGAGTTCATTACCCGCAACAACCCCATGTAATCCATTTCAAGTTCCAGCAGATCACCGACCTTGTAATTCTTTTTGTTTTCGCCCAAGTCAACCACCAGCATGTCGGACGAAGCCCCTGCAATTTTCAAATCGCTATCAGTAATTTTCAGATGGTTTTCCTCAATATCTAAAAGGCCGAGATCAATAAGCGCTCGAAAGGATGTTTCATTGCGCTTTTGCCTGTTAAAGCTCACACTTTCTCCCTTCAGATTTTTACCTAACTCACCGATGGGCACGGCTCCCTTTTCCGTCAGTTCAATAATCTCTGCATAAAGTTGAAAGGCATTATTTTCCATCTGCTTGTAAGTGGTGTTGTGGTACACATCGGTGCCGAGAAAAAGTGTTTCGCCTACCCGGAAATGATTGATTCCTTTTGGTAGCAGGTGATTAAATATAAGCGGAATGGTCACCGAGGAACCGCCCGTTACATAGGGAATAGCCCGCTCAAACTTGGCTTCTATTAATTGCTTATAAAGGCACAACTGTATTAGCTTATCATGACTGGGCAACACGCCATACATGCAGTTGAGGTTGGTGCCAATGCCCGCCACTTGGATATTGGGCAGTTTAAAAACCGCGCGGTAAAAAGCCAGCAAATCATCGCCCAGCACCCCTTCGCGCAGTTCGCCCATTTCAATCATAATTACCACCTTGTGGGTTTTGCCCTGCTTCTGTGCCGCCAGCGATAAGCACTCAATGGTTTCTATCTCGGTGTTAAAACTTACATCGGCATACTTTACTATTTCGTTGATGCTGCGTTTCGGTGGGGGTTTAATGTAAACGGTTTCCACTTCGGGCGAAATAGCTTTTACCATCTTAAGGTTACTGACGCGCGAATCGCAGAGTTGCTTTACTCCGAGGTGAATTACTTCGCGCAAATATTTTTCGTTGCCGCACAGCACCTTCGACACAATGCCCCAGGTAATGTTGTTGGCCTTGAAAAGTTTGTCGAGGTAGCGGAAATTCTTTGCTAATTTTTGAGTATCTAAAGTGATAAAAGCCATTAGGGTTGTTTTGAAGTTTCAGAAAAGAGAGTTTGAACCAGCAGGTAACTAACGAGTGATAGTAACATGCCGAAAAAATTGGCATCTAAGCCGAAAGGTAAACCGACCTTGGTAAGAATTAATAGTAAGGTAAGTCCTCCACCCGCAATCATAGCGGTCATCGCAGCTTTGGTAGAAGGGTTTTTCAGAAATAAGATCCCCAAAACCGGCACCAAAAGCCCCGAAACCATGAACGCATACGAATACAACATTAACTCCAGTACATTCTGCATTTTTAAAGCCAGAAGAATGGCAAAGGTACCTATCAGGAAAGTAACTATTTGGGAAAGGGTGATACTACTTGCCAGTTTTTTATTGAACCGACCGATAATATCGGTTAACATATTTCCGGATGCTGCCATTAGACAACTGTCGGCTGTGGACATGATGGCGGAGAAATAAGCCGCCAGCATAATACCCATCAAACCAACCGGAAGAATGTGTCGCAGAAATAGAGGAAGACCAAGTTCTGCATCCATAGGCGACCCCGGGGCATAGCCTATAGCGGTAAACATGCCTTGTTCAAAACCTACCCGTGCAAATAGGCCGAGCAAAACCCCCATAAAAGCCATCACCGGCCATTCAAATAAGCCGGCAATGCGCCAAGCACGGATGGCCGTTTTTTCATCGCGACAAGCATAAATGCGCTGGTACAATGTCATCCCTACAAACCAGATGGGTACGATAGTAATAAACCAATTGAATAACTGTACGAAAGATACATTCGTGAGGGAGAGTAATTTTGGCTCAACTATAGAAAGCAGTCCTTGCCATCCTCCTATTGTTATAAACCCTATTGGAATTCCTATAAAAACAAGTCCACTCATCAAAATAACCCACTGCACCGAATCGGTATATACAACAGCTTTCATTCCTCCTGCTACGGTATATACAACAACTACGACCCCCATCAGCAACACTGCTTGCGGTAAACTGAGAACCGGGAAAGTAGCGGAGGCTAACTTAGCTCCGGCTAACACTTGTGAGCTAGTAAATCCTACATAACCTATAAGAGAGATGATTCCCGCTACGAATGCCACATTATGACTGTAATGGTGCTGCAAAGCCTGCGGAAAACTCAAAAGTTTTTTTTCCCGGGCGATCCCGTAAATGCGAGGAATAAGGAGCACCGCACTGAGCCAAGCCCCGAGTAATCCGGTAAAGAGCATCCAGTTGCCCGATAGCCCCATAGTGAATCCCAAACCGCCTAAGCCAATCGAAAATCCACCCCCAACATCAGTGGCTACTAAGGAAAGCCCAATGTGCCCGGCCGACATATTTCGACCGCCCACATAGTAATCTTCTTCGGTTTCGTTGCGGTTGTAAAAATGCAAGCCGATGGCTAACATGCCAATGATGTACACTGCGAAAACGGTAATGTCTATCCAACTCATGCAGAATGTTTTTTTAGTCGCATTTCTAAGTAGGGGTTTTTAAACCCCAACTTTTCATAGAGTTTCTTGGCCGGATTGTTGGCCTCTACATGCAGGGCAATATCGCCCGTAGCGTGTATGATGGCCTTTTCCATCAGTTGCTTGCCAATACCTTTTCCTCGCGCTTGTTTGTGTGTGGCGATGTACACCAGAATATTCTCAGGAATGTAGCCGCTCATGCCGGTAGCGTTTATCACCACAGCGCCTAACAGTTGTTCGTCTTCTGTTGCGGTGAGCAGGAAACCACCAAAAGAAGCTTTCTCTTTTATCGCATATTCAATAGCACTCATAATGTGCTGGGGTGGGTCGCCATACTGATCGAGATTTTCAAAAAGAAAGTTGCAGATTTCTTGCTTCTGCGCTGCTGAAGGGCGGTTGTAGCCATCCCATACATTGATTTGTACCATAGAATTGTTGTGTTTGAATGGGCATAAAATAAATTTTCTGAAAAAAGATCAAAGCAATGCGCCTATTAATTGTCACATAAAACATAAGCGAAAAGTGTTTCCCACTGAAAGAAAGTAGATTAGAAGAAAAACAATTTTAAGTGGTGATGTTTGCTTTCAGGGAGAGGCAAATTAAGCGATTCCATTGCAGTTGGTCTCAATATCACCAATCTCCAATTGCTCTCATTTTGTAAGTAGAACAAGTTACATAAAGCAGCTTAAGAACTACAGCGGTGCTTTCTCGGCTTCATACTGATAAATTGTGTAAAGCAAGGTTTTGCCCACAGCATCTAAAGTATTTTTATCAATGATGCTCATATTGTCATCATGCGTATGCCAATAATTACCGAAGGTTCCGGAATTAGAGGAGGGATCAATATGGATAATATCTACGGTTGGAATTTTAGCAATCTGATTGATGTAAACGTGGTCATCGGTAATGGCCCCAAAAGTTTGATTGCTGAAATAATTAGAGTAGCCGAGGGTGCGGGCATTTGCCCAAACTTTGTCCTGCACCCAACCGGCATTGAAGGAGGAGTTCCCTTCGCGCATAAACACAGCCCCCTGCGCGGCTGCCATGTCTAACAAAATTCCAAAATCGGCTTTATAGCCAGCTACATGCGGATGAGCGCTCCAGTACTGCGACCCCAAGCACCAAGAGTCTTCGCTGTCGTAGTTACCTGGTTTTATAATTCCATCCAGCGAAGAAGAATATCCTCGGTCTTCCGCATCATTAAAAAAAATATCAACACCAATATTTTTCAATGGGGACGATTGAATGGCTCGGGCAATTTCTAACAATGTGCCCACGCCACTGGCTCCATCGCAGGCAGAGAGAATCGGTTTATCTCTGTCCTTCGTATCTTGGTCGGCCCAGGGGCGGCTATCCCAATGCGAAGAGAGCAAAATTCGATGCGTGGCTTTTGGGTTGATAGCGCCAATGATGTTTGTGCATTTTAGCGTGACTCCATCAAAACCTTTGGCATCAAATTTTTGAATGTAAACTGTGTCAGTAAATTTTTTGATTTCGGCTATCAGATATTTTGCGCAGGCCTCATGCCCTTTCGAGTTCATTTCGCGGGTGCCAAAATCTAATTGCGCTTTGGTGTAATCATAAGCTGAGTCGCTGTTGAATGCCGGTGCATTCACAACGATTTGCTTTGCCGGTTCAATGATATGGTTGTCGTTTGCTTTATTGCAATGGTCGCAAGAAGCGAGAGAGAAGAGGAAAAGACCCGGTAAAAAGTATTTTGTTTTCATAAATTGAAATTCATGCAATCGAGTGAAACGGATTTTCCGGTTCGAAAAATCCATTTACAAATGTATTAGTTGCTGGTCCAGGTAACTCCTTCTTTTCCATCTTTCACTTGTATTCCCACCTTCAACAACTCATCGCGTATTTTATCACTGGCGGCAAAATCTTTCTTGGTGCGCACATCTTTGCGCAAATCCAAAATCAAATTCATCAGTCCCGATACTTTATCTGAATGACCAGTGGTTTCTTGTTTCAGTCCCAACACATCAAAAACAATTTCGCTGAACAACTTTTGCACTTGTTCTTTATCGGCTGCGGTGATCGTATCTTTCGCATCATTGATAGAGTTGATGATGCGAACCCCTTCAAACAAAGCCGCAATAGCTACGGGGGTATTGAAATCATCATTCAGCGCATCGTACACTTCTGTTTTTATTTTTTCAAAATGGAAGGAAGAGGTGGCAGAAGTTTTGAGATCAGCTATCAATTTCACCGCATTCATCAGGCGCTGAAAACCTTTTTCGGAAGCCTGCAAAGCTGCATTTGAAAAATCGAGCGTGCTGCGGTAATGAGCCTGCAACATAAAAAAGCGAACGACCATAGGGGAGTAGCCGCGCTCTAATAATGCGTGCCTCCCTTCAAAAAGTTCTTCCGGTAAAAATGAGTTGCCCAAGCTCTTGCTCATCTTCTGTCCGTTTACGGTAAGCATATTGGTGTGCATCCATATTTTAGCGGGTGATTTTTTGCAGCAGGCGACACTCTGCGCAATTTCGTTGGTGTGATGCGTGGGAATCAAATCCATTCCCCCTCCGTGAATGTCAAACTGCTCGCCCAAATACTTGGAACTCATGGCGCTGCACTCAATATGCCATCCCGGGAAACCTTCGCCCCAGGGGCTAGGCCAGCGCATAATATGTTCGGGCTTTGCCTTTTTCCAGAGCGCAAAATCCAAACGTCCGCGTTTTTCACTTTGCCCTTCTAAGTTATCGCGGGTACCTTCAAGCAGCTCGTCTAATTTCCGTCCGCTCAGTTCGGTGTAGGGATAGGTTTTTGCAAATTTCTCTACATCGAACCACACCGTTCCATCCACTTCGTAAGCCAAACCATTTTCAATAATTTTCTTGGTCATCTCTATCTGCTCAATCACGTGACCGCTGGCACTTGGCTCAATGCTGGGCGGCAATAAATTGAAATCATCTAACACCTTATGAAAGTCAACGGCATACAACTGCACCACTTCCATCGGCTCTAACTTTTCGAGACGAGCGCGCTTGGCAATTTTATCTTCCCCCACATCGCCATCACTTTCCAGATGTCCCACATCGGTGATGTTGCGCACATAGCGCACTTTGTAGCCGAGGTGCTTTAGATAGCGAAACACCACATCGAAACTCATAAAGGTTCTGCAATTTCCGAGATGGGCAAAACTGTATAAGGTGGGGCCGCAAACATACATGCCTACATGAGGTGCATTCAATGGTTGGAATACTTCTTTTTCGCGGCTAAGCGTGTTGTAAATGCGTAATTCGGACATGGGCGCAATATAATGTGAGAATAGGCGAATGGGTGAATTTGAGAATGAAAATTTAGCAAAGCGGAAGAAAATTAAGAGGGAGTCAATTATTACTTCGTTCTTTTCTTCTTCGTTCTAACCTTCCATGTTTTACGATGATGCGGCAAGTGAACAGTGGCAATTATTGTAATAAGGTCTGCTTCAATTAAAAGAGAAAGTCGCTATCACCGGGTAATGATCGGAGAGAGGCTGCCGAATGGTTTTGCAGGAGTTGGCTGTAATTCTTTTATCGTACAGCATATAATCAATCCGGAAGATGGAAAACTTTTTGACGAAGGTAGCACCGAAACCTTTTCCCTTCTCAATAAAAGCATCTTGCAAATCATCTCTCACGGTGTTGTAGGTGTATGAAACCGGTACATCATTAAAATCGCCACAGAGCATTTTGAAGCCATCGTAGCCGTTCATATTCTTTCGCACGGCAGCCGCCTGTAGCGCCCGCTTGGTGTAAGCATTTTTCATTTTGCGCATAATTCCCTTCACGGCTGTCCACCGTGTTTGCTGTGTGGCCTCTAAGCTGTCAATGGTGGCGTAATCTTCATTGGCCAAATGAATAGATTGAAAATGCACATTGTAAAGCCTCATTTTTTTACCTTCTACAGAAAGGTCGGTATAGATGCAGCGATTGGTGAGCGCATTGGTAAAACTCACCATGCCCGTATCGGTGATAGGATACTTTGAAAAGGTGGCCACACCCCATTTCTGCACTAACAGGCCGCTTTTCCAAAGTGTTTTTTGCAGTTTATTTCTGGGCTTTTTAGTTTGCTCAAAACCGGGAGGGAAATAGAAATAAGGATAGCCTAATGTATCGGTGATATATTCCAGATTGTGAAACAACTGATTGTTGGTGTAAAATTCTTGCAAGCACAGCACATCCGGCTTTTCTGTTTTGATTAAGTCCATCATCCGGCTGCGCGTTTCTATGTTGTGACTCCAATTATAGAGGTCGAAATTCTTCACATTCCAAGTCATCACTTTAAGACCTCTCTCCTCATTTTTCTTGGTAAAATTCAATGCAAAAACAGAAGTGAGAAAATTCCAAGAGAGAAAAATAGCGATAGCGGGAACAAGTGCAAAGCGATTGAGCAGCAGCAACCACAGCACCAGAAAAGCAAAATTAATAACCAACACCACCGGAAAGGCAAACCCGATAAAGGAGAACTGCCAAAAAATATTTGGATCAATATAAGCCGCCAAACACGACAGCAGCAAGACGACCAGTGAGAGGATATTTAAAAACCTAAGGATAACTTTCATAGGTAGCAGCGCAGCACCTGGTTAAAGCAAAATGTTGTCTGCTGCATCAATTAATGATTAGTAAATGGCGATCAATCCTTGTTTGAATAGTGGAACAAAAAATCCTTTTCCTCTTTGGTTAAGCTGTCATAGCCCGAATGCGAAATTTTGTCGAGTATTTTATCAATCCTCTCCTGATCATTTTCAGTTCGGGCCGACCTGGGGGCACTCGTTTCCTCCACATTTTTGTAAGTGACTTTTACTCCGCGTTTCGGCTTAAACACAGAAACTATGCTGCCAAAGAAACGGCTCAAGGGCCTACCCAAATCTATTCCGCCTTGCAGCGATTTAATGTAGAGATAGCCGCTCAATGCTCCACCTAAATGAGCAATGTACCCTCCGGCATTTCCGTTGGGAATATTGATAATGTCGAGAATGAGCGCCACCAATGCGATGTATTTGATGCGCACCGATCCAAAGAATAATAGTCGCACTTCATAATCGGGACTCAGCGTGGCGGCTGCAAACACAATAGCAAAAATACTGGCGGAGGCGCCCAGCATAAACGAGTGATCTACCGAGGGAACAAAAGCCGGAATAAAATTGAAGGCCAAGATATAAAACAAGGCTCCCGTGAGGCCACCGATGATATACAGCGGCAACACTTTTTTATCGCCCAGAAACAGCACAAAGATTTCTCCGAACCAATAAAACCATAGCATATTAAACAGAATATGAAAAAACCCTTCGTGCAGAAACATGTAGGTAAGAACCGTCCAGGGTTGACGCAACAATAGAGAGACAGCGGCCGGTATTTCTAAATGCAGGAGAAGAAAATTGTAAGCTCCGAACGATTGAAATAAGAAACTGAAAAGGTGAAAAATGGCCAGAAACAGGAATACGCCAATATTCACGAAAATCAGCTTCATGACCATGTTGCCAAAGCGGAACTGGTATTTTATATCATCAAGAATAGAGTTAGAAAGCATAGCTGCTGTATCGTCCTATTACAAAGGTGAAAAATCATCCGGGTTTAATACAGAAAATGCCGATTGCGGTTCCAAAATTTTACAAGAATGTAACCGAAAAGCGCTCCCCCTAAGTGGGCAAAGTGAGCCACGTTATCTGAGCCGCTATTTTGCAACCCCATGTATAGTTCCAAGATGATATAAAGTATCACAAAGTATTTTGCCTTAATCGGTATGGGGAAGAAAATCAGAATAAGCGGAGTGTTGGGAAACAACATGCCGAAAGCCACCAGAATGCCGAACAGTGCCCCCGAAGCACCCACCGTGCTGGAGTATAGAATATTTGCTACGCCCGGCTCGGTTTGCACAATGGACATGGGAGGGTTGATAGTGCCGGTGAAATTATAAACGATGAAGGCTTGCACCCCCAAATGCAGTGCTACGGCTCCCAGCCCGGTAAAGAAGTAGAAAAAAAGAAAACGCTTGGGACCCCATACTCTTTCTAACACGGCACCAAACATGTACAGCGCAAACATGTTGAAGAAAATATGAGCAAAGCCACCGTGCATAAACATGTGGGTGATTAACTGCAACGGTTTAAAAAGTGGATTGGAGGGATAGTGAAGGGCAAACAAATCATACATAGGCTCACCCCACATCAACGTGATGATAAACATGATCACATTGGCGGCTATTAAGTTAAAGGTGACGGAACGGGTGCTTAATTTTTCAAACATGGTTAAAAGTTAAAGGTAAATGGCGAAGCATTCACCGAATAGAATGATGATACGAAAAATCGAAATTATTTCTTTTCACAAACTCCGCTACGCCCATTTTTTTACAATAATTTAAGTAGCTCCATTTGTCAAAATACACACGGCCAATTACTATCTACTATCTACTAATTACTTCCGTCTAATTACTATCTGTTTCTTACTAATTACTCTTTCTCATTCTCATTTATTCTGAAACCTTTTCTCCAGTTCATCAGTGGTCAAGGTAATAAAAGTGAAGCGGCCATTGGGGGCTGTATAAGCATTTGTGCAGGCAAACAACTCATCTATCATCGTTTTCATTTCCTCTACGGCCAGTACTCTCCCCACTTTGATAGAAGAACTATAAGCAATAGACTTGGCTAAGTTTTCGCGCTTGCTCAATTTACTCACCGAAGCATTTTGCTTAAACTGTTCAATCAGTTCCTCTACGATTCTCTTTTCGTTGCCCTGAAGTATATCGGTCGGAAAGCCGTGAATCACAAAACTATTCTTCCCAAACTCTTGTATTTCAAAGCCCAAATTATTCAACTCCGGCATTATCTCTTTCATCACCTGTGCATCGGCCACATTCATTTCAAAACTCTGCGGAAACAACTGCCGCTGGCTGTCGTGTTTTTTGCTTTCCAACTGTTTCAGATAGCGCTCATACAAAATTCTTTGGTGAGCCGCTTGTTGATCTATCAGTATAAAACCACTTTTAATTTGCGCTACAATATACCTGCGGTGAATCTGCACCGGCACAAAAGCCTCTTTCGTTATTTCCGGCTCCTGTTCAATATTTCTGAATCCCGTCATCGGTTCGCTATGATCAGCCTTCGTACTCATCACGGTTTCCCAATTCTTTAAATTATTTTCTTCTCGTTTGCTCAATGGCTCAAAATTCGAGGGCGGGGCAAACTTTTTGGCCTCTTTGGTTTGTGCAGCATGTTGTGTAATCTCTAACCAAGTGCGGGGTTGTTGGGTAAACGTATCGTTGCTGTTGAGATGGTGCTCCTGATTAAAATCCAGCGTGGGCGACACACTGTAAGCTCCCAGTGCATGTTTTACCCCTAAGTTTACAAAAGTGTAAACCAACTTTTCATCCTCAAATTTTATTTCATGTTTAGCCGGGTGCACATTCACATCAATCTTGGCCGGGTCAATATCTAAAAACAACACATAAAAAGGGAAATTCTCCTTGGGCAACATCTGGTCAAAAGCATTCACCACGGCATGGTTCAGGTAGGGCGATTTAATGAAGCGGCTGTTCACAAAAATGTATTGCTCCCCTCGCGTTTTCTTTGAAAATTCGGGCTTGCCTACATAGCCATACACGTGTAGTGCATAACTCTCTTCCTCTATCGGCACTATTTTTTCGGCATAGTTATCGGCAAACAAGGCACAGATGCGCTGCTTCATATTGCCCGGTTTCAGATGATACATTTCGTAATCGTTGCTGAACAACTGAAAACCAATTTTCGGATGCGCCAGTGCAATGCGCTGAAACTCCTCGATAATGTTCTTCAACTCTACCGAATCGCTTTTTAAAAAATTTCTGCGCGCGGGCACATTAAAGAAAAGATTTTTGATGCTGATGGAAGTGCCTTCGGGGGTTTGGCAAGGCTCCTGCTTTTCCACCTTCATGCCTTCAATCTCGATGCAAGTACCCAACTGCTCATCGTGCAGGCGCGTTTTTAGTTCCACCTGCGCAATAGCCGCCACTGAGGCCAGCGCTTCTCCTCTAAAACCCATCGTGCGAATGTTGAACAAATCCTCTGCCGCGCGTATTTTAGAAGTGGCATGTTTCTCGAAACTCATGCGCGCATCGGTATCGCTCATGCCGCAACCGTTGTCAATCACCTGTATCAGCGTTTTGCCCCCTTGTTTCACCACCAGCTTTACATGCGTAGCCCCCGAATCCACCGAGTTTTCCATCAGCTCTTTTACGGCCGATGCCGGTCGCTGAATCACCTCCCCGGCAGCTATCTGGTTGGCAATGTTATCTGGTAAAAGGCGGATAATATCCATCGGACAAACATACTTAAACCGCTCCAGTATATGGGCGCTGTACTCATTCCTTTCTCAAATATCTCAATAGGCCGATGGGTGCTTGGGCTGATAAGTAGATGGCTATTAGCAAAACCTGTGATAGCGGTAGGTTGTTTTCGCCCAATTCATTTTGATACCGAGCGATAAGAAATGTAACCCTGAGTCTCTCGGCACAGGCTCTGCTTCAGACTCAGAACAGCAGGAGAGGCTTGTCTTCTGGCTATGGATAGATGAGTTCTCTTGCTCAATTGTCTCTTGCCTTTTTTGCATTTTAACTCCGTAGGAATTTAATTGTAATAGATAGAATAGGGCGTACAGGAATATTATTCTACCCTATGCTCCCTATGGAGCAAAAAACAAAAGCAGGATATTCTGCTTACGCACCGGATTTAGCAGACGTAATTGCCAGCGGAAAAACAAAAAAAATTGGCTGCAAAAAACATTTATGAGGCCATTGTTTTTCATTTAGAAGGTCTAAAAGAGGAAAAGATGGCAGTGCCAAAATCAAGTGCAGAAAGCGAAACATTTGTATTTGATATTTAGCTTTCTTATGAATCGGAGAAATAAGCGCGTAGCAGATGCTCTTGTTTTATGTATTGAGTAATTACCTGCCGAAAAACTTAACGGTATCCTCCACTACTCTCTCTAAATCTTTCGGTAATTCTTCACTATCCCACGGATGCTTTCCGCCAAAATTGTGATTGCCGTTTTCAATAATCAGCAACTCGGCTGCCTTGTTCCAATGCTGCATTTCAGTAGCAGAAGCTACGGGCACGGTTTCATCTTTAGCTCCGTGAATAATCAGAAACGGGATACTCAGTTTTCGCACGGCATCGGGAATAAACAGGCGATCCCTATTGGTAAAGTAGTCCTCATACATCTGCCATTTTATAGGCATCATCTGATTGGTGCGGCTGTTGGGAATAAAAATCACTCCCTCCTTTTTAATCTTGTCCATCTCCTCTTGCGCCCAGTATTTCCCCAGTTCATTAATGCTTCCCCAAGTGCAGAGCTTTTTTACTCGATCATCTTCAGCGGCCTTTAGAATGGCGATGCCTCCTCCTCGGCTGTGGCCGGTCAGATAAATCTCATCGCGATTGTATTCTTCTTTTGAAAGCGGAAAATTATCGGAACATACCCAGTCCATCACCACGCCTAAATCATCTAACTCAATACTGATATTGTCATTCCCGAAAGCTTCGAGATCTACAAAATCAACAGGATGATCAATGGTGGTGCCGTTATGAGAAAAGTTGAATTTTACAAACACGAATCCCGCATCGGCAAACTGCTCTGCCACCAAATCAAAAGCGCCCCAATCTTTAAAGCCTTTAAAGCCATGACTGAAAATGACTATCGGTTTCCGCGCTCCGTTCTGCCTATAATATACATCTGTCAAAAACGGACGGTGGTGTCGGCTTTGCAGAATGATGTTTCGCTCTTTCATAATCATACCGCAATATTAAAACACTTTTACCGCCCGAAGATTAGCAGATAATATTCATACATAAAGTGGCATTAAATCATACTTTAGCCGCCTGCATGGAAGTAAGTCTGGAGGATATTAAAAAACCTATTGCTCGCGAGTTGGACGAGTTTGAAGTTCGCTTTCGCGAAAGCATGAAGAGCAATGCTCCCTTGCTCGACCGAATTACGCATTACATCGTTACGCGCAAAGGAAAGCAGATGCGCCCTATGTTCGTTTTCCTCTCGGCACAATTAGCGGGCGAAATCAACGAAGCCACCTATGTGGCCGCATCATTAGTAGAGATTTTGCACACGGCTACCTTGGTGCATGATGATGTGGTAGATGACAGTTACCAGCGCAGAGGATTTTTTTCTATCAATGCGCTTTGGAAAAATAAAATTGCGGTGTTGGTGGGCGATTATTTGTTGGCGAAAGGGCTGCTGCTTTCCATTGAGAACAGTCAGTATGGTTTGCTGCAAATTCTTTCCAATACTATCCGCGAAATGAGTGAGGGCGAATTGCTTCAATTGGAAAAAGCTCGCAGGTTAGACATCAAAGAAGAAATCTACTTTGAAATTATCCGACAAAAAACTGCTTCGCTAATTTCTTCGGCTTGTGCTTGCGGTGCCACTACCGCTACCGATCAGGAAGAAGTAGTGCAACGCTTAAAAATGATGGGAGAGAAAATAGGCATTGCGTTTCAGATTAAAGATGACCTTTTTGATTACGAAGAAGCGGAGATTGGCAAGCCACGCGGTATTGATATTAAGGAACGGAAAATGACCTTACCCCTTATTTACGCGCTCAACAAAGTAGATACTGCTACAAAAAGGAAAATGATTAATGTGGTGAAAAATGAAAATCAAGATTTAGAAAAGGTGGCTTGGCTCATTGCAACCGTTCGCTCTAATGGAGGTATGGACTATGCCGCTCAGCGAATGAATGAGTATAAGGAAGAAGCGCAGAAGTTGCTGTATTCGTTTCCCGAAAGTGATGCGCGCCATTCCATAGCGCAACTGATTGCCTTTACCATTGAACGGAAAAATTAAAGACCGGTTTGTAACAGCGCCAAAATTTCCTCTATCATTTCTCTTCCGTTTACTAAGCGCGGAACCTTGTGCTGGCCGCCTAATTTCCCTTTGCTTTCCATCCACCGATAAAAAGTACCGGTGGGTGCGGGTATCACTTCGAGCGAAGTTAAAGCCAGATCGTTATTTCTCTTTTGGGCGTAATTAGAGTTTTCATTTTGCAACTGAAAGTCGAGTTCGCAAGCAAATTCACCGAGGTCATCGGGAGCTTGCAGAAATTCAATCACGAACTGCATTTTACCTTTGTCGCTCAAGCGGATGTATTGCGGAGCTACCGTGTATTCGCTGATCCTACTTCCAAATTTTTCATTGGCTTTCATGAGTGCATTCACCACATTTGAAAGCAGCAAATCTTCTCCGAAAGCATTGATGTATTCTTGCGTTCGCCCCGTGATGCGAAACCGAAACGGGTCGGTAGAAGTAAACGTGAGCACATCGCCAATCACATACCGCACCAGTCCATTGAGCGCAGTCACCAGCAATACATAAGGAACTCCGGCTTCAATTTCTTCAAGATTCAATACGCGGGCACTATCCATTCCGTAATCACTGAAAGGAATAAATTCATAATAAACAGCCGTATTGGTGAGCAGTAACAAATCTCCCCCCTTCACCTCCGCCTGAATACCAAAGAAACCTTCGGTGGCATTGTAGGCTTCAAAAAAAATAGCCTCATCCGTTCCCGTCAGTTCTTCAAAATGTTTTCGATAAGGTTCAAAGTTTACTCCACCATGAAAAAAAATGCGATAGTGTTTCCAGATTTCACGTAAGTTTTTGAACGGAGTTTCCTCCCGTATTTTTCGCAGCACGGCCAAATGCCAAGTTGGTATGCCGCTGATAGTACCTACATTGGCTTGGCGAACGTCTTTCGCTATTTGATTGATTTTATATTGCCAAGAAGGATGAGTAATGAGAACATTATCGGGCACATAAATAGATCGAAACGGCAATGGAATATTCTTCATCATAATGGCTGACACATCGCCCACCACAATACCCGAAGGTTGCAGCGTTTCGTAAATGCCGCCTGTCATCACAAAATTTTTAGTGTTCAGAATGTCCACCGTTTTATCTAAAGAATGGAGGCGCGATAAACTGTAGAAGGTACCGCTCACTTGCGTTTTACGCATGAATGTTCGGGTTAGGGGAATTAGTTTACTGCTGCCGCTGGTAGTACCTGCGGTTTTGCCAAACCACTGCACCCGATCTGTACTCATCACCCGCTGTTCACCGTTCCGGATGCGTTCGATGTAGGGTTTGTAAAAGGGGTATTGTGTTATTGGAATCGCTTTGCGGAAATCATCATAGGTTTTAATTTTCTGAAGACCAATATCCTTGCCTAATGCCGTGTGGCGAATGCTCGAAAGAATTTTCCTGAAGTTTTTCCGTTGCTCCTGAATGGATCGTTCAGTCGAAAAATCAGGGGGATAGCCGTATCGAAGGAAAGTCCGAAAGAGAAAATTCTTTATATCGGGCATGGAGAAATCAAAGCTAATTCTTGAGCGATTCCCCTTTCTTGCGCAGCACAAAATGTTGACCGAGATACAGCCTTCGCACCTGCTCATCTTCTGCCAGTTCATCGGAGGTTCCTTGTTTTAGAATGGTTCCTTCAAACAAAAGATAAGCGCGATCGGTGATGGAAAGAGTTTCCTGCACATTGTGGTCGGTAATCAGCACACCAATGTTTTTCTCTTTCAGTTTTATCACAATTCGCTGAATGTCTTCTACGGCTATGGGGTCAATGCCGGCAAAGGGTTCGTCTAACAAAATAAACTTGGGGTCGGTGGCCAGAGAGCGGGCAATTTCTGTTCTTCTTCTTTCGCCACCACTCAGCACATTTCCCATACTACTGCGCACGCGGTTCAATCCAAACTCTGCTAATAAAAGTTCTAATCTTTCCTTCTGCTTTGCTTTGCTTAGGGAAGTCATTTCGAGCACGGCTGCAATATTATCTTCTACCGAAAGCTGACGAAAAACCGATGCCTCTTGCGGCAGATAACCAATGCCCAACTTTGCGCGCTTATACATGGGCAGGTTGGTGATTTCCTGCTCGCCCAAAAATATTTTCCCTTTGTCGGGTGGTATCAATCCGACTATCTGATAGAAGGAAGTGGTTTTCCCTGCGCCATTAGGACCGAGCAGTCCAACAATTTCACCTTGATTCACATTCACTGATACATCATTCACCACCGCTCTTCCCCGGTACACTTTTAATAAATTTTCTGCGCGCAATGTAAGCATGATGGCAATCAGATTTACTTTTTCTGCCGAGTTAAAAATCGGTTCCAAATGTAAAATAATAGGCGGGCTTCTTGCTCACCACTCCGGTATCCCATCCCCACGCCATATCGAAGCGGAAGAAATAACTGAGGAAAGTGGTGCGCACTCCCGGACCAAAGCCGAAAATAACCGGTGTCTTATATCTTTTTACTCGCACAATCACCGAAGGATTATCGGTAGGATTTGGAATCTCTTCGTTGAACAATGGATTGTTATCAGAGAAAGGAGTAAGCCCTTCCCAAGCAGTACCCACATCAAAAAAGCCGACTAACTGAAAGTTGCGAATGATGTCGGACTTGATCGGGCGATTGATTAAAGCCGCAAAAATAGGAACACGCAATTCAGAGTTCAGCACAATGTATTTATCGCCATTTCGCGCATTTTGTTTAAAGCCCCGAAGTGGAGTAGCAACAGTTTGAAAAGCATAATTGTTATTGGTGTTGATAGGCGTGGTGTGGTCAAACTTATCGAAGCGACCGGTGGTAATCCAGTTGTCAAGTCCTCCGAGATAATAGATCAATTTTGAGTTGCCATACGAAGCGCTAAAGGCCAGTCGATTGGCCCAAATTATTTGTTTATATATTTTCTGGTAATGGCGGAGGTCAAATCCTATCACCCCCAAATACTTATTGTTGAATTGCACGACCGGGAAATCCATCTTGTCAAACAGCACCTTGTTTTTGGTGGGGAACTCTTTATGAATTTCGGCAAATACTTTAAAGCGCGTGCCATAGCGAATATTGGTCATCACCTCCATGCAGTTATCAAACACATACTCTGCGCGGAGAAACAACCAGTTGTCCGAAACATTCGGAAGATTCAGGGTGAAATCATCTTTGGCTTTATACACTATCTTATCGTTCCTAAAGGCCAGCGCAAAGCGAAAACTATTCAACACATCTAAGGGATAGTTCAGGGCTATCTCTGCATAATTGGTTTTAATGCTGTAGTTCACCGAATAGTTGCCACCGAGCACTACATTGGTGAAAGGCAGTTTGTCGTAAGCGGTGCCGTTCTGCACTCTTCGGTAAAAAGTAAATTTTTTGTCTAAGCGTTTCTTCAGGTTTTCGTAAGTGACAAAATACTGACTGCTGCCATTCGCTCCGGTAAACGGAAGGCTGATGCCGCCATACAACTTGTGGTTTTCTAACAGATCAGTGATGCCGAACTTAAACATGAAACTGACAGGAGCGAGATTGTACTGCGGCACCGAAGGATCAAAAGGCTGATAGCTGGTCATCTGCAGCGTGTTGTCAATCTGCGTAATCACCTTGTCAATCATAAACTGTACAAAGTAGGGGCGAGTGCGAGAAAAGCGGAAGATATATCCCCCGTCCTGTGCTTCATTTATTTTTGAAGTAGCCGCAGAATCCCAATCGAATAGTTTAATGCCATAGTCAAACTCACTTTGAAAATCGAAGGGGCGATTCCCCACTTCTCCCTTTATTGTATCGTAAGCCGACACTGTATTTTTACTTTCAATGGCGGTGTCTTTCTTCTCCTTTTCATTCTTCTCCTCCATCACCTTTAATTGCCGTTTCACCATATAGTCAGCCAAGTGTACCGAGCCTTTATTATGTGTAGAAGTGAATTGGTACTTGTAAAACCGCGGACGGTTATTTTGTATCAGCATATCCAGTGCCATACCCTTGCCGGGCACAACTGATTGGCTGCGAATGTTGTAGAAAGAATTGGTGTAAGGAGTGTTGACCCCTCCGGTAGTAAATATTTTTTCGAAAGAAGAATCGGTGAGAGTTATCGTATTTAGGTCTAAGATGGAATCGGCACGAACACTGCTCAGGGTAGTGATCGAATCTGCTTCCCCGCTTTCTTTATCGGTGTAGTAGTATGTTTTGTTGGTATGGTCAAATACTTTTTCAAAGTGACCGATAAAGCGATTTCGAATACCGTTTACATCGCTCAGATAGCAATACGAATAGGCATCAAAATTTTGCGGGTAGGTTTCATCGGCCAGTGGAGTGGAGGTGACTTGATATAGCTTAGAGGCATTGAGATCGTAGAAAAACAAATCCAGCGTTTGCAGCAGGTTTTGCGATTCGTAACGGCCGGGAGTCAGCGAGGCATCCGGGCGATTGCTCGAAAACATAATACCGCGCATACTGTCTGCCTCAATATAAGCGGGGTATAAATCATCAAAGTAATCATCGGTTAAGCGTTTAGTGGTAGTAGAAGCAATGGTATAAAGGAAAATATCCGTTTGCCCGTTCTGAATTGCGCTCATTACCAACTGCTTTGAATCTACAAACGAGAAGCTAATCACTTTCTGAAATTTCCTCACCGGATTCACCTCCATCTTATGCGTTTCTATATCGTAAAAGCGAAGGAAAGTTTGCGCACGCCTATCGCTAAGTATAGCCAACTTTTTCCCTCCCGGCTCCCAGGCCAATAAGGGAATAGACTCATCGGTGAAAAGTGTATTGGTGCGAAAGCCTCCTCTGAAAACCACTTTGCTTTCCTTCGTTTCTGTATTCAGCACATGCACTCGGTAGCGACCCATATCATTGCTGGCATACGCAATGTGCTTACCATCGGGACTCAGCTTCGACTCATAATAATCGAAGTCTTTGCGGATGCGCGCCTTTACCATATTGCTATCAGCCGGAAGGTTCGTCAATGCTTTTTCTTTGGTGAAGCGAGTGTAATAATAGGAGTACCACTTTTGAAGTGTTTCGTTCAGATCGGTGCCCAGTACGAAAAGAAAACCATTGTCCACACTGCGGTTCACGCGGGTGAGGTAAATCACATTACTCACAGCCGATTTGCCGTACACCTCCTCCACATAATGCCAGATGGAATGACCCACAAACACGGCCTCCTCCGGTTGCAGTTTATTCAGTTTACGGAAGCGCCCGTTCATAATTCCATCGCGCAACTTATCTTCCATTTGGCTATCCCAATCCTTGCCGATGTATTCCACCAACCCCAGCTTATACCAGTCGGGCAGGTTTAGCAATACCGCGTTCTGAATCAGTTCGGCAAAGCTGCTGCCCAGCACCATCTTATCCACGTAAATTCGCGCCAATCCTTCGCGCACTTGCTTATCAATAAAGCGGTGGTCGCCATTGTTGTAGATAAACATTTTGTTCTCCGGAACTTTAGTAACCCCTCCGGGATTTTGCCCCTGCTCGTAAATGCCGATATTGGTTTGGTTCAGTTCATTGATGTTGTTGTACACGATGATGTCAATCTTTCTGCGGTATTTGAAATCGAGCAGCGTAGCAATTTCCTCCGACACATCCTCTGCCGTTTTAATCACATACTTCCCTACGTCCTGACCGCCCTGATAGAAATAAGTAGTAAAATTATCGCTCTCGTAATACTGGAAAGTGTAATCCTTATACTGCACTCGGCTCTGCCCAAATTTCTGATCTGCGGATTGAGAATAAGACGCGGAGAACAGCAACATCAGCACACCGGTAATGAAAACACCGGAGGCGGAAATCCCGGCCTTGCGATTCTCAGTAAAAGGGATGGGACGTTTAATCATGACTTTCATCAAACACAAGCCGACAAAGATTGTTTTATTTCGCGTGGTATAGCAGTTTACATCAAACTTAATCAAATTACATTCATGCTCAAGATACACTCCCTTACTTTTAACCCTTTCAGCGAAAACACTTATTTGCTTTATGATGAAACGAAGGAATGCGCCATCATAGATCCGGGCTGCTCTAACGAGCAGGAAAGGGAAGAACTGTTGCAAACTATTACCGACTTGGGGCTTCGTCCTGTGCTGTTGCTAAACACCCATTGTCACATTGACCATTTCCCCGGCAACAAATTTATCTGCGACACTTACAGCTTGCTTCCGCAATTTCACGAAATAGAATTTGAAGTGATGAAAGCTGCTTTGGAGTATCAAGGTTTTTTCGGGTTTAATATAGAGGCATCGCCCAAGCCGGAAAAATTTCTGAAGGAAGGCGATACTATTACGTTCGGCAATCAGTCCTTCGGAGTGCTGTTTGTGCCCGGCCATTCTCCCGGTCACTTGGCCTTTTACAACGAGCCAAAGAAAGTAATTATCAGTGGCGATGTGCTATTCAACGGCAGTGTGGGGCGCTATGATATTCCGGGAGCCGATGGTAAAGTGCTGTATCTGTCACTCACCGAAAAGATGATGGCTTTACCAGATGAGGTGACCGTATATTGCGGACACGGCCCCAAAACTACCATCGGCCAGGAGCGGGCTACCAATCCTTTTCTACAAAAGCAGTTCTTCTTCTCGGTATAGCGGCAAGGGAATATCCCCAAGGGTCAAACTATTTTTTTATGTGTTGCACCAAGGTGCCGCCATCACTTGTTTGTTATGTATTCGTTTGCTATCCTTCGTTTGAAGCCGAGCCTAAGCCAAGCGACTAAAATTACATATTTTATCGGTCGGTATGCCTCTGCCACCATCAGCTTTGCCGGTGCAGAGATGCTTGAATGGGCAGGTTTTGCAATCGGATATCGCCTTCACCCCGCGCTAAATCTGCCATAAAAAAAGCCGGTGTATTGCTACAGCGGCTTTTCTTAGAAGGTGAAATGGATTATCGAAGTAGAGTGATGCTGCCCTTGAACTTTTCGGTTTCGTTATTCATATAGGTCACTTCGGCATAGTACACATACACACCGGGAGGCTGAGCAGCTCCTTTGTATTTTCCATCCCATCCCATAAACTGGCTATTGCTTTCAAACACTTTTTCGCCCCAGCGGTTGAAAAGTCGCCATACAATCAGTTTCACTTCGCTGCCACCCGGCAAGTAAATATCATTGGCTCCATCTCCATTGGGAGTAAAGGCATTGGGGAAAAAGATATGCCCGACAGGCAACACAAATAGGGTTACCGAATCAGAAGCACTGCAACCATTGGCATCGGTGTAGCTCAACATATAAGTAATGGTGTCGGTGGCTAAAGCCAACGGATTGGGGCAAGTGGTGCAACTGAGCAGGGTATCGGGTTGCCAGTTGTAAGTACCTCCGGTAGGGGAGGGAATGATCGTGGCGGTGAGTTCTACATGCTCGCCCTGATACGCTACTTTGTTATCGCCCAAGTCAACAATGGGAGAGGGGGCGTAGGTCACTATCACTACATCGCTGGCGGTGCAGCCGCTGGTATCGGTCACAGTGACGCTATAAGTACCCGACACCAAAGGGCTGATGGCCTCAGTGGTTTCTCCGCTGCTCCAGAGATAGCTCGCATAACCGGCATTGGCCTGCACGGTCACTACATTGCCATCGCAGGTGGTGGTATCGTCACCGGCATTTACGGTAAACGAAGCAGGCTCAGTGATAAGAGTAGTAGCCGTTCCCGAGCAGCCACCTGCATCGGTCACCGTGACTGTGTAAGCATCAGGGAGCAAGTTGATAATTGTGGCAGTAGTTTCGTTCGTGCTCCACTGATACAGCAGCGGGGCGGTGCCACCGGTGGTGTTGGCGGTAGCGGTGGCATCATCGCTGCCGTTGCAGGTTTCCCCGGTAGTAGTAATGTTTACATTTAGATTGTTGCTGCTGGCTTGAATGATCACCGTTGCTGTGTCGGAACAAGAATTGGCATCGGTCACCAGCACTAAGTAAGTGCCGGAAGCCAGCGCGGTGAAAGAGCCGGAGGATTGAGGCGTGCCACCATTCAAGGAATAGCTGTAAGGCGCAGTGCCTGCTGAGTCTATGCTCACCGCGATAGAAGCATTATTTAAACCACAAGTGCCGGTAGTGCCTTGTGCGCTTATCTTCAGGGTGCAACAAAAGCCAGAACCCACTACGGCATTTCCTACGGTTTGGCAATTGCTGGCATCGCTCACGGTAAAGTTGTAATTGCCCGCTGTGAGTGAAGTGGCCGTAGCGCCTGTTTGTGAATTGCTCCAGGTATAAGAAAGATTGCCGTTCCCTCCGCTGGCCGATGCCGTAGCAGAGCCATCTCCCGTGCCGGGACAAGTTTCGTTGATCACTACCACGGTGTCAATGACCGGGGCATTGGGGTTCACCAAAGTATAAGTGGTATCAATGAAACAGTTCGCGTAAGCATTGTCGGTGATGGTAACCCCATAAGTGCCTGCGACCAGACTACCTAATGTATCGGTAGTGGCACCACCGGCCCAAGCGTAACTGTAATTGCCCGAACCATTGGTGGCGGTGAGTGCCACACTTCCATCGGCAGTGCCGCAATTGGGGTTGGCAATCACATCACTCACGGTAAAGGTGCAGCAGTTAGTGGGAGCAGTAAGGGTAGCCGTAGTAGAGGCCTGACATCCGCCCGCATCCTGCACGGAAACAGTCACCGTTCCCGCAGGGAGATTGGTGAGGGTTTGCGAAATAGCAAAAGGCAGTGTAATCGTTTGAGGCGTGCCTCCGGTGTCAATGGTCACCTGATACGGGGCAGTGCCTCCGGCTAAAGTCACGGTGATGGCTCCATCGCTACCCGCACAAGTTGGATTAACCTGATTGCTGAACGAGAGTGTAGGCCCTCCGCTGTTGTTCAGGCTGATGGTAGTATCCTTCGTGCAATTGGGCACTCCGGTATTGGTGATGGTGACAGAATATTGCCCGCTGGCTAAGTTAGTTTGTGCTGCTTGTGCCGGAAGACCGTTGTTCCAACTGTAAGTATAGGTAGCGGGTGGCGTTACGCTGAGAGTAATGCTTCCGTTAGACTGCGCACAACTCGGCTCCGTCACACTCACTGAGAGATTAATGGTGCAGCAATTTGGACCGGTGGCAATATTTATCTGAGCTGTATCAGTGCATCCACCACTGGTTACGGTCAGAATGTAGTTGCCTGGAGTTAAATTATTGATAGGGAAAGATGGAATAGCCGTGGTGTTGCCGGGAGTTGCTGCCGGAGCATACGTCCATGTGAAAGTTCCGTTGCCCCCGGAAGCAGTAGCCGAAGTAATAGCACCATCATTTTGACCGGCACAAGTTTCTGCCTGTGTAGCTACATTGGTAATGTTTGGAAGAACAGGTGCGGTGATAGTGATAGAAACCGAACCACTACAGTTATTGGCATCAAAAGCAGTAACGCTGTAAGTGCCCGCAGTCAGGTTCGATGCCGTAGCCGTAGAACTAATGTTCGGATTCCAGCTATAGGTGTAAGGGGATGCTCCACCGCTGGCCGAAACGGTGGCCGAGCCGTTGTTAGTGCTGGGGCAAGTAACATTCGTTTGCGAACTAACAGCCACCGTAATAGTAGGGCATGGGCTGCAAGGTTGCAATTGACCGGCACTGTTTATTACCAATATAGTTCCCGCAGCATCCTGCACTCGAATAGGATAAGCAGCAGGTGGGGCTACGGAAATGCCGTTGGCATAAGTTACCCATGAATGAACGTTTACCGCACAGCCTGCCGGTGTGCTGCAGGGTTGAATAAATGGGGGCAGACCCGGCAAGCAGGCGCTGCAATCCTGTATCAAAGTATCTTTCTGCCAAGAGTAGGGGCCTACACCATTTGACACGGTGATGTTGCCGTTCTGTTCGGTGCAAGCACTTAAAGTAGTGCAAGGACTTACTACCAATACCACCGAGTCGGCTCCGCATGGCAAGGTGTAAACGATGGTATGCGAGCCGGGGCCGGCTACGGAGGGGTTAAACATTCCGGTAGAAGTATTGGTAATTCCCGTTCCGCTCCAAGTTCCTCCCGGGGTGGAAGCCGTGAGAGTGCTGGCTGGATCGGTAGTGCAGTAAGTAGGTGGTTGACAAATATTCGCATCGCAACACACAATGGCGATAGTAGCACAAGCACCGGCACTGATAGATTGAATATAGCCTTGCCGTGCTCCCGAGGAAGAAGTGCCGGTAGAGCCGCAGGCAATAATATCGCCATTGGTAGAAACCTGCACATCGTACACATTAAAGTTAGGGCTGGTAGGATAGGTCGCTAATTGGGTTAGGTTCTGATCGTACTTCACCACCTGATTTTTAGAACCCGCATAAATATTTCCGCAATCGTCAATATCCAAGCCGCTGTTTCCCACCTGACTGCTGGCAAAGGCTCCTCCGGGAATAGCCGCACTGCCCACCACTGCTCCGGTCGAGAAATTTCGTTTGTCAAGTTGATTGCCGCGATGGGTAAAAGCAAAGTTGCCATAGGTGCGCACCGCAGAAATGCCGGAGTTATTGTATCGCCAGTTCTCACATTTGTAGCCAAAAGCATAGCCGTTGTTGGCTTTGAAAATGGCATCTGAAGGTTTGGGGCAAAGACCGAAATTCTGTTTGATAAAGCCGAGCGAATCATGCGACAACCAGTAATAGCGCCCGTTGCCGCTGGCAGTAATCGAGCGCACTTCCTGCGTGGGGAACAAGTTGCCACCGGTTACTTGCAAACTGTTGGTCACGTTGCCATTGCTCATATCCACCTGATAAATGTAGGGCAGTGGAGGAAGCGTGTTGCCGGTTCCGCCAATTACCAACTTAGTTTGGTCGCAGTTAAAGGAGATGCTCCAAAATTCAGTGGAGGCAAAAATTCCCCCCGGATTGGGATTGTCCCATACCAAGGTTCCGGCAGTGCTTACTTTCTGAATGGCTGCAACAGAGCCTTCCGTCACGTAGGAGTTACCGGCTATGTCGGTAGCAAAAGTGCCGAGCCAAGAGGTAGAATCGTAGGGGGTATTATAAGTCCATTGTAAGGCACCGGCCGAGTTATACTTGAGTAGTTGCAGCGGCATCACACCTCCGATAATGTACACATTACCCGCTCCGTCTTTATCACATTCCCATACACAATCCCACTGCGTATTGAAGGCAGGCGTTTGCACCCAGGGATCAATGATAACGATTTGATGGCGATCGTATTTGTTGAGGCGAAACGACACCACGTTATTGCGCAACACAAATTTGGAAGGGATCACTTCATTAGAGCCGGTTTGATACAGCGACTTGGGCGCGTGCTCTATAATATCTCCAAAGTCGGTAGCAATGTGCAAGTCGCCCGCATCATTGAGGGTTAATTTTTCATTGGCCTGATACACCATTTTCACCAAAGAAGGGTCGGCTCCCGGATGCAGAATCACGGCATATTCATATCCATCCCTGTCGGGGAAGAAAGAGTATTCCACATCAATATTCGGATACAGATTCTTATACAATAACTTGCCGTATCCCTTCACATTGCGGATATCATACGCCTTCTTTTTATCGGGCGTGTGCATGCCGTAGGTGTGATAGTCGGCAGCCGGCTCGCTGGCAATTACCTGCACATTGGTATTTGCTCCTTGCCAGGTAAATTCCACCACATCTTGTGCTACTAATAAGCGCGCCTCTTTCGCCTTCTCTGCGCGTTTCTCGGAGGGAGTTCTGCCCTCGTGCTCTTCTATATATTTCTCTTGCTTTTCTTTGATTTCTTCCTGCCAGTCATCGCCTCTTTCCTTATTGGCCGTAACGCTGTAAATCTGGTAGCTGATTCCCTTATCGGTAAAGTACACCAGTTTAGAAGATTGCTGCACGGCATACAATATTTTCCGATGGTCAACCGGATGATAACGAACATCAAACTGTCCTTTGTTTTCAATAAATACTTTGTCGTTGACGATGGTTGCTACCCACCCGGTAGAAGTTTTTTCTGTTGCTGCCGATGTGCTTAGAAAAGATAGAGCCATCAGAAATAACAGGGTAAAGTTCTTGCTCATGCTACTTGTTTATTTTCTCTGTAAAAAGTGTGATAAAAGGTTGTGAAGCTAAGTACTTAAATGGATTAAACAACCGCCTTTAACTTCCCGGCAATAGACGGTAAATGGAGGCGAAACGATGCAATAGAATTTGAAGAAAACAGAAACTGCTTGAACGGTGTAACTTCTTACGCACAAAAGGCCGCAGATTTTAAAGACCAAGCGGCTTCTTAGGAATAATAAAACCAGTAGGATATTGGATGGATAGAAGTGGGTGCCGGAGAAAACGAAATCTTTTCATCGTATGACAGGTCTAACAGGTTAACAGTAGGATTCTCATATTAACTTGGCTGGTCTTGCAGGTTAATACGAGAATTCCCGTATTAGCTCGTTAGGTCTTGCGGGTTAACAGGAGAATTTTCCTATTAGCTCGTTAGGTCTGCCAAGTGGCCAATTAGAATTGATTTCTTAGCTTTTAGAGTAATTTGAGCTTAAAATCCGGTTCCACCGCCATTGGAAGAGGCCGGTCGCTGATCATCCACCAACTGTTTTTTGATGAACATAATATCTACGCTCCAGTCCTCATCGCTGGGCGATTCTAGGTCGCCCTTGAACCACCATGTTCCTCCGCTGGGATATACTCTGGCACGAGTACTTTCGGTTTTGCTGCCATCCTGATTGGTGGGATAAAAGCCCGCCACCACCGCTACCCAGTCGGTGGTACTCACAGAGGTATTTCGATTGGGATCATCGCAGCCATTACAGTAATAGCGGATGACCTTGATTGGCTTTGAACCGGCCACAAATATATCGCCATTGGCTTGCACGCTCATGCGGTCGGTGTTGTTGGTGACAAATACCAAGGGAGCATTGCCCGTTTGTCCCAAATTATTGGAAGCGGGATTTGTATTCCCTCCCACGAGCCAAGCCTGTGCGGTCGTGGTGAGTGTTCCCCCGGCATCGGTTATCAATACCGAGCCATCGGGATTAAAAGCATGTGCTGTGTTGTCGCTGCCAGTACCGGTGGGGCCGGTGCTACCCGTATTGCCGGTAATACCTTGTGGGCCCACCGGGCCGGTATCGCCAGTGAGACCGGTAGGGCCTTGCGCTCCCGTGGGGCCTACAATTCCCTGAATTCCCTGCGGCCCAGTGGGGCCGGTAGGGCCGGGGATGGGCGGTACCGGAAAGGGAATCCACTGCGTGCCATCCCAGTACCAAAACTGATTTGTGTCGGGGCCAAACACCAGCAATCCCTGATTTGTAGGGTTCAGTGCCGCACCGAGTGAAGCGCGTTCAGCCGCATCTAAGCGAGGTATCAGTACTCCTTTGCTGTTTGATTCAATATGCAGGATGGCGTTTGGGTCGGGGTTGGCTATGCCGATGCCCACGTTGTTCTGCGCCTGCAAGTAGGCGGCAGAAAATAATAGTAAGAGGAGGATAAAAGAGGTGAGAAACTTATTCATGTTTCAAGGGTTAGTTAGTGAAGCGAATATAAATGTAAAAGATTTTGCTTGCTTTTTTTATTCCCCATTCTTTAAGCCCACCGCCTTTTTTAGCGCATTAATTTCCTGCTGCTGCTGCTGAATGGTTTGCTGTTGTTCTTGTATCGCCTTGGTCAATACCACCGTCAACTTGCTGTAGTCCATACTCCACAATTCTTTCGATTCATCTACAGGTTTATTTACAGCTTCGGGGAATAAGCGATACACTTCCTGCGCCAAAAATCCCATCTCGGGTTTGTCGTAACTCTTCTTCTCGATAGTTAAAGAAGAATTAGGAGCGTAGTTGATTTCAGAGAAGAGATAAGTAACGGGGTTCAGTTGCATCACCTTCGATAAAGCATCATTGGAAAGTGGCTGCACTTGTTGTTTTATCCGCGCATCGGAAATATTGTTGAAAGCGTAGGCATTTACTCGACCGCCTCCACCTCCGTAATTGCTCAGGGTAAGAGTGCCACTTCCGTTGAGGGTGGCTAATAAATTTTCAGAGCAAGCACCACTCACATATTGAAAGTTGCGGAAATTAAATCCCCGGTCGGTAATGCCCATTGCAGCCGTTCCACTGTTGGCATCGGTGCTGTTCCAGAGATCCACATTGCTGGTACCTGCCGTGCGGTTCATGCCAATGACCAAAGCGCCCACCCCCGACATCCAGGTAGTAACCGGTGGTGCTGCTACATTGAGTGGGTCATTGTTATAACTGCCGAACGAAACGAAGCCTCCGGTAGTAGATAACTTCATTCGAATATCCTCGGTAGCGGTGGTAGTGCCTCCACATTGTGTCGGATAATTAGTTCTGCCGATGCGCACATTACCCGAAGCATTCACTCGCAGTCGCTCGGCATTATTCGTTTTTACCACCCAGTCTTTCGCATCGGTAGTGCCGATAAAATTAGTAGGCGGGTTAGTGCCCGAGTTGCCATTCAATTTCCAAAACAAAGTATTCCCGGTATTGGGGGTCCAGGCCGTGCCGTTCCAATACAAAATGTCATTCAGCACAGGAGCCGTATTGCTGACTGCATGAGACTGTAGTGCCACTACGGTGGGGTTTGGATAAGTACCGCTCAAGTCGCCTCCTGCTGCTCCCAGCGGACCGGTGGGGCCGGTCACTCCTTGCGCTCCGGCAACACCCGGCACTCCTTGTGTGCCTTGAGGCCCGGTAGCACCGGCTACTCCTTGAATTCCTTGCGGGCCGGGTGGTCCTTGTATGCCCTGTATTCCCGTAGCTCCGGTTATCCCTTGCGCACCGGTTGGGCCTTGTATGCCTTGCGGGCCGGTGACTCCATCCACTCCTGAAGGTCCGGTTGGGCCTATAGGTCCGGTATCGCCTTTGGCACCGGTAATGCCTTGTATTCCCGGTGCACCGTTAGCTCCGGTCGCACCGGTAATTCCCTGCGGCCCCGATAGCTTGCACAGCGAAATCCACTGCGTAGCGTAATAAAAAAAACAGCCCGAGTCAGTGTCGAATACCAACAGCGCCTCTGCCGGATTGCCGATAGCCATTCGCTGCACGGTGCTTACGCGCGGTACCAAAAAGCCGCGATCGCTGGATTGCAATTCGAGTAAAGCGCTTTGGTCAGGAGCAGCCGTGCCAATGCCTACATTGTTCTGTGCCGATGTAACAGCAAAACACCAGAGGGTGGTGAGGGTGAAAAATAAATTCTTCATCAGAAATAATTTGTGGCGAAATATACTGAAACAAAAAAGCCGCGCGATGGCGCGGCTTAAAATAGTTAGGGTGGATTATTTTCTTTCCTTGATAGCTACAAACGGACGTAGCGTTGGGCCGGTGTATATCTGACGCGGGCGACCAATGTCTTCGTTCTTGCCGCGCAATTCTTTCCACTGCGACACCCATCCCGGTAATCGGCCCAAAGCAAACAGCACGGTGAACATCGGTGTAGGGAAACCCATTGCTTTATAAATGAGGCCGGAGTAAAAATCTACATTCGGGTATAATTTGCGCTCAATAAAATAAGGGTCTTCTAAGGCGGCTGCTTCTAACTCTTTGGCAATGGCGAGCAGTGGATCATTGACTCCTAACTTGGCCAATACATTATCGCAAGCTACCTTCAGAATCTTCGCGCGAGGGTCAAAGTTTTTGTAAACGCGGTGGCCAAAACCAAACAGCAAACGCTTTTTGTCTTTGGCTTCGGCTACTACTTTCTTCACATCTCCTTTATCAATATCGCGGATGTGTTCCAGCATTTCCAGCACTTCCTGATTGGCTCCTCCGTGACGCGGCCCCCACAAGGCAGCTACCCCGGCAGCAATGGAGGCATATAAATTAGCGTGAGAAGATCCCACAATGCGAACGGTAGAGGTAGAGCAGTTCTGCTCATGGTCGGCATGAAGAATTAAAAGTTTGTTCATAGCATCCACAATCACCGGATCGGGAGTATATTCTTCTGTTACATTTCCAAAAGTCATGTAAAGGAAATTAGAAACGTAGTCGAATCTATTTTGCGGATACAGCACCGGATGCCCCTTGCCTTTTTTCTGTATCATAGCGCAGATGGTAGGCATCTTAGCCAGCAAACGGATGATGGTGAGGTTTAGCTGATCGGGGCTTTTCTGCGGATTCAATGATTCAGGATAAAACGAAGAAAGAGCAGAAAGCTGCGTCATCAGTTGTCCCATGGGGTGCGAGCCGGTAGGAAACACTTCAAACACTTTCACCAAGTCTTCGTGCACCAGCGTATGTTGCGTGAGTTGATTTTCAAATTTTCTGAGTTCTTCAGCAGTGGGCAGTTCTCCGTAAAGCAACAAATACATCACTTCAGTGAAGGAAGATTTTTCGGCCAAGTCCTCAATGGCATAACCGCGATAGCGAAGAATTCCTTTTTCACCATTCAGGAAAGTAATGCCACTGGAAGTAGCTCCGGTGTTTTTATATCCTTCATCGAAAGTAACATAGCCGGTTTGCGCCCTCAGTTTACCAATGTCAATTCCTTTTTCATTTTCAGTTCCCGTGATAACCGGAAATTCATAAGGCTTTCCATCTAAGTTCAATGTTGCTTTTTCAGACATAAAATAGGTATTGAGAAATTTTGAAAAAATACTCCTGTGTGAAAACCAGGTTTGCCCTGAGGCGTGCCAAAAGTAATAAAACCACTAAATCTAAAAACCAAAAATCAGGTATAAGGTTTAAAAAGTCATTGCTAAACCCAACTGACCGCTTTGCAGTATGCCGATGTCCATCGCCATTTCTTTTTTTCTGCGTTTAAACTCTACTTTATTGCGAGCGCCAAAGGCAGTCAGCACAATACCGGCAGCAAAGCCTACACCGGCAGCCGCCAAATAAATGGTTCCTTGTTTTTTGTTTTGGTCGTTTTGTGATTGGGCCGATTGCTTGCCACTGTTATCGCGAGTGCGGTAAACGGTGATGCCCTGATAAAGCAGATAACCTCCTGCTCCAAATAAGCCTACCCCACCGGCAATCATCAGGTTGGCCCCCGAATTTAACTTTGCCAAATTCACTGAATCGCGATGAGTATATGTTTGAGGCTCTGTATTGGTTTGGCCGAGTGAAGCCAAATGACACAACAGCAAGAGAGCGATGGATAGAGCGGAAAATAATTTCATGCGCCAAACATAAAAAATGGTGAGCGAATATGTGGTTCCAGAATTATAAAAACTTGGTTAGTTGGCTTTGTCGCTTTTGCGCTCCTTCATAAAGTCATTCCACGACTTGGTTTTGAAGATGTCGTTTCCGTAGTATGTGGCAATATCGCTCAGTATATGTGGGTTAAGATAGAAAGGAATAGCATCCAGAATATTTTTGCTTTCATCCATGATTACTAAGGTAGGCAGCACAAAGTTATTCTTAGTTAAAGCCATAGCGAGTTGGTGAAACGGCATTTGAGGGCTTCGGGGGTTGAAATAGGATTGTCCTTTGTAAATAATGGTATCGGTTATTTCCGGATTAAAATCTACTAACTCAAAGTCGTCTTGCAACAATTTCTTTGTGAGGGTATCTTCAAATGAAGTTCGATACATCACCTTGCAGGCATTGCACCAATCGGTATGGATAAACACCAATGTTTTCTTTTTAGAAACGCCCTCCTTACTCAGTACTTCAGTCGGTTTTTTCCATTTTACCAATTTCATTTTTGAATTGGTGGAAGTGTCATAAAAGGCACGATCAAATTCTACCTTAAAGTCGTCATAGCTCGAATTGCGGAAAACATTTTCTAAACTAAAAATCAAAATAGGTTCGAGTTTCGTTTGATCTAAATATCCGCTGGCTAACATGCTGAAGCCAAATTCATTTTTTGTTTTGTCATAGCTGTTCAGAAATAGAGTGGTGGGATACATCAACTTGTTCTGCAATAATTTTACGGCCAGTGCATTGGTGGTTCGCTGCCCTACTCCCAAAGGGCCGTATTTTTGCCCGAGATATTCTACCGTATCTTTTGTTTCCGCATTAAATTTAACAGGATAAAAGTTCGTGTTGATGTATTGCGCCAGCCCCGGATTTGCATAAGTGGTGGTCATCATTTTTTTACACCAGCCGCACCAGTCGGTATAAAAATCCATGATGATGGGCTTGGGCTGCGTTTTCACTTTCTCCATCGCTTCCTGAAGCGTCATCCATTTTACTAAACTCCCTTCCGCATCGGCTTGGGGAGGCTGCTGAGCAGTGCTCCCTAAACTTGTGAAAAGAGTTATCCAAACAAAGAGTAGAATCCTGCCCCCTTTTAATCTTTTCATTTCAATTCGCATTTCCGAAAATATAAAATCATCGCTTGGGGTAAAATTAAACAGACGAACAAATGTATTCGTTAAGAAAACCTATAAATACCAAAAGCAAAAGAGCCGCCTTGAAGAGCGGCTCTTTTGTGTATCAGTTAATTTACTGAACTACTATTCGCTTCGTCAGCGCAAGATGGTTTGATACAATCTTAATCAGGTAAAGCCCTTGTGCTTGATTGCTCAAATCAATTAGACGAATGTTTTTATCCGCTTCAAAAGAGGAATGAACAACCAACTTCCCTTCGGGAGAGTACACCTGCATGGTTACCGCTTTGCCGCTTAACGAAGTCAAATCAACAAATACTTGACCGGTGCTTGGGTTTGGATAAATAGCTACTGATAAATTAGCTGAAGCTTCTGAAATTCCGGTGCAAATAACTACTTCTATACTGTCCGTAGCATTGACCGAGCATCCATTTCCATCAGTGTAGGAATACACAAGACTCTGGAAGCCCGCACCTAAGCCGGAAGGATTGAAATTATTTCCCGACACTCCATTTCCTGAAAATACACCACCGGCAGGCTGGCCCGAAAGTGAAATAGGGGAAGCATTGTTACAAATAGTATCTGCCACATTAAATGATACCGATGGATTGGTGTGGAAGGTGAGGGTTACCGTATCAGAAGATTCGCAACCCGCAGAACTGCTGACCATCACAGAATAAGTTCCAGTGGTGTCGGCCACAATCGTTTGACCGGTTTCCGCAGTGCTCCACAAATACGTGCTTCCCGGATTACCCGCATCGAGAGTTTTAGAAACTCCGCAAATAGAAGTGTCAGTACCCAAATTAATAACAGGGAAAGCGTGGATGGTAATATTCACCGAATCGGTAGCAGAACAATTATCAGGGGAAGTAACTACTACGCTATACGTTCCCGTTTGCGCAGCCGAAATTGTTTGTGTGGTTGCTCCTGTACTCCATGAATAATTATTACCCGCATTGCCGGCATCTAAGAGCACACTGCCTCCGCACTGAGCGGTATCATCGCGCAACACGACTGAAACAGCCGGATTTATTGTTATATCTACAGAGTCAGTTCGCTTACATCCTTCAGGAGTAGTCACTGTAACACTATATGTTCCCGTAGCTACTACGGTAAGAAACGGCAGCGAACTTCCGTTATTCCAATGGAAGGTATTGGAAGCATTAGAGGTAGAGAGAATAACCACTCCACCACATTGGGCGGTATCGTTTCCCAAATTTACCGTAGGGTAAGGAACAATATTTACGTTAATCGCATCGGCATCCGTGCAGCCATTAGCCGCAGTGGCCGTCACCGAATAAGTGCCCAACGTATCGGCAATAATTGTTTGTGAAGTAGCTCCGGTACTCCAAACGTAAGTGTCTCCTGCGTTTTGTGCATCTAATACAATAGTTCCTTCGCATTGCGTAGTATCTGCTCCTAAGTCAACATGAGGCGTAGGCAATACGGAAACATAAGCCGACACCCGTGAACTGCTACAAGAGCCGCCTTGAAAAACGGTACTCAGGCCGGTGTTTTGGAAGCCCACATTTTCTGTTTACCAGCTAAAGTCGGTCGCATCATTATTGTCAGAATTCCCTTGACGATTTAAAGACTGTGCGGCAGAAATACCTACGGTGCTCAACGGTACTCCACTCCATTGCGACCCTATGGTTACACTAAAGCCGTTGATGGTAGGGTTAAAGCCGGCCAAGGCGGTCTGTGGCCAATCCCACACTACATAATCAACCACATTGCCATTGTTGTCTAATATCAGTGCCCAGCCTTCGCTGCCGGGGTTCCACAAAATATTGTTCCCCCAATAATTACTACCGGTGGCATCTGTTTTAAACAATATCTGCCCCGGAGCAATAGAATTAGGCAAGCTCCACAATAAACTATTGACCAAATTAATATTGGAGTAGCTGTTAGATATTGCTACCACCCAACCGGTGGTATTGATGGGCTGCGATGAAAGGTTCTGAATTTCTATTCCATCCGGTTGATCCACATCTATCTCTGTTATTTTAAGCAAGCCGGAGCCGCCTGTTAGCGTGATTCCCTTTTCGGCATAGAAAGTAGTATCGCCTGTTACGGATACATTCAGCGTATCACCTGTAGCGACTAAATTTCCACCGGTAATGGCATCGTACCAAGCACTGGTTCCTGTTCCTACGGCAGTGAGCATGGCCATTCCGGGACCACAAATAGTATCGTTCGTAGTTGTTGGCGGAGTGGAATAAACAGGTTCAAGAGTATCGGGAGAGGAAGCAAAAGTGCCACAAACCAAAGCGCGGTAGATGGTGGTAACAGTAGGAGAAACACTATAAGCTATCGAATCAAAGCCAACACCTGTTTCGTTGATCCAAACACTGTTTGCACTATTATATGATTGCCATTGAATCGGCCCGGTGATGCTATCCATCTTCAATTCAAAAGCGGAGCCGGAGCAAGTTTGCGCGAAAGTGTTTGCGATGGAGCCAACAGAGAAATTAATGCTGGCAAGCGTAGAATCATTCAGCGGATTTCCATCTGACGACTCATGTACGGTCATGGTGAATACATAATCTCCCGGTTGCGACATGTCGTAGCTGTTAGAAATATTTACCACTAAGGAAGAATCGGCACCCAAAGTATCGGTGCTGATAACTACCGGGGTAAAGGTCATTGGGTTGGGGCCGCTTACACTGACAGAAACGGTGATTGGGTTCGCTGCAAAATCTATGCTCTGAGAGTTGAAATTCTTCACGGTCACGGCTACCGGCTCGGCATTAGAATAACAGGAAGTCTGAATCGGGTTAGCTAAATTCTGAATACCCATATCCACTGAAATCGGTGTGCCGAAAAATTCATCGGCACCAATATCGGGGCGAAGCGTGCTACCCGCGCATCCTATATTCGGGCAGCGAACATCTCCATCTATATCCTCATTTATTCCGGTTCCCAAAGCCCCTCGGTCATTCAAGAAATTAAGTGAGGCGTGCAGGTCAGTAGCCGAAACAAACAAAGGGTTCATGCTAATGGAATTGGAGTCGAGTAAAGTAGCCGCCTTCCACGAAGTCAAATCGCTGTAGTCGCTGTTGTTATATCGCGCCAGCACCGCACCGGTGCCATACCAGTCATTATTATCCATCGAAGTAAGGTACCCCAACGTCACCGCACCGCTGCTGATTTCCAAAGCATAGCCGCCTCCGGTATTTACACCGATGTTATTCTTCACATTTACAAAGCCGTAAGCTCCTGTGGTAGAACTATTGAAATAAAACGCTCGTCCCGTAGTAGCGCCTCCTCCCAGCATATTCACCGAGTTGTGGTACACGTTGGTGTAAGAGTTGTTGTACGGATAAATACCATAAGCCGTTCCTGTACCCGTTAGGCAACTCACAAAATTATTCGACACTTCATTCGGTAGCGCTGACGAAGCATCGCAGTAATAAACGTAAATACCGTAGTTGGTAGTCGCCCCCTTCGTAATCACTCTATTTTTTGAAACGCTGCAATAGTCATTGTAATAAGCATAAACACCGTAACAGGTAGAGCTGCCGGTATCGCGTTGTTCCACCCGATTTCCTTCAATGATAACGGAGTCTTGGTAATAACTATAGATGCCATAGTAGTGGTAGGTTGAAACGGAATTACCGATAATTTTGTTGTTGGGGATATGGTTTGTAGAAGACACCCCCACCAAGGTAATTCCGTAATATCCTCCGTGGATGCTATTGTTTTCGATAAGGTTGTTGGTAGCAGTGGCTCCTGATGTGGTAGCAGAGGAAGTAGAGTTGGAAACCACGATCCCCGCAAAATTAGAGGAGGTGGCAGAGGTATCGGTATAGATAGTATTGTTCCGAATGATGTTGTTATCGGCAGCGCCCACTAATTGTATTCCAAAACCATAGGTGCCGGTGGCTTCAATCACAAAACTATCAATGGTCACATAATCGGAGCCGTCTAAGCGAATGCCCGCTCTATCGGAAGTAGTGGTAGAGGCAAAGGAGAGCCATTCCCCGTTTCCATTGAGGGTAATAGTATTGATAGCCGAAGTTCCCGTGATGTTTCCTAAATCGAGTTGCTGATTCACATAAGGCCCCGAGCCGGATACTACATTAAATACCACCGGCCCGCAAATGCCGTAAGTATTCAAATCATTCGCCACCTCCGTCAAGGTTTGGTAATTACTTCCACCGGTGGCCACTGCGGAGTTGATGGTGTAAGTACCTGACAGCATTAAATTTACAGGTATCGTTACCGTGTCATTAGCATTGTTGCCATCGGCAGATCCGTTGGGCATAGAAGTAAATGCCGTCACACTATAGGAAGTTCCGCTGGCATAAGTCACACTGCCCATATTCACCTCTGCCGAAGCCGCTGAAGCCAAGTTCAGAGTAAACGTGGTACCGCTGTTGGGAGTAGGAGTTCCGTTGAGGAAGCAATAAACCATTACTGTATGCAGTGTATCGGTACCAAAATTTTGCACCGTCACCTTTATTGAATCAGGGCCGGCACAAGCTGCCGTAGTGATGGCAGTAACCCCGGCATCTTTTCCGCTGATGTCAAATTCATACGCCCCAATGTCGGGGGTGGTAAGGCTTCTCGGAGTTCCGTTGATATCATCCGCTATTCCTACATAGGTTCCACTATCATTCAGCGCGGGATTGGAGGGAGCAAAATTTCCAAGAATTGGACTGGTGAAAAGTGGGTTCACGGCTAATGAATTGGAATCTTGCCCGGTGGCAGTTTGCCAATCGGCAAGGGTGGTTTGAGCGGCTCCGTTAAAATAGCCGATGTCATTTACTGTGCCTCCGGCAGCTACATATATATTGTTGTAGTCTGAAATAAAAGAAGAGCCGGTGACTGCATAATACATCCCCTGCGCATCTCCTCCTCCGGTTCGGGTAATAGAAATGTTATTGTCAATAAATTCTTGCCCGGTCACTGCTGCCGTTTGCAAGTAATAACCTCTGGTAGCACAAGTCGCGCAGGTCGCATTTTGATCATCTAACGAAATGGTGTTGTGATAAAATTTAGCATAATCGGAACTGCCAATTAAAAAACCATTCTGCGTACCGGCATTGTTGAAATTGTAAATCACATTATTCACTATCAGGTTTTCCTTTCCGGCTATGGCATCGCAATTCGTTAAGTCTATTCCATAAGAGGCACTGGTGCTGGCAGTGTTGCCATCGAAGGAATTATGAATGCGGTTTTTGGAGACCGTAACACTGTAACTGACCGAAGTAAGATAAATGCCATAAAAGGTCGAAGGGTTGGCTCTTAAGGGGCGACTGATGTCATTGCCTTCTACCAGCGTTCCGTCATTTCCGTTCAGATAGATCCCATAAGAATAGACATCATTCACTTGGTTATTGGTTACACTGTTTCCAAAAATCATGTAGGTGGAACTATTTGCTACCAACGTAATTCCATAGTAGCCCCCATTTACCACATTGCCGGTGATGGTATTGCCGTCACAGTCGGTATTGCCTGTTCCTGTGGCTGAAGTAAGCGAACTACTGATAACGATTCCGGCATAATTGGTAGAGGTAGAAGTGATGTTTATATCTACCACACAATTACTGATGGTATTAGAATCGGCACCACCGGTCAGTTGCACGCCAAAACCATAAGTTCCGTTAGCGGCAATATGTAAACTGTCCACAATAAAATGATCCGCTCCATTCAACAACAAGGTCGCGCGACTGCCGGAGGTAGTGGAGCTATACTCCAGTGTTTCGCCATGCCCGTTAATAGTTACCGTGTTCACTGCCGACATGCTGCTAATTTCCGGCAGTGTAACCTGCTCTATGTAAGGCCCTGAACCGGGTACTACATCAACTACAGTAGGCCCGCAAATGCCAACCGTGTTTAGTGCAGCTACAAAATCTGTAAAACTTTGAAAATTGGTTCCGGTTGTAGCCGAGGAGCTATCAATAGTATAGTTGCCGGTCAATCCCGTTTGTAATCCGATAACGTTTGCTGTATCGTTCATACTGGTGCTGTCCGGCCCTAAGCCGTTTACATCCGTGAGATAAGTGAGAATATCGTAAGAGGTTCCGGCTACAAAAGTATAATTGCCGAGTGTGATCGTGGAGGAGTTGCCGGTGGCTAAAGTTCCATTCCACTGGAAGGGAGTTTGTGCTACTCCATTCACCGACCATGAAATCATGGCAGAATCCACATCGTCCTGTCCCGAATTTGTCAACTTTATTTGTACCGGATTACTGCCGGGGCACATTGGGGCGGTGATCGGACTAAGAGAAGCATCTAAGCCGGTAGGTGGAGAGAATGTGATTTGAATAAAGGGCCGATAATCATCAATAGTGCTAATAGAATTAGTGGTAGAAGAAAGAGTGGCCGCATTCGCCAAAGAGGTTTGGCCGGTTCCGTAAATTCGGTCTGCAACAGTACTCCACAACCAATTGAATGAACCGGTGGTAGGGTTGCCACTCACCCCGTTTATATCCCACTCGGTAGAAATTTCAAGCGAACCACCGGTGTACATAAATGATGTGTTGAAGGGAAACAGAATATAGCTCGGGGCAACCGAATCGGGTATTTCCTGACTGAGGTTTTCATACACCATCGTAGTTCCTGCATTCAGATTGGCCCAAGTTTCGGTGGCATTGCTGAAATCAGTGGCGGCAGATGTTTTGAGGTAAATGCGAAATATGCCCGAACCGAGTGTAGTGGCATTGTTGCTCTTTGCCCAGCCTAATTGGGTAATGGTAGATCCCGGGAAGATGCCCGCTGCGGCCAATTCACTTTGAGTATAAAGGTAAGCGTATCGGCTGGCATCGTAGGCACTGGCGGATGAAGACCTGTAAATAGGCCCTGCATTATAAGCCGGAGTGCCGGGAGTACCGGTATTGATGATGACTGAAGTTTGCGATTGAGCGGTAAATAAAATACCTAAACTCAGAAGAGTAGAGAACAATTTTTTCATAATCCAAGGATTTAGAAAGCCGAATTTAATAAATAGTCACTTTTAAATAAAGCAAGGATTAAGTTAAAATTTTGATGGGATAAGAATTTAACTTGGAATGGAGGTATGAAAAGAGATACTGTGCGAATGAGGAATTAGCGGGGAAGTAAATGAAGTATAGAACCCCCGATTGCAAAACCTGCCCGGTAAAGCATCTCTGCACCGGCAAAGCGGATGGGGGCAGAGAGA
>JADFDM010000002.1 GCA_018262795.1 Sphingobacteriales bacterium | reverse complement strand
AAGGAAGTGGTAACAACGTAAACATGACCAACAACATACTATACGATTTGAATACAGGGGGTTACACCATCATAGGCAATACCTACAAAGATTTCTTCAATCAGTTACCGGGACAAGGCAACCCTTCCTTGAGTGCAAGTGCTAACGGCATCATGATTGAAAAAGTATCTCCAATAAAGTAACTCAATAGCTTGTTCGTTACTTTACAACCCCGGTGCCTTGCATCGGGGTTTTTGTTTTTGTGCTATCCAAAGAATGAAGCGGAGAGCAGTAAAACACCAACTCTAAGCAGTTGGTTTTATTATTCAGAGATGTGGAAGAACGGTGATAAATAAGTTTACGAAAGCCACCCCAAAAGGTTACAGTTTCTCGGAGATAAAATGAATTATTTTTTGGAGGGGAAAACTTGCTCTCTACGGCAATGAATTTATAGTGTATGACACATGTTTTGGAGCTGTGAGTAAATACAAAAGGCAGCATCACTTGCTGCCTTTTGCATTTGAAGTTGTTGAAAGTATCTTATCGGATAAACAACATTTCTCTGTATTTAGGCAATGGCCACATGTTGTCATCTACTAAGTTTTCAAGTTTATCAAGATGCTCTCTGATCCCATCCAGCAATGGCTTTACTTTATCACAGTAGGCTTTAGAAGCTATGTCATTTGATTTGGAATGATGCGCCTTCTCCTTAGCAACCATCATTTTGTCAACTTCAGTTTTTATAGCGTTTACATGTTCAGCTAAAGCAGTTAAGATTTCTTTCTGAGCTTTTACTGCAGAGGCAGGCAAGCCCGATTCTTTTAAGCCCTTAATGTTAGCTGAAAGGGTATTCATATAATTCACTCCGGCCGGGATTATCTGGTTCACCGCAATATCCGCCAAAATGTTTGCTTCGTTGTCTATTTTAAGAACATAGGTATGATATAGTATTTCTATTCTTGCAGCTAATTCACGCTCTGAATAGATGCCGGTATCAATCAATACTTCCCTTGCCTTTTTGGTTTTGTAGAAATCAAGCGCATAAGGAGTTGTTTTGACATTATTCAACCCGCGGCTTTGAGCTTCTTTCTCCCAAGCCTCGCTGTAACCGTCTCCTTCAAAAAGAACATTTTTTGATTCGGTGATATACTTGCGAAGCACTCGCATAATAGCTCCTTCCTTCGTTTCTCCATCTTTTATCAGTTTATCCACCTCGGTTTTAAAGCTGAGTAACTGCTTGCCCATGATTGCATTCATAATAGTCATGGGTTGGGCGCAGTTGGCCGAAGATCCCACCGCACGGAACTCAAATTTATTACCCGTAAAGGCGAAAGGTGAAGTTCTGTTTCGGTCGGTATTATCTAACATCACATCCGGAATCTTGTTGTGGATGTCTAACTTGAGGTTAGCATTGGTCAGCTCATCATATTTTCCTTTGGCTACGCGCTTTTCAATTTCATTCAGCACGTCAGTCATGTAAGAACCGATAAACACAGAGATGATTGCCGGAGGGGCTTCATTGGCTCCGAGACGGTGATCGTTGTTGGCGGAAGCAATAGAGGCGCGCAACAAATCGCTGTATTCATTCACGGCTTTTAGCACATTTACAAAAAACGTGAGGAATAGCAAGTTTGTTTTTGGCGTTTTACCGGGCGAAAGAAGATTTTTACCGGTATCGGTACTCAAACTCCAGTTGTTATGCTTGCCACTTCCATTTACTCCTGCAAATGGTTTTTCGTGTAACAGCACTCGCAATTTATGTCTGCGAGCAATACGCTCCATCAAGTCCATCAACAAAGAGTTGTGATCCACCGCCACGTTTACTTCTTCAAACATGGGAGCACATTCAAACTGTGCAGGTGCTACCTCATTGTGGCGGGTACGCAAAGGAATGCCGAGTTTATGACACTCTGTTTCTAAGTCGAGCATATAAGCATAGACTCTTTCGGGAATAGAGCCGAAGTAGTGATCCTCAAATTGCTGTCCTTTCTGAGGAGCCGCTCCCAACAGCGTTCTTCCTGCAAACAATAAGTCGGGGCGTTGATTGAACAGTGCTTGATCTACCAAGAAATATTCCTGCTCCCAACCTAAGGTGGCGCTTACTTTGGTGGCATCTTTGTCGAAAAGATGAATGACGGGAAGGGCGGCTTGCTCCAAAAAATGGGAGGCTTTTAATAATGGTGCTTTATAATCTAATGATTCCCCGGTATAAGAAATGAAGATGGTGGGAATGCAAAGAGTTTTTCCGTCACCAATTTTCATGATAAAGGCCGGTGAACCCGGATCCCAAGCGGTATAACCACGGGCTTCAAACGTTGCGCGAATACCGCCACTTGGAAATGAAGAAGCGTCCGGCTCTTGTTGAACTAAAGCATCTCCACCAAATTTTTCAATCCCTTTCCCTTCTATGGTGGGGGTGAAAAACATGTCGTGCTTTTCGGCCGTCAGTCCGGTGAGGGGCTGAAACCAATGGGTGTAACTGTTGGCTCCTTTATCTAAGGCCCAACCTTTCATTCCGGCTGCTACGGCATCAGCCATTTCGCGGCTGATTTTGCTGCTGTCTTTCATCGCAGCTTTTACTGCCATGTAGGCATCTTCTGATAAATAATGCCGCATCGCAGCATCGTTAAAAACATTAGAACCGAAGTATTCTGAAACCTTAGCCGATTCAATCTTAGGCTTGATGGTTTCGCGATTAATCACTGTTTCGATAGCTGATTTGCGGGAGTTGGTCATATAATTTTTGTGGTTTTAAAAGTGCAAAAGTATATTTTCTGAAGTGATGTAAAGAAATGATACAGTCTAATTATGCACATCTTTTCTTTGTTTTAGCACTAATTACCGCTTTTAGCCTCCGGATTTATTTTTTTATGTCCCATTTATACCATTAAAACTGACTTATTCAGGTATTTTAGATGTATTTACATTTTGCTAACCTGTAGAATTTCTGTTTTTTCAAGATACCCCATTTCCCTATATATTCGTTTCCGATAAAACTTATGACTTCACCACTTCCTCTCAGAGTATTTGCCAGACTTTATATTTCAATCGCAGCCTTCATTTTTATTTTATTAATAGGCACGGTAGGTTATGCCATCATCGAGCATTATTCTCTTTTGGATGCGTTGTTTATGACGGTGATTACTTTAGCAACGGTGGGATACAAAGAAGTACAGCCGCTGAGCGATCTTGGGAAAGTGTTCACCATTACGCTCATTATCGCCAACATCGGAACCTTTACTTACTTTCTTACCCAGATTTCAAGTTATTTTCTGGATGGGGAATTCTCAAAAGAATATAAATTGTATAAAATGAAGAACAGAATCGCAGCACTCGAAAACCACGTAATTATCTGCGGCTTCGGGCGAAATGGGAGAGAAGCCGCCAAGATTTTTCACAACAGCGGACATCAATTTGTGGTGATAGAAAAGCACCCCTTTAAAAAAGGGGACCTTACTTTTCCGGTAGATTATTATGTGGAAGGCGATGCCACGCACGATGAAGTGTTTTTAGAGGCAGGAATCACCGGAGCTTCGGCTCTCATTAGCACCCTGCCGGATGATGCGGATAATTTATTGGTAGTGCTGACTGCCCGTGAATTAAATCATCAGCTAAAAATTATTAGTCGTGCCTCTAAAGACTCTACCGTGAGTAAATTAAAAACGGCAGGAGCCGATAATGTGATTATGCCCGATAAAATAGGAGGGGCACACATGGCCTCCTCTGTCATTAGCCCCGATGTAAAAGAGTTTGTGGATTTGATGGCCACCCATACGAACGAGCATTTTAGTTTGGCAGAGATTGCGGCAAAGAAAACGATCACTTTGGAAGAGTTAAACAGTTGGAAAAATACGGGGGCCACTGTGTTGGGTATAAAAATATCTTCCGGAGAATTTGCTATGAATCCATCTCCGAATACAATCATTCGACCGGGACACTGCGTTATTGCTATGGGGTCTAAAGAACAGATACGAAAGTTGAGCTTGCAACTCAGTTAATGCGCACTGCTGCTTTCGCGTAGTTTGCAAACCAAATCCCAAATTACAATGCCCGTACTGACCGCTATGTTTAGGGAATGCTTAGTGCCGTATTGAGGTATTTCGATGACCGTATCTGAAAGGGTGACAACTTCCTGCGATACGCCCTCTACTTCATTCCCAAACACCACTGCGTATTTTCTATTGCGATCGGGGATGAAAGTATGAAGTAAGGTAGCGCCTGCGGCCTGCTCGATAGAAATAAGATGATACCCCATTTCTTTTAACCTATTCACTGCTATCAGAGTGGTTTCGCAGTATTCCCATTTCACCGTTTCAGTGGCTCCCAAGGCGGTTTTATGAATGTCGCGATGCGGGGGTATTCCGGTGATGCCACACAAATAAACCGCTTCTATCAAAAATGCATCAGCCGTGCGAAAAACAGCGCCTACATTCAAATGGCTACGCACATTATCAAGCACAATCACCAATGGCGATTTTGGCACCGTTTCAAACTCTTCTTTCGTCAGCCTCGGCAATTCTTCATTCAAAAGTTTCCTCACAAAGTAAAATTGTTGAAATCAAATTTGTAATTAGTAATCGGTATTTCGTAATTCGTGGCTCCTATTTAGTTCACGCAACACAACCACAGGTCTTTCCAATGACTGTTCACCGCAGTATAGTTAAAAGCGCAAAAAGTGAAACGGAGACTCCGCTGATGAAACAATACAACAGTTTCAAGGCGAAGTATCCCGATGCCATCTTATTATTTCGGGTGGGCGATTTTTACGAAACTTTTTCGGAAGATGCCCGCAAGGCTTCTGCGGTGTTGGGAATTGTGTTGACCAAAAGAAGTAACGGAAAGGCCACCGAAGTAGAACTGGCGGGCTTCCCCTACCATTCCTTAGATACTTACCTCCCAAAATTAGTAAGAGCGGGACATCGGGTGGCGGTTTGCGAGCAGTTAGAAGACCCTAAAATGGCAAAGGGGATTGTGAAACGCGGAGTCACAGAAATGGTCACTCCGGGAGTGGCACTTGGCGATAATATTTTACAGACAAAAAGCAATAATTTCTTAGCCTCAATTTACTTTGAAAAGGATAGCTATGGTATTGCTTTCATTGATATTTCTACCGGTGAGTTTCTGATTACAGAGGGCAGCTTGGCCTATATCGAAAAAATGATACAGTCGCTCTCTCCGTCCGAGATTCTTTATCCCCGATCGAAGCAGAAGGAATTTACACAGCAGTTCGGCTCTAAATTTTACGCCTATCGCTTAGAGGATTGGATTTATAATTACGATACTGCCGTTGAAACGCTGCTCAAACTTTTTGAAACCAATTCACTAAAAGGTTTTGGTATTGAAGAGGAGCGCGCCAGTGTGATTGCTGCCGGTGCAGCGATTCAGTATTTAAAAGATACGGAACACCATAACCTGGCACATATTGGAAAAATTACTCGCTTTTCGGATGAGCAGCATGTGTGGCTCGATCGGTTTACTATCCGAAATTTGGAGTTGATTTACTCGCCACATCAGGGAGGGAAAACTCTGTTAGAAGTGCTGGATCAAACTACTTCGCCAATGGGCGCTCGTTTGCTGCGAAGATGGGTGGTTATGCCATTGCTCGATATTTCTAAAATTAATGAAAGGCTGAATGCGGTAACTTCCTTCATTCAACAGGCTTCCCCGGCAGAAGAACTAAAGAAATGGATTCGGCAGATGGGAGATTTGGAAAGGCTGATCTCAAAAGTTTCTCTTGAAAAAGTGAATCCGCGCGAAATGGTGCAGTTGAAACGAGCGTTGCTCTCCATTCAACCCATGAAAAATATTCTTTCGGTTTTGGAAAACGAAACTTTAAAAAGAGTGGGAGAGCAGTTAAATCTGTGCGCGGGTTTGGCGGAGCGAATAGGAAGGGATATTCAGGAAGCTGCCGGGCCTGTGGTTGCCAAAGGAAATTTTATTGGCACCGGAGTGAATGCCGATTTGGATGAACTGCGCGATATTAAAAACTCCGGCAAGGAATATATTGTCGGCATTCAGCAAAAGGAGGCAACTCGCACCGGAATTAACTCCCTAAAAGTTGGATTTAATAATGTGTTTGGTTATTACTTAGAGGTGACCAACTCTCACAAGCACAAAGTTCCCACCGACTGGATTCGGAAACAAACTCTGACCAATGCCGAGCGCTACATCACAGAAGAACTGAAAGTGTATGAACAAAAAGTACTGGGCGCAGAGGAGAAAATTCAGGCCTTAGAAGAGAAGATATTTGCGGAACTTATTCAGTATGCAAAAGATTATGTGGTCGCGATTCAACAAAACTCAAATCTTATTGCGTTCACCGATTGCTTGCTGTCATTGGCCGAGGTGGCTACTCGCAATAATTACACACAGCCGGAAATCAACGACTCTTATGCTATAGCGATTAAAGAAGGCCGCCACCCAGTGATTGAGCAACAAATGGATGTGAGTGAAAAATATGTGCCCAACGATATACTATTGAACAATGCCGAGCAACAACTACTGATTATTACCGGGCCAAACATGAGCGGGAAGAGTGCCCTGCTTCGCCAAACAGCTTTGATTGTGCTGATGGCCCAAATAGGAAGTTTTGTGCCGGCTGCCTCTGCTAAAATAGGTTTGGTAGATAAGATATTTACCAGAGTGGGGGCGAGCGATAATCTGAGTGCCGGGGAATCTACTTTTATGGTAGAGATGAATGAAACAGCCAGCATCATGAATAATCTATCGCCCCGAAGTTTGATTTTATTAGATGAAATTGGCAGAGGCACATCTACCTATGATGGTATTTCCATTGCATGGAGCCTTGCGGAATATCTTCACAACAATTCTTCCGCCAATCCCCGAACACTTTTTGCAACACACTACCATGAATTGAATGAGTTGGCCGAGAAGTATCCTCGGATTAAAAACTATCATGTGGCAGTGAAGGAAACGGCTCACAAAGTGATTTTCCTCCGCAAATTAATGGAAGGAGGAACCGAGCATAGCTTTGGTATTCATGTGGCAAAAATGGCGGGTATGCCTAAGCAAATAGTTGAAAGAGCGAATGAAATGTTGGCAGAATTAGAAAGCCAGCGACAGCAACATGATTTAAGAGGAGTCGTGAAACAAATGCCTGCAAAAAATGTGCAGTTGAGCTTTTTCGACATGGCCGACCCTAAACTTAAGAACTTGGCAGAAGAACTCGAAAAGATTGAAATTAATGCCATGACTCCCGTAGAAGCGATCTTGAAACTACAAGAATTGAAAAGAATAGTTGAAGGAGAGTAGATGAAATGTTCAATGTTCTTTTGTGATTTTCAATACGTTTATATATTTGCGTCCCGTTCAAGGGGTAGTTCTTTAAAACAAACAAGCAAGAGTAGCCTCAGTTTCCCGAAAGTAATCGGGATAAAGTTCGTGCGCCACCTTGCAGAAAATCAAAAAAGTATTTCTCTGAAATATTTTCGTTCTTTAAAACAAACAAGCAAGAGTAGCCTCAGTTTCCCGAAAGTAATCGGGATAGAGTCCGAGCGCCACCTTGCAGAAAATCAAAAAAGTATTTCTCTGAAATATTTTCGTTCTTTAAAACAAACAAGCAAGAGTAGCCTCAGTTTCCCGAAAGTAATCGGGATAGAGTCCGAGCGCCACCTTGCAGAAAATCAAAAAAGTATTTCCCTGAAATATTTTCGTTCTTTAAAACAAACAAGCAAGAGTAGCCTCAGTTTCCCGAAAGTAATCGGGATAGAGTCCGAGCGCCACCTTGCAGAAAATCAAAAAAATATTTCTCTGAAATATTTTCGTTCTTTAAACATTATGCGGGAGTAGCTCAGTTGGTAGAGCGCCACCTTGCCAAGGTGGAGGTCGCGGGTTCGAGCCTCGTCTCCCGCTCTATGCGAAAGTTATTTGTTAGCCGTTATCAGTTTCGTATTTTCGATTCACTCATAACCATTAACGAATAACTTTTTTTGTTTGCCGTGGTGGTGGAATTGGTAGACACGCAGGACTTAAAATCCTGTGAGCCTCAAAGCTCGTGCGGGTTCGATTCCCGCCCGCGGTACAAGCCCAGTAAGGGTTTCAAGCAATTGAAACCCTTTATTTTTTGGACTTTCCTGCAAGCCCGAAGATTATGTTTACTTAACGCCTAACCACAGCAAAACGCTTGAAAAATTTGTGGTGGAAAAACAGTTGGATAACAACACGCTGCATGTTCACGATTTTGGGGCGGTAATCGGGCTAAACTTTGCGATAGAATATCCCGAAAAATAAAGCGTTTGGTGATTCTCAATTCTTGGCTTTGGAGCAGTAAAACCGATCCCGATTTTATAAAATTGAGTAAAATTTTGAAAAGCCCCTTGCTTCCTTTTTGTATCGCTATTTAAACTTTTCGCCAAAATTCCTTTTGCCAAAATCCTTTGGCGATCGCCAGCTTTCCAAAAAATTAATACCGCAATATACCCAGGCATTTGCCGACAAAACTCAATGAAACGGAGCATTGGCATTTGCGAAATCGCTGCTTCACGACCAAGATTGGTTGTAACCACTTTATGGACGGACTAATGCCCCTGATACCCGATTTAAAAAAAAAGATAATATTGAGATAGCGGAGGAGAGGAACTGGAATTTGAGGGACTAATTTTTAAACTTGAAGGGAGAAAGAGAAGATTAAGGCTTTCGTTTTTTGCCTACGGCTCGTACAAGAAAAAATTAGTGGAGCCTAAGTATAGTATCACTTTTGTGCTATTGTTTTGTAAAGCGGGCCGTTTGCTTCATTTTGAAAGAGTATTTCGAGTGATAAATTTGAAGCTTAGTAAACGTAGCTATTAAACCAGAATCATAAAAAATAAACTAAATCACCTATAAACTTCGCTGCAAGACCTTGCAAGGGCCGTTTTATTCAGGGAATAACTGTTGAAATGCCTTGTAATCGCCACAATGCTCAGCGATTGAGTGCCATTACTCGCTTCTGGAGTCTTCCAACTTTCTGAAACTCTTTACTATCAGATATTGCGCTTTGCCATTGATTAGGCATTCAATGAGCGCAGCGCCTTTGTATTCCATAGGTGCTCGCTTTTGCTGGAAATCAGTATCGGCTTCATTACTGATTTGGTTATAGGTGAGCAGTACCGAGTCGCCTTCTTTTATTGGCTGTTGTGTTTCTTGTGAAAATAATTCAAGGTTAAAAGGCACATTTTGTGAGCCGAGCCAAACATTTACAAATTCTACTTTGTCAGATGTTTTAATCAACAACTTAATGGAAAATTTTGTCCCGCTTCTACCGCCCGGTGCGCCCGAAACCCAGTGCAGTTCGGTTGCCTCTGAAACTTTTACCGGCAGGCATTTTACTCCGGCAAAAGAAGGAAGGCTGATCCATAGAAAAAGGTAAACGCAAATGCTTTTCATCTATCGCATGATTTTATACACCATCTCGCGGAGCAATTCGCCTTCTTCCACTCCTTGATTGCCCACGCCTTTGTAACGCAAGTCATATTCTTCGAGCAGATAAAATATTTCCTCAATTTTTTGGGGAGAGAAATTGCCGGCTGCGGTCTTATAATCCTTTATAAAAAACGGGCTTACCTTAATAGCCGTAGTCATTTCTTTATCCGCTTTTCCCCGAAGAAAATGAAGTTGATATACCTTGGTAAAGAAACCGTGCATGGCTCCCAACACTAATGCTAAAGGGCCGCTTTTAGGATTTGCTTTAAAGTAATTTACTATCCGGTAGGCGCGGGCAGTATTGCCGGCACCAATGGCATTGTTTAATTCAAACACGTTATACTCTTTGCTGATGCCGATCAGTTTTTCAATATCGTCTTCATTAATCAGTGAGCCGGGCTGTTTGTTCAGCATCAGCTTTTCCAACTCGTTTGAAATATTCGAAAGATTGTTGCCCGTATATTCAACAATTAACTCTGCCGCCCCGTCTCCAATAGTGTATTTCTTTTCCCTCACCGCCTTTTTGATCCAAGCCGCCACCTGATTTTCGTATAGCGCTTTTGATTCAAAGTACACGGCACTCTTTTTTATATCTCTTGTGAAACTTTTTCTGCCATCGGGCGTGCCGTATTTCCAAGCAAATACAAGAATGGTAGAGCCGACCGGTTTTTTGAGATAGGCGAGGTATTGTTTTTCTTCTTCCTCCTTTAGACTTAGCGCTTGTGCCTCCTTTACAATCACCACTTGGCGCTCGGCCATCATGGGCAAGCGTCCGCAGGTTTCAGCTATTTGGCGGGCCGTTACATCCTTGCCATACACCACTGTTTGGTTAAAGGATTTTTCCATCTCATTGAGCGCGTACTTTTCAATCTGTTCGGTGAGGGCATCAATGAAGTAAGCCTCTTCGCCACAAAAAAAATATACGGGCGAGAATTTGCGCGCCTTTAAGTCTTTCAGAATAGATTCGTAATCGTTTTTCTCCATAAGTTGAGAGGCGAAAGATAGGGATTTGCCGAAGGAAATAAAGATAGGTTACTGAACTTGCGCCTTGCCGGTTGTTTTTTCTTCCTCGGCAGGATGATAAATGCGCTCTGCGTGTTGCAGGATTTCATCTTTATCAAAAGTCATTCGTTTGAATTGCTGATTTTCAAACATTTCCATCTGATCGGTATAATGCTTGCTTTCAGAGTGAGTAGAGGCTCCGTAAGCGTTTATTGAATTGACTTCCACACCGTCTGTTGAGTAGCGGTTCATTTGTATATACCCATCACCACCGGTCACACGGTAAATCCCTTTTTTCTTATCCCACAGTTTGCAATCCGCTGCGCGGGGGACTTCCTTCAATCCGCTGGCCGGTAAATTTACATGGCCGCGAATATGCCGCTGCAAATCTCCCAAGGCGAGGTCGGTGCTTTGATGGGTTTTTAAAAGAAACTTTTTTGCTTGCCCAATGGCCCAAACTGCTTCTTTCTCACTTACCGGTTGTTGCCGAATCATAAACATGGCAAATGGCCATTTGTATTTTTTTATCAGGTATTCGTGCATCAACATGGCCACAGGGGCTTCTCTATTGTTGGCACTACCATCAAAATTCCAGTGTTTTAGTTTTAGAATGCAATCTGCTATTTGCGGATACTTTGTTTCATCGAGCGAATAAACGCAGTGAAATTTTTGGGCGTAGCTGGAATCGAGGCAATAGTGTTTGTCAAATTTGATTCGGTTGAAATCACTCCACGTCAACTTGCCGGGGATAGCTTTCAGCATTTCCCCAAAACGCTCTCCCCGGTTATATTGAAAACGCTGACATCCGCTAAAGTTTCCCTTCCAGTTGCAAGATTCTCCGCTGGTGTTGAGCGGTGTTTCATTGCAGTTAAAAACATATCCGCAATCGGGATTGAGCAGCGCAGGTTTTTTTTCGTAAGGAAGCAATTGATGCCACACCACATCTGATCTGGTGCCATCTAATGGTTGATGTGATAATTGCGGTATGGGGCGGATGGGAAACATGCCCCCGCTTTGCCAGAAAATATTTCCTTCCCTGTCAGCATAAATAATATTGAATAGCGGGATAGCCTCCAAGTGTATTGCCTGTTGAAACTCTTGCAGGTTTTTTGCTTTGTTCATGCGATACCATTGTTCAGCCGCTCGCATATCGCGATTTGCCGGAAAGCGAAGCGCAAAATATCCTTGCTTCGTTTTGAACACAGGACCTTGCTCGCTGAATCGCAATTTTTTACTGAGCGCAAGTTTAATTCCTCCCAGTTTCACTTTCAGCTTTACTTTTCCGATTCTGAAATTCTTCCAGACTCCGTCAAACAGATATTTATTTCCCTTCACTTTAAGTTTGTAAATGTCTCCCGTGGTATGATAGTTATTGGTATGCGCCCATCCCAAATAGCGATTGGTTCCTACAAAAATGGTTGCACCTCCGGGAAACAGACCACCGATAATGTCCCAGCCCTCTTCGCTGCAGATATGAGCTTCGTACCATGAAAAGGGACCTTCTATCGGTTGGTGCGAATTAACCAGTAACCAAGCTTTCCCATCTTCGGTTTTTTGAGGCGCAATAGCCATCGCGTTAGATCCCGTTTCATTGGGTTCGTAAAAATCGCGTATGCGGTTTTCTTTAATTGCTTTGAGTGCCAGCCCGGCTCCCGACATCAGAGTGAGGTTAAGTGTATATCCTTTTACGGCATCTTTTACAGTAAATGGCAAGGCCTTTTTTTGCAACACTTCATCGGGATGCGAAGTTGCATAGTCATTCACTCCCTCGATATATCCATTCATCACTTTTTTAAAATCAGTAGAGAGGTCATTATCAAAGTTGTTTTCTACAAAGGTGTCAATGCCGAAAAACTTCATGGCAAAGTCGAATAATACGCCATTCTTTCCTTCAACTTCTCCCAACATTCCTTTCGCGGCTAAAAGATTTTGCTGAATACTTTTGAAATCATCTTCGCTGTGTGCCCAAGCCAAACCATAAGCGGCTTCGGCATCCGTCTTTGCAAAAATGTGCGGAACTCCGAAACTGTCGCGAGCGATGGTGATGTGTTCCGGGTTAATCTGGGCAGCGGCAATCAATCCTACTAACTGTAGCCATATAATTCCTACAATTTTCATGGTTATGGTTTTCAAAATTTAAAATACACAAACAGCCTTCCGAAGTTTTTGCTGTCATTTTCCATGCGGTGATACAGTGCTTTGATATGGGGTTGTTGAAGAAAACGCTGCACTTTCTTTTTCAACTGTCCGCTGCCTTTCCCCGGGATTATTTCCACTTCGCGAATATGGTTTTCAATCGCTTCATCGAAGGCTTCCTGCAAGGCTTTGTCAATGGCTTTGCTGTTGTTGTAAATAGCGTGAAGGTCCACTTTGATTTTTGCCATGATAATTTGCTGTTGTTTAGAATCGGTAACCACCTTTTTGTATAAAGAAATCGGCTACAGTTCGCTTGGTGTTTTTGGGATTAATGTGGTACGGATGCAACATTCTGCGCACCAATCCCTTTAGTATTTTCTTTTGGAAGCCCGAAGAAAAACTATCTATGGCAGTGTTGGCAGCTTTGCGGGCGGTGTCGAGTGCATCGTAAAGATAGGCCTGAGCCATCGCGGTTTTAATTTCTAATTCCGCCTGGTCGGTTCCTTGTTTTTCCTTTAGTTTTTTTACTCGCAGAAAGGCCGATTCGGTAATAAATGCCATCGCTAGAATATCGGCCAAATGCATCACTATCTCTTGCTCTTCCACTAATTTTTCTTTGAGGCTGTTCCCCGCAGCACCTGTCAAAATCAAAAACAGGGCTTTCAGATTATTGACAAATTCAAATTCAGTGACTAAGTATCCGCTGGTGAATGGTTTGTAGTTTTGAAAAATGGCAGAGGGTACACTTTTTTGCGCTAAGCGCCAGTTGAGTTCTTTAGTAACAAAGGCGCGCTTGTAAAATTCAGCTAAAGCCAACATGCGATTAATCTCGTTCGTGCCTTCATAAATTTTAGTGATTCGCGCATCGCGATAAGCCATTTCTACTCCTGTTTCGGTGCTGTAACCCATGCCGCCAAACATCTGTATGGCTTCGTCACCGGTGTTGCACATAGCCTCAGATCCCTGCACTTTTAGTAAGGCACATTCAATGGCGTATTCGCGCATGGCATTTATCTTAGAGTCGTTGGCACTGCTTCCGCTGGCCAGCAGTTCTGTATGTTTTTTATCCACCTCGGCCCCAACGCGGTAAGTGCCCGATTCAATTGCAAAAGCCGTAGAAGCAATGGTTCCGATTTTTTGCTTCATCGCCCCGAAATCAGAGATGGGTTTGCCGAACTGAATACGCTGTGAGGTGAATTCGATGCACTTATCTAACCCGAACTTCATGCCGCCTACGCCCCCCGCAGAAATTTTGATGCGACCGCTGTTGAGAATATTCAGCGCCATGTTGAATCCTTTGCCGCGTTCGCCTAAAAGATTTTCTTTCGGCACTTTGCAATTATTGAAAAACACCTGAACGGTGGAAGATGCTTTGATGCCCATCTTCTTTTCTTCCTTCCCAAGTTCGATGCCACCAAAAGATTTTTCTACAATAAAAGCGGAGAGTTTCTCATCGTCATCAATCTTTGCAAACACGGTGAACACTTCTGCAAAGCCACCGTTGGTGATCCACATTTTTTGCCCGTTCAGCAAGTAGTGAGTGCCTTCAGCATTTAGCACAGCTTTCGTTTTTCCGCTATTGGCATCGGAGCCGGCTGTGGGTTCGGTGAGACAATAAGAGCAGCCCTTTTCGCCACTGGCAATAGCCGGGAGGTATTTCTTTTTCTGCTCTTCGGTGCCATACCAAAGAATAGGAAGAGAGCCGATGGAAGTTTGGCAACCAATGGTGGTAGCGAAGGAAAAGCCGAGTGCTAAGGCTTCGGTAAATAGCAGCCCTGTATTGAAATCAAGCCCCATGCCTCCGTATTGTTCATCAATAGACACCCCGCACAGGCCCAGTTCAGAAGCCTTGCGAAAAATTTCAAGCACGAGATCCTTATCCTTTTCAGCATCCAAGGAAGCGAGCTTGGCCATGCCCATGCTGTGCACTTCTTTAAGCATAAATTCTTTCACAGTGTTGAATACCATCTTTTGCTCTTCGGTAAATTCTTCGGGGATAAAAACATCTTTTGCTGCGGAATCGCGGAATAAAAATTCTCCTCCCACCAGATTTGATTTCGTTGTCATTTGTTTGTTTTAGAATTCGGCTAAAAGTGAAGATTTTATTTCGAACCATGTTTGGCAAATGCAAACAACCTCTATCTTCCTAAAATTCTTGTAAGCGAATGAATTGTCTATTTTGGCGACATGAGAATATATCCGGTTCTTTTTTTACTGAGCGCGCTCTTTTCTTCCTGTGTTACGCTGCCGAAAAGTCTTCAATCTAAGGATGAGATCATTCCTACAGGTCCGGGGCCGGAGGATATGGTGATGGATACTTTTTCTGCAAAACACCGTCTGTTGATTTCTTGCAATGCCAGAAGGAAAGGAGAGGCGCATTATGGGGAAATAAATGCGTATGACCCTGAAACGGGAGCGGTGAAGATATTGAAGCGAAGCCGCGAACCGGAGGGTATAGTGTTTAATCCGCATGGCATTGATTTGGTGCTGGTGAAGGATTCGTTGATATTATTGGTGGTGAATCACGAACACGCAATAAAAGTGAATTCTATTCTGCGCTATTTGGTAGCAGACGATGAATTAATCTTTCTCAATAAAATCACTAACCCGCTCATTACCTCCCCCAATGCTGTGACCGGCTTTGCGGATGGCACTATTCTGATTTCAAATGATACTAAAAAAGCGGGAAGCATCTGGGAACCGTTACTGAAGTGGAAGCGGGCACAGATTATTTTTTGGAATGGAGATTTTTGCTCGGTGGCATCGCAAAAGTATTGCTACAGCAATGGCATTACTCAACGCGATGGGAAAGTGTATTTGGCCAGCACTCGACAAAATAAAGTTTGGCAGTTTGATTTTGCGGATGGCAAGATGACGAATCGCGAAGTGATTGCTAAAGTGCATGGCGCTGATAATTTGCGCTTTGTGGGGAATGATCTTTTGGTAGCCTGCCATCTTCGCTTTATTGATTTTCTAAAGCACCTGAAAGATTCTACTCATTACTCCCCTACTACGGTTTATCGAATTTATCCTAAAACCAGAAAAGTGCAGACGGTTTATTTTGATAATGGGGCGCAACTCAGTGCGGGATCTACGGCAGTGAGCTACGGAGGCTATTTGTATGTGTGCGGAGTGTTTGATGCTAAAATAGCTCGTAAGAAGGAGTAATTAGCGGAAGATGGCTACCGCTTCTTTGGCTGCCGTTTTCATAGCGCGAAACATGCCGGGGGTGTTGAATACGATTTCCACTTCTCCATTTTTATCAATAGCAATTAAGCCGCCTTCACCTTTTACCTGCACTAATTTTTGGTTCACTACAAAGTTGCAGGCTTCGCGCAAACTCATCCCTTTGTATTGCATCAAGCAGTGAATATCGTAAGCCACTACCTGTTTTATAAAAATCTCTCCGTGACCGGTGCAGGAGATAGCACAGCTTTCGTTATTGGCATAAGTGGCCACGCCTATCAGCGGGCTATCGCCTATGCGGCCTTTCATTTTGTTCATCATGCCTCCGGTAGAGGTGGCTGCTGCCAGATTTCCCTGTGCATCAAAAGCTACCGCACCTACGGTTCCGAATTTCTTTTCATTGCCCGAAACATTGTGGTCTAAACTTACCGTAGTGGTGTGGCGAAGTTTCTCCCATTGCCGGTAGCGATATTCATCGTGGAAATAAGTTTTATCCATCAAGGGCATCCCGATACTCCGGGCAAAATCTTCGGCTCCTTGGCCGCCAATAAACACATGCGGAGTTTTTTCCATCACGGCTCTTGCTAATGAAATGGGGTTTTTTATTTGCTGCACCATCGTTACCGCTCCTGCCGCCCCGCTTTTCCCATCCATCATTGAAGCGTCCATCTCGTGTTCTCCCAGCGCATTCAACACGGCTCCTCTGCCCGCGTTAAATAGGGGGCAATCTTCCAGTAAGCAGACGGCTTGCTCTACGGCATCTAAGGCGCTGCCTCCTCTTTTCAATAAATCATAAGCTGCATGGAGTGTTTCTGCCAAGGCTTTTTCATAAGCGGCAATTCTTTCAGGAGCCATGTTCTTTTTCAAAATATTTCCTGCACCGCCATGTATAGCTAAGGTCACTTTCATTGCTGTGTCTGTTTGAGCTTACTTTATTGCCTGTTCCAAATCTGCCATCACATCCTGTACCTCCTCAATCCCTACCGACAAGCGAATGAGGCCGTCAGTAATACCGAATTTTTCACGTTGCGCTTTGGGCACAAAATGATGACTCATAGAGGCGGGATGTTGAATGAGAGTATCAATAGTGCCCAACGAAGCGGTGAGTTTACAGAAGCGGACTTTCTTCATCAGTTTAAGGCCGGCTTTATATCCTCCCTTTAAATCAAAGGAAAGCACGCCACCGAAATTTTTCATCTGCTTTTTAGCCAATGTGTGATCGGGATGTTCTTTTAAGCCGAGGTAATTTACTTTGGAAACAGCCGTATGTTTTTGAAGAAATTTTGCCACGCTAAACGTATTGCTGCAATGTTTTTCCATGCGCAGTGCCAGTGTTTTCATGCCGTTGTTCAGCAGCCATGCGTCAAAGGGGCTACAGATGGTACCTGTTAGTTTGCGAATCTTCCACACTTCCTGTTCCATAAACTTTCTATCGCGACTCACTACAAAACCGCTCAGGGCAGTGCCATGTCCATTGAGATATTTAGTAGCAGAATGAATAACGAAATCGGCTCCGAAGCGAAAAGGTTGTTGCAGATAGGGAGAGGCAAAGGTATTGTCCACTGCGAGCTTTGCCTGGTAGCGATGAGCCAAGCCTGCGAGTACATTCACATTGTAACAATTAAGTGTTGGGTTAGAAGGCGTTTCGGTATATAACAGCCGAATATTTTTTTTCTGCTTCAGCGTTTCTTCTACTTCCCGCAAGTTGGCAAAGTCAGCATAGATTACCTCTATTTGAAAGGCGGCTGCATAATGGTTGAAGTAATCCACTGAAGTGCCGTAGATGTTGCCCTGTGCCAGAATAGCATCACCGGGGCGCAGCAGGCTTTGAAACAAGGCAGAAAGGGCACTCATGCCCGATGAAAAGACCAATGCTTTCGCTTTCTGCTCTAAACCGAATGTTTCCAGTTTGGCTAATTTTTCCTCTACCAGTTCCGCATTCGGATGGCTCCATCGGGAATAGATGTAGGCTTCTGCTTTTCCTTCAAAAACTTGTTGTGCTTTTTCAGCCGATTCATACACATAAGTAGAGGAGGTATAGATGGGCGCTGCGTGCGGATTGATCTGTTTTCCCTTCGAGAAATTATCCTGTGAAGTGATGGATGAAAATCCTTGCGATGCACTTGTTTTTTTTTGCTTCATACTTGCGAGTGTTGAAAAATAAGTCAATTTAGTGCCTGTAAATAGTCAGCAAAAATGGGGTATTCTATTCAAAGGCATTTGGAATATAATGCATGGGCCAATGGCAAAATAGTGGAATTTATGAAAAGCGTGGATGACCGTCTTTTGGATAAAGAACTAAAGAGCAGTTTCTCTACCATCCGCAAAACATTTTATCACATTTGGGATGCCGAGATTATTTGGCTTAAAAGAGTGAAGGGAGAATCGGTGACCACTTGGCCGAGCGAGATCAGCGGCACCGATGGAGAGGATTCTTTTAGTGAATTCTTAAAAAACTCACAGGAATTAGTTCAGTTCGTAAGTGATAAGAAGCGAGATTTCCTCGATTCGAAAATTACTTACACCAACATTAAAGGCAATAAGTACACGAATGTGATTGAAGATGTGTTGTTTCATGTAGTGAATCACGGAACCTTTCATAGAGGGCAGATGGTCACTATGTTGCGCGAGTTGGGTTGTGAGAATTTTGAAGCGCAAGATCTCATTGCGTATCTACGTCAGCAGCAGACCATCACTCAGAACTAAAGCAACCTTTCCATCTCCTCTAAGGTGTGCAGCTTTTGATCTGCTATTATTAATCGCGGCTCATCGTACGCTGCGGGGTCAGGTACTATGATACACTTCATCTTGGCCGCTTTTGCCGCTAATAAGCCGTAGTAAGAATCTTCTATTACTAAGCAATCGTGGGGATGAATGTTCAACGTTTCGGCTGTTTTTAAAAATACTGCCGGATGTGGCTTCCCATACGTTTCATGTTCGGCAGAAACGAGCAGTTCAAAGTAATCTTCGATCTGTAATTTTTTTACAGCGGCTTTTATTAAGCGCATCGCTGAGGACGAAGCCAGCGCTATTCGCCAACCTTTGCATTTAAATAATTGCAAGGAAGCCAAGACCCCCGGCATTTCTACGGCATGGTGCGTAATCGCATTTTCCATTTCATCTATCACCTCATCGTGTATCTGCTCTTTGCTCTTCCCCTTCCAGGGCTGCTGCCGCCACCAAAAATCTACTACTTCGTCAAACCGAAGGCCGGTGGTTTGTATGCAGTCCGCTTCCTTCAAGTGCAAGCCCACTGTGGCAAACACTTTCATTTCGGCTTGCCGCCAAAAGGGTTCACTGTTAATAATTACCCCGTCCATATCGTATATCACGAGCTTACATTGTTCAAACATTTTTAACGATTACCTTTGCTCGCAAAATAGTATCTCCTTGCATTTTATCCCCGAATTTTTTTCTCACTTTCTTCAGCCCGATCCCAAAACCGCCCTCTTGGTGGTGCTTAACTTGATAGTGATAGAAAGCCTTCTTTCAGTAGATAACGCGGCAGTGTTGGCCACTATGGTGATGGATTTACCGGCTCAACAACGCAAGCGCGCCCTTCGCATAGGATTGCTGCTGGCGTATGTTTTTCGGGGAACGGCTCTTGTTTTTGCCAGTATTCTGATAGAGATAAATTGGTTGAAATTAGTGGGAGGCGGTTACTTACTTTATCTCAGCATACATTACTTCTATAAATTGTTGCGGAGGAAGAAACACATTCTTGCCATAGAGCAACAAGAACTTCAAGCGGAGGTAAAACACCCTAAACGGATTGCCGGCCTCAGTTTGTTTTGGAGCACTGTGCTAATGGTAGAGTTGATGGACCTTACCTTTTCGTTGGACAACGTGTTTGCCGCAGTGGCTTTCACTAAGAATATTTACCTCATATGCACGGGGGTGTTTATCGGCATTATAACTATGCGGATTGTGGCCGGTTATTTTGTAACGCTGATGGATAGGTTTCCCTTTTTAGATGCGGTGGCATTTGCCGTGATTGGTGTTTTGGGGCTGCGCTTGTGTATTGACTTCGGCTGTGTTTATTTTCCTGACAATGCGCTGTGCCATTTGTTTGAGCAAGAACATTCTGATTTCTTCTTTTCTATGCTTACGGTTGCCATATTCTTTGTGCCTGTTCTCGGCTCTTTACTGTTTAATTTTCCAAAGAGAAATAAGTGAAACAGAATTGCTGATCCATATCCCTTACCTACACGGTATTTCTTTTTTTTAACTTCACTTAAAATTTATACACCATGAAAATTCTACTGCCGGTTCTACTCCTTATGTTTTCCCTCAGCAGCGCGATGGGGCAATCTGCCAACACTAAAACTCAAAGTAAATCAGTGACCGTAAATAAGACGGAAGCCACTGCAAAGGGCAGTAAAGGCGGTGGTGCTACCGCCAATAAATCAGGCTCTGAAATTAAGAACAGCAAAGGGGGAGGAGTAGAGGCAAAGAAAGGGGAGGTGGCTGCGAAAAAATCGAACGGAAATGGTGCAGAAGTGAATAAGAAGGGAGTAGATGTGAAGGGTAAAAATGGAGGGATGGTGATTGACAAGAAGAAACTGGAAATAAAATCAAAGAAGTTTAACGTGAAGTTGGGGGGAGGTTAAGTGGTTTTTACCAAGTAGCTTACAGTGACCCGTTGTCAGTTTGCCTGTTGTTTGTGCACTACGGCCTAATAGTAATATACCGTTCCGTAGAAGAGGTTTTACCTCCTCCCACCACTAACATAAACACCTTCACCTGACCGGTGTCGGCAAAAGTTTTGATGGTGCTAAAGCCGTATTCGGTAGAGTCTTCTTTATCGTAAAATTCCCAGTAATAAGTATCGGCATTCGTAGAGCAACTCGCTCTGAAAATAACCGGCTGATGAACGTGCAAATCATCCTCATCCGGCTCGGTAGTAAAGCAAGCAAACGGTCTGCCCTTACACGCCTGCAACAGAAGAACTGCTGCTACCGCTGCTATTAAAATGAATTGTTTTCTCATTCGCTATCGGACAACTATGAGGTAATAATTTTTCTTTCCCTTTTGAACCAGCAGATACTTGCCGTGCAATAAATCTTTAGCGGAGTATCGGCTATCTATACTTGCCTTTTCTTTATTAATGCTCACGCCATTTCCCTGCACGCTTCTGCGGGCTTCTCCTTTTGAAGGGAAAATTAAAGTCTTCTCTCCCAGTAAACTAATCGCATCTATTTCCGTATCAAAAACAGTTTTATCCAGCCCGAAAGTGATGTCCTCTCCAAAAGCATCTTCAATCTCTTCGGCACCCAATCGTTTGAAATCATCGAAAGAAGCGCCAAAAAGTATGTCGGTAGTTTCTTTCGCTCGTTTAAGAGCTTCCTCCGAATGAACCCTTTGAGTAATTTCCTCGGCCAATGTTTTTTGAAGAATCCGCAGGTGCGCTGCCTCCCGATGTTGTTGCTCTAATGCTTCAATTTCCTCACGCTCTTTCAACGAAAAAATCCGAATGTAATTGGTCGCATCGGCATCGGCTGCATTCATCCAAAACTGATAAAACTTATAGGCAGAAGTTTTAGACGCATCTAAAAAAATGTTTCCATTTTCTGATTTTCCAAACTTAGTGCCGTCTGCTTTCTTAATTAGTTGTGTGGTTAAAGCAAATGCCTCCCCTCCTTCTTTCTTGCGTATCAACTCAGTGCCGGTAACAATATTTCCCCACTGGTCACTGCCCCCCATTTGCAATTTCACTCCTTTATTCTTCCACAAATAATAAAAATCGTACCCCTGCACAAGCTGGTATGAGAACTCCGTAAAACTCATTCCGTTCTCTAAACGATTTTGCACCGAATCTTTTGCCAGCATGTAGTTGATCGAAATATGCTTTCCGACTTCGCGGATAAAATCAAGAAAACCGAACTCGCGAAACCAGTCGTAGTTATTCACTATTTCTGCTGAGTTCTTCCCGCAATCAAAATCAAGAAATTTCTCTAATTGTTTTTTCTGTCCGGCCAAGTTGTGCGCCAGGGCCTCTGCATCCAACAAATTTCTTTCCTGTGATTTACCTGAAGGATCGCCCACCATACCGGTAGCGCCTCCTACCAGCGCAATGGGTTTATGACCGGCCCGCTGAAAATGAAGCAGGGTCATCACCTGTACCAGATTGCCGACCCCCAGCGAGTCGGAAGTGGGGTCAAAGCCAATGTAGCCTGAAACCATTTCTTTGCGAAGTAATTCCTCTGTGCCTGGAATCATGTCGTGCAACATGTTCCTCCATTTCAATTCCTCAACAAAACTCATACTACTCCGTGTTATATTCTGATTTTTGATTTGCGCAAATATAAACGGAATGCGCTTCCGCAGGCACAGCTATTCCGAATACTCAGCATTTGTCAGCTTCCTTTTGTATTTCTCAAACCGGTTTACCTCATCAACATTCCGGCTACAATAAATTATTCCATAAAATAGGATAAGAAAACACAGTGATTCCACTATACAAATACCCCGGCTCCTTCGCGCACCAGCACGGGTTCGCTATCGGTGTAATCAATAATGGTAGAAGGGATATTTCCTCCCGGGCCACCATCAATGACCATATCCACCAGATTTTCATATACCTCGAAAATCTCGTTTGGATCAGTAATGTATTCCAGTACGGTGTCTGAATTTTTGATGGAGGCCGATAAGATAGGCGCTCCCAATTCATCTACAATGGCGCGAGCTATCGGATTGTCAGGCACGCGAATCCCTACGGTTTTCTTATTATACCCGTATATCTTATGCAGGTTATTATTGCCATTTAGGATAAACGTGTAAGGGCCGGGCAAACAACGCTTCATGAGCTTGTAAACGGGAGTAGGAACGTTGGTCGTAAAATCAGTGATATGGCTGAGGTCGTAACACACAATAGAGAAATGTGCTTTATTAGGCCGCACCTCTTTCAACTTGCAAACCTTTTCGTACGCCTCACGATGCGTAAGATCGCAACCGAGCGTGTAAACGGTATCCGTTGGGTAAATAATCACACCGCCTTTTTTCAGGCAGTGCACCACCTGCCATAGCAAACGGTCGTCAATATTGTCGGGGTTAATTCTCAGTAGCACCACTCAGAGGTTTAGAATTTCGTAATCTTTTAACCGGCTGCGAAGATAATCGGGCATTGCCATGCTTTTGTTGCTTTTGTAGTCAAACAGCACCATCGTGGTATATCCGCTGGTGGTTAGTTCTTCCACGCCATCCACAAAACTGGTAATAAGGTATTGTGTTTCGAAACTTTTATTCCCCAAACGGCTGGTGCGCACATACACATAGGTCGGGTTGGGAAACACCACCGGCTTTAAATAATCAACGTGTGCATTGGCCAATATAGCTCCAATTTCATCCCAGTTCCATTTACAGGCTTCGTGGAAATAATACACGCGCGCTTGCTCAAAGTAGGTAAGGTAAACCGCATTATTTACGTGGCGCATTTCGTCCATGTCGCTCCAACGTATATCCAACTTCATGCTAAAGCGGAATTTTTGTTTTTCTTCTTCTAAGTTCAGCATCTCCTTTTCCCTTGTATTAAATAGAAGTGGCGAAAATAAAAGGATTAGGCGGGAAGTATAAATGAAATTTCACTGCTTTAGTTTATAGAGTACTCCATAGAATCGGATGGTTAGCTGTCACACTTCTGTTTTGCTCACTAAGACCTCTATTCAAAAAATCGCCAGCGTAATCCAAACTTAAATGACACATCGGGAGCGGGATACCCATACAATGAATAGTAGCCTTTAAGCCCTGCGCCCGACAGGATGTTATCAACCTTTAAAAACACACGAACCGTTTTGATTTTTAGGTTTAAGAACCAATCCAATTGCGGTACTATTTTTTTCTTGTCCGGGGAGGGATAAAAATTTCCGAGCAAAGGATCGTAACCCGGTGGGTTATTATAGTAGCGAATTCGCAAGTCGAAACCGGTAGCAAACCAAAGCGCTTTCTTGAATAAGCGCATTTCGTAAAACAGGCTGTGCTTGGTGTATAGCAGGGCATAATAATCGGTGATGTTGCTTCCTTTGGGAGGAATGGTTACCCAAATGTCATTATTCAAATGGACTCCCTTAATTCCGTTTCGATTCGCTATATGCGCTACCACAAAGTTACTTTTGCCGAGGTTGAGAAATGGAGAGGGAACTCCGGGATAAACCGGAAGGTTATAAAGATTGTAATAGTGTGCTTCGGCTAATATTCCCCACTTAGGATTTTGATATTTTGCCCCCAATGAAAGCGTGCGTGTTTTGGGTAATTGATAGTTCCAATTTACACTATCCGACTGATAGTCCTGATAAATGTATGGTACTTCATTAAGTTGGTAATCGGCATGGGCAGTGATGATTCCCCATTTTTGAAAGTCATATCCGGCATTACCGTTTACTATCAGATCGTGCTGATTGTAACCGTAGGGGAAATATTTAACGGAAGCATTATATAGCACCTTGGAATGCGAAAAGGAATTGTTGCGCACCGTTCCACCCACATACAGATTATCGAAGCGGCTCTTTCGGGTATTTTGCTCCATCATATAGTAATCATATCCCGCCTCGGCTGATACGGCAAAATTTTTATCCTCATAGGAAGTATCTGAAGTCAACTTCCGCCATTTATATTCCAGCATCACAGCATTGCCAAATTTCAGATAATTCAGATCGTTGAACACTGAATCATTTGAATAGAAGTTGTTGTAATAATTAGAATCGGGATCAAAATCGCGATACTTGTTTTTGCTTTTCTCCACATTAAACTGATATGAAATTTTGAACAAGGGCATGAGTGCCTCGTGTTGCACCGAGTCATTCATCACTTGTTTATATTTCTTTCCCGCGTTGTAGGTGCCTTTTAGATAAAAATCAATTTGCCGATAATTATTTTCCGCTTTATCCAATCTTATGGGAGCCAATGATTTTTGAAAAAGGGAAGAGTCGAACACATCAATGGCCACTCCTCCATTCTCTTCCACCTTAAAGGAATTAAAAATCAAATCGGCTTGTACATTCCAGTGTTTATTTTTCGAGTTGTAGATACCGTATAGATTAAATCCATTGTCGTTAGTGCGCTGATTGGGGTATGTACCTTTGGAGAAAATACGGGTAAAATCAACTCCGTAATAAATAATACCCTTGTGCTGATTGGCAAATCGCCCCTGAAAATATTGTTCGTTCTTTAGGCCTATCATCATCGCCAACTCCGTGTATGGTCGAATCACCTGATAGTATTTCACCGAATCTTTCTGATAGCGATATAGGTCGAACTGATTGTAGCCGCTGTTGAACCCTATCTTCCGAGAAGGTTGAAACATTACCGGGAAAGCAGCACTGCCAAAATTCCCCGCGTTGGCGTATTCCATTCCATCTCCTTGTGTAGGATTATAATATTGAAGACCGAAAATTGTGGTATCAATAATGTGCCGATTTTCGGGGTTACTGTTCAGATACCAAGTGTCGTTCAGCGTAGAGGGTTTTTTCGGTTTTGTAGAATCCTTAGGAAGAATAGCAGCCGATGAAACAGCAACGTTGAAAATTGAAAATACGGCAAGGAGAAAAGATAGAGATAACTTACTATCCAATTGCCTGAATAGAGAAACCGTTAAACCGCAAACCGTGAATCGCAAACCTTTCACTAAGCTTTATATTTCTTTCAGTAGGCCAATCATCACTTGGCGCATTTTAGGCTCGGCTTCGGCAGCTTTCTGCAATACAAATTCATGAGTTACTTTATCCGCTTTCTCCGGAGGGTAGCCCATGTCGCTGATCACCGAAATGGCGAACACACGCAACCCCATGTGGCATGCAACTATTGCCTCGGAGGCCGTGGACATGCCCACCGCATCACCTCCCATTATATGAAAAGCTTTGTATTCGGCAGGGGTTTCAAAGGTGGGTCCCTGCACGGCCACATAAACTCCTTCGTAACAAGTAATGTCATTGTCAACAGCAATCTTCAGCGCCTTGTGAATCAGCTCCGGATCGTACGTGTGATTCATGTTCGGAAATCGAGGGCCTAATTGTTCAATATTTGGTCCCCGCAAAGGATGCTCCGGTTGCAGATAAATGTGATCGTTAATCACCATCAAGTCTCCCACTTCAAATTCGGCATTCATTCCTCCCGATGCGTTTGAAATGAGCAGGGTGTGTACTCCCAAAAATTTCATTACCCGAACAGGGAAAGTTATTTCCTCAGCGCTGTAACCCTCATAGTAATGAAAGCGCCCGCTCATAGCCACTATGTTTTTTCCACCAAGTTCACCAAAAATCAAACTGCCGCTATGACCCTTTACGGTTGATTGCGCAAAATTGGGGATGTCTGAATACGGTATCTGCACCTGAATATTTATCTCTTTCGTGAGGTTGCCCAAGCCGGAACCCAAAATAATTCCGTAGGAATATTCACCACTGATTTTCTCTTTTAGAAAATCGGAAGTCTCTTTTATTTTCTCTAACAACTTTGCCATCTTATGAAAAGCCGTTTTGGCTCATTTTGCTTTTAGTAATCTCCACAAAGCGGAGGATATCATGATCCAACTTCTGCCCCTGATCACCTATAAATGCTACGCTGATAGGTTGGACAAATATTTCGATTTTATTCTGCAAAAACCAATCGTGAAAAGGAGCTAACCGCATCGCATCCTTCTCCGTAGTTATCATCACCTTTTTCCCCTCTCCTAAATTTTCATAAGTCTGTCGAATGCTCTCCATATCAAACCCATCATAGCGATGATGATCTCTGAAATTGCGCACATACACTCGTTGGAGTTTTTGTTCTAAATAGCTTTTCAATTCATCAAATTTAGCAATGCCACAAACCAACAATGCCGTGGTGTCGCTTTGAAGGTCATACTTCGCTTGCGCATCATAAAACGAATAAGGTCGGCCATATTGTATAGCGGAAAAATACACCTTCTGGTATTTGTAAGGCTTTATTTCGGAAATGATTTTTTCCTGTTCAAGTGCTTGCAAATGTGCCGGGCACTTCGTTACAATAATAATATCGGCTCTTTGGTAGTTGTGTCTCGCTTCGCGCAATCGCCCTAAAGGCAACAAGCTGTCGCGGGTAAAAAGATTGGAATGCTCTGTGAGCAGAATAGACAAGCCGGCACGCATACTTCGATGTTGATAAGCATCATCTAACAGAATCACGTCCGTATCAGGATACAACTCTAAAATTCTCGGAATAGCAAACACCCTATCCTCTTCAACTACCACCAACGTTTCGGGAAACTTTTGTTTGAACTGCCGTGGTTCATCTCCTATTTCATCGGCAGTAGAAGTGCCCGTTGCAATAGTGAAACCATAAGACTTGCGCCCGTACCCTCGGCTGAGGGTAGCTACTTTATGAGTATATTGCAAAAGAAAGATGAGATACTCAATGTGAGGACTTTTCCCCGTGCCGCCCGCGGTCAGATTACCGACTGATATCACCGGGAAATCAAAGCGCACGGTGCGATAAAACTTTTTGTTGTAAAGCAGATTCCGCAATTCGGTAGCTAACCCATAAACTATAGATAGCGGATAAAGGAGTATTTTGGATATTTGTCGGATGCTTTAGATTTTGAATCAAACCTAAACCAAATTAACAACAGAAATAAACAAGCCGTAAATTGACATTAAAGAACCCTATGAACCTATATGAAAATTAAAGACATTACCGACCACCTCGAAAGCATTGCCCCTCTGTCGTATCAGGAAAGCTACGATAACAGCGGGCTGATAGTGGGCGATAAAAATACCACTGTAAAAAAAGCACTCATTACTTTAGATGCTACTGAAGAGGTAATAGATGAAGCTATACGAGAAAAATGCGAATTAGTGATTGCCCACCACCCCATCATTTTCAGTGGATTGAAAAAACTCAACGGGAGAAATTATGTGGAACGAGTGGTGATAAAGGCGATTAAGAACAACATCGCTATTTACGCCATTCACACCAATTACGACAATGTGTTGACCGGTGTAAATGCTGAAATTTGTCGAAGATTAAATATTCTCAACCCCAAAATTCTATCGCCCAAAACTCAACTCCTTCGCAAGTTATACACGTTTATTCCTGTGGAACATCACGAAAGAGTGAGTAAAGCGATATTCGAGGCCGGAGCAGGCAACATTGGAAATTACAGTGAAACGGGTTTCAACGTTCGCGGAACAGGAACCTTCCGGGGCAACGAAAACTCTACCCCCGCATTAGGCGAGAAAGGGATTTTAATAAAAGCCGATGAGATAAGGTTTGAAACCATCTTTCCGGCAAACTTAGAATTCAATATAATTAGCACTTTGCTGAAAGTGCATCCGTATGAGGAGGTAGCCTACGATATTGTTTCCGTAGAAAATTCTTACAGCATGGTAGGAAGTGGAATGATAGGTGAGCTAAAAAAACCGATGGATGCGCTTACTTTTCTTAAATCAGTCAAGAGAAACTTAAAAACGGGCTGTATCCGCTACACGCAACTTTTAGGAAAACCAATTCAAAAAGTAGCTGTTTGCGGAGGAGCGGGAAGTTTTCTGTTGAGCCAAGCCATCGCTGCGGAAGCTGATATTTTAATTACGGCTGATTTTAAGTACCACGACTTTTTTGATGCCGATGGGAAGATAGTCGTAGCGGATGTGGGGCACTTTGAAAGTGAGCAGTTTACAAAAGATTTGATCGCTGAACAACTTTTGGAAAAATTCCCTACATTTGCAGCCCGGATTTCTAAAATCAATACAAACCCTATCAAATATTTATAATATGGCTGCAAGCAAAACACCCACCAAAGACCTTACGATTGAAGAAAAACTTCAACAACTGTGGGAGCTACAGGAAATTGACTCCAAAATTGACAAAATTCAGATTCTAAAAGGAGAGCTTCCTATCGAAGTGCGCGACCTTGAAGACGAAATTGAAGGGTTGAATACCCGCCTGTCCAACTTGCAAACTGAGTTGACTGAGTTAGAAGAAGAGGTAAAGAATCGCAAGAACGCCAAAGCACTGGCGAAAGAGTTGATTACCCGCTACGAAAAGCAACAAGATAATGTAAAGAACAATCGCGAGTACGATGCCCTGTCGAAAGAAATAGAACTACAGAAATTGGAAATTCAGCTTTCTGACAAAAAAGCTACAGATGCCGCCACTAAGTTAGGTGCCAAACAGGAAATTCTGGACGAAACAACCAAGACCATCAAGGAGCGCGAAAAAAACCTAAAGAACAAAAAGAAGGAGCTTGAAAAAATTATTGAAGAAACTGAGAAGGAAGAAAAAGAACTTCAAAAAGACAGCGACAAGCAAGCGAAAAAGGTAGAAGAAAGACTTTTGAAGAATTATAAGCGTGTGCGCGGAGCCTACAAGAACGGTTTAGCTGTTGTAGCGGTATTGCGTGATGCTTGTGGCGGATGCTATGCTAAAATACCTCCGCAGCGACAAATGGAAATTCGCCAGCGCAAAAAAATCATTACTTGCGAGCATTGCGGCAGAATATTGATAGCCTGGGATAATCAGGAAGCCGACAACTAAAAACACTAACCCTTCTCCTACCGAGAGGGGTTTCTTTTTTACTATTTTTCATCTGTGATTAAACGCCTTTACATCCTCTTCTTTCTGTGGCTGGGTATAGTTCCTCTATATTCGCAATCCTTTGATTTTAATGAAAACTGTAGAGCCGCTTATCACAGCATTATTGCCCTGAAATTAGAGGAAGGGCAAACGCTGTTAAGTGCTGAAGAGAAAAAGCATCCCGAAAACCTTATTCCTCTTTATCTCGAAAATTATATTGATTTCCTCCGTATATACACAAGCGATAGCCGCGACCTCTACAATAAATTAAACGGCAACCGCGACCTTCGCCTTGAACTGCTAAAGCAAGGCGACCGCAACTCTCCTTACTTCCTTTTTTGCGCTGCCGAAATCAATATGCAATGGGCCACCTTGGGCATACAATTTGGCGACTATCTCAATGCACTCATAGGAATACGAAAGGCATTTAAATTTCTGGAAGAAAACCGACAACGCTACCCCGACTTTAGAGCCAACAAAAAATCGCTTGGAGTTTTGTATGCACTGCTGGGTAGCGTTCCCGATAAATATAAATGGGGAGTGAGCCTATTGGGCATGGAAGGCAATGTAGAACGCGGACTAAACGACTTAAAAGAATTAGTTGATTACGGCCAAAAGAATGATTATATCTACATGGAGGAAACCGTAACACTGTACGCCTTTCTACTTTTTCATTTGCAAAACGACATGGAAAAACCTTGGACAATACTTCAAGAAAATGGATTTCCGAAAACAGATAACTTGATGACGGCTTTTACCTGTGCCCATATAGGAATTTATGGGAAGCATAATGAGGAGGCCTTACATGTTTTAGAAACCCGACCCAAGGGCGCAGAGTTTACCTCTTTCCCTTTGTTGACTTACCTGACTGCACTGGGGAAACTCAATAAGTTATCCCCCGATGCCGACTCCTACTTCAAAAAATTTTTGGCAGAATATAAAGGCGAAAATCACATCAAATCGGCTTACCAAAAAATTGCTTGGAGTTATTTGCTGAAAGGGGATACCGAAAACTACCGGCATTTTATCCGTAAGGCAGCCACGAAAGGCAGCAATGTGATAGAAGCTGACAAGCAAGCGCAAAAAGAAGCGGAGAGCAGTCGCATACCAGAAGTTCATCTGTTGCGGGCGCGCTTGCTGTTTGATGGCGGCTATTATCAAAAACCAAGCAGTGAAATGAATGCCTTAGGCATGATGCACTTTCAGTCCGATGAAGACGAAACTGAATACCTGTATCGCATGGGGCGCATCTATCACGAATGGGGGAAAACCGATTCCGCCTTATCTTATTATTCAAAAGCTATTGAAAAGGGAAGTGCGCTGCATCGCTATTTTGCCGCTAACTCGGCCCTCGAATCAGGAGAAATATTTGAACATCGAGGGGATAAAGAAAAAGCACTTTCTTTCTATCATCTCTGCCTCAGCTTTGATGACCACGAATATAAAAACGGAATAGACCAAAAGGCAAAAGCTGCCCTGAACCGATTAAAGTAAATTCTCCTTCTCCGTTTCTATCTCTGTAAAATGCAGCATTAGTTCAGCAACTCACGCTGCTCCCGAATTCGTTTTTGGATATCTTCCAGCTCTCCTTTAGGGATCGCTTCAATAAGTTTTTGAGTGTATTCCCGCTGTGGGTTGTTGTAAATTTCATCACTAATGCCCAACTCTTCAATCTTTCCTTTGTTCATCACTACCATACGGTCGCTCATAAACTTCACCACCGAGAGGTCGTGCGAAATAAAAATATAGGTGAACTTAAATTCTTCTCTGAGTTGTATAAGTAGATTGAGCACCTGTGCCTGCACCGAAACGTCTAATGCTGAAACTGATTCGTCACAAATAATAAACTTTGGGTTTAGCGCTAATGCTCTCGCAATACAAATACGCTGGCGCTGCCCACCGCTAAACTCATGTGGATAGCGATTAAAATGCTCCGGCTTCATATTCACCTTGGTGAGTAATTCAATCACTTTTCCCTTTCTTTCCTTTTCGTTGGAATAGATGCCGTGAACCGTCATGGGTTCCATAATAGCATTTCCGATTGTGATGCGTGGATTCAGCGAGGAGTATGGGTCCTGAAAAATAATCTGCATGTTCTCCCGCATCCCCTTCATTTCGTAATTGTTGAGATCGAGAAGTTTTTTACCATCAAATACTATTTCTCCACCATGGGCAGGCAACAACCGAAGTATGGTTCTTCCCAATGTGGTTTTACCACAACCTGATTCACCTACTAATCCTAAAGTTTCTCCTTCATACACATCAAAACTCACATCATCTACAGCCTTCACGTAATCCGTTACTTTACCGAGAAAATTTCTTTGAGTAGGAAACCAAGTTTGCAGATTTTTTACTTGAAGTATTGGCTGGCCGGATAGCACTCGATCTCTGCGCGCATTCGTCTCTTCTTCGCTAATTATTACCGCGTTAATCGCCTCTGCAACCGAAGTATTCTTTTCAACAATCTCTCCCTGTTCATTCTCCTCCATAAAATCAACTACTGTTGGCAGTTTGCTCAAGCGCTTTCCCAAAGGCGGGCGGCACGCCAGCAAACTTCGGGTGTAGGGGTGCTTGGGATTGCTAAAGATATCTAACACGCTGCCTTGCTCTACAATCTTCCCTTTATACATCACCAATACGCGATCGGCTATTTCTGCAATCACACCAAGGTCGTGCGTAATGAATATGATAGAGCTATCAATTTCGCCTTTCAACTTGGCCATCAAATCCAAAATGGTTTTCTGCACCGTCACATCCAATGCCGTAGTAGGTTCATCGGCAATCAGAATAGAAGGATTACAACTCATTGCCATCGCAATCATCACTCGTTGCTTTTGCCCTCCCGAAAGTTGATGCGGATACGCATCTAAAATACGCTGCGGGTTGGGCAGGCTTACTTTTTCAAACATGCTCAGCGTAAGCGCCTGTGCTTCTTTTTTATTTACCTTTTGGTGAAGTGTAATGGCTTCAATTACTTGATCGCCACAGGTAAATACCGGATTTAATGAAGTCATCGGCTCCTGAAATATCATAGAGATTTCATTGCCGCGATATTTGCGCATTTTGTCTTCGCTAATCTTAGTGAGATCAACTGCGGTACCGTCCTTTTCGTAAAAAAGAATTTCTCCTCCTGCAATTTTTCCGGGTGGATCGGGAATAAGACGCATTACAGAAAGCGAGGTCACCGATTTCCCGGAGCCTGATTCGCCAACTATACCGATGGTTTCGCCTCTGTTCAGCGTGAAACTAACATCGTTTACCGCTTTCACGATACCATCATCTGTTCTAAATTCAGTAATCAGATTTTTTACTTCGAGTAATAGCTTTCCGTTGCTCATTTCTTGGTTTATCTCTCCATTTTAAGGCGGCTAAAAATATTCTTAAATCACTACTTTACAAAAGTTCAGCAGAACTTCCCCCAAATCAAAAAACAGACCGGCAAGAAATTATCTTCCTTCTCCCCAAAAAAATTGCCGACAAGTATTTACAAATACGAAACACGCCATTATATTTTATACAGCAGCTAAAACAATATCGAGATTAAATGTTATAACGCTTTTTTGAAAACAAGAAATACATTTCCTTAGATACGCCTAACCAAAACAATATTATAGAAACAAAACTACCAAACCATGCGCCAGTTAAAGATTACGAAGAGTATCACCAATAGGGAAAGCGCTTCCTTAGAAAAATATTTACAAGAGATCGGACGGGTAGATCTTATTACCGCAGATGAAGAAGTGCGATTAGCCCGCTTAATTAAAATGGGCAACACCGATGCTTTGGAAAAACTAACCAAAGCCAATTTGCGCTTTGTGGTATCGGTTGCCAAGCAATACCAAAACCAAGGGCTTTCACTCTCAGACCTCATCAACGAAGGGAATTTGGGTTTAATTAAAGCAGCAGAACGATTTGATGAAACAAGAGGTTTCAAATTTATTTCCTATGCTGTTTGGTGGATTCGCCAAGCAATACTTCAGGCCTTGGCAGAACAATCGCGGATAGTTCGTTTGCCACTCAATAAAGTGGGGTCGCTCAATAAAATCAACAAGGCGTTCACCGCCTTAGAGCAGGAATTTGAGCGAGAACCTGCTCCCGAAGAATTAGCGGGATTGCTGAATGTAGATTTGGATGAAGTAAAAACTATTTTGGGAGTTGCCGGTCGGCATGTTTCGGTAGATGCTCCTTTTTCTGCGGGGGAAGAAAACTCTCTTTTAGATGTGATTGAAAATACAAATGCAGAAGCCACCGACAATGGGGTTTCCTATCTCGAATCGCTGCATCACGAAATCGGACGATCCCTTACCTCCCTCACTGAAAGACAGTGTGAAGTCATCAAACTATATTTTGGGATAGGGTTGGAACACCCGATGAGCCTTGAAGATATCGGCCTTAAATTCGACTTGACCCGGGAGCGAGTTCGTCAAATAAAAGATAAAGCAATTATGCGCCTGAAGACAAATAACCGATGTGCCCTTCTGAAAGGGTATCTGGGATAAATACATTCCCTTTTTTGTTGCAGAAAATCAAAGGCTACCGATCAGCGGTAGCCTTTATTTTTTACTCGCCAACTAATTGAAATCAGGTTTCAACTTTGCCCATTTATTGCCATATTCGCAGCGCCTAAAAAAACAAGTGTATGTCAGAAAGATATGATAAAGAACTGAGCCAATGGGTGGACAATGAAAAGACTACTTTGGCATTGCAACACATCGCCAGCAAACTGCTGTTAGAGCGCGATATTGAATTAGTGTTATTCCGCAGAAAATTTTACGATAAGAAACTCAGTGAAATCATTCACGACCACAATTACCTTTCCCAATTTTCCGGGGTAAAACTCTCTACCGCTTTATCGAAAGATTTGGCCGAAGCCATTTCATCGCTGCCCATTGCTCCTTCCAGAATTGATTTGGGAAGGCTATCGGGGGAATACAATACGGAAGGCAGCAACTACGCCAGCGTATTGGATTTCATAAAAGCAAAATTGGACGACTTTATCGGAGTGGACAAAAAGAAATTAGTGCCCCGCGATGTAGTGCTTTACGGCTTTGGCCGCATTGGCCGCTTGGCCGCCCGCATTTTGATGGATCACGCAGGCTCGGGACATCAACTCCGTCTAAAAGGAATAGTAACGCGAGAGCGCACCACAGATGATTTGGCAAAACGCGCCAGCCTGTTGCGCAAAGATTCGGTGCATGGAAACTTTGGCGGAGTAGTCATTCCGGATGTTGAAAACGGAGCCATTAATATCAATGGACACTCCGTGAAAATGATTTCGGCTAATTCTCCTGCCGAGGTGGACTACACCGCTTTTGGAATTGACAAAGCCATCATTATTGATAACACGGGTGTGTGGCGCGATGAAAAAGGATTGAGTGAACACCTGAAAGCCAAAGGTGCTGACATGGTGATTCTAACCGCTCCGGCCAAAGGAGACATTCCGAATATTGTGTACGGTGTAAACCACGAAAACTACAGCAGCAAATCAGGAAAAATATTCTCTGCCGCTTCTTGCACTACCAACGCCATTGTTCCGGTGATTGATATTATTGAGAACTCATTGGGAATTGATCAAGGGCACATTGAAACAGTGCACGCTTATACTAACGACCAAAATCTGTTGGATAACTTCCACAAGAAAAGCCGTAGAGGTCGCGCGGCACCTATCAACATGGTAATTACTGAAACAGGTGCCGGAAAAGCGGTCACCAAAATTTTTCCGGGAATGAAAGGAAAGCTGACCAGCAATGCCGTTCGTGTTCCGGTTCCCAATGTTTCCTTAGCCATCCTAAGCCTGCAAGTTAAAAAGCAAACTACGGTAGCAGAAGTCAATGAACTAATGCGCAATGCTTCGCTGATAGGTAAGTTAGTAGAGCAGGTGGACTTCTCCATCTCCGATGAATTGGTTTCGAGCGATGTAGTGGGCAATAGCCATGGCTGCGAAATTGACAGCAAGGCGACTATTGTAAGCGAAGATGGCAAGCGGGTAGTGATTTACGCTTGGTACGATAATGAGTATGGTTACACCGCTCAGGTAATTCGTTTAGCCAAACACTTGGCAGAGGTGAGAAGACTGACTTACTATTAGTCTTTTTGTAACAGCTATTAAATAACAAAGCCCCGGTGCCGCTGCGTATTGGGGCTTTCTTTTTAAGTAATATGGATGGTTGATTGTTACTTTTTGCGGTATCGTAAGCGGCTTTATGCTGTATCATAGGCAGCATGATGGGGTGTAGCAGCCCCCGATAGAGTTTGCACAAGGGATAATTTAGGATTTAGGAATATGCGTTCATCCCCTCATACTTAGCAATAAAAGCGTTATATCCTTTTCGAAATGATTTGTAGAAGCACCATTTCCTAATTAGCGATTCCCGTTTACCGTACAAACAGAAACTGTAAACCGAAAACAGAACCACTCAAGAATCTACACTTGCGTTTAGCACCTCCAAAATCCCCTTTGCTTTCAAAAGAATTTCAGCGTATTCTTTCTCAGGAACCGAATCGTAGGTAATGGCCCCTCCCACGCGCAACGATAAATATTTCGCAGAGGCATTATACAAAATACACCGAATCACTACATTGAAATCAAAATCACCGTCCGTTTTTATATACCCCACCGACCCGCTAAACAGTCCTCGTTTAAAATTCTCATACTTTTCAATCATCTGCATCACCATTACCTTGGGCGCACCGGTCATGCTCCCCATCGGAAATGTGTTTTTGAGGGCATTGCACCAGTTAATATCTTCTCTCATTTCAGCCGTGATAGTAGATATCATTTGCTGAATGGTTTTGAACTCATACACTTGAAAAAGTTCTTCGGTCACCACGGTTCCTGCTTTAGCACTTTTGGCCAAATCGTTTCTTACTAAATCTACTATCATCACGTTTTCAGCCCGTTCTTTCGCATCTAAATGCAACTGATTTTTTAGCGCAGCGTTTTCTGCTTCGGTTAGTCCTTTGCGAATGGTGCCTTTGATAGGTTGCGAAATCAATTTCTGTTTTTCCTTTTTCAGAAATCGCTCCGGGCTGGCACAAAGCAGATAATGGCTCTGTAATTTGAAGAAGCAGCTAAAGGGAGCCAATGATTTTTGGTTTAGCGAAAAGAATGTTGTTAGGGGAGAAATGCTTGCCTCCTCAGCATAAAACTCATTGCAATAGTTTAGTTCGTAGAAATCACCTTCTTCTATCTGTTGGCGGATGGCAGTTACGTTCTGGAAATAATCGGTTTTAGCAGTTCGGGATTGAAGATGAATTTCATGAGGAGCCTTTGGTTGTTCATCGGGCAAGGGTAGCTTAGCAATGAGTTCAATCAACTCAAAGGTTTCAGGATAGTTGCGGTTGAGAGTAAGTTTCCCTTTCGTTATTTCAAAGATATATCGGGGTTTGAAAAAGTAAATATCCGGCAGGCCGATGTTATCGGGATTGTTACTATTGAGCTGTTCAATTTGGTTTTTCAAATCGTACCCCAGAAATCCGAATATCTCGGAATGAGCGCTTTCCTGAAATCGTTTGAGTTGCTCAAAGGCATGATTGCCTCCGGTTATTTCATCTACTGCATCTATGGCCAACACCCATTCTCGACTATGGTATTTGTCCTCGGCATAGTGGTTGGTATCGAGCAGGCAAACCACCGAAAAATGATTAGCCCAATAAAGCGCTTGCTTTTTAAATTTCTCTATATCCGGTATGGAGACCGTAGTAGATTCAGCCATTTTGAGGGATACGTTCCGCTAATATGTGTCAGGACACTGACTCTAACGCTTTCTTGAAAACGAGTCTTTCTCTTTCAGGGCCGGTAGAAATCATGGTTACTTCAGTTTTTAAGTATTCTTCTACGAAGTTCAAATATCCGAGGAATGATTCCGGCAGGGCTTCGTAATTAGTGAAGTTGCGCAGGTCTGTTTTCCAGCCGTTGAGTTTTTCGTAAACGGGCAGTATGTCTGTGGTACAAAGATCGAAAGGAATTTGTTGCGAAATAGTTCCATCCACCTTATATGCGGTGCAGGCTTCTACCGTTTCAAAATCATTGAGCACATCGGCCTTGGTCATGGCAATTTGAGTAACGCCATTAATCATGATAGCATATTTAAGAGCGGGGAGGTCAATCCAGCCACATCTGCGCGGACGACCGGTGGTAGCGCCAAATTCAGAACCAACCTGACGGAGTCTTTCGCCCATTTCATCATTTAATTCGGTAGGGAAGGGGCCGCTGCCCACGCGAGTGCAATACGCTTTAGCAATGCCAATTACTTCCTTTACTTTATTGGGAGCAATGCCGAGGCCGTTGCAAGCCCCCGATGTGATTGTGTTAGAGGAGGTGACAAAAGGATAGGTGCCAAAGTCAATGTCTAACATGGTTCCCTGAGCGCCTTCGGCCAAAATGGTTTTGCCCTGACTTAATAAATCGTTCAAAAAGTATTCGGAATCAATCAGGTTCAGCGATTTCATGAACTCGATGGCTTCAAGCCACGGTTGCTCCAGTTCGGGGAGTGAAAATTCGTAGTCGTAGAGTTTAAGAAGATGGAGGTGTTTTTCTTTTATTTTTTCGTAATGAGAAGCAAAATCAGCGGCTAAAAGATCGCCTACACGCAAACCGTTTCTTCCGGTTTTATCCATGTAAGTAGGGGAGATGCCTCTCAGGGTAGAACCGATTTTAGATAAACCCTTGGAGGCCTCTGAGGCAGCATCTAAGATTTTATGAGTGGGTAGAATGAGATGCGCCTTTTTGGAGATAAACAGTCGCTTGTTGATGTCTGCGCCTTTAGCAGTGAGCGTTTCAATTTCTTTTTGTAGCGTGATGGGATCTATCACCACACCGTTGCCAATCACATTGACCGGGCGGTGGTGAAGAATGCCACTGGGCACTGTATGCAGAATTGTTTTTTCGCCATTAATAACCAAGGTATGACCGGCATTGGGGCCGCCTTGAAAGCGCGCAATCACATCATACTTGTCGGATAAGTGATCCACAATTTTCCCCTTGCCTTCATCGCCCCACTGGAGGCCTAAAAGAATATCTACGTACATAATATAAATTTTAAAATCCTGTCCGCACTGAAGCCCGAACAGGATTTAGTCAAACATTTGTTTTTACTTCGAGTTTAATGTGGTAATGGCTCCTGCCTCATCCGCAAATACCGGGAAAATGCTTTCCAATTTGGTCATTTGCAATAACTTTTTCATTTGGTCAGGAAGGTTACTCAGTCCTAATTCTCCTCCGGCATTTCTCACTTTGGTCAATGCGCTCATCAGCATTCCCAAACCGGTGCTGTTGATAAATTTTACTGCTTCGAGGTTAAACAACACCTTTTTGTTTCCCTCTGCCAGGTTTTTGTTTATCAATTCCATGACGGGTGCATTGGTGTGTTCACCTAAGAGGTTTCCTTCCAATGTAATAACTAATACTCCTTCTTTGATTTCAGTTTGCATAGTAAATGATTATTTAGTTTGGTTTGTTGTTGCGTTTTTGACTGCTTCGGCTTCTCGTTTTTTCTGGCAAGTACCGCAAATGCCGTACATATTTAATGAATGATGCGTAATCTTAAAATTGAGCAGATCGCCCATCATGGTTTTAATCTGCTGAATTCTAGGGTCACAAAATTCAACTACTTTTTTACAATCCACACAAATAATATGGTCATGTTGTTTATAACCGTAGCTTTTTTCGTACTGTGCTTGATTTTTACCGAACTGGTGCTTTTTAATCAAATCGCAAGAAATAAGCAATTCGAGGGTGTTGTAAACGGTAGCGCGGCTTACTCTGTATTTTTTTCTCAAAAGTTCTTCATACAGCATTTCGGCCTCAAAATGGTCATCACGCAGGTAAATTTCTTCTAAGATGATATAGCGTTCTGATGTTTTACGCAAACTCTTCTGTTCCAGATAAGCGGAAAAGATGTTTTTTACTTCTGCAATATGCTCTTTGCGCTGGTTTGAAATCACGCGCGAAAATAGCCCTTCTTACAAGATATCCCAAGCGAAGAAATTGGTATTTTATTCCGTATCGTCTGAGTCAAAACGCTCTACCCCCAAAATGCCGGTGAGTGCCGACAGCCGCCTGATCAGTTCTTCCAACTCTTCAGTGTCGTGAACATAAACCATAATGCGCCCTTCAAATACGCCATCGGTGCTATCGAAAGAGATGGAACGCATATTCAGGTTCATTTGACCGGTAATGATGTTGGTGGTTTTATTTACGAGACCCACGTCATCTAAGCCTGTAAGTTTGATTCCGGTAAGGAAAGCTATTTCATGTTGTTTCGTCCATTTAGTTTTTATAATGCGGTAAGCGTACCGGCTCATCATCTGCACCGCATTGGGGCAATTGGTTCGGTGAATTTTGATGCCGTCATTGATGGTTAAAAATCCGAACACATCATCTCCGGGGATAGGGTTGCAACAAGGGGCAAACTTGTAATCAATTTTATCGGTATTCTCTCCCATAATCAGCAACTCGGCATTCTTCTGCAAAGTTTTTGTTACTGCATCGTCAATACTCTCATTGGCATGCAATTTCTGAGTATTGGGAAGTTTGGGCAGTTTTATTTTTCCCGCAATTACCTCCAGATTGGCAAGGGTGCTGAGGTCTATTTTTTTGGTGGCGATGTTGTAGAACATATCCAGCGATGAAACCATTTTAAAATAGTTCAACAGCAGCAACTGATTCGATTCGCTGTTTTCGATTTTCAGTTGCTTGAGTTTTTTATCTAAGAGTTCTTTGCCTTCTTCCGCCTTTTGTTTTTTCTCGTCTTTTAATGTTTGCTTGATAACGGAGCGCGCCTTTGCCGACACTACATAGCCGAGCCAGTCTTCATTGGGCACTTGCTTTTTAGAGGTGAGAATTTCAATTTGATCCCCATTTCTGAGTACGTGGCTCAATGGAACTAATTTGTTGTTCACCTTGGCACCTATACATTTTTTACCGATGTCGGAGTGAATTTCAAAAGCAAAATCGAGGGCCGTTCCCCCTTTGCGCAAACGTTTTAAATCTCCTTTTGGGGTGAATACAAAAATCTCATCCGTAAAAAGTTCATACTTGAAATCGTTGACAATTTCGAGAGCTGTTTCATCCGGATTGCTCAGCACTCCCTGAATTTTCGACAACCATTCATCTAAGGCATTGTCGGCCGGATTTCCCTCTTTATATTTCCAGTGAGCCGCAAAGCCTTTTTCCGCGATTTCGTGCATTCGCTCGGTTCTGATTTGAATTTCTACCCATTTGCCGGGGCTGCTCATCACGGTAGTATGCAGCGCTTCGTAGCCGTTTGCCTTGGGGTTGCTCAACCAGTCTCGCAAGCGGTCGGGGTTGGGTTTGTAAATATCAGTAATGGCAGAGTAAACTCCCCAGCAGTCACTCTTCTCTTTTTCGGGAGGTGATTTTAGTATAATCCGTATGGCGAAGAGGTCGTAGATTTCTTCAAAGGACACCTCTTTACTTTTGAGCTTGTTATAGATAGAGAAGATGGATTTAGGTCGCCCGTAAATATTGAAAAGAAAGCCGCGCTGCTCCAACTCTTCCTTCAATGGTTTTATAAAATCGTGAATAAAGCGAGAACGCTCTCTCTTTGTTTCGTTCAATTTACGCGCAATGTCTTTGTAGATAACCGGCTCTGTGTATTTGAGCGATAAATCCTCCATCTCTGTTTTGATAGCATTCAAGCCCATACGGTGGGCGAGAGGGGCATACAAGTACATGGTTTCACTCGCTATCTTCAATTGCTTCTCGCGTTTCAGCGATTCGAGCGTGCGCATGTTGTGCAATCGGTCGGCCAGTTTAATCAGGATTACTCGGATGTCATCGTTTAGCGTGAGGAGCAACTTGCGAAAGTTCTCTGCCTGTATAGAAGAGTTGAGGTCAAATACTCCGGCTATTTTAGTGAGGCCATCTACAATTTTTGCTACTTCTTTATTAAAAGCTCTTTCAATTTCATCGAGTGTAACTTCCGTATCTTCTACTACATCGTGCAACAAAGCACAGATAATAGAAGTAGCATCTAATCCCATTTCTTCTGCTACTACACGAGCTACCGCAATCGGATGCAACACATAAGGCTCGCCACTTTTTCTGCGCATATTCTTATGGCTGTCGGCTGCCATTTCAAATGCTCTGCGGATAAGTTTTTTTTCTTGTGCAGAAGCATTTTTGCGCAGGGCGCGCAGCAATGCACGGTATTCTTTCAGGATTAGTTTGCGCTCCTGCTCTTCATTAATATTATTTTCTATTTGGAGATCCATCTACTACAATTTAATTGAAATTTCCCGGTACTCAAATTATGGCAATTAATCGTTGCTGTTTTACGCTCTATCATTCAAGGCTTCATTTTCGCCTGCAAAAGAGAAAAATTCAAAGACATCAAACGATATTTCATTCCCACTTGATCCTTATATTTTTGAAGACTGTCCACATTTATCCACTAATTTATTTCCTATAGAAATTGGTAAAGAAAGACCCCTGAATAGTAATTACTGTAGCTGCAAATATCTGCGATAAAATTTAGCCGGAGACTGCTTATAATGATTCACTTTTTTATTTTTTCTGAATCTGCAACTTTCTGTACACTTACACTTTTTAGCTTACTTTGTAGCGATGAAAATTTCTATTGTGGTTGCGGTATCGGAGAATAACGCCATTGGCAGAGGAGGAGATTTGCTGTGGCGCTTACCCTTAGATATGCAATATTTTAAGGCCATTACCATGGGGCATCATGTGCTGATGGGAAGAAAAACGTACGAAAGTATTCCCAGAAAATTCAGACCGCTGCCCGGACGTGTGAACTTGGTGGTGAGTCGCCAAGAGGGTTTTACTGCACCCGGTTGCAAGATAGTTTCCAATGTTGAGGAAGGGCTGCGGTTTGCCGAAGCGAATGAGGAGACCGAGTTGATGGTTATTGGCGGAGGTGAAATCTATCGCCAGTTTTTTGACCTTGCCGACCGTATTTATCTCACGAAAGTGCATCATGTATTTCAACATGCTGATACTTTTTTCCCGGAAGTGTTACGTTCTAAATGGCAACCAATACATCGCGAGCGCCACTTTGCCGATGAAAAACATCGCTACGACTTTGAGGTAATTATACTCGAAAAAAAGGGGGTGGCAGTTTAGTTGTTCTTCGAAAATACAGTTGAAGCTGGTGTAATAGCAGTTGAAAGTATTCCGTGATACATGTTGAGTGCCGAAAGGCACGGAAACGCCAAATTCCTTTCAATTCGCTTTCACCTCAGCAATCAGTTGTTGCAGTACAGCTTTTGCATCTCCAAACAACATAGATGTTTTTGGATTGTAGAAGAGTTCGTTTTGGATGCCGGCATAACCGGTTTGCATAGTGCGCTTATTCACGATAATGGTTTTAGCCTTCTCTACATCTAAAATGGGCATGCCGTAAATAGGGGAGGAGGGATTTGTTTTTGCCGCGGGATTTACCACATCGTTAGCCCCCAACACCACCACCACATCTGTAGAGCTAAACTCCGCATTAGCATCATCCATTTCAAGCAACTTAGGGTAAGGTACATCGGCTTCAGCAAGAAGCACATTCATGTGACCGGGCATACGACCTGCCACCGGATGAATCGCATACTTCACTTCCACCCCTTTTTCTTCCAAAACCTTTTCTAAGTCGTGGCAAGTGTGCTGTGCTTGCGCTACGGCTAAACCATAGCCCGGCACAATCATTACTTTTTTAGCATAGCTCATCATCATAGCTGCATCGGTTAGTGTCATTTCTTTCACGTGACCGCCTTCCGGTCCTTCTTCATTTCCCGACTGTTTGGCACTGAAGGAACCAATCAGCACGTTTAGCAGCGAACGGTTCATGGCTTTGCACATTAAGATTGTGAGAATGGTTCCGGCCGAACCTACGAGAATACCACCGGTGAGCATCGCTTTATTGTCGTATAAAAATCCGCCACAAGCAGCGGCTATTCCAGTAAATGAGTTCAGCAGAGAAATAACTACCGGCATATCGGCACCACCTATTGGAAGCACAAAAAGCACCCCGTAAACAAAGCAAAGAGCAATCTCTAAATAAATAGTGCCGGCAGGGGCATTCCCCAAAATCATATAAGCACCTATGCCGATGATAGTAGCGAGCAAACTAAGGCTGATTACCTGTTGCCCTTTAAAGGAGCGGTCACGAATTTTTCCGCTCAGTTTTCCCCAAGCAATAATGGAGCCGGAGAACGAAATGGTACCGATGATTAATCCCGCTACAATCGCCAGCATTTTCAATCGAGGTTCATCGGCATGCCGGGTGGCTTCTACTGTGGCAATTAATGCGGCACAAGCTCCTCCCATCCCGTTGAACACAGAAACCATTTCGGGCATTTGAGTCATCTGCACTACCCGAGCTGCATAAGTGCCAACTAAAATGCCGGCAAACAATCCACCGAAAATCCAAAGCCGGTTGGATAGATATACCCCGCCTTCATTATATAAAAAGATGGTGGAGAAAATAGCAATTCCCATTCCAGCTGCTGCAATCAGATTCCCTTTTCGGGCAGTATCGGGGTGCCCTAACATTTTAAGTCCGAGGATAAATGTGACCGAAGCTACGAGATATGTTATTGATAAAATATCGAACGAAAGAAAATCCATGATAAAATTTTAGATAATTAAGCGCTGCCTACCGCAATGAGACGGGTGGTAGATAGTTTCATTTATTTATGCCGTTTAAACATCTCTAACATACGGTCGGTTACTAAAAAGCCGCCCACCACATTCAGCGTGCCCAAAAACACGGCAAAAAATCCCAACACTAAAGCCCCATAGTTGTCAGGGTCGGCTTGCCCCATTACTATGATAGCTCCAAGTATTACCACTCCGTGAATCGCATTGGCACCGCTCATCAGTGGAGTATGCAGAATAGATGGCACGTGCGAAATAATTTCGATGCCCAAAAAAATCATTAATACCACGATATACACCATTTGCATATCGGTGGCGCTTAGGATATTATCCATATAGTTTGTATTTGCTTTTGAAAGAAAAAAGAGGAGTAATTAGCAGGCATTTTCCATTTCCAATTCGCTTACTTTTTCACGAACTCTTTGGTTTACTATTTTACCTTCATGAGTCATGCAGGTTCCTTTGATGAGGTCATCCTCAAAGTTGAAATTCAAAGTGCCGGTATTGTCAATCATCAACTTCAGAAAATTCAGGATGTTCTTTCCATACAACTTGCTGGCATCGCAAGGCACCGAAGAGGGGAGATTGGAATTGCCTATGATTGAAACTTGTTGGTGCACTACTGTTTTGTTGTCTTTAGTTAGTTCGCAGTTGCCGCCTGTAGAAGCCGCAAGGTCAATAATCACTGAGCCTGCCTTCATCGCTTCTACCATAGTGCGGGTAATCAGAATGGGGGCTTGCTTGCCGGGGATTTGTGCGGTGGTAATCACTACATCTGCTTTGGCAATAGATTCGGCAATTTTATTCTTTTGTTTTTGCTTGTAGTCTTCTGTTTGCTCTACGGCATATCCACCTGCTTTGGTGGCATCTGCGGCACCTTCTACTTCTACAAACTTAGCTCCGAGGCTCATTACTTCCTCTTTTGCAGCGGCTCTGGTATCGAATACTTCCACTACTGCTCCCAATCGTTTGGCGGTAGCTACAGCTTGTAGCCCGGCTACTCCGGCACCCAATATCAAAATTTTAGCAGGAGCAACAGTGCCGGCAGAAGTACTCAACATCGGGAAATAATGAGGGTAAACAGAGGCCGCAAGAATCACTGCTTTATACCCGGCTATACTGGCTTGGGAACTAAGCACATCCATGGCTTGAGCACGTGAAGTGCGCGGTATCATGTCTAAGGAGAATGTGAGCAGATTTTTTACTGCACATTCCATCATGAATTCAAAATTAAATAAGGGCTGAAAAATACCGATGAGTGCCGCCTCCGGTTTCATTATGGAGATATCTGCCTCTGTGGGAGGGTGGATAGTAAGCACAATGTCTGATGTGGAGAGCACTTCGCTTCTCGCTTTTATTTTTGCTCCGGTGCAGCTGTAATCTTTATCATTTGCAAATGCTAAAACACCGGCTCCACTTTCAATCCAAACTTCCACATTTAATTTTACGAGAGCCGCTGTAATTTCAGGTAAAGCGGAAACTCTGTTTTCACTTTCCTTCTCTTTTAAAATACCAATAACCATTGATGCTCAATAAATTTTGTGCAGCGAAGATTACACAAATTCGCTGCGTTACCCATGATTTTGAGAAGAAAGTAAAATGATCTTCGTCAAGTTTAGTCCACCAAGTACGTTCCGAAATCCAACACTTCCCCTTCTTTCATATCCAAGGTGCCTATTTTATCGAAGTCCACATCATCCCATACTTGGGTTTGAAAATGAACTACATCTCCTTTAAAAAGCAGGATATAGAGGTCAGGTAGTTTCTCGAATCCCAAATCATATTTGATGATGTCAGTTGGGTAAAATTGAATATGTGCCTCTCCTTTCTCATTCAGTTTAGCATGGCCTAAGTAGTCATCAGAGGTGATGAGATCCCGGTCATAAAGACGAGCAGTATATTGTTGACCGGTGATTGGCTCTTCCGTTCCCTTTTTTATAAACCGTGCTTTAACGGTCAGTTTGATTTCGGGATTCCATCGGTTTAAAGCACTCAGTATTTTTACGTTCATCGTTCACTTTGTTTATGGCACGAAGTAGGCATTTTTTTTGGAATAAGCCGAGCGGATGAAGAACATTCTCCAATAGAAAAGTAGGGCTGAAACTAATTTCAAAATAAAACTGCGGGAATATGGGTGAACTTTTCTATTTTGGCCTCGGACACATTACATATCGGCTCGGCAAATGCATCCTTTTGTTGAAAATATTAAGGCGGGATTTCAATCCGACTTCTCATTGGTTAATAGGTATCTTCAGGATACTGCGCTGGAGTTATGCCTTCCGACAAGTAAGAGTTTACCGCAGACCGAAGTTCGTACGCGGCAGACTGCTCTCAACAATTATTTGAAATTCAGTATGCAGGCGAATACTGAAAAGAAGCTATAACCCTTGCTTTCCCTCATAAAAAAACCTCTCCGGAATCCGAAGAGGTTTTTTGTTGTGTTGAACGGGATGCTGCTTACATCATTCCACCCATTCCACCAGGCATACCACCACCCATGTGGCTCATGTCTGGCATTCCGCCTTTTTCGTCCGGTTTGTCAGCAATTACTGCTTCTGTGGTCAGTAACATGGAGGCAATCGAAGCGGCATTTTCTAAAGCAATACGAGTTACTTTAGTAGGATCCAACACTCCGTTTTTCTTCAAGTTTTGATATTCATCGGTGCGGGCATTGTAACCGAAGTCGTCTTTGCCTTCGCGCACTTTCTGAATAACGATAGAACCTTCCAAGCCAGCGTTGGCCACAATGGTGCGAAGTGGCTCTTCAATAGCTCTGCGAACTATTTGAATACCGGTGTTCTCATCATCATTTTCACCTTTCAATTTTTCAAGAGAAACTTGTGCGCGTACGTAAGCTACGCCTCCACCGGCTACAATTCCTTCTTGTACGGCAGCACGAGTAGCATGTAAGGCATCGTCCACACGGTCTTTCTTTTCTTTCATTTCTACTTCAGTGGGTGCTCCAATATATAACACGGCTACTCCACCGGAAAGTTTAGCTAAACGTTCCTGTAGTTTTTCGCGGTCGTAATCAGAAGTAGTTTTTTCAATCTGCGCTTTGATTTCATTTACCCGGGCTTTGATAGCTTCTTTATCGCCCTTGCCATTTACAATGGTTGTGTTATCCTTATCAATCGTCACTTTTTCGGCTTGTCCCAAGTAGCTGAAATCAGCATTTTCGAGTTTGTAACCTTGCTCTTCGCTGATAGAAATACCACCCGTGAGGATAGCAATATCTTTCAGCATTTCTTTTCTGCGATCGCCAAAGCCGGGAGCTTTAACAGCGGCCACTTTAATAGTGCCACGCAGTTTGTTTACCACCAAAGTGGCTAAAGCTTCGCCTTCTACTTCTTCAGCAATAATTACTAAAGGGCGGCCGCTTTGTGCTACTTTTTCCAAAATTGGCAACAGTTCGCGCATGTTGCTTATCTTCTTGTCATAAATAAGGAGAAGTGCATTTTCGAGGTCGGCTTCCATGTTTTCGGCATTGGTCACAAAGTAAGGTGACAGGTACCCACGATCGAATTGCATTCCCTCTACTACATCCACGTAAGTATCCGTTCCTTTAGCTTCTTCAACGGTGATCACCCCTTCAGTAGTTACTTTTTCCATAGCGTCAGCAATCATCTTTCCAATTTCGCTGTCGTTATTGGCAGAAATAGTAGCCACGGCTTCAATCTTCTTGTTGTCCTTTCCTACATTTTCGCTTTGCTTTCTAAGGTGCTCCACAATACTTTTTACAGCTTTGTCAATACCGCGTTTCAGATCCATCGGATTAGCGCCTGATGCTAATGCTTTAAGACCAGGACCTACAATAGCTTGCGCCAATACCGTAGCGGTAGTAGTTCCATCACCGGCCTGATCGGCAGTTTTAGAAGCTACTTCTTTGGTCATTTGCGCCCCCATATTTTCAATAGGGTCTTCCAATTCAATTTCTTTAGCAACAGTAACCCCGTCTTTGGTGATTTGCGGAGCCCCGAACTTTTTGTCAATGACCACGTTGCGACCTTTGGGGCCCAAAGTTACCTTCACTGCATTGGCTAATTTGTCAACCCCGGTTTTCAGTTTGTCGCGGGCATCGGTTTCGAATAATATCATTTTACTCATAGTAATTGATTTTTAGTTTTTGATTAATTGAAATAAAGAAATCATATCCAAAAGGGTATGATTTAAATTAAAGGATTGCAAAAATGTCAGACTCTCTCATGATCAGGTACTCCTGCCCATCTACTTGTATTTCGGTACCGGAGTACTTGCCATACAGGATTGAATCGCCTTTTTTTACTGTTACAGGCTCATCTTTCTTGCCGGGACCAGCAGCCACTACGGTTCCGCGTTGGGGTTTTTCTTTAGCGGTATCGGGAATAATGATTCCGCCCGCTGTTTTGGTTTCTGCTTCTGCAGGCTTTACCAGCACTCTGTCTGCTAAAGGTTTGATTTTTACATCTGCCATAGTATTACGTTTTTTAAGTTAAACAATGATGAATTTAGGCGAGCGAATATAGCAGAGTTCGTGCCATCACTTCAGATGTGCAGTTTTGGCAGTTTTGACTGAAAAGGTTTCAGAAAGGGATGGAAAAATGGCAGTATGGCTATTCTCCAAAGGTCAATAGGTCTGCAAACAAGAAGGATTGAAGGTTTAATAGTGAATGTCAAATATTGAAGGATGAATTGCGAATGTTGAATCTCGGTCAACCTCTAAGCTCTAATCAGTTCCTCCGCTATCAGGCGGTCATTCGTCAGTCGTGGCACTTTGTTTTGCCCGCCAAGTTTTCCTTGTTTCCTCATGTAATTGACAAAGGTGTTAGGCTTTAGTGCAGTAATCTTTAACTGTTGCAATACGTGCCCGGTGCGGAGGTCGCGGTAGTAGGCATTGCGTTGTTGCAACCAGTGATCAATAGACGCAGCAAATAATTCTGTATTGTCAGGAGTATGACTGAACTCAATGAACCATTCGTGATAGGGCAAACCATCGGAAGGATTGACCTGTGGAGCGACTGTAAATTCGGTGACACCGGCATGGAAATCTATCATGGCATGGCGTAGAGAAAACTCAACTTCTTCCCCAATTACATGCTCCCCAAAAGCAGAGATAAAATGCTTTACCCGGCCTGTGAACATGATTCGGTAGGGGTTCGTTGACACAAACTTTACGGTATCGCCAAGTTCGTAAGCCCACAGGCCGGCATTGGTGCTTAGTATAAGCGCATAGTTGGTTTCCAGTTCCACCTCCTCCAATGTTATTCTTTCGGGGTTTTCTTTGAAAGCATCTTCGGCCTTCACAAACTCATAAAAAATACCTCCGTTTATATTGAGCAGCAAGCCGGTTTCCTTTTGTGAGTCTTGAAAGGCGATAAATCCCTCACTGGCGGGATAGGTCTCAATAGAATCAATCGGAAAGCCGATGAGTTTTTCAATTTTATTTCGATAAGGCTCGTAGTTGACTCCACCATAAGCAAACACGCTAAAGTCTGGGAAAATGTCTTTGATAAACTCCTTGCCCGTTACTTCTCGCAGTTTCTCAAAATACATCACACACCAGGGGGGTATTCCACTGATAAGGCTCATTCTCTCTTTGCTCGTTTCGTGGGCAATGGCTTCCACTTTTTCCTCCCAGTCGGCCATGCAATTTACTTCGTAAGAAGGCATCCGGCTGTGGTGGGCAAAGGAGGGAACGTGATGATAGGCGATACCGCTTAGTCTTCCGGTAGGAATAACTCCATAGCGTTCTAACTCCGGAGAACCTTGCAGAAACATCATTTTGTGGTTAAAGAAGTCAGCCTTCCCGGTTTCGGCTACATACATCAGCAAGGAGTTTCGGGCGGCACGAATCATTTCCATTATCTGCGGTTGGGTAACCGGAATGTATTTAGTGCCGGAGGTGGTTCCCGAACTTTTGCAGAAATATAATGGAGCGCCCGGCCACAGCACATTTTGCTCGCCTTTGGCAATTTGTTCGATATGGTTTTTAAGGTCTTCGTAATCACATACGGGCACAGCCGATTTGAATTCGCTATAGTTGTTTAGCAAATGGAATTGATGTTCCTTCCCGAAAGTGGTGGCTGTAGCTTCTTGGATAAATTTTTGAAGAAGTGATTGCTGAATCTCCACTGCGTTTTGCTGTTCCCTGTAAATGCGCGGAACAATGAACTTGGCAGCAAGGTTTGCAATGGAAGATGGAATACCCATGTGGCAAAAATACAATCGGAATAAATGATTTAGAGAAGAATACCCGCAATGGTGGCCGTCATCAAATTGGCCAAAGTGCCTCCGGCCACAGCACGCAAGCCTAACTTTGCAAGGTCGCTTCTTCGCTCAGGCGCTAATGGGCTTAATCCGCCAATTTGAATAGCGATGGAGGAGAAGTTGGCAAAGCCGCAAAGTGCGAAGGTGCTCATGAACATCGTTTTGTCGAATAATATTTTGTGTTGGGTAATCATGTCAGATAGCTGCGAATAAGCCACAAACTCATTCAGCACCACCTTTGTTCCAAGCAGGCTCCCAAACTGAAAAGCGTCAGCAGGCGGAATGCCGATGACTATGCCAAGATATTGTAACACCATGCCGAAGATTAATTCTAAGCGAAGCGGAGAGCCGTAATGCGACAGGCACCAGTCGTTGAGGTGAGTGATAGCGCCAATTTTTTCAAAGCCCCAGTCAAACATGGCAATCAAGGCGATAAAGGCCAGCAACATTCCACCTACATTTAAGGCTAACTGTAAACCACTTCCGGCTCCTTCGGCTGCGGCCTCTATGACGTTCTCGGCTGTTTTGGCCACCTCTACTTTTACCCCGCTCTTGGTTACCGGCTCATCTGTTTCGGGCCAAATTATTTTTGCCATCACTAATGCACCAGGGGCAGCCATGATGCTGGCCCCCAATAATTGTTCGGCAAATTCAACTTTGGCGGAAAGTATGTCTATGCCTTTAGCCGCAGCAAAAGAGGCTCCTAACATTTGTATATAAGCTGCCATCACACCACCGGCAATGGTGGCCATACCGCCAATCATAATGGCTAGCAGTTCGCTCATGGTCATGTTCTTTATAAATGGCCGAATCATTAAAGGAGCTTCTGTTTGCCCCACAAAAATATTGGCGGTGCACGATAAACTTTCCGCCCCTGAAGTGCCCATCAGTTTATACATCACCCAAGCCATCCCCTGCACCACTCGCTGCATAATGCCGAGGTGGTACAAAATACTCATCACTGACGAGAAGAAGATAATAGTGGGCAACACCTGAAAGGCAAAGAAGAAACCGATAGAGCCGTTTGCTCCGGGAGCTTTAGCTAAATCGCCAAACACGAATACCGCCCCACTGGTAGTAAAGTCAAGAATTTTAACGAAGCCTTTGCTCACAAAATTGAAAAATACCTTTGGCCAACCGAGAGGGGGGAAGTAAGCCGACAGCATACTTCCTTTCAAAACCAAAATGGCAAAAACAAACTGAAGCGAAAGCCCTGTGCCGACCAAGCGCCAGTTTATTTTCTTTTTGTTATTGGACAGTAGGTAAGCGAAACCAACCAAAAACACCATGCCCAACACCCCGGTAAATCTTTGCATACAGGAAATTTAATAATGCTTACGAACATAGAATATTCATTCCTTAAAATGAAAAAGCCCCTCACGGGGCTTCTCATTTTATCTATCTCAACAGAGGGCTAAAAGTCATCTACACTGGTGTTTTTCTTGTAGTCTTCACCGGCTTGCCAGTTACTTTCGATGGTGAGTTCAAAGCGGCTTTTTGCAATTACTTTGAGGGTAAAGGTAACGTCCTTCACTAACCACTGCATAATATGGCTGTCGTCCACAAAGCTCTCGTTCTTATAATCTCCAAACTTATAAGTAAGGATAAATTTCATGGTTTCGCTTTGGTCAGGAGAGCCTTGCACAAATACTTTATAAAAGCGGCCTTCATCATTAAAGAGATAAAGCACGCGGTCGCATTTCACTGCACCGATAAACATATCGTCACCCGAAATGTAGTACGCATCTTTGATGAGTGACTGGCGATCCTTTACAAACTCCAACTTTTTTCCATCTCTAAAGCAGGAATCCTTTTGAACACCCCAGAATATACCCCGAAAATCAAGTACGGCATCACTTTCGGCACTGTGGGCGGCACCTGCCATTAGAAGAACGGCAAAAACAAAAAAGAGTCTTTTCATTGTAATTAGTTTTGGTTTAAGAAATGCGAATATGCACTTTTTCCATTTCGGGCTTCTGATTTTTTTCCTCCATTAAAATAGGATATGTGGATAAGTGCATTAGGTAAAAGACAGTCATAATTCTGTAACGTTAAATTCTGATTTTCATTTTAACGCTCATTGAAATGGTGATAAATAAATAGAACCGAACGATACTACTCTGCTGAAACCGTTTCTGCTTTTTTAGTTGCATTCAGATAGGAGTATGTGAAGAAGGCTACAAAACAAACGAAAGCAATAGCGGAGGCAATTGCCATTACATTAAACCAGTTGAGGTACCAGAAATAGTAAAAGGTATTCAGGCTAATCATTGCCAATGCCAACCGGACGTATTCTGCATAAACAATCCATCGCTTCTTTTCAAAAATACCCCCGATAATGAGCATGGTAATGAGCAAAAGCGCGAAGAACACCGCTTTATAGAAGGGGCTTATTTCAGAGTAGTAAGCCATGTATTGAACGGTTCCCCATAGCAACACAAAAAACTGAATTACCCCATAGATTTTGAAATACACATTAGTATCGGCATCGTACTTTAAGCGTTTGTCTTTGTCCACTTCTTTTACACTTTGAAATCCACCCATATACTTGGGCAACCATCCGGGACGTGCATAAAACATGCGCAATTTATCTGCCCACTTCATGCCCGCAACTTTCTTCAACACCTCTACATAATATTCAAAATTAGCCCAAGCAGGATTCCAACTTTGAAGCTGTGTGGTAATGCCATAGAAAATTTCTTTGTCTTCTTCCTCTTCCTGAAAAGTACCGAACAGACGATCCCAAATCATTAAAACCCCTGCATGATTTTTATCGAGATATTTTGGGTTCACGGCATGGTGCACTCGATGGTGCGAAGGGGTATTGAGCCAGAATTCAAACCAAGCCGGCATCTTGTTGATGGCTTTGGTGTGTATCCAGAATTGATAGAGCGTATGCACAATAGCGGCTGCGCCAAAGGTGAGCGGTGCAAAGCCCAACAAAGGGATGGGCAAAAAAATGGGGAAGGCTAATAAATTATGAAACCATGATTGGCGCAGCGCAACGCTTAAATTGTATTCCTCACTTTGATGATGAACGTAGTGAGCACCCCAAAAGATATTTAACTCGTGCCCCCAACGATGCGCCCAGTAAAACAAAAAATCAAAGGCCACTAAGGCGAGGAGGAAGGACCACCACGTAGCGGGAATTTTAAAGAAGGCAAAGTGATCGTACACCCACACATAGATGGCCAACAACAGGCCTTTAAACAGCAAGCCAAATAATTGGTTACCGATGCCAATCACCAAGTTATTTACAGAATCATTTAAACGGTACAGGTGTTGCTTTTTCAAATAGCCATATAGCCACTCAATTCCCATCAGCAAAAAGAAAAAGGGGATGACGTAAAGAATATAAACGGGTTGCATAGTGATGGAATGCTTTTGATGAATGCTCTAAATTAAAGGAACGTATCGTTAATACACGTGACAAGCACCAAAAAATTTTAAAAGATTCGTGGGTGCTCGATGAATATGAAGTTTAGGAATTAAAATGTTGCCATAAAAGTTCCGTCATGTAGAGGGATAGCTATACATTCGGGCTTTCATTGAAAACCATTTATTATAAAGAAGATATTTATGAGCCGACCCAAAGTTACTTTTCCCGAAAAGGCTTCCAGCAAAGAAGAATTATTAGAGGAGGTGAAGCAAAGAAAAAGGAAAGATATTGACTGGCGCAAAGGCAGAGCTTTCTGCTTAGTGTATTATCCCGGAGAGGAACGCGAAGAGAAGATTAAGGCGATTTACGATCAGTTTTATACTGAAAATGCCTTGAACCCAACGGCTACCCCCAGCCTTGCTGAAATTGAAGCCGAAACGGTGAGTATGTGTGCCGATCTGTTTCACGGAGATGAAAATACGCGAGGCAATATCACCACCGGGGGAACCGAAAGTATTTTATTGGCGATAAAGACCGCTCGTGATTGGGCGCGCAAAAATAGGCCACAGGTAAAAAAGCCAAATGTGGTGCTGCCGGAGTCGGTGCATCCCGCCTTTATGAAAGCCTTCCACTATTTCGATGTAGATTTTACAGTGACCCAAACCGGTGCAGATGGGAAAGCCGATGTGAAAGCATTGAGAGAGGCGGTGAATAAGGATACGATTATGTTGGTGGCCAGTGCCCCATCCTACCCTTATGGGGTGATGGACCCCATTTCGGAAATAGCAGTCATAGCGCGGGAGAAGAATCTTCTTTTTCATGTAGATGCCTGCATTGGTGGCTTTATGCTTCCCTTTATTAAGGAACTTGGCTATGCTATTCCTTCCTTCGATTTTGAAGTAGATGGAGTTACCTCTATTTCTGCTGATATACACAAGTATGGTTATTCTTCTAAGGGAGCTTCCGTTATACTTTATAAAGAGGCGGCTCTCCGAAAATTTCAGTTCTCGCTTTACACTAAGTGGCATGGCGGTATTTACGGTTCGCCTACTATGATGGGAACCCGTGCGGGCAGTTGCATAGCCGGAGCTTGGGCTGCTTTAAAGGGAATTGGTCGCGAAGGATATTTAGAAATGGCAGAAGCTACCATGAAAGCTACTCGGGCCATTCAATCGGGAATCGAAACAATAGATGGGCTTGAAATTGTGGGGAAGCCCGATATGAGCTTGATTGCATTCACGTCTAACAAGTTAGATATATATGCTTTGGCCGATGAACTCAATAAAAGAGGCTGGCATTTTGAGCGCCAACAGTTGCCCCCCACACTTCACTTAACGGTGAATTATATACACCGAAACATTACGGATGAATTTATCAACGACTTGCGCGAAGCGGTAGAAGTAGTGCGCCATAAAAAGATGGCTCATTTGAGCAGTAAAGTACAGGCCGCAACCGTAAAAGGACTCAGTAAAATTCTCCCTGCCGGAACTATTGCGAAGTTGCAGAAAGGCAGTGGCGATAGTATAGAGAATGAGAACAAAGCTGCGATGTATGGAATGATGGGGGCTTTATCAGGTACTCAAGATTTGGAAGAGATTGTGCTTGATTTCTTAGATAATATTTACTCTGTGAAGTAACCCATGAAAGAAGCCATTGTGCAGGGCATTCTTACCGGCCTTGTTCTCAGTACTTTTATGGGGCCTATTTTTTTTATGCTGATTGATTTAGGGATTAACAGCAGCATCAGAGCGGTTGCGTATTTGGCCTTTGGCACTTTTATCAGCGATTTATTTACGGTGCTTCTAATCTACTTTGTTGCAGGAACGCTGATTTCTTCCACCACACATTTGGATTATCTATACATCATCGGGGGGCTGGTGCTCACTTCTATAGGTCTTCTCAATCTTTTTAGAAAGCCAAAAGAAAAACCTAAAGAGGAAATAAATAGAAAGAATCTGATGAAAATATTTGTGCGCGGATTTTTGATTAATAGCACCAATCCGAATGTTTTCTTTTTTTGGTTTGGAGCTATTATGGTAGCGGTGCAGCACTACGGCAATAGCACTTCATTAGTACTCACACATTTCTTCTCGGCACTTACGGTTGTATTTACTACTGACTTCACAAAGGGATATTCGGCTTCGCTGTTAAAGCCTCATATCAATGATAAAATACTTGGACTACTCGGCAAGGCATCCGGCATTATCCTAATTTATTTTGGCGTGAAGCTGATGTTTTTTCACTGATCGCACGTTGATTTCGATTTGTCTTCTATTGTGAAATAGAATTTCTTTACACTTTCTTAATACCTTAACGCGATGAAAAAGTATATCATAATAGGCATTTATTGCCTGTTGGTTTCAGCAGTGGCTGCCCAAGATTCGACTATTTGTTATCTCCGCGATGTGGACGGGAGAATCAGAGAGCACAATGTGGACTTTACTAAAATGTTGCTTAATGTAAAACTAAAACCGGAACTTGGGAAGATAATCGGGCGTGTGCAATATGACTTCCACCCCATTCAATACATCACAGATACCTTGTTTTTAGATGCGCCCGGCATCCATATCCAAAAAGTATTGTTAGACGGGAAGGAAACCCGATTTGACACTGACAGTGCCGGCCTCACCATTCGCTTTCCTTTTGCTCTTAACTGGAACAGAAGCTACAAATTGGATATTACTTATGAAGCTACTCCTCGCAAGGGTATGTATTTTATCGGCTGGAATGTGAAGGAACCGGACACTACGGATAACCCATACTACACTCGCCATCAAATTTGGACACAGGGGCAGGGAGTAGATAACCGCTATTGGTTTCCCTGCTATGATGATGTGAGTGACAAGATGATAACGGAGACCATCATCACTTTCGATTCAGCTTACACGGTTATTTCTAATGGTGAGTTGAAGTCGAAAAAACTAAATGCAGATGGCACTTTTACCTGGCATTATGCAATGAATCATCCCATGGTTTCGTATTTGGTGATGATCGCTATTGATAAGTATGCGCACAAGGATTATAAAAGTAAGAACGGGGTCACTTCCCGCCAATATTACTACAATGATCGCCCGGAGGTGGTGGTGCCAACCTACCGTTACAGCGCTGAGATGATGGATTTTATGACGAACGAGTTTCAGGTAAAATACCCGTGGTCAACTTACGCCAATGTACCGGTGCAGGATTTTATGTACGGAGCTATGGAAAATACTACGGCAACGGTATATGGCGATTTTTATCAAACCGATGAGCGCACTTCCATTGAATATGGTTACACCGGTACGAATGCCCATGAACTAACCCACCAATGGTTTGGCGATTACATGACGGAATACAGTGCCCATCATCATTGGCTGCACGAAAGTTTTGCCACCTATTATTCCAAGCAGTTTATGCGGAAGATAAATGGAGAGGCTTATTATGAATCAGTGAAGAGAGATGAGGCGGATAATGCGATACGTGCCGATGCCCGCGATCGCTTTCCGGTGGCACATTCTCATGGCGGAAGTGCCCGGCATTATCCCAAAGGGAGTTTTGTGATTGATATGATTCGCTATGTGGTAGGTGATTCTGTCTATCGCAAGTGCATCACTAATTACCTGAAGAAACATGCTTACAGTAATGTGACGAACCATGACTTTATGATGGCCTTTATGGAGACCGCAGGCGTGAATCTCGATTGGTTTTTCGATCAGTGGGTTTTCCGCGCGGGCGTTCCTAATTACCAAGTGACGGATGAAAAACAGTCTGATCGAGTGGCCTTTTATATTCGGCAAACACAGAAAGTAGATGAACTTGAAAGTTATTTTAAAATGCCGATTGTATTTGAGGTGCACTTCAAAGATGGTTCAAAATCTATTCGAAAGGAATGGCTCAGCCACGAATATGATACAGTGTATGTACATGCTAAGGCCGACAAGGAAATTGCCTATGCGCTTTTTGATCCCGCATCAAACGTGCTTAAAACGGTTACCTTCAATAAAAGTTTGGAAGAACTGAAAGCGCAGGCAAGCGATGCCGCCCACATGATTGATCGCTACGATGCACTTACCGCTATGGGTAGTTTTGATATGGATGTGAAAAAGGATTTCCTGATTACTCGCTTTCAGAAGGGTGATTTTAGACGGAATCAAATAGAAATTATTCGCCAGTTGGCAGAGGATAGAAGCCCTGAAGCGATTCAACTTTTTCGGAAGGCTTTGCACGATAAAGACTTTTTGATTAGGAGAGCCGTAGTTGAGAAATTACAAGATTTTCCGAACGAAATTTTGCCGGATGTAGAAGCCTTGCTTTCGGATACTTCTTATTATACCATTGAAATAACTTTGCGGAAGTTGTGCAAACTGTATCCAAACAAATCTGCGGAATATCTGAATCGGGTTAAAGGGCTGCTTGGAATTAACTGTAATGTTCGCATTGCCTATTTGGAGCTGACAATTAAAAAAGAAATAGATTCCACCTTATTGCGCGAACTCATCGGCTATACTTCTAACCGTTATGAATTCCGCACAAGAGTAAAGGCTATTCAAGCTATTGATCGCTTAGATTTTTGTAATGAGGAAGTTCTTCGAAACCTGTTTAATGCTGCCTTATACACCAACAACCGATTGAATGGTCCCGCAGTACAGGCTATTAAATCGCTTATAGCAAAGCCCCAAAACAAAGAAACGGCAAATACAATTTTTGAATTGACTCCGTGGAAAGATTGGGAGAAAGCAGCACTCGAAAAGATTTTGAACTAGCACAGTGGCGCTGTAAAATAGAAATAGGATTGCCTTAGTTAAGGCAATCCTATTTCTAAATGAAGCCTTGCTCACATTACTTTGACCAAAAAATTATTGAACTCATAGCGTGTGTCGGCAATACTGTGTAAGAAATCTTTTACCCTGTTTAAAAGACGGTCATTTACACTGGTAAACTTTTCATCAATGTGCTCAGGGCGAGTTTTTGCTAACTCTGTCACTTCTTCATTTCGCGTGTTAATGTCATGTTTCAATACATCTAATTGTTCGCGAAGTATGACAAACTTATTTTGAAAATGCTCTACTTGCTCTAGTATTTCCTTGCCCGTGTTCTTGCTCGCTACTTCTTCTAAGCGAGAGGTGAGAATAGACAATTCTTCTTTGTAAAATTCCAGTACGCGCAGCCAGTCGTTATTCTGATGGTGTAGGGTGTTTAATGAACTTTTCATGTTTGTGTTTTATTGATTTTGTAAATGTTATTGAATTTCTTTTCTGCCTTTCTTTACTGTTTATCAACTCAAATGCACGCTGCTCAATGATGCGTGATAAATACGGGAGTGTTTAACTCCTTAATCACCCGGTTACTCAAGCTTTGGTGAAACAAACGCGATAAGGCGTTTCGGCCATAAGCCCCCATTATCACTATACTATTTTTTGCTCCTTCTTGTAAGTACTTAATCAAATCTTCTTCCTTATTCCCTTGCAGTATCTTAAAGTCGGTGTTGTTGTAATGTATATGCAACAGGTCTTTAAAGTTCCAGCCTTCTTTTAAATGATTGCCTGAATTTTCGTTGATACTTACTACCGTTGCATTCAAATCTCTGAACTCAGAAAACAGATAGCTGAACATCTTTGAAGCATATACGCTGGACGGAGACCCATCATAGCAAATCACAATGTTGTCAAAGAAGGTGTATTGATGAGGCACAATCAACACCGGACAAAATGAATCCACTAATAGATCCTTCAAAAACGGATTTGGCTCAGTATCGCCCATGGAAAAGAAACTGGTATGCGAATCAATAATGATCAAATCAGCAAAAATTGTTTCTCGCAATAGTTCCTGAAGCGGTACGCCTTTATCTAAATGCACCTTGTGTTTCACTCCTTGCTCATTGCAGGCGCGGTGAAAAAGTTGAATGTTTAAATCAATCTTCTCTTTTTCTTCATTTTGTGAGGTTTCAATAGAGCTAAAATCAATAAAAGGTTGATCCCAAGCGTAAGCGTACGTGAAGTTCAGATAGCGCATGTCTTGAATAAACACTCCTATTAAAAGGGAGTCGGTAGCCTTTGCTATTTCAATAGCATATTTCGAAGCTCCTTCTGAATATTTGGTTCCGTCAAAGGCGGCTAAAATCTTTTTGCTCATAACCCTATTTTGCTGTTTATGTATCTATTTCGGTGTCCAAAGATACTGATTAATTGAGCACAACAAGTAAGGACACTCACTAAACGATATGATAAAACTCAATTCATTCCTTCGCTCCCTGCAACAATTACCTATTTTCGACCCATTCAATTTTATATGAGCCAGATAGACATTAAGAAATTCAACCGCACGGTAGGGCGAAAGAAAAAGGGACTTGCCAAATTTTTAAGGGCCTTCGGGAAATCCGAAAAGAAGGGCATACTTAAAATAGCCAAACAAGCAGAAACGGAAACTTGGAAGGAAATTCAATGCTTGGACTGCGGCAACTGTTGCAAAACAATGACTCCTACCTATACTCGAAAGGATATTAACCGGATTGCAAAACATTTGAACATGACCTATCAGGAGTATTTCGACAAATATTTGGAGAAAAGACGCGATGGGGATATCACGAATCGAAGCACTCCTTGTCAGTTCTTAGGAAAGGATAACAAATGCTCTATTTATGCAGTTCGCCCGGAGGATTGTGCCGGCTTCCCTCACTTTTATCGCAGAGATATACGGTATCAGGCGGCTGAGAAAACTTACACGAATAACATGTTGTATTGCCCGGCCACTTTAATCTTTGTGGAGAAACTGGAAAAGGCAATTGGCGAAGATTTATAAACTTTGCTCTATGAAATACTACGATAATATTGTTGAGACCATTGGCCACACCCCTTTGGTGAAACTAAATTGTATCACCAAAGATATTCCCGGATTGTTTTTGGCAAAGGTGGAATACTTTAATCCCGGCAATTCCATCAAAGACCGTATTGGTATTAAGATGATTGATGATGCCGAGAAGGCCGGGCGCTTAAAACCCGGTGGAACAATTATAGAATGCACGTCAGGAAATACCGGCATGGGGCTGGCGCTGGTTTCGGTGGTGCGCGGCTACAAATGTATTTTCACTACTACCGAAAAGCAATCGAAGCAAAAATTGGATATACTGCGGGCATTGGGTGCCGAGGTGATTGTGTGCCCCACCAACGTAGAGCCGGATGATCCGGCCTCGTATTATTCGGTGGCAAAACGCTTGGCTCAGGAAATTCCTAACGCTATTCACATGAATCAGTATGATAACTTGAGCAACAGAGCCGCTCACTATGAAACTACCGGCCCTGAAATATGGGAACAAACTGAAGGGAAAGTGACTCATTACGTGACTACCATTGGTACGGGCGGAACTGTAATGGGTGCGGCCATGTATCTCAAAGAGCAGAACCCCGACATAAAAGTTTTTGGCATTGATGCCTATGGCTCGCTGCTCAAAAAGTTTCACGATACCGGTGAATTGGATATGAATGAAGTGCACCCTTACGTGGCAGAAGGAATAGGGGAGGACTTTGTGCCGGCTAACTATGATATGAGTTACATAGACCATATAGAGCAGGTAACGGATAAAGATGGGGCGGTGATGGCGCGTAGGTTGGCTCGTGAAGAAGGGCTCTTTTGCGGTTACAGTGCCGGAACGGTGATGCAGGGTTTAGTGCAGTTAAAAGATAAGTTCGATAAAAACAGTGTGGTTGTAATTATTCTGCACGACCACGGCAGCCGTTACATTGCTAAAATCTACAATGACGAATGGATGCGCGAAAGAGGATTCTTAACCAATGAACCGGCCAATGCCAAAACTATCATTGATCGCAAAAAGTTAAGAGAATTAGTAGTAGCAGGGTCTAAGGACACCGTTGCCGTGGCCTTTGCAAAAATGAAGGAGATGCATATTACGCAGCTTCCGGTAGTCGAAAACGGAGAAGCTATCGGCAGTATTACTGAGCATAGTATCTTAAAGCTGTTGGTAGAAAATTCGGAAAACCGAAATGAAGAAGTGGGGAAGATGATGAGCAAGCCTTTTCCGGTGGTGGCACTTACCTCTACCGCTAAAGATATTTCAAAACTGATTTCGAAAGAGAATACTGCAGTGCTGGTAAAAGATAATGCCGCTAAGTGGCATATCATTACCGAGTTTGATCTGATTGAAGCAATGGCCTAAGGCTTGTTAATTTTTTTTGTGTTCGTAATAGTCGGCACAATTTTTAAAGGGAAATGACTTAGTCAATAATATTTTATTGCATGAAAAAATTACTGTTTTTATTTTTGTTACTACCTGCAGTGTTTCTTTCAGCTCAGGTGAAGAACCCTAAAGTGATTCAATTTTCGGGGTATGCGCTGACTGCCGACAGTTTGATGGGAGTGCCATTTGCACACATTACTATTTTAAATCGAGGACGAGTGGCTACTGCCGGCCCCGATGGCTTTTTCTCTTTTGCTGCCGTAGAGGGCGATACTCTTTACTTTACTTCCATCGGATTTCGCCCATCGGTGTATGTGATCCCCACCGGACTCACCACCGATAAATATTCGGTGATACAACTAATGACTAAAACGGATATCTATCTCCGCGAAACCATTATTTATCCGTGGGGCGACCGCGAAGGTTTTCGCCAGGCTTTCCTCGACTTGCATTTGCCGGATGATGATTTAGAACGCGCCAAACACAACATGGAGCGCGAACGCTTGGCAGAACTGGGTGAAAAACTAGAACCGGATGGGAAAGAAGCCGGTCAAAACTATATGCGCAATAACTCGGCTAATACCTATTACTACAAGCAAGCGCCCTCTCAAAACATCTTTAATCCTTTAGCTTGGGCAGAATTTATTCGCGCATGGAAGAACGGAGATTTTAAAAAGAAATAAGGGCAATTAGCTAAAATTTACTTTTATCGGGTACTGCTCTTTTTTATCCTACAAAAGTATTCTCCAATCATTTTTCCGCATCAGACTGCCGTATTTCGGATTTCGCCTGTCAATTATTTCTTTCTCATACATTGTGATGCCTTTTCGTTGATAGTGATAGCTTTTCCCTAAGTGATTGTTGAGAATCCGCTCCTCGTGATAGCTTTCTTACAGATAATGATTCCTTTTCACTGTTCGTGGTAGCTTTCTTACAGGTAATTTTTCATAGCTCGGGTAAATACTCCGTCAGGGGAGGTTTCTGCCGGTAACAATTTGGATAAATCCATTTGAAAAATCGTGAATCATGATAGCCCACAGTTTAAACCGTAGGCTACGATTTTGTTTCTTCCTTCTTCTCAAACAACGAAAAATCTATTCCGTTTTTCACCTTTGTTTTCTGCAAGGCTAATTCTACCACTTCCAGCATATTCTTTACATAGTGGAAGCGGATATTCTTAATGTAGTCAGGGTTTATCTGCTCCACATCTTTGCTGTTCTTTTGGCACATGATAATGTCCTTAATCCCGGCTCGCTTGGCGGCCAGTATTTTCTCCTTAATGCCACCCACCGGCATCACTTTGCCGCGCAGAGTTATTTCACCAGTCATGGCTAAGTAAGGTTTCACTTTGCGTTGTAGAAAAAGAGAAGCCAAGGCGCTTAAAATGGTAATGCCGGCACTCGGCCCATCCTTAGGCACAGCGCCTTCGGGAAAGTGCAGGTGAATATTTACCTTGCTGAAAATATCAAGGTCAATCCCCAACTTAGCAGCGTTTGCTTTCAGATAAGTGATAGCTGTGGTAGCGCTTTCTTTCATCACATCACCGAGGTTTCCGGTCAGGGTCACGGCTCCGTTTCCTTTGCTGAGTGATGCTTCTATAAATAGAATGTCGCCACCTACGGGAGTCCAAGCCAAACCCACTGCCACTCCGGGAATATTTTCTTCGGTGTAAATGCTCTTATCAAACTTTTCGGGGCCGAGAATTTTGCTCAAATCTTCCTCTTTAATATTCGGGTTGTATTTGTTTCCGAGCGCTACTTTCTTAGCGGTGTTGCGCATCACAGAAGCCAACTGCCGATCGAGTTCGCGCACTCCGCTTTCTTTCGTGTATTCCTCAATCAAGCGCTCCAGCACTTTGTCGCTCAACTGCACCTGCTTGGGTTTAAGGCCATGATTGCTCACTTGCTTTGGCAGTAAATGCTTTTTGGCTATCTGCAATTTCTCCTCAATAGAATATCCTTCAATAGGAATAATCTCCATCCGGTCGCGCAAAGCGGGCTGAATGCTTTGTAAGGAATTGGCGGTGGCAATAAACAGCACTTTGCTCAAATCATATTCCAACTCTAAATAGTTATCGTAGAAAGCGTGATTCTGCTCCGGATCCAATACTTCTAATAGGGCAGAAGATGGGTCGCCTTTGTAATCAGCTCCTACCTTATCTACCTCATCGAGAATAAACACCGGGTTAGAACTTTTAGCTTTTTTCAGGCTCTGCATAATGCGACCCGGCATGGCCCCAATATAAGTTTTGCGGTGACCGCGTATTTCCGCCTCATCGTGCAGACCACCGAGTGCAATACGCACATATTTTCTTCCGAGCGCTTTGGCGATGCTTTGACCCAATGAAGTTTTACCAACTCCCGGAGGCCCTACCAAACAGAGGATGGGTGATTTTAAATCGCCTTTCAATTTTAGCACCGCGAGGTATTCGAGAATGCGTTCTTTTACTTTATCCAAACCAAAATGATCATTGTCAAGTACTTGGGTTGCTTTCTTCAGATTGAAATCGTCTTTTGTATAGATGCCCCACGGCAGGTCGAGAATCAAATCTACGTAATTGAGTACCACACTATATTCGGCTGCCGCAGGATTCATGCGCTGCAACTTTTCCAGTTCCTTATCTACCTGCTCTTTGGCTTTTGCGGGCAGAGTGAGTTTACTCATTTTATCCTTCAGTCGCTGTATGTCTTTATCGGCACCGTTCATGCCCAACTCATCTTGAATAGTTTTGAGTTGCTGTGACAGAAAATAATCTCGTTGCTGCTTATCAATATCCTGCTTTACTTTATTTTGGATGTCGCTTTTCATCCGTAGCATTTGCAGTTCTTGGTTGAGCAATTCGAGTACCGACTGCACCCGTTTTTTCATGTCAGATATCTCAAGCAGTTTCTGCTTATCGGTAGTAGAAATGTTGAGGTTCGATGAAATAAAATGGATGAGAATAACCGGGCTGGCAATGTTGCGAAGCACAATCGCAGCTTCACTTGGTATTTGCGGATTCAGTTTAATGATTTCAGCCGCGAGGTCTTTAATACTTAAAATGGTAGCATCAAAAGTTTTGTCTTCTACCGGAATGGTATCGTGCAGTAAACTTATTTCAGCTTTCACATAAGGCTCGCTCTGCACCAGTGCATTGGTCACAAATCGAGTGCGCCCTTGTATAATGGCGGTTGTAGAACCATCGGGCATTTTAATCAGCCGCATAATGTTGGCTACGGTACCTATCTTATATAAATCATCAAATTCAGGGTCTTCTACACTTCCGTCAGTTTGACCGACCACCCCGATTAATTTATTGGTTTTATAAGCCTCTTTGACAGCTATAATACTTTTGTCGCGCCCTATGGTAATAGGAATCACCACACCGGGAAACAAAATAGTGTTGCGCAAGGGAAGTAAGGGGAGAATGTTGGGTATCTCTAATTTTTTACCATCTGCCCCCTCTTCTTCGGGTAGTATAGGCAAAAACTCTACTTCTTCGTCACTGATTGGCTGCGATAAAAAATCTTTTATATCCATCTGGTTCTATGATTTATTTCAAATGAGGAAACTCCTTATTGTCAATCACTATGCCAAGGAAATAATGTCATACCTTTTGGCATCAATACGACTCTAATTCTTTTGGAACACAACAATGCGATTAGAATTGGTGCCGAAGTTATTGTTCTTCACCCCCCAAATGTTGGAGGTCTTAGTAAATGATTGTTGGTTGATGATAATTCCCTTGCATTGAAAGCCCGCCTTTAACCCAAGTGGCACTACTGTTTCGTCCAATTTCACTTTCCCGTTTCGCACTTCTCCCACTTCAAAAGCTACCACGCCTCCATGGATGGTAATGCGGTACAACTCATTAAATACTTGCTGCATTTTTTGGCTCCATTCCACCACGGTTTTACTCATGGTTATTTTCTTCTCCACTGCCTTCACATCAATACCGTTGAACCAGCAGCGCAGCCAGTTGTCAGAGGCATATTGCACCACGTCTAAAAATGGGGGAGAAGTGACCGTGAGTGCCACGGTATTATTTTTTATCGCTGCGGTAGAAGAAGCATCTCCATTCAACGTTACCGACTGAACAGATCGAAGTGTTTCTCGCATTGTATTATCTATTCCGCTCAACAACTGTTTTGATTTTCTTAGAATCAGCTCCTTCACGTTTCGGTATTCTGGGTTTTGGTTTCGCGATTGGTTTATTTTTTTCTGCCTTTCGGCCGTCACCGCCTGATTGGGAGGCAGGGTATAAACGGAGAAAAAACCTTTGGAATGACCTGTGAGGCGATTGGTGGCCACCATTTGAATCCAATTGTCCACGCGGTCGCTTTGGCTGTTATTCTGAAGGTAAGTTTTTAGCGCCACTATTTCCTTCTCCGTGTTTGGATGGTAAAACATCGAAAGGTCAATATCGGCCTTTTGCTCCCCTGTTAAATCAATCGCCTCTAACCGTATTTTTATCTCCTCCATTGTTGGAAGGTGAATTCGCGGAGAAGTGAGCAACAGGCTTAAAGGGTTTGCATCATTGGCTATTACATTTCTACCCATTAATGCGGCTTCTACGTTTGTCGTTCCTCTTCCATTAAAAGGGTCGTACACCCAATCGCCCTGTTTAGTAAAAAGTTGAATAAAGAAACCCGGTAGTTGCGGTTTGAAACAAGCGCGGTACGAAACCTCGTGCAGCGAATTTGCCTGACGCTGTTTTGAGGTCCAAAATTCATTCATAAAAACAGGATAGCGACTGCCTTCATACTCAAAATATTCTTGTAGGGTTGGGGCGCTGTTTTCCGCTAATTTAAACGAGAGTATATGCTGATGAAAATTTTCGGTAGTCAAGCTATTTAGTTTCAGGTAAAAATCGTTTTCAATCGGTAAACAACAAACAATGTTTTCCCACAGTCTATCTTTCCACTTCACCTTTGCTTTGCTTTTCTATTTTTGCACCTTATTTTAAGAACTATGACACCAATTAAGAATTTAGTTAAATTCGCGGCTAAAATTTTCGAAATGGGAAAAGATACGAAGAAGGCAAAAGCCAAGCCTGTAGCTAAATCCAAGAGTAAAACGGTCGCTAAAAAAGGGACTCCTAAAGCAGCAAAAAAAACTGCTAAACCCGTTAAAAAGGCCAGCTCTGTAAAGGCTAAAAAAGTGGTGAAGCCGGTGAAGAAAGCGACTCCGGTCAAAGGCAAGAAGGTAACTAAAGTTGCCAAGAAGGCGTTGCCGGCCAAATCGAAAAAGGTTATTAAACCTCTAAAAAAGGGAACACCCGTTAAAGTAAAGAAAGTGGTGAAGCCCATTAAGAAGGCTACTGCTGTTAAAGCAAAGAAGAGTATTCAGCCGGTAAAGAAGGCAAAGCCAATTGTAAAGAAGGCGGTAAAACCGGTAGTGAAAAAGACGGTGAAGCAAGTGGCGAAGAAGGCGGCAAAGCCGGTCGTGAATAAACAGGGGAAAGTAGTCGCTAAGAAGACTGCAAAACCGCTTGTTAAGAAGTCTGCAAAAAAGAGTTTCGTTCAACCGAAACCAATTCAAAAGAAAATAGTAAAACAGGTGAAGCCGGCAATTGAAGCTAAACCCATCAGTCCTGTAAAAACTGAAAAGAAGAAAAAATCAGTAAAGACCGTTGTTGTAAAGCCAGAGCCGGTGACGAAGCCAGAAAACGGGGCGAAATTGCCAAGAGAAATAAATGTACCAAAGATGCGCTACAGCGATGAAGATTTGAAAGAATTTAAAGACCTCATTGAAGGCAAATTAACTACAGCTCGTGAAGAGTTGAAAAACTTAAAGGAAGCCTTAGATAACCATACCGATAGTCAGGCGGGTAATAAGGCATGGAATATGGAAGAGGGCACAGACTCTTCAGAAATGGAGTATCTGATGAATCAAATCAGCCGCCAGCACCAGTATATCCGAAACCTCGAATTAGCGTTAATAAGAGTCGAGAACAAAACTTATGGTATTTGTAGAGTTACCGGACGATTGATTCCCAAGGAGCGATTGCGCGTAGTGCCTCATGCAACTATGAGTCTCGAAGCAAAAGTAAATCGTAAAGTAGAGGAGACAAGTCCTGGCGCTTCAGCCGTAACGCCTCCTAACGATTTTGCCGAAGGCTTTGAAGAATAAACATTGGAAATTGCATAAACTAAAAACGCGCCCGGAAATCTGAGCGCGTTTTTAGTTTATGGATGAACTTCTATTAGTTAATACCTTCTGCCTTTTCTACAAAATAGTCCAACATATCTTTCACCGAAACGATACCTACTAAATCCCCGGTACTATTTACTACCGGCAAGGCTTGGAATTTTCTTAGCCTGAATATCTCAGCTACATCAAACACATCTTCATCAGGAGAAACAGTAATCGGATCCACAGTCATTAGATCAGTTAGAAGAATAGCTTTATTCAACTGCTCCATATCAATTACTTTGCCCTTGAACTTTGGGTTTTCAAACAATTTAAAAATGTCGTTTGAACTGATAATACCAATCAACTTATTGTTTTCGTCCACTACCGGCAAGTGACGGATAGGGAAGTTGGAGAAAAGCTCAATTACTTGAGAAAAAGTGTGGGAAGTATTTGCTACTACCACTGATTGGGTCATCATTTGTTCAATAGTGAATTTCGACATAAAGTGTTGTTTTAATTTTGTGATGTAAAATTACTTCGCGAATCAGAGGACACAAAGAAATACCAATTATTTCAGCCGCCAAATATTTTTTTTCTACCGAATCACCGTCACACTTCCTTTTCTAAACACGCTGCGGTCATCGCCATAAAGTCCAAGTTTGAAGATATAAACATACACTCCCGGAGGTGCCGGTTTCCCTTTGTAAGTGCCGTTCCACGCATAGTTGCCTTCATGCACCTTTTCGCCAATGCGGTTAAATACTTGAAATAGCAGCACGCGCACCCCACTCTGCGAAAGCACATAAAAATCATCGTTGTTACCATCTCCGTTAGGGGTAAAGGCATTTGGGATGTAAAAGTTGTTGGGAAGTATAACTCGTATCAATGCGGAGTCAGATACCGAGCAACCTCCGGTGTACACTGTAAGTCCGTAGTATTGATCACTTTCGGGAGAAACTACAGGCGAGGGGCAATTGGTGCAGGAGATTTTTACCAGCGGATACCAAGCGAAAGAATCAACTGAAACGGAACCTAAGTTATAGTCGGAGTATAAAGTAACGCTGTCACCGAAAAAGATCAAGGTATCGGGAAATACGTGTACAACGGGAGGCGTGATATTACTCACTGTAATGCTGTTGGTGGTGTCTATGCAGCCATTCTGATCCGTCACCACTGCATAGTACAGTCCCGGTTGACTAACCGTGATGGAAGCAGCAGTGCTTCCCGTATTCCATTGATAAGTGACGAATGGGCTATCCACAAAAAGCGTTACCGATTGGTTCACACAAACTCTGGTAGAACCACTGCTGTCAATAGTAGCGGTGGGATTTGCCTGCGAGTAAATTTGTACCGTGTCTGTTCTAAAGCAACTCAAGTCAGAAGCTCGTAATACATAATAGACAGTATCTACCAGTCCGGCAGGAACCACCACTGCCGGATTTGAAATATTGGCAGCACTCAGCCAACTTTGAACAGTCGCATTCTCTCCGGTCCATTGAATGTTGGCTCCTCCTGAACTCGATGGGCTACCGCCTATCTGCACGGAGCCCCCTTCGCATAAATAATGGTCGGGGCCGGCATCGGCAGGCGGGGAGGCAATTACATCTACATCTAAGTCATTCGCTTGTGCCAGATTTTCGCAGGTGTCAGCTATATAGCAGCCCACCGTTACATCGGCTTGTGGATGGATAACATAATCAGGGGTGCCGTAGATGGTATCATAAGTGTTTCCACCATCTTGCGTCCAATAGTAATGGTAAGGCGGCACTCCGCAATTGGGGTGAGCGGTGAAAGTGACCGGCTCTCCGGCACATACTTGTGTTTTGTCTTGTGAAATGGTTCCTTCTACGGTGCAGGCTTCTATGGTCATCCGCCACATATTGCCCCGCGCACAAAGAAAGCCACATACATCCCCACAAATGGAATCTCTGTTTTTAAGCGTAAAGTCTAAAGCATAATCAGGACACTGTGGAGGCAAGCAACTCATGTAGTTAGGGGTGAAATTATTGATGAGCAATGGCCCTGCTCCGGGAACCAAGTTAGGATCCGTAGTGCAAGTACCGGTGTAAGGAGGGAGAGCCGGATTGCAAGCCAATAATCCGGTGGAAGTATGGCAGGTATCGCAAAGCACTTCCATCGTTACCTGACTAAAGGTGCAGAAAGGCGGTGGCAGGGGAGGAGTGCCACAAGCGTTATCGTAGGTGAGTTGATATTCCAAATCTACATAAGCATTGGTCAATTGGCTCATGCCCGGCACGGTATCGGTCAGAAAATAATCACAACTGCCCAAAGCCATCGTGGTAAAAGCCATTCCTGCCGAAGGCCCCGCTAAGCGGAAGTCACCTAACTTTTGCGCCCCGGACACAATAGGGTCTATCGTAAGAGGGTACGTCTGGTCTTTGCGACTGAGCCATTCCACCGGTATCAACATCTTTAAAGTATAATCATCCCCGGCTTTCAACAATTCATACTGCCCGTGTTCGCCATAGGCTTTGGCATCCAGATACACCGGCTTCTCGTAATTGATAATATCTTCTCCTCGATTGTTTCGAATGATATAGTCACCACGGTAATATTTCCCATCTATGCGTTCGCCTTTCTTTGATTCATGGATGGAGTATCCTTCAGGCAACGTGAAGTGATCTTCAATAACCATCCAGCCCTTACGGATGGGAAGGTCGAGCGGAGAACGGATTACATAATTTGCTTCCACTTCTCCCACATTAAATATCTCCTCTAAGTCTATCCCTTTCCAAATGTTCTTTACATAAAGCCCTTCCTCTCCGATGGTGTAGTCGGTATAATTTCCTTCCTCTGTTTTAGTATAGGCATCATTATCATCAAAAAAATACATCGAAAGCCGGTGGTTAAATTCAAACTGAAACCCGTTGGTGAATAAAGAAGTGGTTTTGCGCTGGAGGTTACATTCGGTGGGCACGGGTTGATTTAGGGCTTTATATATGCCGGCATTTTTTTCATCAGGTCGAAGACGAAAATCAATCGTGCGCCATACATCCTTTTCACTTTTGCGATAGTGCAACGGAAAAAATGATTTCTGTGAATAAGTATGATTGGGTTGGTAAGGATTAAAAAACTGTCGTGAGTCAGCGCTCCGTTTAGCGACTAACTCCACACAATTGGTGCATTGAGCATTGTAGGGTAAAATGCCGTATTCAGGGTGTTCCTTGCCTTGCGAAGTTGACTTTTGTTCTAATATTTCAGGGATAAATTTTCGATCTGTATGAAATGAAGTGAAGTTGTATTGCTTCACCGTCATTCCTCCTTGCGAATACAGACTGATAGAAGCGAAAATAAGCAGAAAGGCCGCAAGCGTTTTTTTCATGAACGGTCAAATATAAACAAAGACCGTATTCCAAGATTACCGGTTGGCCGCTTGGTGGAAGATGGATAAAACACAAACGCCACCCCGAATAGAGATGGCGCTTGAAATTATACCCAAAGAAAATCTTAGTCGCAATACCAATAGCAAACATAGTTGCCATAGTAATCGTAGTAGCAGTAATAGTAACAATCGGCCGATCCGCGCGATTTACCTTCTGCTTTTGTGGGTTTGTTAGTTTTGTTATACTCGGCTATGGCTTTGTTAATGATGGCCGCATCTTCCTCACTAAGTTTTTCTCCGGCTGTAAAGGTTTTGCCTTTCAAGGTTACTTCTTTTTTGGCTTCTCCTTTGCCCCGGCTCATGGTAGCATCTTTTACAGAAAGCATGTCAATAAAACTGAGATCGTTGTCGCCCAGTATTTTGTTGGCGGCAAACTTGGTAATCTCTTTGGCGCCTTTCTTCGCCTCATCTTTGTTTGCATCAGACTGTGCCGATGCGGTTTTAAAGGAGCAGCCAACTGCTGCCAGCATTAAAACCAGTGTGGTGATTTTCATTCTTTTCATGGTAGTTGTTTTTTTGTTTAACAATAAGACGCAAAGTATATGAAATTGCATAAAATGGAAGAATATTTTTTTAAAAACGAACCTTCATGGAAATGAATAATAGAGATGGGAGGCTTCCGCATTTGTAGATTTAGAATTCGGTGCAGAATCTTTAGCCCTTACAGATTAATGAGCAAGCGAGGAGCATCTCTCATTATTTTAGGCGGATATTGTTGGGAGGGTATTTTTAAGGCAGCCTCGTGCAAGTAACAACCAGTATAGAAAATGTGGAAACCACAGTAGCAATTGACCGCAATAAAACCATGCCGTGGAAGCCACTGAGATATTTTACTTTAGTTACCGGCAAACTCATCCGCCTTCTCCCTTTAACCCTTCTGAGCACATACTAAAAAAATGGCCTCTCCGTTAGTTAACAAATAAACTAAGCCCAAACATTGGTATGAAACAATTTTCCTTTTTTATTTACAAACCAAAATCCAATCCAATGAAAAAGAAAATTCGTTTCTCCTTCGCCCTGGTAGTGTTGAGTGGTTTAATTTTTTCTGCCTGCACCAAACCAAAACCAAAGACCTTTGATGCCGATGCCGGCACCTCTTACACTACCGTTGACAATCTGTTTAAGGATGTAAACAAAACGGTGAATGACGCGGCTGCGGAGAATAGTTTAAATGGTAAAAATGAAGGGATAGGCGGCATTAATGCTATTTGCGCTAACGTTACACTTAGCCCTAACGATTTCACTACTTTCCCCAAAACTGTAACTGTTGATTTTGGAAATGTAGGCTGCACCGACCAATACGGAGTTACCCGCAAAGGGGTATTGACTGCGGTATTTACCGATTACTTACACAATCCCGGTGCGCATGTAGATGTTTCTTTCACTAACTACTATGTGAATGGGGTAAAGTTAGAAGGCCATTACGCATTGGCCAATACCAGCCCGAATGCTAACTCTCGCACCTTTGTAGATACCATTACCAATGCAAAGGCTACAACTCCTGACGGTAAGGTCTGTACTTGGGAGGCCACTCGCAGTTCGGTTCAAACAGGCGGTTTCAGCACCTTGATTATTTCGGATGATGAATACACTGGTCAAGCAGTAAGTAGCGGTGTTGGATTTAATGGAAACCCTTGGGATGCTGTCTCTAAAGATATTTTGTGGAAGTTAAATTGTCGGTATCTCTCCAGTGGTATCGTAACCATTCACAGTAATAACGACCCCACTCCTGTGATTGTTGATTTTGGAGATGGAACCTGTGATAATAAGTACACGGCCACCTACGATGTTTACAAATTTGATCTCCTGTTTTGGTATTAATATCATTGTAGGAAGAAATAGAAAAGCCCTGCGGTGCGGGGCTTTTTTATTTATATTCTAACAAGCTCTCCCGGCTTTGGGGTTTTCGATCCACTTGCCAGTTAAAACCCTTGAGTTTAAATTGGTCGGCAGTCAGCATTTTCATAGGGGTAAATACCGCTTCGGGCTTTTCTTTAAACACGATGCGACTAATTTTCTTGTCGGAGAAGTAAAGGGAGATATTGGTGCTCAACGCTTTGTTGTTGCCTACATATTTATCCTTGTCATTTTTCCCAAAGTAAAGGCTCTCCGCATTGCCTTCTACATCTAAGCGCGCTAATCCGGTGCTGTCGAAATAGCCAAACATATTCGTTCCTTTTATTTGGTCGAAATATTTCTTCCCCGAAGGAGAAATAATAAACCCTGTCTGATAAATACTGAGTTTGTCGGGCTTATTGTTCTTCGTTGCCAAATACATGGTGTCTCCGCTTATCTGGGTATTGTTGCTCCACACCACCGGATTGTGATACATTCTAAAAGTAGAGTCTTCAAAGGAATAGAACATAGAATCGCATACTCCCTGCATATCTTTCATAAACATCCTGGCATGATAGTAGGCAAAGAAGTTTTTAATACTGTCATTCTCCGATCGGTTGAGCGATTTCAGAGTGTCGGCCGTTAGAAAGAGCGAGTCCTTATCCATTTTGTAAATCAGTAACGGGTGATCGGTAGCCATCACATACTGGCGGTTGTCGTAGTATTCGCCATACTGGCCATGTATCTCGGTTTCCATACTGGAGTCGGCCCAAGTAAAATTTCCGATAGCCTTTCCGTACCCTTGAAATCGCTCGTAATACAAGCTGTCTGCGGTGATTCGCTGTGGAGGATTGTTGATCACCGTATTTTTCCCGAACGATGAAATGTCCTTTTCACTATCATACCAGCCGTTATCGCAATATATTTTGCTGTCTTTATTGGTGATTTCCGTATTGCCGTAAAAAGTTGAAATCTTGGTTTGCACATTATAGCGCAGTGTATCGGAAAAGAGTCGGTAGTTCGGGTCATTAATATTTACATCGTGATTAAAGTAAACTTCATTGGTATTGCTGTAGTAATATCCTTTTTCGCTGTCAATCACGGTAGAGTCTTTTACCACTTTTCCGCAATCGAGATAGAAAGCGATTTTATTTTTCACATTGTAAAAAAGCTGTTCGGTATAAAGAATCATCTTTGAGTTAGTGATGCGCGCGTTTCCCGTAAGGGTAGAAAATTTCTTGTTCCCATCATGGTGCAGCACATTGGAATAGGCATGAATGGTGTCCTGCTGAATATGAATGTGCCCCCAAGCATCTACCGAGTTGGTCTCTTTGTCAAGATTGGCACTGTCGCACCACATATAAATTTCGTCTTGCTTTAGCTCTACATTGCCTACTAAGCGGGTGTATTTCTTTCCGTTTATCTCCTGAAATTTCAAATAATCGGCATTGATAATTTCCACTTCTTTCTTTTCTTCTTGTGCTGAGGCAAACGGCAAATTCAGAAAGAGGAGAGCCGTATTTAAAAGTAGAATTGCAAAAGAGTTGACAGGAGAAATGCGCACGTGAGCAAAAATGTAAAAAACTAAACGCAAACAGTGAAATTTGTTGTGCAGGCAATCCTATTCGGTTTTATTTCCCGCTTTCGTTGTATTTCAATTCTCTGCGCTTCTCCGCTTTTTTACTGCCGAGTACATTAATGCTGATGTACCGGTAAGGGCGCTGTTTCACATCCTTCAATAAAATATTGAGATTGGCAACGGCTGTATCAATCGCAGTATAAAGGTCATCCTGCTTTATTATTTTTCCCAAAGTTCCCTTGCCTTGGTTAATATCGGCCACTACTCCATTTAATTCAGTAATGGTGTTGTTCAGGTTGGTAACTGTTTGTTTCAGATTGGCTTGTTGCAGAGAGTCGGACAGATTAGAGAAGTTGCCAAGTATGTTGGTGATCTGTGCATTGTTCTTCTCGATATTTCCAGTGAGCCCTTCAATATGCTTGATCGAGAGTTGAAGATTCTCTTCATTGGCAGCCAGTATATCATTCACCTTTGCAATGGCTTCATTCACGCCCTCCAGCGTAGTATAAATACCACGTGGATTGCTCGGATCCATCACGTATTTAATAAAGTAAATGGTGCTGTCAAGTGTGGGAATCAACTTTTTTACATCCCCAATAATAGGGTCAATTTGTGAGCCAATTTGCTCGGTAAGGTCGCGCTTGAAATACGTATTAATGGTATCGCCTTCTTTCAGGTATGTGTTGGCAGTGCCAAAAATAAGTTTGATCTTTTTGGTGCCGAGAAAGTCGGTGGAAAAGAGTTGTGCGGAGGTGCTGTCGCTGTCGGGTACCTTCAGATCCGTATTTAAGTCCAGGCGAACAACAATCTTACCTGTAACCGGATCGCGCTCCATATCGCCCACGCGGCCTACGGTAAACCCGTTAATTTCTACCTCATTTGATTTATAAAGGCCATCCACCCGGTCATAAACCGCGTAGTATGAATTCTTTCTTTCGAATACATCTATCCCTTTAAGGAAGTAAAAGCCCAGAATGAAAATGGCAACTGTGATAGTGGAAAATATCCCAACCTTCGCCTGATTTGTCACTAATAGTAAGTTTTCTCAAAAATATGGTTTTGAACCATAAATAAAAATGTAGTGGATAAAGGCTAACGAATGTATTCTTTCATCTGTTCTGAATTTAGTCGCTCTCCTTTTTGGAAACCAACTATAAAAGAACTTGTGTAGCCATTGTTTTTTGCAGTGTTCAGCAGCTTAGTCGCCTCCCTGTAATCTTTCACATTGCCACCATAATACCGGGTAATACCGTTCGATAATAGTTCGCTCGAAATGGTTCCGAATAGTGTTATCAGTTTGTCGCGCTCTTTCAACTCTCCTCGCAAAGCAAAGAGTTGTATCTTAAAAATCACACCGTTATTAGCACTTGATTTTACCTCCGTTTTTTCGCTTACCGGTGGTTGATTACTTTTTTCCGGTGCTGCTTTTACAGGAGTAGGTGCGGCCTCCTTATTTTCTGTTACTTCTTCTTTAGATGCTACCGGAATTGGTTCTGTTTTAGAGGGTTCAGGAGTAGGTGCAACTACAACAATTTTTCCGCCACCGCTTTCGCTCTCCGAAGGTTTCTTTATTTTTTTTCCGCTCGCGAGCGTTACAAAATCTGTATCCGTTTTTGTTTCTGTGCTAGATTTGGTTTCCGGTGCCGGTTTTATCTCCGGTTTCTTTTCTTCTTTTTTGGGTTCGCTCACTACATTTTTAGCGGCCTCCATCAACTGCGTATCATTTTTACCGGTATCACTCTGTATTTTCTTTGCTTCTTCATAGGCATATTGCTCTCCTTCGCTTTGTTCAATCTCCTTCTTGTATCCACTGAAAGCATTGAACAGGGCATCTGCAATTTTATCTTGTCCGGCATTAGATTTCAAAAATTTCTCTTCATCAGGATTAGAAATGAATCCTATTTCAGCCAAAATGCTGGGCATGGTAGTTTTGTAGAGTACATAGAACCCCGCTTGCTTTACGCCTCTACTTTTTCTTCGGGCACCATTTTCTATACTCTCTTCTACTTTTGACGCTATAGAAATGCTCTGGTCGAGAAAGGCATTTTGTTTCATACTCATGATAATATGACCTTCAGGGGTATTGGGGTCAAACTCATAATTCTTATCGCGGTTATCCTCTAATAAAATAACAGCGTTCTCTCGCTTGGCCACATCGAGATTGGCTTCGGTTTTATGAAGTCCGAGTACATAGCAGCTACTGCCATAAGCCTGTGGGTTGGTGGCTGAGTTGCAGTGAATGGAGATAAATAAATCAGCTTTGTTGCGATTGGCTATTTCAGCCCGCTCATGCAGTTCAATAAACACATCAGTTTTACGAGTAAAAATCACGTTAACATCAGGATAGTTTTTCTTGATATCTGCTCCGAGTTTAAGAGCTACGGAAAGGGCTACCTCCTTTTCTAATGTTTTGCCGGGACCGGTGGCTCCCGGGTCTTTTCCCCCATGCCCGGCATCAATGACAACCGTCTTTAAGGTAAAGTCATTTCCGGCAGTGACTTCAAGGATAGTCAGTAAAAATACTATGCACAATAAGCTCTGAATTCTCACGTTTCGGATTTTTTATTTTTGACTCGACACCGATATGTATTATTGCAACGGTGTTTTGTAATTTACTAATGCTTGCTGATTGAAATTTCCATATCAAATATATTCCCGCCCGGGGCAATTGAAACCTATTGCACTCGTGTTTTTAACAACAGCCCTGTTTTTACTGTCCAATTTTATAAATGTAGCAAAGGCAGGGAATTGGAGGGCGGAAATACTTCATCAAGATACTCCACTTGTTAACAGCAGGCTCGGAGCGGAAGCAGAAAGTTTGCGAACGGAGACCATTGATTCCTCACTTCTTCTCCCCATTGATTCTATTAGTACTACGGATTCCCTTTCGGTGGACACCATAGATATGGCCGATCAAAGTGAGATTCAGGATGTGATCACTTACCAAGCAGAAGACTCGTTGGTGTACGATATGAATGAGAAGAAGATGTATCTCTACAACGGGTCGCAACTGACCTATCAAAAGATAAAACTTAATGCACGAAAAATTGAATTTGACTGGAACAACTTTACGCTGTATGCAAGAGGAGAGACCGACAGCACCGGTCGCTATGTTCAAGCCCCAGTTTTTACCGATGATGGCAAGGACTATGAGTCGGATAGTATGGCTTACAACTTTAAAACCAAGAAAGGGAAAATTTATAGAGTAACCACTAAAGAGGGGGATGCCTATATCCACAGTGAAGTAGTTAAAAAGAATGAGTATGACGAATGGTTTGGCAAATCATCCGAATACACCACCTGCGATTTAGACCACCCACATTTTTATTTTAAGTCGAAGAAGGTAAAGATTGTTCCCAATAAAGTGATGGTGACCGGCCCTGCCAATTTGTGGATTGGAGATGTGCCGACTCCCTTATTTCTTCCCTTCGGAATGTTTCCGGTGAAGCAGGGACGAAGGTCGGGCTTGGTGGTGCCCGAATACGGAGAAAGAAGCACCGCAGCCGGCACTCCTTACTTTTTCCTGCAAAATGGAGGGTATTACTGGTCGGTCAATGATTATTTAGCACTAAAGTTTACCGGCATGGTTACTACCGAAGGAAGTTTTGGAGTGAACGTGGCGGCACAATATGCGCTCCGCTATAAATTTACGGGAGCTTTAAGTTTTGGATACATCCGAACCAATGCTCCTGATCCTGATTTGCCGGGGGCTAAGCCAAGCAATTCGTATGCTTTTAGCTGGACCCATAATCAAGACCCGCGCTCTATGCCCAATTCCACTTTTGGAGCCAGCGTGCAAATGCAAACGCAGGATTACTATCAAGCCAATTTGGTCGCAGATGTTCGGGTGTTGAATACTTCCTTCCAATCGGGCATCAATTTCTCTCACAACTTTGCCGGCACCCCGTTTAGCCTGTCCATGAATTTCAGGCATACTCAAAACCTGCTTAACCGTACCATTGGGTTTACACTTCCCACTGTTCGATTATCTATGTCGCGCGTGTCACCGTTTAAAAGCAAGGTGCAAACAGGCAAGCCTAAATGGTATGAAAATATTGGACTGACTTATTCTTTCGAATTTCAAAACGTGTTGAATACTTATGACTCGATTTTATTTCAGCAGCAAACGCTGAATAAGTTTCGATTTGGAATTAACCAGGCTCTGAGTATTGATGCCCCTATTACCCTATTCAAATACCTGAACATCAATCCTGCTTTCAGTTATCAGGAACGCACTTATTTTAAAACGATTAGCAAATCATGGAACCCCGATACTCTTTATACTATTGGTAGCGATGGATATATTGACACTACTTACGGCCGAGTAGTGAGCGATACTTCTTGGAAATTTAATTCAAGCAGAAATTTTAATGTGTCTCTTTCTCTCAGTACCAAAATGATCGGTATTTTCAAGTTTAAGAACAAGTATATAAAGGCACTAAAGCACGTATTCACTCCAACAGTTTCTTTCAATTATCATCCCGATTTTAGTACTCGTCAGTGGGGTTTTTACCGCACTGTGCAGCAGGATCGGTTCGGTACTCCTTTGCGTTATCCGGTGTTTGAGCCGGATGCGGTGTATGGTTACCCGGGAATGGGAAGAGAAGGCTCTATTTATTTTGGACTGGCCAATAACTTTGAAATGAAAGTGTTCGACAAAAAGGATTCGGTAAACCATGAAAAGAAAGTAGGCCTCTTTGATCAGATAAATTTTTCAGGGGGCTATAACTTTGCCGCAGATTCTTTGAGGTTACTACCCTTTAACCTTTCAGTGGTTTCCTCCCGCATTTTTAATTTAATCAATCTGAACTTTAACGCCACCTTCGATCCTTATACTACTGATTCTCTCAATCGAAGAATCAACACCTTCGAGTATTCGCGGAATCGCCATCTTTTGCGGTTTTCTCAAGCAAATATTAGTGCCAGTACTTCGCTGCATTCTAAAGCGAAAAATAATAACACCCCCACGTTATCGGCTGATGATGCCCTGCCTTCCTATGTGGCCGATTATGTATCGTATGACCCTAACCGAGTTTATAATTTCGACATCCCTTGGAATGTGAGCCTGAGCTATCGTTTCAATTTAACGCATGGCACTTACTTTAATCCCGATACAATTATCACAGTGCAATCTATCAGCGCTTCGGCTGATTTCAACTTGACCCCGCACTGGAAAGTAGCCTTGAGTACCGGCTTTGACATATCTCGCAAGCAAGTCACCTTTACCACTGTGACGGTGGTGCGCGACTTGCACTGCTGGGAACTCAGTTTTAACTGGACTCCTCCATTGCCTACGTATCCAATGCAGCAGTTCACTATTATTTTACAACCCAAATCGGCCACTCTACGCGATCTGAAAATTCAGCGCAAGAATGCCCTTGAATAAGCAACTCGTTATGCACATAAAAGTAACCGTGATTACCATCGGTGATGAAATACTGATAGGTCAAACTATTGACACCAACAGTTCATGGATAGGTCGTCAATTCACAGCAATGGGAGTGAGGGTGAATGAAATTATTACCTGCGGTGATAACGCAGCACAAATAAAGGATGCCTTAGACCGGGCGAAAGCCCGTTCGCAAATTATATTGATCACCGGTGGTCTGGGTCCTACAAAAGATGATGTGACCAAGAATACATTGGTGGAATATTTTAATACTGAATTGGTGCTGAACGAAGAAGTATGGGAGCGAATGAAACAGTATTTTGAGAAATACGGGAAGCCGGTTTTAGAGATGAACCGTTCGCAAGCCATGATACCCAAAGATGCGATCATGTTGCCCAATATGCGCGGCACGGCACAAGGCACTTGGTTCGAAAGAGACGGAGCCGTGTTTGTTTCGATGCCGGGAGTGCCGCACGAAATGAAACACCTGATGGAAACGCAGGTGCTGCCCCGTCTGAAAAAAAGGTTCTCGTTCCCAAAAATTGTACAGGCGGTATTGATGACATCCGGTGCAGGAGAATCGTACATTGCTAATAAGCTCAGCACTTTTGAAGAGCAACTTCCTTCGCATATAAAGCTCGCTTATTTACCCGAGTTAGGAGTGCTCAAATTGCGCCTGACAGCCAATGGTGAAGGGGAGGAAATAATAACCGAAGTGGGAAAACAAAAGGAGGAACTGAAAAGAATATTGACACATTATGTATATGCAGAGGGGGAAGAGAAATTAGAAGTTCACATCGGAAAATTATTACTCGAAGAGAAAGCTACGCTCAGTTGTGCCGAGAGTTGTACAGGCGGTTATATCTCTCATTTGCTCACTTCAGTGGCCGGTAGTTCTGCCTATTTTGAGGGGAGTGTGATTTCATACTCGTACGATATAAAACAAAAATTGCTGGGAGTTAACCCTAATACATTGAACAGCGTGGGGGCGGTGAGTAAAGAATGTGTAGAGGAAATGTTGCACGGTCTATTGCAAGCCACCGGAACCACCTATGGAATAGCAGTGAGCGGCATCGCTGGCCCTTCGGGGGCTACCCCCGATAAACCTGTAGGCACGGTGTGGATTGCCGTAGGTACGAAGAACAAAATTCTCGCTAAATCATTTCACTTTTTCCCTACGCGAATGGAAAATATTCAAGTGTTTTCGAATGCCGCTTTGAATATGCTCAGACTGTTTATTGCAGAGGGAAATTGAAGGTTGAGAACACTATCTGTGCAAATCGGCCGGTGCCGCTTCAGGGTCAGGAGTGGGAGGGCTGCTCTCCCCAAAAATACCCTTTGCTATCTGTAAGGCATTATGTCTGTTACCGAAGTGCGATTCAAGTAAACGCTTGCGTTTGTCAATATCACTTTGCTGAAAATCGCGGCTCATCAACTCTGTAATAATCCGCTTGGTTGCATTCGGGTTATCTTCCGTAATGCAGAGCGGTTCCAGCCCGGTATAATTCACCATTTTGCCATTTACCACCACATAACGTCCGCGATAAAGTGAGTTCAGCAGTTTCAGTTTAATCCCCGTGTGCTGAAAAGTATATAGCAGATTGATGTGAGCCTCGCTCATGAGTTGCGCCATCTTTTCAAAAGGTGGATTCTCAATCAACTCAATGTTCGATATGTTTTTAATTTCTTTCTTGAGCGATTTCAATGGATTCTTTCCCGCAAACACAAAGTGGTAGGGAAGTTCCTTTGCTATCTTCTTGGCTATAAACATAGCGGCTTGATTATTCTCTACCACGCTCAGATTGCCATGATATAGAATAAAATTTCCTCGCCCGGGCACCGATGTGATGGTTTCATTGCTATGAAAAGCGGAGACATACGAAATGCTTTCGTAACTCTGGCGCAGATATTCGAAGTCACTTTTGCTGATAGCAAAAATCTTGTCGGCATACTTTAATTCATCCTCAAACTTTTTCAACTTTTTTGCTTCGTAATGGTAGTAGTATTTAATGAGGTAATTGCTTTCTGATTCTTTGAGACTGCGATAGTAGTCCCACTCTACATTGTGCATTCGCACCGCTTTAATTTTATGGCGAAGGGCGGGATGGTTCAGATAGAAACAAGTGTGCATCCCTTCAAATAGCACCGGGTAATTATCTGCGGTAAGATTACTCAGCAGTTCATCATTTTTGCGTGAACCTACAATGTAGGGGATGCTGCTGTAGATGGCTTGGTAAAACTTCTTGCGTGGATAGTAGTACACCTTTTCGCACAGGCTCTCTAATTCACTGCTCTCATCGCGGCCATAATGGAAGCAGTGCAGGTGTACTTTGATGCCAAGTTCGTGCAGTGCTTTTATCTTGTAGAAAACATCAATCACGCCACCATAATCGGGAGGATAAGGAACATTAAATGAAACGATGTGAAGATGCTTATCGGAGTAGTTCATTATAAAGCGACAGTAATTTTTTCTCTTCTTCTTGCCAGTTTAATTTCAATGCACCGCGAATACAGTTGCTTTGCAGTTGCGAATAAAATGAATTGTCGCCTAATAGACGCTGAACGGCCGGTATTATTTCGTGAATAGAGGTGTTTTTTATAAGCAGCGCCACCTGATTTTCACCATTAATTTTTTTGTATTCAGGGAAGTCAATGCACACTTGCGGCACACCGGCTTGCAGGTAGTCGAAGAATTTATTGGCTAAAGAATGGTAATAGTTCAGCCCCTTGTTTTCTAGAATATTAATTCCGATGTAGGCGCTGCTTGTCAGTTGCTTTAATTGCTCGGGGTTTACATACCCTAAAAACTCTACTTTATGCTGTAAGTGTAGCTTCACTGTCAACCTGCGCAGCTCTTCTGAAAGATCCCCTTCCCCGGCCAGTTTGAGCGTGCAATTTATAGAGGCCATGGCGGCAATCAACTGCTCTAATCCACGTCCTTCATTCAGCGATCCTTGATATAAAATAAAACGTGGAGGTATATCTACTTTTTCATTTTGCACAGGCACCTTTAGATAAGGCACGTTTCTGATTACTTCAAACTTTTGGTGATACTGTGCTTCGAATAGCGCGGCTAATCCTTGCGAAACGGTGTAGGATAAATCGGATAGCGGAACAAAAGCGCGCTCCACCCATTGCCACACTTTTTGAATTCTTCTTCGCCTTACCACTTCGGGCACTTCTGTAAAATATTCATGGGCATCGTACACTAATTTGGCTCTCTTTATTCTGCCCACACAAAATGCAGCCGCAATGGTGTCGAGATCAATAGCGCACACCGCATCAAAACGGGTGAAGAGCAGATAAAAGAATAGCCGAAGATTATATTCGAGGTAGAACAACTTCCCCTTATGAAACCAACAAAGCAGACGAGTTTGTTTAAATGATTCAGTTTTCAGTGCAACGGAATTAGGCTTTTCTCTGCCCACCAATTCAACCGAGTAGCCACCTGAATATAAACTACGACAGATGCGCTGCATACGCTGGTCATACGTCAAGTCATTGGTAACGGTAAGAATGATTTTCTTGTTTATGGCATCCACCTGATAGTTCCCTTTTCAGTTCGTTTTATTTTACCGGCATCTAATAAGTAATCAATCACGGTGTCTATGTTTTCCGGTTTCAATTTCAACTGCTGATTCAATGTTTCGGGGGCTGTTTCCCTTTCCCGCAGTAAATCTTCTACCAGTTTCACAATGTTAGAAAATTCATTTGCCTGTAAACCTGACTTTTTTCGAGCCACGCACACATCGCAGATGCCGCAGTCACTGGCAGCCACTTCGCCAAAATAGCTAACCAATAAACGGGTGCGACAGGTATAGTTTTCTGTCACATAGTTTTCCATCGTTTTCAGTCGTTGCTCGTAATCGTTTTTGCGTGCGTTTATGAAGTCCACATCTAACCTTAGTTCTTCGCGCTTCCAGCGGGGTTGCAAAAAAATAATCTGAGGTTTGTTCTTGCGTGGCAGGTAACTGAATATGCCGTGTTGATCTAAAGTGTTGAGTTGCTTTCGCACTTCTTCGAGCGGTAACTTTAATCGCGAAGCAATGGTTTGTTCATCAAAGTTTACATAATCTTCAAAGATACCTTCAGAGGTGCGAAGGATGAACTTGATAATAGGCTCATGAGATTTGTGCTCTACCTGAAATTTATAGAGTACTGCTTTATCTGCTTTTACTTTTATCTGCGAACGACTGTACACTCCATCTGTCATATAAAGTATCTCTTGTTGTTCCAGAATTTTTAGCGCGCTTAACACTCGTATGGGATTCCATTGGTGGGTAGCGGAAAAAGAACCTACCTCAAAATCAAAGCTTTCATTAACTCCGTGATGGTAGGCTATGCGTAAGGTGCTACCTAATTGCTGGTACACCTCTTTAATGAAATCGAGAGGGGGATAGCTGTCGTGCAGTTTTTCCTTTAAAGTCGGCAGGTCAGCCCTCTCAATTAACAGCACCGCATAAGATTTTTTTTCATCCCTTCCGCCACGGCCGGCTTCTTGAAAGTAGGCTTCCGGGCTGTCGGGTAAATCTAAATGCACCACGGAGCGCACATTGGGTTTGTCTATCCCCATTCCAAAAGCATTCGTGCAACAAATCACCCGCTTCTGTCCGTTCAACCAATTATCCTGTTTGCGGGAGCGCTCATCAGGACTTAATCCGGCATGGTAGTAATCGGCTGTGATGCCATGTATGTTTAGATAATCAGAATAGGATTTCGTGCGTTTCCGATTTCGCACATACACGATGGCACTGCCGGGTACTTTCGTCAAAATATCAAGTAGCGACTGCTCTTTGTTGATGGTTTGCCGAACCACGTAACTCAGGTTATGCCGGATAAAACTTTTGCGGTAAACATTCGATTGCGCGAACAGTAACTTGGTTTGAATATCCTCTACCACAGAGGGAGTAGCGGTGGCTGTGAGCGCAATCACCGGAACCTTTGGCAATTGTTCCCGCACTTCGGCTATCTTGAGGTAAGGAGGACGAAAGTCATAGCCCCATTGCGAAATACAGTGCGCCTCATCCACTACCAGCAAACTGATCTTCATATTCTTCAAGCGAAGTCGAAAATCATCGGTCGCCAATCGCTCGGGTGAAATGTAAAGAAACTTGTAGTTGCCATAGGTGCAATTGTCTAACAGGGTTTCGGTTTCCCGATAGCCGAGGCCGGAGAATATCGCAGCAGCTTTTATTCCTTTTTTCTGAAGATTTGCTACCTGATCTTTCATCAGGGCAATTAAAGGAGAGATTACTAAACACAAGCCATCTAAGGCTATACCGGGAACTTGAAAACAAACCGATTTTCCACCACCTGTAGGCAGAAGCGCAAGCGTATCTTTACCCGAAAGCACTGAATGAATGATATCTTCCTGTAAAGACCGATAGGTATCAAAGCCCCAGTATTTTTTCAGTATTTGGTGAATGTTGTGCACGGTGGTAAAAATAGAAATTCAAGCAGGGGTCTCTTTCTTAAATTATTGAATACTTTTTGAGCCTTCACCAAGCTCGGATCTTTTATCTCATCGGGCTGTTCAATCTCATAAATAAGAGATGTTGTTCAATCAACGTACATTTTAAGAGCTAACAAAGCCTTCACAAATAAAAAAGCCGGAGTGTTTACTTCCGGCTTTTTTAAAATCTTAGCTATGGCCTTTATTCGTCTATAATGGTAGATCGAATATACTCGCGGTTCATGCGAGCGATATTTGCCAGTGTAATTTCTTTGGGGCATTCAGCTTCGCAGGCTCCTATGCTGGCACAGTTGCCAAACCCTTCTTCATCCATTTGATTCACCATGTTCTGAGCGCGCATATCTCTTTCGGCTTGTCCTTGTGGGAACATGGCTAATTGAGAGATTTTAGCGGATACAAACAACATGGCCGAACTGTTAGGACATGCTGCTACGCAGGCACCACAGCCTATACAAGCGGCTGAATCCATTGCTTTTTCAGCAAGTGCTTTATCTACGGGAATGTTATTGGCATCTTGAGCTTGCCCGGTATTTACCGACACATACCCCCCCGCTGCGATAATGCGGTCAAAGGCGGAGCGATCTACTACTAAATCTTTAATAATTGGAAATGACTTTGCTCTCCAAGGTTCTATATAGATAGTTTCGCCATCCTTAAAGTGACGCATGTATAATTGACAGGTAGTGGTGGCATGTGAAGGACCGTGTGGTCTTCCGTTGATATGTAGCGAACAAGCTCCGCAAATTCCTTCGCGGCAATCATGGTCGAAAGCTACGGGCACTTCGCCCTTGTTCACGAGTTGCTCATTTAATACATCCAGCATTTCCAGAAAACTCATGTGAGGGTTTACGGTGTCAACCGTGTAGTCCATCATCTTGCCCTCTGTATTAGCGTTTTTCTGTCTCCAGATTTTCAGATTTACTTTCATAGTTTTTAGTTTTTAGTCTATACTCAGCAGTCTATAATGGATAGTCCATAGTGGAGAGGCAATACTTTTTCTATCCCCTATTGACTCCGGACTATCGCCCATATTACTTATAGCTTCTCACCTGCATTTTGATGTTTTCGTATTCTAATTTCTCTTTGTGCAGTTCGGGATCAGCGCCCACCCCTTTAAATTCCCAAGCCGCCACATAAGCGTAGTTTTCATCGTCTCGTTTGGCTTCCCCTTCTATCTGATATTCTTCGCGGAAATGACTTCCGCAAGACTCATTCCGGTTCAAGGCATCAATCACCATCAATTCGCCCAGTTCAAGAAAATCGGCCACGCGACCGGCCTTGTCAAGGTCGGGATTCAGCTCATTTATATCTCCCAACACGCGCACATCTTTGTAAAACTCTTCCCGCAGTTCCTGAATCAGTTTACGTCCTTTCGTCAGCCCCTCGGCATTGCGCGCCATGCCGCAATATTCCCACATAATTTTCCCTAACCTTTTGTGAAACTCCTCCACAGAGGTTTTCCCTTTTACTGAAAGGAATTTATTCAAACGATCGCTAGCTTCCTTTTCCGCTTCTGCAAAAGCGGGATGGTCAGTAGGAATCGGTTTTACAAATATTTCGGAAGAGAGGTAATTAGCAATGGTGTAAGGAATCACAAAATAGCCATCGGCCAAGCCTTGCATCAGAGCCGAAGCTCCCAAGCGGTTGGCTCCGTGATCGCTGTAGTTGGCTTCGCCCAGTGCGTACAAGCCGGGGATGGTGGTCATCAGTTCATAGTCCACCCAAATGCCACCCATCGTATAATGCGATGCGGGGTAAATCTTCATCGGCATTTTTAAAGGATCTTCGTTTGCGATATTTTGATACATCGGGAACAACTCTCCGTATCGCGCCTTCACGACTTCAATGCCTAAGCGTTTAATGGCATCGCTGAAATCGAGAAACACACCCAGTCCGCTCGGCACTATTCCTCGTCCGTCATCGCAGGCTTCTTTGGCTGCTCTGGATGAAATATCACGGGGAGAAAGATTGCCAAAGGATGGATATTTTCTTTCGAGGTAGTAATCCCGATCTTCTTCTTTGATGTCAAGCGCGGTCTTCTTGCCTTCGCGAATGGCTTTGGCATCTTCTTTTGTTTTAGGCACCCACACTCTACCATCGTTTCGCAACGACTCCGACATCAAAGTCAGTTTCGACTGGTAATCGCCACTCACCGGAATGCAAGTAGGGTGAATTTGGGTGAAGCAAGGGTTGGCGAAATACGCTCCCTTTTTATGCGCTTTCCACGCTGCGGTTACATTGCTTCCCATCGCATTGGTCGAGAGATAGAATACGTTTCCGTAGCCACCACTGCACAGCAGTACGGCATGTCCGAAATGTCGTTCTAACTCACCGCTTATCAAGTTGCGGGCAATAATGCCTCTTGCTTTGCCTTCGATAGTGACTAATTCCAGCATTTCGTGACGCGAATACATGGTCACATTCCCCAATTTAATTTGGCGCTCCAAGGCTTGGTAAGCCCCCAGCAATAATTGCTGACCGGTTTGCCCACGGGCATAAAAGGTGCGCGATACCTGTGCGCCACCAAAGGAGCGATTATCTAACAAGCCACCGTAATCGCGGGCAAAAGGAACTCCCTGTGCTACGCATTGGTCAATAATATTGCGACTCACATCGGAGAGGCGATACGTGTTGGCTTCCCGTGAACGGAAATCGCCCCCCTTTACGGTGTCGTAAAACAGACGGTAAACGGAGTCCCCATCATTCTTATAATTTTTGGATGCATTAATACCTCCTTGTGCTGCTATGGAGTGTGCCCTACGCGGTGAATCTTGAAAGCAGAATGATTTTACTTTATAGCCCAACTCCGCCAGTGTAGCAGCCGCAGACGCTCCGGCAAGTCCGGTTCCTATCACAATAATTTCCAGCTTTCTTTTGTTGGCAGGGTTTACCAACTTTCCGTGCTCTTTATAGAGCTCCCATTTTTCGGCCAGCGGCCCTTCGGGAATTTTTGAATTGAGTTCAGCCATAATATTGATTCTAATTTTCTGCCTTTAATTGTTGTAATAATCCATTTAGTAACTTAATTACCTCTTCTAAGTTCTGATACACTACATCTGTATAACTTTCTTCATAGCCGTGAGATAAATCATTCCGTCAGTCAATCATTTTCAGCCAAGTAATTTCATAGTCTATTACTTTCAAACGATACGCTTCGCGGATACAAGACTTTGGAGATGGAACCATCATGCCATGCTTTTCGCGTAAAAATATCTTTAATGTCTTCCAAGCCAATACTACAAAAAATTCAAAGCGCTTGGAACAACTATCACGAACAATATCATTTTGAGGTAAAGCATACGATTCTTCTAAGCGCTTCAATGCTCTTTCAAATTTATTTAATGAATATGCTAAATCACTACTCATAGATCACCTCTGTTTTCCTCATAGCCAAATCTCGGAACTCCGCGTCCACACTTCTAAAATCTACAAAATCAATTTTGTACAGCGTTTCTATTTCGTCAATTCTTTCTTTGATGCGTGCCTTTGTTTGGCTATTTAACTCCGTTTCGCCTAAGTAACCCACATCAATATCGGAACGCTCATTACCTGAGCCATTCATCCTTAAGCCAAAAAAAAACAAGCGGAACTTCTGATCTCCTGCTTCCGTTTTTACACAGTGCAGTAGCTCTGTCTTTAATTGTTGGACGGGATAATGTTGCAGTTCCATCACACTAATTTATTTTACCAATCCCAAATACATGGTTACCGGCATTAGGGCAAACACTACACAAATAATAATTGAAAACGCATACCCTGCTACTTTAATGGCGTGATTGTATTTGAGATGATTCAGTCCTAATGATTGAAAGGCGCTTCTAAACCCGTGCATCAAATGCCAGAAAAGAGAGAAGCAGCCAAACAAATAAATCAATACCACCCCTATATTGTTGAAATGATCCTGCATCATGGTGAAAAGATTTAATTCCTCACCGGTGGCTATTTGGTTCAAGCGATTAGGCCCCCAAAAGTTGCGAAGGTGAATAATCAGAAAAAGCAGGATTAAGGTGCCCAGCAATCCCATGCTTCTTGAATACCATTTACTGTTGGCATTCGGATTATTGTAGGCATACTTGATAGGCCGTGCTGCCCGGTTTTGTTTCCAGATAAGGAGACCATCAACCACGTGAATCAGCAAGCCCGCAAATAAGCCGACTTCGATAATGTGAACAATGAAATTTGTTCCCATAAAATGGGCGTAATAGAGGAAGGTTTTTCCTCCATCATTAAACCAAATGCAGGCGTTGATAGATGCGTGTACGATTAGGAAAGTAATCAGAAAAAAGCCGGTAAGCCCCATCACAAACTTCTTACCGATTGAACTTTTAAAAATGGCGGAGTTATTCATAAGATGTCAACTTTAACCTTGAATGGAAATTTGTTAAGGCGCACCAAAATTAGAACCCGTAATTAGAAATGAAAGTTTTTTGAAAACAATTTTTGAACAATCTCTACTACATAAGATGAATCGGGCTTCGCTGCTAATTCTCAGGTGTATCGTTTGCGACTACTGAAGTTTTGATAGCCCAACGATTACTCCGGAATCTATTTGGGTATGGATGATGAAGCAAGAGAAAGCGAGGAGGAAAAGATTGTCTATGAGTTCCAAGCGGTTGATGGTTACAAACTAAACTTCAAAAGTTTTCAACTCTCAGAAAGGAGGGACTAAATTGTTGCCGGATGTCTGTTTCAGGTATGTTGCTTTTTCTCTCAAGCATTGAGAATGTATATAGAACAACTCGATTAACTAATAATGAATTACGAATAACCAATAACGAATCACGAATAGCGACTCATCCAATTCTTAAGCACTTGAACTCCTTCGCTCATGGTGGGGCATAGTTCTTCTCCTGCCTTAAAGGTATCAGCCACTTTCAATGCGTGATTGCCATCAAAATCTACATAGGCCATTCTACAAGTCATTTCACCGGGAGGTCTTCCAAAATCAGAGCCGGGAAGGATGGCCACTCCCGTTTCTTCCAATAACTTTTCGCAGAGTTGCTTACTGGTGTAAATCCCTCGTTCGCGCAATTTATCTTTAAAGCGACTGAAGTCGGGGAACAGATAAAATGCACCTTGCGGGTAATGAAGTTGGATATCCAATTCATTCAATTCATCGGTCAGGTAGCAGCCTATTGCTTTTAATACTTTTCTGGAATCGAGCAGATATTTCTCAATAGCCGGGCTTCCCTGAAAAGCGGTGATGGCCGCATATTGGATAGGGGCAGAGGTGGAAGTAAAGGTTTCACTGGCGGCTACGGCCAAGGCCTCTTGTAGCCACACCAATTCGGGAGGAAAGGAGAAGAAGCCCAAGCGCCAGCCGCCCGCTCCGCACCATTTGCTCAGTCCGCTGCTGATAATGGTTCCTTCGGGATAATAATGCGCAATGCTATCGTGCTTCCCTTCAAAGTTGAGCAGCCCATATATCTCATCGCTCACAATAATCATTTTGTATTTCCGCGCCACCTTAGCTAATTGCTTCAATCGTTCCTTAGGATAAGCATATCCTGTAGGGTTCGAGGGATAATTTAAGATCACCAACCGAGGGCGAAAGGGATCGTCCTTCGCCAGTTTCTCCAACATCTCCGGCTGTAGCACCCAGTTATCTTCCTTGCGGGTGGGCACCCAGGTAATGTTTCTACCTATGATTTTTGCCTGCGGGGCATACGAAACCCAACTGGGGGTGGGAATAATCAGCTCTCCATAATAAACTAATTGCAGCAGGAATATCAACTCTTTGGAGCCGGGGCCTACCAGCACGTTCTGCCTTTTAATTTCTATTTGCTGCACTCGTTCGTTGAAAGCGGCAATCGCATCCCGCAATTCTCTCAATCCTTTCACGGGTAAGTATTCCTTTCGATAAGCATTAGCTTTCAGAGAGTTCACCACTTCATCGGGAATCGGAAAGGGCGATTGCCCCAATCCGAAGCGATATACCTTTTTGCCCTCGCTCATTAGCGCGGCACATTTCTCATTGATTTGCAGTGTGGCGGAAGGTTTTAGTCCGCGAACGTTTAAGTTAAGGTGTATGTCAGGACTTGAATATCTCATAGGGAAATATTTTTTTTTAGCAGGAAGGATGGCTTTCATTTTGAATCCTGATGGGAGGAGTTCAATCTGAAATCATCACCCAAAATTTCACCTCTCTTAGAGGTGCATTTAAGAATAAATCCATCCCGGAAAAGGATGGGTAGTAGCAGAAGCGATAGACCCAAAGGTTAAGCCACTACGGCATTTTTCATTTCAGCCGTTTTTTTTTGATTGTTTTTGTATTGCATGGCAGCTTTCACAAAACCCACAAATACAGGATGAGGGGTCACTACCGTTGATTTTAATTCAGGATGAAACTGCACTCCGATAAAGAAGGGATGAGAAGGTATTTCTACAATCTCTACCAAGCCGCTGTCCGGATTCTTTCCGGTGGCTATCATGCCCGCCTTTTCAAATTGCTCTAAGTAAGCGTTATTAAACTCGAAGCGATGCCGATGCCGCTCGCTGATGTGGTTGCTGCCATAAAGTTTTTGAGCTAAAGTGCCGGGAATAAGGTCGCAGTTATACGCTCCTAAGCGCATGGTGCCGCCTTTCTTTACTATTTTCTTTTGCTCCTCCATCATATCAATCACCGGGAACTTGGTATCGGGTACCATTTCGGTAGAGTGAGCGGTTTTCATGCCTAGTACGTTTCTGGCAAACTCAATCACGGCACATTGCATTCCCAAGCAAATTCCAAAAAACGGCACATTGTTTTCGCGGGCATATTTTATCGCTTCAATTTTTCCTTCAATTCCTCTGTTGCCAAAGCCCGGAGCAACTAAAATACCGTCTAAGTGTTTTAATTTATCCACCACATTATCCTCGTCAATATGTTCGCTGGAAATTGGCTCTACAATCACTTCCACATTGTTGGAAGCTCCACCATGAATGAATGATTCGTGGATAGATTTGTAAGCATCTTGCAATTCAATGTATTTTCCCACTAAGCCAATGCGCACTTCCCCTCTTGGATGGTGCAGCTTATTCAGGAACTCTTTCCATTTATCAAGGTTAGAAGGATTTATATCCGGCAAATGGAGTTTGTGAAGTACGGTGGTATCTAAGTTCTCCCCCTGCATTTCAATAGGTACCTGGTAGATGGTATCTACATCTAAGGCCTGAATCACCGAATCTATATCTACGTTGCAAAACAAGGCTAACTTTTTTCGAATATCATCTGACAAGGGGGTTTCTGTTCTGCAAACCAAAATATCGGGCATCACTCCCAACGCCTGCAATTCCTTTACCGAGTGTTGTGTGGGCTTGGTCTTTAACTCCTTCGCTGACTTGAGGTAGGGGATAAGCGTGAGGTGACAAATAAGCGTATCGTGTTCTCCCAATTCCCACCGTATCTGGCGAACCGTTTCTACATAGGGCTGTGCTTCTATATCGCCTACGGTTCCCCCTAATTCTGTAATTACAATGTCATATTCTCCCGTTTGGCCGAGTAGCAACATTCTTCGTTTAATCTCATCGGTAATGTGCGGAATCACCTGCACGGTTTTGCCCAAGTAGGCACCTTCGCGCTCTTTGGTAATTACCGTTTGATACACTCTGCCGGTAGTGACGTTATTGGCTTGTGAGGTGCGGATGTTGAGAAATCTTTCGTAATGCCCTAAATCTAAATCCGTCTCAGCACCATCGTCTGTCACATAACATTCGCCATGCTCGTACGGATTAAGGGTGCCCGGATCTACATTAATGTAAGGGTCAAATTTCTGAATAGTAACTCGGTATCCTTTTGATTGAAGCAACTTGGCTAATGATGCTGCAAAAATGCCTTTACCTAACGATGAGGTTACTCCACCGGTTACAAAAATATACTTTGCCATTTATAAAGGGGTTTCACAAAAATACAGATAACGACAAGGTTTTAAAGAGGTGTGGATTAAATTTACTAAAGTGTGGATAGAATGGAGGTTTATGAACAGAGCCTGTCTGTTATCTGCTCAATCCTCTGCAATTTCTTCTGCAAATGCAATAAATAGTCGGTTGAATTTCTTTGCTTTGAAGAAATGTTTACCTCTCTGTTTTTGCGATTTATACCACTTTGTCTTTTTCTCGGCTCTACTTGTTTTTCCTTTTCCCAGAATTACGTTTGGGCTAAAGGAGAAGGCGGGATTGGGAACGAAGTTGCGAATAGCGTAGCGGTAGATGAGGCCGGGAATGTGTACCTCACCGGCAACTTAGCGGGCATGGGAAATTTTTCGGGAACTATTTATCAAGGCAAAGGGGTATATGATGTGGTCATTGTGAAATACGATGCTGCGGGAAATTTGGTTTGGTTGAAAACCGCTGGCGGTGATGAGAACGATCAGGGGAATGTTATCCGATATTTCAACGGCTATTTGTATGTGGGGGGGTATTTTACCGATACGGCTTGGTTTGAGAATACCCTGTTGCTGGGGAAAGGAGAAGCAGATGCTTTTGTTGCCAAATATGATTTGAGTGGCAATTTGATTTGGGTGAAATCGGGTGGTGGCTCTAATTTCGATTATGTGAGTTCATTGGACTTAGATGCCCAAGGGAATATTTATGCAGCAGGCTCTTACGAAAGCAATATGTTGTTTGACACTACTCATCTCACCACTCCCAACCTTTTTACAGAATCCTTCTTTTGTAAATACAATAACAACGGCCAGTTGCAATGGGCCAAGTCCACACAAGGGAATAATGCCAACCTGATTTCTGGCCTTGCACATGATCGGCAAAACTCCTTTTACGTGACCGGCTTCTTTGGCTCAAATTTCAGTATGGGGAATGCTACGGTTTCGTCTAATTCCCCCAGTTACGACATTTTCTTAGCTCGCTTAGATAATGACGGAAACATAAAATGGCTGAACACAGCCGGAAGTAATTATGAGGATGCCGGAAATGCAGTTACGGTAGATGGAGAAGGGAATCCCATCATGACCGGTTACTTTGCCGGAATTGCCAGTTTCGGAACTAATCAAGTGACTTATTACGACTACAATGATGTTTTTGTAGCTAAGTATGATTCAGCGGGGAATAATTTGTGGGTGAGAGCCGGAAAGGGATTGCAATTAGATGTTGGATATGGCGTAACTACCGATGCTTCCAATAACGTGTTTGCCACCGGAGTTTTTCAGGTATCTACTACCTTTAGCGGGCACACCATCACCGGAGCCGATCGCGATATTTTTATTGTGAGCTACGACCCGGACGGCAATTTGAGGTGGATTGATAAAGCAGGAGGGGAGAACACCGATTGCGGATTGGGGGTAGCAGTAAAACCCAATGGCAATGTGGCGCTCTGCGGCTACTATATTCACACCTGCACCTTTGGCAATATTGCACTCCATTATGCGGATGGAAATGATTTGTTTGTAGCGGAATATCACCCACCGGTGGTGAACAGTATTGTTGATGGAAAGGAAGAGGAGGACTTTGCTGCTGTCCCGAATCCCATTTCGGATTATATCCGGATAAGAAGTGAGTCATACCCCGCATCAAACGCGCATTGGCGGTTATTTGACATCTCCGGCAAATTACTTCGAGAAGATGATTTTTTTTCAAATTGCACCATCGGCACTTCTAACCTTGAAAAGGGAGTTTATTTTGTAGAAATAATGAACCCTTTCGCTCATCAGACTATTCGAGTAGTTAAACAATGATGAGCATGCCTCGCACCACATTTATTACCTCTGCCCATATACTAAAGAATAACACCGTGCTGGTTCTACTGATGATGTCAGCGGGAGGAGGAGGTCTATTTATTTCCTTAATGCTCGGAGCAAGTGTAGTAATTGGTACGATTGCCTTCATGGTTCCGATGATAATACTGGCCCTGCGGTTTTCAGGGAAAGCGGAATATGCAATAGATGAAAGCGGAGTCTCCCGAACGGTTGTTACTACTTTAGGCAACAAGCACAGCCTCCATCAAAAGACTTGGGCAGAAATTAAATACTTCAAAGTGGGGAGCGACCTGAACCGATCTTTAAAGGAATATAACTTTCTCGAATTGACTTTTTTTGACGGAGAGGTGTGGAAGATAACCGATGATCGGTCAGATAAAGAAGCGTTCCTCGCTTTTAAAGAATCCTTTCAGTCGGCAGCGAGTAGTATGGGAACTGCTCAAGAGAATCTTACAGAGTCAGAAGGTAGTATAGAAAGTTCCGAAGTAACCGCACGAGAAAGCAATATCTCTGAAACTATCCTGCCAATCAAACAGCGCAAAACCTTTTACGAAACACTTGGAGCTCAGGTGCTGTTCTGGGGAATGGCTATATTTCTTGCCGCACTTGCTATTTTCTATATCCTCTACCCGGAATACATGAATACCTCCAATGCCTTTCGCATTTCATTTATTCTAATTCCCGGAATAATGTATTTGTATTACCGACTGTACCGAAAGAGGAAGTAGTTCAATTTTCCCGGTCGCTGATGGTCATATAGCCCTCTGTTAACCGATTCATCTTCTCATCGTATATCTCCACTTTGTAGTAGCCGGGCTTTACAAAGTATATCCGCTTGGAGACCTGTTTCCATTCTGCCCGGGCATACACATGAAGGTCTGCATATATTTCTCCGCTCTGGTCGGTTTTCATGTCAAATATCTTGATTTCCATTTTAGGAATACTCATGCCCGCCTCATTCCGAAGCATTAGAATGACCTGCGTTTTCTCCCCGTTCCATAAAAACAAATCGCTTTTGCCTAAGCAAATTCCACTGCTATCGCGTTGGCAGAATTCTAAAGTCCAGCCGGCTTTCACAGAGCCGATGAAAAGAAGGAGGGGAATAAGTAAGAGAGAAAGTTTTTTCACTTTGGAAAGGTAGCTATATATTGTTGTAACACCAACAATTAAAAATAGAAGAAATGCGGTGGTGGGAGGCTGAAAACTTTGCATATCTTCGCGCCCTCTATGGAAAACCTTCGCAATTTCTGCATTATAGCACATATTGATCACGGTAAGTCAACATTAGCAGACCGCTTGATCGAAACTACCAAAACCATCACCGAAAGAAAGATGATGGATACCGTGCTGGATAGTATGGACTTGGAGAGAGAACGCGGCATCACCATTAAGAGTCATGCTATCCAAATGGATTTTCCTTATCAAGGGAAAAAATATGTGCTCAACCTGATTGATACGCCCGGTCACGTGGACTTTAGTTATGAGGTTTCGCGCTCCCTTGCCGCTTGCGAAGGAGCATTGCTCCTCGTAGATGCTTCGCAGGGAATTCAAGCACAAACTATTTCAAACCTTTATTTGGCACTCGATCAGGGGCTGACCATTATTCCGGTAGTGAATAAAATTGATATGCCGGGGGCGAACCCCGAGCAGGTAGAAGAGCAGATGATGCAATTAGTGGGCTGCGAACGCAAAGATATTATCCATGCTTCCGGCAGAACGGGTGAAGGAGTGGAGAAGATATTTGATGCCATTATTAATCGCCTCCCTGCCCCTAAGGGAAACCCCGATGCTCCTTTGCGCGCCCTTATCTTCGATTCTATGTTCAATCCCTTTAGAGGGGTCATTGCTTATTACAGAATTTTAGATGGAGCGATAAGGAAAGGCGATACGGTAAAGTTTGTGAATACCAAAGCGATGTATGTGGCCGATGAAGTAGGTATTCTTCGTTTTGATTTGGAACCGAGAAATGAAGTGAAGACCGGTGATGTGGGGTACATTATTACGGGCATCAAGAATGCCAAGGAAATTAAGGTGGGGGATACTATCACTTTGGCCAATAACCCATGCAAGGAGGCTATTCATGGTTTTGAAGATGTGAAGCCAATGGTATTTGCCGGTATTTACCCGATGGATAATGATGATTACTCCGGCTTGCGCGATTCATTGGAGAAGTTACAACTCAACGATGCCTCTCTGGTATTTGAGCCGGAAACATCAATTGCTCTCGGCTTTGGCTTTCGTTGTGGTTTTCTCGGGCTGCTGCATTTAGAAATTGTGCAAGAGCGCTTAGAGCGCGAATATGACATGACCATCCTGACCACCGTGCCGCAGGTAAGTTATGAAGCCTACCTGACCAATGGAGAGCATTTAACCATTCACAACCCGGCCGACATGCCCGAAGTACAGCGGATTGAACGAATTGAAGAGCCTTACATCCGTGCGCAGGTAATCACCAAACCGGAGTATATCGGAACCATTATGACGCTTTGTATGGATAAGCGGGGTATTCTTATTAACCAAAATTATTTGACCGAAGATAGAGTGGAATTGGTGTTTGAAATGCCCTTGGCAGAGATTGTTTTTGACTTCTACGATCGTTTAAAGTCAATTTCGCGCGGTTATGCTTCATTTGACTATCACACAATAGATTATAGAGCAGGAGATTTAGTGAAACTTGATATTCTTTTGAATGCCGAGCAGGTGGATGCTTTCAGTGCTATGATACACCGATCCAAAGCCGAGGACTTTGGGCGAAAGATGTGTGAAAAGCTCAAAGAACTGATCCCTCGGCAAATGTTTATGATTCCGGTGCAGGCGGCTATTGGAGCAAAAATAATTGCCCGCGAAAACATCTCTGCCATGCGCAAAGATGTAACCGCCAAGTGTTACGGAGGCGATATTTCCCGCAAACGCAAACTCCTCGAAAAGCAAAAGAAAGGCAAGAAAAAGATGCGCCAGTTCGGTAAAGTAGAAGTGCCGCAAGAGGCCTTTATTGCTGTATTGAAGTTGAATGATTAATCGGGCTTCACGAATACGGGAAAAAAATCACGATCCGATACTTCCCTTTAATTTCAGTTCCCCGCTCCCGCTAATAATGAGCTGCCCTAAAAACGAGTGCATTCAGTAGTCGTTCGTCCTTAATTGTGCTATTTTCACGACCCCACGTGATCATACATTGTAATGAAACAGATACTCACCATTCTTTTGTTTTTAATCACGCAGCTATGTGAGGCAAACATGGCATCTCCCATTAAGCCGGGAACCTTATCCAGTTCAGCTTTCTCAAGTAGAGATATTGCCATTCTTAAAGAAAATATAGCGCTGCAAATTGACAAGGATTTCAAAACCGCTTCTTATGTGATTGAATATTTTATCAAAACGGATACGGCCGGAGAACAGATTCCTTTACTTTTTCATGCGGAGGATTATCAAGGTGATTTCAAAGTATGGGTGGATGGTCAAAAGATTGAACTCCTCCAAATCCCTGCTGAATATACGACCACTGCCAACACTCCTTTTTCAAAATTCTCCAATTCGTTCGTCTCGTCAGCAAGAGAAGGACAAGAAGAAAAGGTTGTGATTTCTTGGAAAAAAAATTCAGGAACCGTGTATAAACTGAGTGACTTAAAGTATTTCGAGATTGACTTAGCCAAAGGAGAACACACTATTCGAGTTGAATATATCGCGAAGGCTTGGACGGATATTTCTAAGTGGGTGAAGCAGTACAGTTTTCGTTATTCACTCTCACCGGCAAGAAATTGGAAATCTTTTGATTCGTTGGAAATAACGTTGAACGCTACTGCTTGCCCTGCGTTATTAACTTCAAATCTGGGCGCTCCGAGTAGCGGGAATATAAACAGTATTGCGGTGTGGCATTTCACCCAAATCCCTGCGGACTATTTTGAAATTGATTATAGCCCCCCAATCACTGTTTTAGCCAAAGTGATGATTGCCCTTGGGCCGGTGGGCATCACTCTCCTCATTGCATTGCTATTGATGTTCTTCCACTTTATTAGCCTCAAAAAATATCGAAAGAGCGAGCCGACAAAAAAGAATTCGTGGGTGCTTATTGCAGGCAGCCTTGTAATTCCATTTTTAATTTTAATCGGCTTTATGCTTTCCTTCGGGCTTATAGATAGCGCCATTGGTGAAAATGCGGGGAAGTATCATGGCTACACCTTTTTGGTTATAATTCTATACCCGCTCTTATTACTTATATACTGGTTAATGATGTGGATGGTAGATAAAAGGGTCAAGAGAACAATACAAAGCACGAAGCCCTGAGGCTGAGAAAAAATCAATTTTGAGCGAAGAGAAAACGATACGGTAAAAAAGAGAGGACACAAGAAATTATTGATTGCCCAAAAAGAAAACCATGAACAAACCCTTGTATCAATTTTTCGCAGAAGATCATCAATACATTGAGGAGTTGTTGAACAGAGCGACCGCGCAGCCGGATGAAATTGACATGAATTATTATCACATATTCCGAACTCGATTATTGCGGCATATTAAAATGGAGGAGAAAACCCTTTTCCCTGCAGCAAAAAAGGCGAACGAGACTGTGACGCAGGCGCTCGTTCCGCGATACCGGGTGGAACATGGAGCGCTGACTGCCTTAATGGTGCCACCGCCTACTACCTCTTTAATAAAAGTGATTCGACACATTTTAGAGAAACACAACCTGGCGGAAGAAGGGCCGGGGGGATTATACGATGTTTGCGAGGCATTGACCCAAGGACAAACGCAGGAACTTTTAGCGCAATTAGCCAATACGGAAGAAGTGCCTGTTCACCCTCCCAATCCGGCTCCTATCGCTATAGAGTCTGCGAGGCGAGCATTGGCGAGAGCAGGATATGATTTCGATGAAATTGCTCAACTCGCAAATGATTAATCAAAGATAAATCGCCTATGCGCGAGCATAAAAAAAGGGAGCCATGTTGGTTCCCTTTTTTTTATTACGCTTTTGTTTTGATCACTCTGACTTTCCATTGCTCCGGCCCTTTTTCAATGTATTCCCATTTGAAAGGGGCTTTACTTTCTGCTTCCATTTGATAGTAAAGCGGCAAGGGATCGTGGTCGTTGAAAAACTCAAATGCTTCTCCCGGTTTTATATCGGCAAAGGCTTTATAAAACATTTCATGGCGTTCTGCCGGAGGAAAAGGTCGCAGATCATATTCATTGACTACCGAGAAGCCATCATCGCCTAAGCCGCTTTTTACTTTTTTAGTGACATGCACCACATATTCATTAGGCTCTTGCTTTTTGTAAATCCAGGAATGTTGCCCTTCGAATTTGTTTACAAAAATGGCGTGAATTTCTTTGGGTTCTTCCGCAGAGATAATCTCCATGGTGTCGCCTTGCTCCATCATGCCGTACCGGTGAAATACGATTTGCTTCCATTCTTTTTCATCGGCTTTGCGAAGGTCGAGCAGGGTAGAAATATCTGTAAATTCTCTGCCTTGAGAGGCTTCGGTGCGAGTTACTTTCACTTTCCATTCTCTTCCTCCGCGATTGAGATATTCCCATCCCACCACATCTCCATAAATAGATCGGAACTCATAATAGAGCGGGATCGGGTCGTGATCATTGATGAAGATGAAACTTTCATCTACCGGCAATTCCTTAAAAAGCTGTATTAATTTCTTGTGTCTTTCAATTGGGATAAACACCCGCATGTCCAACTCTTCTAACTGTACTTTATTATCCATGGCAATTTAATTTAGGGTATGAAAATAGTTTTGTCGCTCATTGGTAATACAATGTTGTATTTTTGATAATACGAGCAATATTACTGATTATAATTGAATAGTGAAGATGGAATCACAGAGATTGGAAATCGAAAAGGATCACTATCACCGATGCTGCTCAGGATGCACACACGTGGTGCAAAGGCTTTAGAAACTGGGGAGGCAGCACGGTGCCTAATAGTATTTATCCTCTGTTTACGGTGATTAGTGAAATGCCTGATGTAGATTTTTTCATCAGCCCGATTATATTTGTGGCCAACTACTGACTATGACAAACGATATTAGAAACAACTGGACGATTGAGGAAATTAGGGAGATATACGATACCCCCATTTTGCAACTTATTAGTAGAGCCGGAGAAGTGCATAAGAAATACCAAGCCACAGGTGAGGTGCAGGTGTGTACTTTGCTTTCGGTGAAAACCGGTGGCTGCCAGGAGGATTGTTCCTACTGCTCGCAGTCGTCCCGTTACGACACTGCCGTAGAGGCCGAGAAACTGTTGTCGTATGAGGACGTGATAGGAAGTGCGCTGGATGCTAAGAACAGCGGCTCTACTCGCTTTTGTATGGGGGCCGCTTGGCGTAATGTGCGCGACAATTCCGATTTCGATAAAATGATTGAAATGGTAAAGGGGGTCAATACTCTCGGTCTGGAGGTTTGTTGTACGCTGGGTATGCTCACCGAAGAACAGGCCAAGCGCTTGAAGGAAGCCGGCCTGTATGCTTACAATCATAATCTCGACACTTCGGAGGAATACTACGGCAATGTGATTACTACCCGCACCTATGGCGACCGTTTGAAAACATTGGATAATGTAGAAAAGGCCGGATTGAGTGTTTGTTGTGGAGGTATTATCGGCTTGGGCGAGTCAGATGACGACCGCATAAAACTGTTGCACACGCTGGCTACCCGCAAGGCGCACCCCGAATCGGTACCGGTGAATGCTTTAGTGCCCGTAGAGGGAACTCCCTTGGGCGATTTGCCGCGAGTGAAGGTGTGGGAAGTAGTGCGCATGATTGCCACTGCCCGCATCCTGATGCCCAAGGCGATGGTGCGCTTATCGGCAGGCCGAAATGAAATGAGCTACGAACAGCAGGCTCTTTGTTTTTTGGCAGGGGCTAATTCTATTTTTTCCGGAGAGAAATTATTAACTACTCCAAACCCCGGTTGTGATGCTGATAGTGAAATGTTTGAACTATTGGGCTTAACCCCTCGCGATTCTTTTAAGTTGGAAAAGTCGGAAGCGCTACAGGAGTAATGAGCCATTCCATTCAGCAGCACTTGCTTTCTAAAATTCAGCAACGGAAAAGCGAACACAATTTCCGCAGTTTGAAAGTGAGGGAGCCTCTCATTGATTTTACATCGAACGATTATTTGGGTTTTGCTTGCGATGAACAGCTAAGAGAAATGTTTTGGGCAGCGCTAAAGCAACAGGCCGATTTCCCTTTTGGCAGCACGGGGTCGCGCTTGCTTTCGGGCAATTCAAAGTATGCCGAGGATTTAGAAACCTTTCTGGCCGCTTATCATCAATCGCCCACGGCTCTTCTTTTCAATTCGGGCTACACCGCTAATTACGGCTTGCTGTGCTCGCTTCCGTACCGAGGCGATACTATTATTTATGACGAATTAGTGCACGCCAGCATTCACGATGGCATTCGTGCAAGCAAAGCTGATGGAACTGCATTCAGGCATAATGATTGGAATGATTTGGAGGAGAAGCTGAATGCCGCTACCGGCCTGAAGTATGTAGTGATAGAATCAGTTTACTCGATGGAGGGCGACTTTGCGCCATTAAATGAAATCGCTGCCCTGTGCGAAAAAATGGATGCCGGTTTAATCGTGGACGAAGCACATGCCACCGGAATTATGGGAAAGAGGGGAGCGGGGCGAATACTAACTGAAGGGCTGGCGGATAAATGCCTGGCGCGAATTCATACTTTCGGGAAAGCCATTGGGGGGCAAGGGGCCGTAGTGCTGTGCCGCGAACCGCTGAAAGATTTCTTAGTCAACTACTGCCGCCCTTTTATTTATTCTACCGCTTTGCCATTTTATGCATTAGCTTATTTGCGGGTGGCTTTTCAATATCTTTCCACAGAAGCAGTTAATGCAAAGAGAGAAAACCTCTTTCGCTTAGTGGCCTTGTTGCGAAATAATATGGCAGAGGGTAAATACCTCTTGCTCGATAGCCTTACGCCTATTCAATCGCTGGTGGTGCCGGGCAACGATGCCGTTATTCAGTTTACGGAGAAGTTGCGGTCAACAGGATTTGACGTGCGGCCTATCAAATATCCCACTGTGCCACAAGGGGAGGAGCGGGTGCGGATTTGTATTCATAGTTTTAATACTGAGGAAGAAGTGCTTAATCTTGCACAAGCCATACAATCATTGTGAAACTAATTTTCCCTCCAGCAGTATTCGTGACCGGTATTGGAACCGGAGTTGGCAAATCGGTTTGCGCTGCTGTGTTAGCAGAAGCATTACAGGCCGATTACTGGAAACCCGTGCAAAGCGGGAATGAAGAAGGAACCGATAGCGATACGGTAAAAACCTTGCTCTCCAATTCCATTTCGAGAATACATCCCGAGGCTTACTCGCTTCGCCACCCCAGTTCACCACACTATGCCGCCCGGCTCGAACACACGACTATTGATATGAATCGCTTTGCCCTTCCGGCAACTCCGCACCGATTGGTGATCGAAGGCGCAGGCGGACTGATGGTGCCACTGAACGCACAGCAACTGATGATTGACCTGATGGCACATCTGAAAGTTCCGGTGATTGTAGTGGCGCAGAATTACCTCGGCAGCATCAATCACACTCTGCTGAGTATTGAAGTGTTGAAACAGCGAAACATACCGCTGTTGGGCTTGCTGTTTAACGGCAGCAATTTTTTAGATAACGAAGAGATTATTACTCATTTTTCGGGCACTCCCAGGTTGGGGCAAATAGAAACTGCCACAGAGCTCAATAAGGAGTTCATCGCTCGGCAAGCCGAAAACCTCAGAATTGCTTTATCAAAATATTTTCAATGGTGACAGATAATAATTCAGCCTATCCCATCTGGCATCCCTATACACAAATGCAAACAGATGGCACTCCCGTAAAAATGGTGCGAGGAGAGGGAGCTCATCTATTCGATGAGCAGGGGGAGCAATATATTGATGCCGTAGCCAGTTGGTGGACGAATATTCACGGTCACTCGCATCCCGCCATTGCTACCGCTATTGCTGCGCAAGCCAAGCAATTGGAGCAAGTAATTTTTGCCGGCTTCACGCACCCCGCAGCCATTGAGTTAGCCGAGCAATTGCTCCGCAGAATTCCCTTTCATCACAAAGTATTTTATTCTGACAACGGCTCTACGGCTGTGGAAGCGGCTATAAAAATGGCGCTTCAGTTTTGGTGGAACTTGGGACAAGAGAAACGGAAGATTATTGCCTTTCGCGATGCCTATCATGGCGATACTTTCGGGGCTATGAGTGTGAGTGCTCGCGGAGTATTTACCGCGCCTTACTCCCCGCTGCTATTTGATGTGGTGTTTATTGATACGCCCGTTAAGGGAAGCGAAGCAGCCGCGCTGATGCAACTGAAATCGGTTCTCAGCGAGGAAACGAAAAATGAAATTGCCGCCTTCATTTTTGAGCCTTTGGTGTTAGGCTCAGCGGGCATGTTGATGTATGAGCCGGAGGTATTAAACGAAATGATAGCGATTGGCAAAGCACACCAAGTGCTTACCATTGCCGATGAAGTGATGACCGGCTTTGGCCGAACCGGTAAGTTTCTGGCTACCGATTACTGCGCGCACAAGCCCGATATTATCTGCCTTTCAAAGGGAATCACCGGAGGGTTTATGCCTTTTGCCGCTACTACTTGCACGCAGGCGATCTACGATGCCTTTCTGAGTAACGACCGCGCGAAGATGCTTTTTCACGGTCACAGCTACACCGGCAATCCGCTGGGCTGCGCTGCGGGAATTGCCGGGCTTCGCCTGTTTGAAGAGGAAAATACTTTGGGCAATGTGGCGCGAATTGAAAAACAACATGCGGTATTTGCCGAGCAGCTAAGTGGTCATCGAAATATCAAAGAAGTGCGCCAGCGCGGCACCATCTTAGCCATTGAGTTGAAGCCGAAAGGCGAAGGGGGGTACCTCAGTTCGGTGCGCAACACCGCCTACCACTTTTTTATGGATCGAAAAATTATTCTTCGTCCATTAGGAAATGTGCTTTATGTGCTACCGCCCTATTGCATTACGACCCACGATCTCGAATTGGTTCACACAGCCATCCGCGACTTTGTTGAAAGCGTTTGAAAGCATCACTGATGGACGCAAACAAGCAGATGCCATTCTGTGTGAAGTCGCGGTCTAAGTAATTCGAGTATTCCGGAAAATGATTTATCCAGCAGTACCTTGGGTATTTCAAAATTCCGCTTCCGAGATATTCTACTTTTTAGTGTCCGGAAGCAATTTTTCTGCCCACCTTATAGTTTTGCTTAGCTGATAAGGCCTTTCCCTGCCGAGAACACAACCTCTTCACCTACCGGGTAATTTCTCTCCCCTTCTTCGCTACTCTGCTCTCTTACTGGGCGAACCAACTGCCCTAAATTAGTGAGTCAAGTAGCGGTTTAGCTATCGTTTCTCACCTAATCAGGTAACTATATCACTATTTCGGTGAGTTATAGTAGGTAATTGGCAAACTATTTAATTATTTTGTTTAAAATTTTAATCTTTTAAATTTTAGTAGATAATGTTTTAATTAAAAGAAATAAACTTCCAACCATTTAATTTGAAGCTATCAGCAATTTGGCTAACATAGTCATCTAAACCCTTAGCTCATGCACAATAGACTTGATGCGACTCTGTCTGCAGCCGAATTACAGCAGATAAATGATGCTTTCGATCTCATAAAATCTAAGCTGGCTTTCGCCTATGCCCTCATGCCTGACGAAAGAAGGAGGGGCGACTGGAATTTAAGCCCCAAAGCACTGCTGCTCTCCAAAGAAGCGCTGATGGTTGTGCGGGCAAAACCGTCTGATCCACAGCATGTGGATAAGGATACTTTTGCCCGCGACATTGCGCTGATTGACCAGTTGCACCTATTGGGTTAAAAGGTACTCGACCTGAAATACCGCATCGAAGACACCCGAAGATTGCTTTTAAAGGACACCACAGAGCAGAGCCTTTCTGTGTATAGTATGCTTAAAATTATGCATGATATGGGCATCACTTCGACCTACCCCATAGATAAAATGAAAGAGAAAATGCCTCGTACCGGCAAGAAGAAAAAGAAAGTGAAAAAGTAGCGAGAATACAGCAGCAAGCGCGATTGGGCAAAGGGTGCCGCGTAAATAACTGAAATGATGATTAAGAGAAAATTATTGAAATCGGAGACTTAAAATAATCCGAACAGTTCGGCATTTACCTTATTGATTACTTCCGCTTTGGCCTCGTCCTCTTCGGCAAAGTTACACTGATCTATATCAATCACCAGAATGCGGCCCTCCTTGTAACCGGCTACCCATTTTTCGTAATATTCATTCAACCTGCGCAGGTAATCTAAGCGAAGATTCTCCTCATATTCTCTACCGCGTTTTTGAATCTGATTCACCAAAGCCGGAACACTGCCCTTGAGATAAATGAGCAAATCGGGCGGGCTTATCAGCGAGGAAATAGTTTCGTACAGCTTGGTATAATTATCGAAATCGCGAGTACTCATCAACCCCATCGAATGAAGGTTGGGGGCAAATATCATCGCATCTTCATGGATAGTGCGGTCTTGTATTACTACTTCTTCGCCCTTTTGAATTTCGATAATCTGCCGAAAACGAGAATTTAAAAAATACACTTGTAGGTTAAACGACCAGCGAGGCATGTCTTCATAAAAATCATTGAGGTAGGGATTGTTTTCTACATCCTCAAACTGAGGCAGCCAAGCAAAATGTTTCGAGAGTATTTTGGTCAGGGTGGTCTTCCCGGCCCCTATGTTACCGGCCACTGCTACATGCTTTATTGGTTTTTTCGGAACTGCTGATTTCTTGGCCATAGTATTTTAAGTTGGTGCTATCGCTAATAGCGTGGTGATTAGTGTGCGCTCTAAAATAAAAATTGTTTCGCTCTCAGAAACTTTTTATACCTATTATTTCTCTCACATCTTTCAATGTTTGCGTAGCGTTTTCTCTCGCCTTGCTTCCGCCATCACCTATGATTTCGGTCAGCAATTTTTCATTGGAAGAAACTTCCACAATCTTTTCGCGAATAGGGGTGAGAAAACGGATCATGTCTTCTGCCAGCGCTTTTTTCATATCGCCATAGCGGATAGAGCAGTCATTATATTTCTCTTCAAAGAAAGAAACCGTCTCAGGGGGAGACACTAATTTCATCAAGTCGAAGAGATTTTGAACAGCAATAGGTTTTGCAGAATGAGGCATAGTGGGACCGCTGTCGGTCGTAGCGCGCATTATCTTTTTGCGCAGTGCCTCCGGTTCATCAGTGAGATAAATACAAGTTTGCTCTCCCTTCGATTTACTCATTTTCCCCTCGCCATCTAAGCTGGGAATGGACACCAAATTTGAATCAAAATTGAATGCCTGCGGCTCGGGAAAGTATTCTACTTGATAGAGGTTATTAAATCGCGTTACAAAATCGCGCGTCATTTCTAAGTGCTGCTGCTGATCTTTGCCTACCGGTACTTTCGCTGCGCGATGAATAATAATATCTACCGCCATCAATACAGGATAGGTGAGAAGGCCGGCATTTACATTTTCGGGTTGCGAGCGCACTTTCTCTTTGAAAGTAGCTGCGCGCTCCAACTCCCCTAAGTAAGCAAACATGTTGAAGATGAGATACAACTCCGGAATTTGCGGCACATCGCTTTGCAAATACAAAGTGCATTTATTCGGATCCACTCCGCAGGCCAAATACTCTACAATAATCTGCCGCACATTGGCGTGCAAGTCGGCTGCTTTTGGGTGAGTGGTCAAGGAGTGATAATCGGCTACAAAGAAATATCCGTTAAACACTTCTTGCATTTTTACAAAGTTGACCACCGCCCCAAAATAGTTGCCTAAATGTTGCTTGCCCGTAGGTCGTACTCCGCTAACTGTTATTTCCTTAACCATCTGTTTTATATTCCTAAATTGATGTAGGTTTGGCTCGCGAAAATAAAATAATTCAGAGATGGCGATAGATAATGAAATGGTCGAGCGATTGGCAGAATTGAGCAAGCTCGAATTTACCGATGCAGAGAAGGCGAAATTGCGAAACGATATGCAGGGTATTCTGAACTTAGTGGAAAAATTAGAGGAGGTGGATGTGGAAGGAGTGGAGCCTTTAATTTATATGAGCGATGAAGTAAACATACTGCGCAAAGATGTAGTAAAAGATACCGTTACCAAAGAGGAAGCCCTATTGAATGCCCCTCAAAAGGATTCTGATTATTTCAAAGTTCCTAAAGTGATTAAAAAATAAACGCAGTCTGCGAGCATACCCTTTATGGCAATTATTGATATACAGAAAATCAGGAAAGAATATAGGATGGGCACTCAACTCATAGAGGCGCTCAAAGATGTAACGCTTTCGATTGAGAAGAATGAATACGTAGCTTTGATGGGACCTTCCGGATCGGGCAAATCTACACTGATGAATATTCTTGGATGCTTAGATACGCCCAGTACCGGCACTTATAAACTCAATGGAACAGAGGTGAGTGAGATGACCGATGATGAACTGGCGCGCATTCGAAATAGGGAAATTGGTTTTGTGTTCCAAACATTTAACCTGCTGCCGCGATTGAGTGCTTTGGAAAACGTGGCTTTGCCGATGGTGTATGCGGGGATGAATAAGGCCGATAGGAACGAAAGAGCCAAACAGGTGATGGAAATGGTGGGATTGACCGATAGAATGCACCATAAGCCCAATGAATTATCAGGCGGTCAGCGGCAGCGAGTCGCTATTGCTCGCGCTTTGGTCAATAATCCTTCTATTATTTTGGCCGATGAACCTACGGGGAACTTAGATACCAAGACCTCGTACGAAATCATGAATATTTTTGAAGAGATAAATAAGAAAGGCAACACGGTGATATTGGTGACACACGAAGAGGACATTGCCAAATATGCCAAGCGAGTGATCCGACTGCGAGATGGTGTGTTAGAGACAGATATGGCGAATGAACAAACAAAAATTTCTCTTGTTTAATCTACCATGAAAATTTATACTAAAACGGGTGACGAAGGCAAAACATCATTGTTTGGTGGGCGGAAATTACTTAAAAGTGATTTGCGAATTGAGGCGTATGGAACCGTTGATGAACTGAATAGTTGGATAGGCTTGTTGCGCGATGTGTCAGAAGATAACTTGCAACGAGAGCTGCTCAAAAAAATTCAAGACCGCCTTTTTACCATTGGCTCCGAACTGGCTGCCGATCCCGATAATCAAAAATTAAAAGTACCTGACTTGCTCGAAAGTGATGTGGAACTGTTGGAGCAAGAGATAGACAAAATGGATGAGCAGTTAACTCGCTTGAGAAGTTTTATTCTGCCGGGAGGGCATGTGTTTGTTTCTTATTGCCACCTGGCACGAACCGTTTGTCGCAGAGCAGAGCGACTTTGTGTGGCCTTAAATCAGGAGAACGAAATTCCTCCGCTCATCCTCAAATATCTGAATCGCTTGTCTGATTTTCTCTTTACCCTATCTCGTAAAATGGCTCATGATATGGGAGTGGAAGAGGTGAACTGGCAGCCGAGAAAGTGATTCTGTTTTCAGAATTTCATTCGCTTCATATCCTGCACCCAATCTTTCTTTGCAAAGCGATGGGCCTTTATCTTTAAAAAGTATCGCGGTATCAAACGTTTTATATTGAACACCATTCTCGCTTGAAACGGATGCAGAATGTAAAACTCATTTTTGCCCGCACGGGTAAGAATGTATTGAGCAATTTCATCGGGGCCGTACTTCGCCTTGTTAATGATATATTGCCCGATGCTTGTGGCTTCCTTATCGCCCCGATTGTGTTGCATAATGTTGCTGCGAAAAAATGTTGGGCACACCACGCTGGTATTGATATGAAACGGAGTCAATTCGGCATAGAGTGTTTCCATCAGTGAAATGACGGCTGCCTTGGTCACGTTATACATGCTCATATTAGGCATGTTGGCAAAGCCCGCTGCGCTGGCAATAGAAATGATATGACCGCTTTGTTGCTTTTTCATGTGTGGCACCGCATAATGAGAGCCGTATATAGCCGCCATTTGATTGATACCCGTGATCCAGTCCCAGTTTGCCAAGCCGTATTCTCCGAACAATCCACCATCTCCCACTCCCGCGTTATTTACTAAAAGATCAATGCCACCAGCCTTTGCAATAAAATCATCAAAGGCAGTTTTGTATTGTTCTTTGTTGGCCACATCAAACTGATAGGTGAGCGCTTTGCCTCCTTTGTTTTCTATTTGCGTCTTTGATTCTGCCAACGCTTCCTCTTTAATGTCGGTGATGCCGATGGTCCAGCCATCATTCGCTAATTGAAGGGCTAATGCCTTTCCTAAACTTCCGCCACCTCCTGTGATGAAGGCTCTTTTCCCGGGGTGCTGGAGTGATAATTTTAATGCCATCTTAGAATAAACTTTGAGCAAATATCTTTAAAAAGTTACCAAACTCCTGAAGTAGAATTTTCCAGTTCATTGTAGAAAGCACTACCTCTGGTCGCAATTGTACTTCTACCGTTTTAATCTTTAGTTTTTTTCGAGCCGATAGAAATACAAACTCTAAGTCGAAAAGGTAGCGATGAATAGTAGTTTGCAGAAATACCTCTTTGCCTTTCCGGTTAAATCCTTTCAAGCCGCATTGGGTATCATCGGTTGGGATGCGGAGAAAGAGACGAATGAGAGAACGAAGGAATTTGGAAAGGTAGAAACGAGATTTGGGTAAATGAAGGTAATACGTTTCGTCTCTTATGCCGATAGCCAAATCATTCCCTTCGGCTAATGCATTATAAATTCCCATAAAGCTGTTGTTGGTATAAGGGAAATCAACGTCTGTGTACAGGATGTAATCGGCTCGGGCAACTTTTACTCCTTCCCTGAGAACAAACCCTTTCCCTCGGTTTGTAGGGTAGTTGATGATAGTGACTTGTGGTAAGAAATTTTGCACCTCTGAAGCTGTGAAATTTTGAAGGCTTCCATCATTTACAATAATGAGTTCGCAATTTGGAATTTGGCTGCGAATAGAATCCATAGAAGAATGTACCATCTCCATCCAATTTTCTAAAGGATTGAAACAAGGGATTACAACAGATAAAGTAGGTTGTGAATTCAGGAGATAGTTTTCACAAGTTTAGTTCAAACTTCTGAAATCAACCGGAACTACTCGCGACACACCTTGTTCGGCCATCGTAACTCCGTAAATAGCCTGCACCGATGCCATCGTGGATTTGTTGTGAGTAACGATGATGAACTGTGACTCCTTTGAAAACTCAAGGATGATTTTGTTGAACTTGGCGATGTTGGCATCGTCCAACGGGGCATCTACTTCATCGAAAATACAGAAGGGAGCCGGTTTTAAAAGGTATAGAGAGAACAACAAAGCGGTAGCTGTTAGTGTTTTTTCCCCGCCTGAAAGTTGGTCAATTACAGTAGGCCGTTTCCCTTTTGGTTTGGCAACAATTTCAATTTTTGACTCTAATGGTTCCTCCGGATTTACTAAGAAAAGATCGCATTGGTCATCTGCGCTGAATAGAGTATGAAACACATTGATAAAGCTTTCGCGCACCTTCCCGAAGGCCTCCATGAACTGAGTTTTAGCAGTGTCTTCAATTTCTTTAATGGTTTCGAGTAAGGAGGTTTTGGCCTCCTCCAGATCTTTTCGCTGTGCAATAATAAAATCATGGCGCTTCTTCATTTCCTCAAACGCTTCTAAGGCCATGGGGTTTATTTCACCAAAGTTCTCTAATCGTTTTTTTACTTTATCTACCTCCGCCTGCACTTCCTCAATAGGTTGCACCATTTCAAATTCTTCATTCAGTATGGTATTGATATCCATATTGAACTCTACACTCAAACGCTCTTTCATAGAAGCGAGCGAGAGTTTCAGTTCGTTGAATTTCTCATTAATCTGATTCAGCAGCAGCGAAACGTTTTCTTTAGAGCGACTCAATTCGCGCAGTCGAGTATCTAACTCGTTAATAGTGCCCCGCGAATCATAGTACGATTTTTCAGCCTGCGCTACTTCGTTTTGATAACTTTCTTTATCGGCATAGTTCCCCAGCAACTCTGCCTCTAATTCTTTGAGTTTCTTTTGATTTTCATCCACCTGTTGTTGGCTTTCAAGAATCACTTCATTGTTGCGAGTGAGTTGTGACGAAAGCGTTTCAATCTGGCTTTTCTTGAACCCCAACTCCTGATTGATAGAGTTTACTCTATTTTGCTGCTGGTGGAATTCAATATTTTTTTGATTATACCGGGAGGAGGCTTCGCTGAGTTTATTCGTTAACTCAATAAACTCCTTATCCGTTTTTTCCAGTATAGATTTTGCCTCACTTTGCGTTTGGCGCAGCGCCTCCAACTCGGTGTTAATGGCTTCCACTTCGGCCTTTAGGGTTTCCATCCGCACCGCAATATCCTTGCTCTTGGCATCGGCTCCTTCCAAAAAGTTTACTAAGCTTTTAATGCTGGCTTGCGCTGCCGAACCTTTTGAATTGAGTTGGTTGACTAAACTTCTCTGCGCATCAATTTCGCGAGCGAGAGAGGATGATTTTAGCTGATTTATTTTTACCTGCGTGTTCGCCACATGTTGGTGTAGCTTATAGGTAGAAACTTCTAATTCCTTGATTTCCTCCTGAAGTTTTTCGAGATTTTTAGCTCGACCGATTTTCTTTCCTTCAAACAGACCCACAGCGCCACCGCTCAAGGTAAAATCTTTGCGAATGTAGCGTCCACTTTTTGATAGCAACACTATCTTTTTTCCGTGCGTCTCTAAATTCTTTACCTCAAACTTTCCGTTATCCTCTACCAAAAACACGCGATCCAACAGATAAGCGCCTAATTTTTTATACCGCGTATCTAACTCTACTAATTCGCTCACCGCTTTGGTTCCTTCTACCACCAACGATTCCCCAGAGGTAAATTTTTCAAATTCATCTAAAATGAAAAAATTAGCGCGACCCATCGAAGCATCGTTGAGCAACTTAACTGCCATCACCGCTTCTTCAATATTCTGAACCACATAGTAATTCAGATAAGGCTCCAGATAGTTTTCTACGGCTACGCGATATTCTTCAGCGCAGTAAATAATATCTGAAAGGAGAGGAGTGTCGGGGCTCCACTTGGCATTCTTCTTTAAAAATTTGATACTCTCCGGGAATCCTTCCAGATTTTCTACTAAACTTTTAGTGAGGTCATATTCATTCTTGCGAGCGTCTAATTTTCGAGTCTCTTGGGTTAATTCTTGCCGATTTTTTTCTACCGCAGCTTCAAAATCAGCGATCTCCTTTTTCTTGTTTTCCTCTTCTGTCATCAGCGAGGTCAACTTTTGTTCGGCTGTTTCTTTTTCTGATTTCAGTAGTTCAAAATCCTTCTGTAGTTGCTCTAACTCGGTTCGCTTTTTCTGTACATCTCCTTCACTTTGTGAAAGGTCGCGTTGCAAACTCTCATTGCTACTGCGGTTGACGGCCAATTTTTTCTCCAATTCAAAAATAAGTCGTTCCTTTTCTGTAAATATTTTCTGCTCATTGGTCAGCGAATCTTTGAGGCTGCTGTGTTCGCTGCGTATTTTGTTTAGCTCGGCCTCCAGTATGGCTAACTCTTCTTTCTTGCCGGCTAATAATTTCTCTTCACTATCGTTATCAAGGGTTAATTTATCAATAGAAAGTTTCAACTTCTCTACTTGGTCGTTCGCCTCTAAAATCTGTTTTGCGGCAGATTCTTTCTTGTCAAGAGCATATTTTATTTGTTGACTCAGTAGGTTGCGCTCATTCTCTTTTTCCCCTACTCCCGCTACTAAGGTGTTCAGCTTTTTCTGTATGTCGAAGAGGGATTTTTCCTTGTCAACATTGCCTAACTTTTCCTTTTCAAGTAAGGCTTCTACCTGACTCACTGAAGTTTCAAACTCTAATTTTTTGTCTTCCTCTCTTTGTTTTTGCTCGCCAAGATCCTTGAAGGTCTCTTTATAGGATTGCAGATTGTATTTGGTCAACAGCAAACTCAGTTGCTTGTATTCGTCTTTCAGTTCGTAGTATCGCTTGGTCTTTTTCGCTTGCGCCTCTAAGGTCTTTAAGTTGCTTTCAATTTCAAAGAGCAAATCCTTTACCCGTTCTAAGTCGGCATCAGTTCCCTTCAGTTTATCAATGGTTTCCTTTTTGCGCTTTTTGTATTTGCTCACTCCGGCAGCCTGTTCAAACAATTTTCTGCGACTGTTGTCGCGGTCGTTCAAAATTTCATCAATCATTCCCAACTCGATGATGGCATAAGAGTCGCTGCCAACACCCGTGTCGAGGAAAAGAGAATTAATATCCTTTAAGCGGCAAGCCACTCCGTTTAGTAAGTATTCGCTTTCGCCATCGCGGAAAAGCCTACGGGTGATAGTGATGGTTTTGTAATCAGAGGAAACTATGTTTTTGGTGTTTTCGAAGGTGAGCGATACCTCTGCCATGCTGGAGGCCTTTCTGCTTTTAGTACCGTTGAAGATAAGATTCTCCATTTTTTCGAGCCGCAGCATACTGGTTTTCTGCTCGCCTAACACCCAACGGATGCTGTCCACCACATTGCTTTTGCCACAGCCGTTCGGCCCCACCACTCCTGTAATTCTATTATTAAAGTGAATGGTCGTCTTCTCAGCAAAACTCTTGAAACCTTTTATCTCTAATGTGGTCAGTTGCATAGTAAGTCACTTTTCAAAGGGAAGCGAAAATATAAAAACGAAACAGCCGCTAAACTACAAGAAACCAACAGCTATCCACACCTTATCCACAGTCTGAGAGGGGAGGTAAAGAGGGGTGAAATAGGGGGGATAATGTAGGCTTAACTTTTTAAAGGGGAGTGTAAGAACCCGAAAATAGGTGAAAACTTAGATAGTTTTCACCTTCTCTCTTTCACTTTTTATTTTTTCGTATGCCTCCTGTATCTGCTGAAACTTTTCAGACAACCTTTTTTTCTCACGTTCGCTGGCATCTTTATTCCTATCCGGATGATATTTTAAAACTAATTTCCGGTAGGCAGTGCGCACTTCACTCATCGAAGCAGTGCTTCTTACTCCCAGCAAATCGTACACAGATGGATTCTGAATTAGATGTTCGGTTTGTATTTTCTTGAAATCAATATCATTGATGTTTAGGTAGCCGCTTATCCTAAAAATAAAGTACCCTTCGCGGTCAGAGAAAGTGCCATCACTCATGGCAATATCAAACAATAAATGAACTATTTGAATTCGGGTAGCATGAGGGGTATGAGTTCGAATGGAGTGGCAAGCTGCATCCAGGTCATAGTCTTGGGCTAAACAGTGCTCAATAATATGAGTTCGTTCAATAGAAAATGCAGGATTGAAATAGCTGTTCAAAAAAGCATTCAAAAAGGATACTTCTGCTCTTGCTATTTTCCCATCAATTTTAATGAGATGAGAAGCGAGCACAATTAGGTTTACCTCAAATTCTGAAATTTCTTTTGTTATGAGTGCAGGGTCGTTAAGTTCTTCTGTTTGATCCATTGCACTTCCCACAATGAATCCCAGCATTCCACCTATAGGGCCTCCGATTAAAGAGCCGAAGCCGGCTCCCAACCATTTTCTATAATTGGCCATTGCTCGACATTTTATAGTGCAGTTTGCGTTGCATCACTAAAACGAGAAAAATTATTCCTGTAAAAATAAATGGAAGGTTAAGCATTTGCGTTTTGCTGATGACTCCCCAAAAGATATGCCCTTCGGGAACTTTGAAAAATTCGATAAGAAAACGTACAGAGAATACTAATAGGAAAAATACTACCAGATAAATGCCGGGACGGGTATCTCTATATTTCCGAAATAAATACAGTTGTAACAACTGAATCAGGAAATATGCGATGCTTTCATATAAAACTACCGGATGGCGGGGAATGTTGTCGTAGGAATGGAATACAAAAGCCCAGGGCACATCGGTTGCTTTCCCTACTATTTCTGAATTCATCAAATTGCCCAACCGAATCAGGGAAGCAAGCAGTAACACCACGATGGCTGCGTGATCAATCGTCCAAAACAATGGGTAATCTTTATTTCTTCGGCAGAATATAATCAAGCTGATGAGGCCGCCAATTACTCCTCCATGGCTGGCAAGTCCACCTTCCCACACGGCTATTATTTTTTCGGGGTGTGCTTGAAAATAATCCCACTCGTAAAAAAATACTTGCGCTAATCGAGCACCTATTAGGCCAAATACAAAAATGTATTGTATTAATACTGTCAATTTTTCTTCATCGCGACCAAGTGTTTTAAGAATATAGCTGCCGAGAAAAAAAGTGCTCATCAGACCGGTTCCCCATAATAGTCCGTACCATTTGATGGATAAGAACGCGATATGAAACGCTTCAGGATTGACCGTCCAGTTAATATAAAAAAGCATAGCTGTAAATATCCGATTCTAAAAGAGAAAGGCAAATGCCTCGGTCCAAAATGTAGTCTCTGTAAATTGAGAAAGTTGAAATTAAGAACGGGTGGCTTTCTCCGCATCGAGTAATTTGCTCACTGTAAAATGGAAAGTGGCTCCTTTGCCTATCTCCGATTCTACCCAAATGCGCCCTCCATGTAGTTCCACAATTTTTTTACAGATAGCTAAGCCAACACCGGTACCGGCATATTCGGTTTGTGTATGAAGGCGTTGGAAAATGAGGAATACTTTCTCTTTGAATTCGTCCTTAATACCTATCCCGTTATCGCTCACGGTAAACTCCCATTCTTCCTCATGTTCCTTTGCTGCTATTTGTATGAAAGGCTTCTTGTCCTTTACAAATTTCATAGCGTTGTCTATCAGATTTTGGAATAGCTGATACAGTTGATTCGGTTCACAATAGATAGAGGGTAGTTCCCCCACTTCAATGATGGCTCCTGAAGCCTGAATGTTGCTATCTAAGTTTTTAATCACTTCGTTCACTACTACCTTCAAATTAGCTGTTATAAATGGCTTGCGCACAGTCGAAATTCTAGAATAATTCAGCAGTTCCTGAATCACTGTTTGCATGCGTTTCGCTCCATTTACCGAGAAGTCTATAAACTCCATCGCCTCTTTATCCAACACTTCTTTATAGCGCATTTCCAGCAACTGCAAATAACTGGCAATGGTTCTCAACGGGCTTTGCAAATCGTGCGAAGCCACATAAGCAAACCGCTCTAATTCTTCGTTGGAGTGCTGCAATTCATTCGCTCGTTTTTCTAATTCGCGTTGTGTATCTTTCAAGTCGGTGATATCGAGAATCATCACCATGCCGTAGATAATTTCGTCTTCATCATTTTTGATGGGGATGTGATATACCTTTAGCGACCGACCGAAGAAGTTCTGTTCGGTTTCACTGCTTTCGCCCTGTAATATTTTCAGATACACACTCTCTACTCTTTCGCGTTCGGCTTCCCGGATAGTTTCGCGAATTGCTTTTCCTTCAATCTCTGCTTTCGGCTTACTAATAATGCCGATGAGTGGTCCCTCTGCAAGAATGTAACGCATGTCTCTGTCAAAAATAAACATAGCCGACTTGGGCAGATTTCGCGCGATTTCGCGATAAAGCTGCTCTGAAATGCGAAGTTTTTCTTTGGCCTCTTTTATCTCAGTGATGTCGGTAGAAACCCCAAGAATATTCGCCCCCTTGCCACTCATAGAAGGAATAGGCTTTTTAATGGTTTGTATCCAGAAGGACTCGCCTGTGGTTAGGTTTTTTAATTTTCTTTCGGGAAAGCGGATGGTTTCGTTGATTTCAATCACTTGTTGATCTTGCCACAGAAAATAATCGAGAACGTCAGCGGCAAATTGATCTTCACTATCTAAATGGCCTTCCATTTCTTCAGGTGGAATATTATAGAACTCTGCGGTGGACTGATTGGCCAACAGAAAACGACCATTTTCATCCTTTACAAAAATCATGTTAGGAGTGGAGTCAATAATTAAGCGGAGGAAATCTTTTTGTCGTTGTATTTCCGTCTCAAACTTTTCCTTTTCGGCAATTTCTTGTTGCAGTCTTTTGTTGATCTCTTCTAATTCACTGGTGCGTTGTTTTACCTTATCTTCCAATTCCACGTTGAGTTGCTGCAACTGTTGCTGGTGGTCTCGTCTTTCAGTAATGTCTCTCACGTGTAACAACAAGGCAGGTTTCCCTCTAAATTCTATTTTGGCGGTGCTCACTTCAATAGGAATAATTTTCCCTGTTTTGGCAATGCACTCACTTTCAAATTTATATAAGTCGCCCTTTACAATTTTTGCCTGCCTTTTGATGACAGTGGGTTTGTAACTTTCGGGGGTGATGTCAAAAATGGTTTTTCCTATGAGGAAGTCTCTATCGGCTTCATGCAACTTGCAACTGGCTTCGTTTACATCTAGAATTTCACCTTCGTAACTTTCTACGTAGATGGCATCAGGTGAGTTGAAAAAAATATCGCGAAAACGTTTTTCACTGTTCTTGAGAGAAATTTCTGCCAACTTCCGCTCTTTTATTTCTCCTTGTAGTCGTTCATTTACCTCTGAAAGTTGACGAGTTCGAGTAATTACCTTGGCTTCGAGGTCTTCTTTCGCAAAGATTAATTCTTCTTCAAGCACCTTCTGTTTAGAAATATCGGTATGTATGGCAATGGAACCTGCAAACTCGCCTTTTTCATTAAATACCGGTTTGCCGCTCACCCTTATCCATACCCCCTCTCCACTTTTTTTGCGCATACGAATATCGTACACATCACTTACTCCCTTTTTGCGCAGTTCTAATTTTTCTTGCGAGAGGTGCGCGTTTTTAGAGTCGTAGAAATAATCGAAAATGGACTTTCCCAATAATTCAGCTTCAGAGTAGCCGAGATTGCGACAAAATTGACGATTGACAAACACAAGAATACCTTCTGTATTCACGCAAAAAATACCCTCATTCACCATCTCTACCAAAGATTTGAAAGGAATGGTGGCCAAATGTCCACTACTGTCTGATATTTTTATGCTCTGCTCCACAACTCATTGATATAATCATTGCCTAAAATAGATTATTTAGGCATTTACAAAATCTTTTTTTCGGCTCTCTTTTAAAATAGTTCCTAAAGCGAAAAAGGTCAAGAGCAAAGTCACTCTATTATTTTAACGTGAAGTTGTTTTTTATTGACGCTGCGAAATAAATACAAATTACAATTCAGAGAAGGTCTGTTCGGCTCACTTCTTTAAACTGTAAAATGAAATCTTTGCCGAACACTTCTGAAGGTGTTTTCGCTCCAAAGGGAACTGTATCTTTCATTACAAGTTCGGCTATTTTTACTGCAGTTAGATAGGTAAGGGTATAGCCATCAGGCAACTCTAACACCGCACTTTTGGAGATACCTATCGGATTACTTGCCTCCCCCCAGATATATGTTTTGGAGCTTGCTCTTTCTTCTTGGTTGGGACCGGCTGGTCTTTGCTTGATTTTTCCAATTAAATATTTTTTCACAAATCCCCAACGGAAAATAAACCCAATATAATTACTGAATTTCATACTGTCTATCACTTTTTGCGGCACAGCATTATACACGGTAATATTGGGAATTCCGGTGGAACGAAAAGCGGTAGATATATCGCCCCAAGGGATAGCCACAGTTTTTCTGTCGCCCCGTTTGTCGAAATTGACAAATCGAGTAAGGCTTCCGTTAGCGAGTGGAGTCAGTTGGCCGCTTCTGCGAACCATTCCCGACTCTCCCAAGTTTTCGGCCACCGTAATTGCTGTACCATGCGATAGTTGCCCTCCCTTATGATACAATGCCAGTTCTAAGTTGGTGGCTGTGGGTAGTTCCGCTTTAAGATAAGCGGCCAAGCAATCGGAGGGCACCACATCAAAACCTACTCCCGGCATTAGTAAAACTTTTGCGGATAAGGCTTCTGTATCTCGTTTAAATATTTCTTCAAAAACCTGATATTCTCCGGTAATGTCTAAGTAATGAGTCCCTGTTTTAAGGCAGGCATCTACCATCGGCTTTGAAGTGTGGCTAAATGGCCCTGCACAATGAAGAACTACTTTGAAATCCTTTATCTTCTCTTCAACTATTTTGTGGTTCTCCAAATCAAATGCGAGATAGGGAAGTTGTAAGGTCTTCGCCTGTTCTTTCACTTTATCTTCGTTGCGTCCGGCTATTGTTACCCGCAATCCTTCTTCCTTAGCATGTTTGCTGATAAGTTGACCAGTATAGCCGTAACAACCATAAATTAATAGTCCTTCTTTTATTCCTTTACCCATTTATTCAAATGTATCGTTTTGAACCGTTGAATCCAAAACGGCTGATTAGTTTTCGATTATTTTAATTTTAATTCTATGAAGCTGTACATGATTCCCGGATTGGGAGCTGACAAAAGAATGTATGCGCCACAGTTGCGCACTTTCCCTCATGCTACTGTATTGGAACATATCGCCAGCTCCAAAGGAGAAAGTATAGCCGATTATGCACTTCGGTTTGTTCCGTTTATAGATACTATGCAACCTTTTGTGTTGCTGGGCACTTCGTTAGGTGGAATGGTTGCCGTAGAGTTGTCACGGGTGTTGCAACCGGAAAAAGTAATTCTTATTGCCTCTGTAAAGAACCGGAATGAATTGCCCTATTTCATCCGTTCCTTGAAATATCTTCCATTGCACAAACCGTTTTCAGGAGATTTTTATAAACGATTTAATTCTTTGTTTGTAAGCAAACTTGATAATGGCAGGCATAGCTCGGTGACGGAACTGATCTATCAAATGACAGCAGATGCCTCGTCTGATTTTATTGAATGGGCCATAGATGCTGTAATTAGGTGGGAGCCACCGGAGGATTATCGTTCTGATATTTTTCATCTTCACGGTACAAAGGATTTACTCTTTCCATATTCAAGAATAAAAAATGCCATTCCGGTGATGAATGGCTCTCATGTGATGAACTTGACGATGAGCGCAGAAGTAAACAGAATATTGTATGAAATTTTAGCAACTAATATAAATCACTGACGAAACTATGTTTTTCAGCACCGGCTTCTTTGAAACAAGCACGCAGGTGCTAAACCCCCTCAATTAATGAGATGAGAAAAGTGGTTAGACATTTAGTGCGCAACCCTTTCTTGATAAAGTTTCCACAGGTGTTCCATATCCTTGTTTTCAGGATCGGCCATACGGTAAATGGTCAGAATTTTTTGGGTGGAGGGCAAATCATTTTGTTGTAGGGTTTTATTGCCGAACGAATAACAGGCTAAAGAAATAAATCCCAACAGACGTTCGTTCATCAATTGACGCTCTTTCTTTTTATTTAGGGTGGAAATTTCATTTTTCCACCAAGCAATATCTTTCGTGCTAAAGGCTTGGAGGTATTGTTGTTTGATAGCTTGTTCTTGCTGAAGTTCACTGAGCCTGATCTCGTTAGTCTCTATCAGTTTGTCTGCGGGAATAGCGGAGAAAGGACGAACAAAAGCATACTGAAAAACACTTGTATCGGGCCATTCATGTTTCCCTTCCCACTCAATCAGATAATGCGAAGTATTTAAAACTTGAGGGGCTAAATTGAAATTCACCAAGTCTGAATAATTCATGTCGCGCAAACCGGCAAATCCCAGTAGTGAAATTTTATGGGTCAAGTTTTCCCAGGGTTGAACAGCTCCACAGTAAATGATTCTTGAAACATCTGTATTTGCGGCTCCGGCAAGTAATGCCACCTTTGCCCCTCCACTGAAACCACATAATGCAATTTCACCTGCTGCTACATGATATCGTTGTATTGCTTCGTGAATTAGGCTGTTAGCTATTTGAGTTCCGGCACCAAAACTCATCCCGTTTTTTGAAGTATTGGAACCTATCAAGATGAAATTCTTTTCTTCTGCTAAAGCTGAATATTTGTTTAGAGGCAGGCTCCCTTCTCCATGTGGATCGAAAAAAATAACGACCGGCAAATGGGTAGTGTCAGAATAACCGGAGGGAAGATAGAGCGCATAATCAGTGCCGTTCTCTTCAATGGTAGTTAAGTGCGCTATTACTTTTGAGAGGGAGGAAGTGTCTTTTATATGGAAACTCTCAGGAGGTCGTGGGGCAAGTATTATTCCCGGATCATGGTTTTTTATTTTGGAATGGCAAGAGGAGAAGGAGAATAGGAGAGAAAATAAGAGTGGGAGAAAGATAACTCTTAAACATATTACAGATTGTTTCACGGCTTAAAGATTTTTACCAAACCACTGCAAAGAAAGTTTTCATGGTCGTATTCTACCTTATACACTTTCACTTTATAAGTTCCCGCATCATAAAACACCACGTCCTGCCAGGCGTAAGTCCAGTCTGTTTCTATTCGCTGGTTAAGGGTATTCCCCTGTTTTTCATTTCCATAAGCATCAAAGTAAAATATCTTATAGCGCAGTTTGGATGCGTTTAGCGGTAGGCTATCTTTCACTAACAAGCTAATAGTACCACCGTCTTTGCCGATGTCAAACTCAGTAGTAGGGTGTTTACAAATACCGGACGAATCAACTTCTACACAGAAATCAAGTGTAGTTTGTGCCGAAATTTGTATGGATAAAAAGAGTAGAAATGGAAAAATGAATTTCATGCTATTTCAGAACTAATATAAAGGAAATAATCATTCGCAAAATAATAGCGAAGCGCAAAAGACGGTAAATGAAGGTGCTAAATGTACTCTTGGTGAATGAGGTACGAATAAATCTGTTCGGTACCTCCCACATGATTACTAACGTAAGTAGCTGCCTTTTGAGCGGCAGTTTGCAGTGAATTAGTGCTGCCGGAAGTAAAAGACAATAAAATTTGTTGCAGTTCAGGAAAGGTAGAAATAGTGAAACCACCACCGCTCGCTATCAAATCTTTTGCTTCAATAGATTTATTATAATTAGGCCCAAACATAACCGGTTGGGCGTACACTGCCGCTTCCAGTATATTATGTACGCTGGCATCAAATCCGCCACCTACGTAAGCGATGTTTCCATAAGAATAAGCTGAGGCGAGCATCCCGTAATTGTCTATGATAATTACATTGGTCAGTTCAGCATTTTCACCGGTAAGTTGCGAATACAGCTTTGTATTTGCCCCTGTTCTCTGTAATAATCTTTGTAAACGGTTTCCACTGATTTCATGCGGGGCAATAATGTATTTGTAATCTTTCGGAATTTGATTTTTGATGCATTCAACTATCAAATCTTCATCGGCCGGCCACGTGCTACCGGCTATTAATATAGGCCTGCCATTCTTGAATTTCTCTAAAAGTGGAAAGGTAACCTTCTGTTTTGCTATTTCATTCACTCGGTCAAAGCGAGTATCCGGGGCTATTGCTGACTTGACTTGAATCCCGTTTAAGAGGTCTTTAGAAATTGTGTTTTGCACAAAAATTTGAGCAAAACAATTTAACATGCTGCGATGTAAGCCTCCGTACCAGGTAAAGAATATTTGGTCTTTTCGAAAAGTAGAACTGATGAGTATTGCCGGGATTTTACGGAGTCTGATTTCATTTAAGAGATTAAACCAAAACTCATATTTCACAAAGATGACAAGGTTAGGTTGCACTTCGTCTATAAACTTTATAGCGTTTTTGTGAGTATCTAAAGGCAGGTACACCACCGCATCTGCCCCCTTGTAATTTTTGCGCACTTCGTAACCCGAAGGCGAAAAAAAGGAGAGGATGATTTGGTGAGAAGGTTTTCCTTTTTTTATCTTTTCAATCAGTGGGCGCGCTTGTTCAAACTCGCCCAGCGAGGCGCAATGTACCCATACTCTATTTGCAGCCGATAGATGTATGGAGGGGAAGTTTTTTCGGCCTTCTTTCCAAGCCTTGGCTTTGCGGTGAAACGGTGCAGCTAAGGTGAGCGCTAAGCTATAGAGTCGGATAAAAAGATTATAGGCGAAAACCGAAAAAGAAAGCATCAGTAATAGTAATATTCTTTTTCGCTCGACTTGAGAAAGTAAGGGATAATCCAGCCCACTTTCACACCAAGAAAAAGGTCAATCCGCTTCTCGTCCAACTTTGCCTTGCTGTAAAAATCGTAAGCCCTTTGGTTTTGAGTAAAGCCTACATCAAACTGCAAGCCAACATAAGCGCTAATAAATCTTCTTCGTTCCATAAAAATTCCTCCAATAAACTGCGAAATAACCGGGCCATTACACATTCGGTCGTACCCTTTCCGGTAGGTTTTGTCTAATTGTGGCAAGGAAGCTGCGCGCACATCAATGGCAATTTTATGTTGCAACATTCCGAAGCCTGTCATAAAAAGTAACCCGGCATCGGGGTAAGTTTCAGAGAAGGGAACAATTTTGCCCACATTGAATTTTAGCGCAAAGCCTCTCTCTTGTGGGCTTACAGCTATCAAACTATTATTCTGACTGATAAACTGCCCGGTGTGGGTCGAAATATTATCTAAGATATAGTAATCGCGAACTGTAGTCCCGAATAAGAAGTTCCCCTCCAAGCCTATCAACCAGTTTTTATTCATTTTGTAATGAATAGCAAAGCCAAACAAACTGTTGAATCCAAAGCGGTCCTGCATATTTCCGAAAGGGAACTGTGCGGTATATACAGGAGAAAATAAAATGGCATTATTCGGCTCAAAATGCTTTTTCTCCTTCTTTGGAGAAGACTCTTTCTTCTCCTGCCCATATCCGGTTACCGAAAGCAAAGTGATTAAAATAAAGAGGAGTAATTTTTTAATTGGAAGAAGACTTTTCATGAGTACACTTAAAAACAGCGTTAAGGCAAAAATATTATTTTAGCCCGCCCAAAAAATGTGACTGTGAGCGAAATCCAGATGGTTGACCTGACAACCCAGTACAATCGAATTAAAGTGGAAATAGATAATGCCATTCAAGAAGTGTTAAGCACCGGCAAATTTATTAAAGGACCACAAGTAAAGCAGTTTGAAGAAAATCTTGCTCGTTATCTCGAAGTAAAACATGTGATAGGATGCGCCAATGGCACCGATGCCTTGCAAATTGCCATGATGGCGCTTGGCCTCAAGGAGGGCGATGAGGTGATTACGGCTTCATTTACTTACGTGGCTACCGCTGAAGTAATCGCTCTACTCCGGCTAAAACCCGTTTTGGTAGAGGTAAACTCAGCTACTTTTACCATTGATCCTGAAGCTATCGAAAAGGCAATTACGGAAAAGACAAAAGCGATTGTACCGGTTCACCTGTTTGGGCAGTGTGCCGATATGGAGGCCATTATGAAAATAGCGGCCAAATATAATCTTGCTGTGATAGAAGATACGGCACAAGCCATTGGTGCCGATTATTTCTTCTCTGACGGAAGTTCAAAAAAGGCAGGTACAATTGGCACTATTGGAACTACCTCCTTTTTCCCCTCTAAAAACCTCGGTTGTTTTGGCGATGGGGGCGCTATTTTTACCAATGACGATGCGCTAGAAAAGAAAATACGCATGATAGCTAATCACGGACAAAGCGTACAGTATGTACATGATGAAATAGGCGTGAACTCCCGCTTAGATACTTTGCAAGCTGCCGTGTTAGATATTAAACTGAAATATCTGGATGATTATGCTGCAAGAAGACGAAACGTGGCAGACTACTACGATCAGGTCTTTATGGATTTAAAGAATATTCAAATTCCTGTTCGGTCTCCAAACTCTACGCATGTTTTTCATCAGTACACGCTACAGCTAAGAAATGTCAATAGAAATGAGCTTAGGGAAAAACTGGCTGAAGCAGGAGTCCCTTCAATGATTTATTACCCCATCCCTCTACATCTTCAAAATGCTTATAAGGATGATAGGTATGAGCAAGGGGCGTTTCCTATTACCGAAGCCTTGAGCGATTGCGTTTTGTCCTTACCTATCCATACTGAGTTTACCGAAGAAGGTTTACGGTATATTGCCGAAACAGTTAAAAAAATGATTGGATGAAAATTGCAGTAGTTGGAACCGGTTATGTTGGTTTGGTCACAGGCACTTGTTTTGCCGAAACGGGAAATGAAGTAATCTGTATTGACGTAAACGAACAAAAGGTGGATAGCCTGAATAAGGGCATCGTTCCCATTTACGAACCGGAGTTGGAAAACTTATTTGCAAGAAATACAAAACAGGGAAGATTAAAGTTTACCACTTCGTTGGCAGACGGTATTCAAGGAGCAAAAGTCATTTTCTTAGCCTTGCCTACTCCTCCCGGTGAAGATGGCAGTGCCGACTTGCAATATGTACTTGGAGTAGCCCAACAGTTGGGCAAATTACTTCAGAGCTACACGGTGGTGGTAAATAAAAGTACGGTTCCCGTAGGCACAGCCGATAAGGTCAGAAACACGATAAGCGCAAATGGCGGAAAAGAATTTGACGTAGTTTCAAATCCTGAATTTTTGAGAGAAGGAGTAGCCGTAGAAGATTTTATGAAGCCCGAAAGAGTAGTGGTAGGTACCCGGTCAGAAAAGGCAAGGGCTATTATGGAAGAGTTATATGAACCTTTTGTTCGTCAGGGCAATCCGGTCATATTTATGGATGAGCGAAGTGCTGAGGTGACGAAATATGCTGCCAATGCTTTTTTAGCTACCAAGATTTCCTTTATGAATGAGATCGCAAACCTGTGTGAGAAGGTGGGAGCTGATGTGGACAATATCAGAAAAGGAATAGGAACAGACTCGCGAATAGGAAAGCGTTTTCTCTTTGCGGGAGCCGGTTATGGTGGAAGTTGTTTCCCTAAAGATGTAAATGCACTTTTCCATACAGCTAAAGAGTACGAATACAATTTTAGAATTTTGGATGCAGTGATGGCCGTGAATGAATGGCAACGAGAGAAGTTTTTTCAAACAATCATAAGTTACTATAAAGGGAACATAAAAGGAAAGACTATTGCGCTTTGGGGTTTGGCATTTAAGCCCAATACCGATGACATCCGCGAGGCTCCGGCTCTCTATATAATTGATAAGCTAATTGAGCAAGGTGCAAAAATACGCGCTTATGACCCCGAAGCGATGCCAAATGCAAAGCGAATTTATACCGATAAAATCTATTTTGCCGAAAATGAATACGATGCTTTAACCGGAGCCGACTCACTGGCTATTCTCACAGAATGGAATGTGTTTCGCTCACCTGATTTCAGTAAAATCACCTCCTTGCTCAAAGAGAAAGTAATATTTGATGGACGAAACCTCTACCATACAGGAGCCATGAAGGAGCATGGGTTTACATATTTCAGCATTGGAAGAGAAACCGTGAAATCATGAAGAAGATATTAATTACCGGTGCAGCGGGTTTTCTGGGTTCACACCTTTGTGATCGGTTTATTCAAGAAGGATACCACGTGGTGGGGATGGATAACCTAATAACCGGTGATCTGAAAAATATTGAACACCTGTTTAAGTTAAAGCAATTCGAGTTTTATCATTGTGATGTTTCTCGGTTTGTGCACGTGCCCGGTCAGTTAGATTACATTCTGCATTTTGCTTCTCCGGCTTCACCTATTGATTACCTTAAAATCCCCATTCAAACACTCAAGGTAGGTTCCTTGGGAACACATAATCTTTTGGGCTTGGCAAAAGCGAAGAAAGCGACTATCCTCGTTGCTTCTACTTCCGAAGTTTACGGGGACCCATTAGTGCACCCCCAAACGGAAGATTATTGGGGCAATGTGAATCCGGTGGGGCCACGAGGCGTGTACGATGAAGCCAAGCGTTTTCAAGAAGCGCTAACGATGGCCTATCACACCTTCCACGGCTTAGACACTAAAATTGTTCGCATCTTCAATACTTACGGCCCTCGAATGCGATTGAATGATGGAAGAGTATTACCTGCATTTATTGGGCAGGCATTGAGAGGCGAAGACCTGACCGTTTTTGGAGATGGCAGCCAAACTCGTTCATTTTGCTATGTGGATGATTTGGTAGAAGGAATTTATCGCTTACTGTTAAGCAACTACCACCAACCGGTCAACATTGGCAACCCCGATGAATTGACCATCAGTGATTTTGCCGAAGAAATAATTAAACTAACCGAAACTACTCAAAAGGTCATTTATAAGTCGTTGCCGGTAGATGATCCCAAGCAAAGGCAACCCGATATTACCCGCGCTCGCGAAATTTTAAATTGGGAACCGCAAGTGGGAAGGAGCGAAGGACTTAAAATCACTTACGAGTATTTTAAATCATTACCGGACGAAATTTTGTTTGAATCTAAACACCGCTTTGAATAATGGCTATGGAAAGCAATCCCTACTTTGCGCACCCAACCGCAGTGATTGATGCAGGTTGCGAAATTGGCAACGGAACTAAAATCTGGCATTTCAGCCATATTATGTCCGGGTCGAAAATTGGAGAGAACTGCAATGTGGGGCAAAATGTGGTCGTGTCGGATGGAGTGATACTCGGTGATAATGTGAAGGTGCAAAACAATGTGTCTATCTACACCGGTGTGATTTGCGAAGACGATGTGTTCTTAGGCCCCTCCTGTGTTTTTACCAATGTTACCAACCCGCGAAGTGCGGTGAATAGGAGAGGGCAGTATGCCAAAACGGTGGTCAAGAAAGGGGCTTCTATCGGGGCAAACTCTACCATTGTTTGTGGTCACGATATTGGTGAATATGCCTTTGTTGGTGCGGGAGCAGTGGTTACCAAAAATATTCCGGCCTATGCCTTAGTAGTGGGAAACCCTTCTAAGCAAATAGGTTGGATGAGTGAGTTTGGTCATCGGTTACATTTCGACTCAAGTGGAATAGCTATCTGCCCCGAAAGTGGGGAGCAATATCAGTTAACAGAAAATACAGTTGTAAAAATTAAACAGAAATGATTCAAGACTTACTTGACAAGAAAAAGAAATTAGCAGTGATTGGATTGGGCTATGTAGGCCTTCCTATTGCTTTGGAATTCGCCAAAAAAATTAGCGTAATCGGCTTCGACATTAATCAAAAGCGGGTGGATATGATGAAGAATCACATAGACCCCAGCAATGAATTAGAGGCAAAGGATTTTGAAGGAACCGATATCCTTTTTACAGCCAACTTAGACGATCTGAAAGAGGCCAACTTTTTTATTGTGGCGGTTCCTACTCCGGTAGATAAGCACAATGTGCCCGACCTAAAACCTGTATTAAGTGCTTCTGCTACCATTGGAAAAGTGTTGAAGAAGGGGGATTATGTGGTATTTGAATCCACCGTATATCCGGGTTGCACCGAAGATGATTGTCTGCCTGTGATGGAAGAAATTTCCGGTCTTAAAATGGGGCTTGATTTTAAATTAGGTTATTCTCCTGAAAGAATTAATCCGGGCGATAAAGAGCATACCATTACCAAAATTCGGAAAGTAGTTTCAGGTTGCGATGCGGAAGCTTTAGACGTGATTGCCCGCACCTATGAAATTATTGTGACTGCGGGTACTTACCGAGCATCGGCTATTAAAGTAGCTGAAGCAGCAAAGATTATTGAAAACACGCAGCGCGACTTGAACATTGCACTGATGAACGAGCTTTCCCGGATTTTTGACTTGATGGGCATTAATACTTACGAAGTGCTGGAGGCAGCCGGCACCAAGTGGAACTTTTTAAAATTCTATCCCGGATTAGTGGGCGGGCATTGCATTGGCGTGGATCCCTATTACCTCACTTATAAATCGCTTGCACTGGGCTATAACCCTGAAGTGATTTTAGCAGGTCGCAGAATTAATGACGACATGGGCGCGCATGTGGCTCGCAAGCTGGTGCAGCAAATGATTAAGCAGCACAAGCAAATTGATGCCACAAAAATATTGGTGATGGGCGCTACTTTTAAGGAGAATGTGAGCGACATCCGCAACAGTAAAGTGGTGGATGTGATTCAAGAGTTGAACAAGTATTCGGTAAAAACAGAAGTGGTAGATCCCTATGCCGATGCCGAAGAGTTTCATGAGGAATATGGCATTCACTTAAACAAAGAATACGGCACCGACTACGATGCAGTCATTGTGACGGTAAATCACGAACAGTTTTCGACTTTAAATGATGATTTCTTCAAAAAAATATTAAAGCCCGATGGCATTGTGGTGGATGTAAAAGGCGATTTGAGAAAGAAAATAAAATCAGTAACCTATTGGAGCCTATAAACACTGAAATGAAGAAAATTCTGATCACCGGAGGAGCGGGTTTTATTGGATCTCATGTGGTTCGCCTATTTGTAAACAAGTACCCGGAGTGTGAGATTTACAACTTCGATAAGTTGACCTATGCCGGAAATCTGGAGAATCTCAAGGATGTAGAATCTAAGCCGAATTATCACTTTATAAAAGGAGATATTGTAGATGCTGATTTTGTACTGGCCTTATTTAAAGAGCATCAGTTCGAGGCGGTGATTCACTTAGCTGCCGAAAGTCATGTGGATCGCTCCATCAGCCACCCACTGGAGTTTGTGATGACCAACGTGATTGGAACCGTTAATCTTTTAAACGCTGCACGAGCTATATGGAATTGCTCAAAGGATAGGCCGGTGCCCACAGGCAAAAGATTTTATCATGTTTCTACCGATGAGGTATATGGCAGTTTGGGTGCCGATGGAATTTTTACTGAGCAAACATCTTACGATCCGCACAGCCCTTACTCTGCGTCCAAAGCTGCCAGCGATCATTTTGTGAGAGCTTATCACGACACATACAACTTGCCCTGCGTCATCTCCAACTGTTCTAATAATTACGGGCCTAATCATTTCCCCGAAAAGTTGATACCCCTGTGCATTTACAATATCAAAAATCGCAAGCCGCTCCCTATTTATGGAAAGGGCGAAAACGTGCGCGATTGGTTGTATGTAGAAGATCACGCCAGAGCCATTGATATTATTTTTCATAAAGCCGCTAACGGCTCTACGTACAATGTGGGCGGGCACAATGAATGGACGAATATTGAAGTAATTCGCCTACTGTGCCGCATCATGGATCGAAAACTTGGCCGGCTCGAAGGAGAGAATGAGAAGCTCATCACCTTTGTGAAAGATCGCGCGGGGCACGACCTTCGCTACGCCATTGATTCCACCAAACTTCAGCAGGATTTAGGTTGGAAACCATCTTTACAATTTGAAGAAGGATTAGAGAAAACGGTGGATTGGTATTTAGCCAATGAAGAATGGCTGCACCATGTCACCTCCGGGCAATATCAGCAATATTACACCAACCAATATGTGAACCGCTAAAAACAATTCCGCTCCATGTACGATATAAAGTATCACGATAAAGAGCTTTCATCCTATCATTTCTTAGTGACCGGTGGCGCAGGATTTATTGGGTCAAACATCGTGGAATATCTCTTGAAATACGGAGCGCGAAAAGTGCGGGTTTTCGATAATCTGGCTACGGGGCGCTCTTCTAATCTCACCGAATTTGAATCCAACCCGGCTTTTGAATTTATGGAAGGTGACATCCGTGATTTGGAGCAGTGTCGCAAAGCTTGTGAAGGAATAGATTACGTGTCGCACCAGGCGGCTTTGGGTTCAGTGCCGCGTTCCATCAAAGAACCTGAAAATACAAATGCCGTCAATGTTTCGGGTTTTGTAAACATGCTTATTGCCGCGAAAGATGCCGGAGTGAAACAATTTGTTTATGCCTCCTCCTCCTCGGTGTATGGCGATGAAAAGTCGCTGCCAAAAGTAGAAGAGAAGATAGGCTCGCCTTTATCGCCCTATGCCGTCAGCAAATATGCCAATGAGCTGTATGCCAATGTGTTTCATTCAGTGTATGGAATGAAAGTGTTGGGTCTGCGATACTTCAATATTTTCGGTCCCAAGCAAGACCCCAATGGAATGTATGCTGCGGTCATTCCTTTGTTCGTGAGCAAAATACTGAAGCGCGAAGAAGTTTTTATAGATGGCGATGGCGAGCAAACGCGCGACTTTACGTTTGTAGAAAATGCGGTGCAAGCCAATGTGCTGGCTATGCTCACCGATAATGCCGAAGCTGCCGCTAAAGTGTATAACATTGCGGTGGGGCAAAAATTCTCTGTCAATCAACTTTACCAAAACATTCAGCACCTGCTGAACAGCGATCACGCCCCCACTTACCGCGAATCGCGAATGGGCGATGTGAGAAATTCATTGGCCGATATTACTCGTGCAAAATCATTGCTATGCTATCATCCCGAGTTCGATTTTGAAAAAGGACTCGCCCTCACCGTGAGTTATTTTACCAAAATTTATTCCTGATTATTTCCGAAGGAAGAAGGATAGGATAATAGGCTGATGTGCTGATAGGCGGATGTGCTGATTGGCTCTTGGCTCTCCTCTATTCTAACCACAAAGGTCGCAAAGGGAAAAGCACAAAGAGCACAATGAGTTTTCCCTTGTGTTCTTAGTGGTTCATTTTTGTTCTGATAGATGGAGCCTTTACCTGCTGAATGTTTCGATCCATGAAACTTCGACCGATAGAAAATAATTAACTCCGTCATTTATGGCGGAGAGAAACGCAACACCTCGTATTGGCTTTAGCCATGACTCCGAACACAATCAGGGCTAAAGCCCAGGAGGTTTGGTTGATTCTATCTCCAGCCTAAAGGCCGGAGTTAATCGAACAGCTAATACGGTACCTCTCATTAACCATCTTAGATAATTAGATGATAGACTTTAGACGATAGACCTTTAACAATTCAATGCTTTTACCACAAAGGTCACCATGAGCTTCTCTTGTGTTCATCGTGTATCCCTTGTGTTCTTAGTGGTTGTGTATCCCTTGTGTTCTTAGTGGTTCATTTTTGTTCTGATAGATGGAGCCTTTACCTGCTGAATGTTTCGATCCATGAAACTTCGACCGATAGAAAATAATTAACTCCGTCATTTATGGCGGAGAGAAACGCAACACCTCGTATTGGCTTTAGCCATGACTCCGAACACAATCAGGGCTAAAGCCCAGGAGGTTTGGTTGATTCTATCTCCAGCCTAAAGGCCGGAGTTAATCGAACAGCTAATACGGGACCTCTCATTAACCATCTTAGATAATTAGATGATAGACTTTAGACGATAGACCTTTAACAATTCAATGCTTTTACCACAAAGGTCACCATGAGCTTCTCTTGTGTTCATCGTGTATCCCTTGTGTTCTTAGTGGTTCATTTTGTTAGCTGTAAGCGAAGAGGTCATTCTTAATTCCACTCTCTCTTTCCTGTCTAACGCCTATAGCCTCTATATCTAACCACAAAGGTCGCAAAGGGAAAACCACAAAGAGCACAATGAGTTTTTCTTGCGTTCACTGCGCATTCTTAATGTTCTTGGTGGTTCGTTATTTTTAGCTGCAAGAGAAAAACCCTCCTTCACTAATTATCAAATCTGCACAGCCACTTTCATCTTTATTAATGACACCCAACTGGCAAGCCTCAAGCATTCGGAAAGACCTTATAGGTTTCCAAAACCTATAAGGTCTGGACCTAACGGAGGAGGTATTGGCTATGCTATTGATAGACTATAAAAAATTAACCCAATTACAGATCCGTACAGGTTTCAGAACCAAAAAAACAACTGATTTCTGTATCAAGAACATAATCAGAAGAAATAATGCGGCTCACTTTTGTATCAAGAATGGCATACAAATAAATCAATTTGCCAATTTCAGTATCAAGGATTATATCGAAATAACTAATTCTAAACATTTCCAGATCAAGAATTCAATTCAAATAAATGATTCGGTTGATTTCTGTATCAAGAATACTATCAAAATAAATAATTCAGTTTATTTCTGTTTAAAGAAGTGAGTAGAAATAAATAATTTGGCATCATTCTGTATCAAGAATGGCATTGAAATAAATAATTCGGTAGGCTTCTGCATCAAGAATGCTGTAGAAATAAATAGTTTGGCATCTTTCTGCATCAAGAAATGAGTAGAAATAAATAATTTGGCATCATTCTGTATCAAGAATGGCATTGAAATAAATAATTCGATAGGCTTCTGCATCAAGAATGCTGTAGAAATAAATAGTTTGGCATCTTTCTGAATCAAGAAATGAGTAGAAATAAATAATTCGGTAGGCTTCTGCATCAAGAATACCCTAAAAACAAATAATTCTGCCTATTTCTGTATCAAGAAGGGGGTAAAAATATTTATTTCTACCCCCTTCTTGATATAAAATTCTTACTTTTATAACCAAATCCTTAAAATTTGAACCTATGCCACAGAGAAGTTTGCCAAAATCTGCTACCGGTCGGCTAAAGGCACTACACCAAGGGAAACTCCGCAAGGATTCCTTACCCTTACCGCTTATAATTCCTTACAGTAGCGGCACTATTACACGGCTCGATATGTTTTATCCTGCTTATAAACTAAAAGTAGAGGCCAAACAAGCTGCCCTGCAAGCACAAACCTACCTCTCTATACTGATAAGTGAAAAGCGCCAAATGGCTCGATTGAATACCAACCATTTTTTTCAGGCCATGCAAAATGCTGTGCGCAGAAAAATATTTAAACCTTCGGTGCGCACGTTTTATGGGCTGCCGGCCAGCAGTGGCAGCGTGCCGATTATGCGCAGCGAAGCCGATATTGAATTTTGGGGAGATAAAGCTGCTACCGGTGAAGCTGCGCGCATAGCTGCCGGGGGAGTGCCTATTACTTTTCCGAGCATTGCCGAGGTCACAGCGGCTGTCACCGATTTTAAAAATGCCAACCTGTTGCAGGCCAATGCGAAAGAAGCATTCGATCTGGCTCAAGAAGCGGTAGAGGCCGATACCTCGAAATGCGATAAGCTGATTTTGAAAATGTGGAACGAAACGGAAACCGCTTTTGATGAAGGCAACAAACCCAGCACGAGGCGCAAAGCTCGCGAATGGGGCGTGGTGTATGTGCCGAATCCGGGCGAGGCCGCCAGTTCGGATGATTTTTCGATCATGGGCACCGTGACCGATAGCGCTACGGGCAACCCAATTGCTGATGCGAGGGTGACGCTCACCAACACCGATGTGGTAGAAAAAACCGATGCACAGGGCAAATACCTGATTGCCGTGCAGCCTCCGGGAGTCTATAACCTCAAGATTTATAAAAACGGTTATGCTTTGAAAGATGTAAGCAACATCAGCATAACGGAAGATGCCATCACTACCGTGAACGCTGCGCTGCTGCCCGTAGGTTGAAATCATAGCCCACGGTTTAAACCGTGGGCTATGAAAACGGGGCATTTCTATCGGTCGGTGACCGCACTTGTCTATACTCAAAAGCTCAGCCATGCACGGGCACCCCTCTGCGGACAATCATTTAATATTTTACCTTCGGCACAAAATTTTACCGCTTTGTTTGATAAGCTCAGGGAATTATTTGGCGAGAAAAAAGAGGAACACATTCCTCTCGAGGACTTGAGCCTGATGGAGGTGGATATTCACTCGCACCTGATTCCCGGCATTGATGATGGCTCAAAGAATATGGATGACACCATCTACCTGTTGCGCCAATTAGAAAGCCTCGGCTTTCGGAAAATCATTACCTCTCCTCACGTTGTTACCGATGGTTATAATAACTCTACCGAAACTATTTTGAGCGGCAGAGATAAAGTGCGTGAAGCGATGGTGGCGAATGGGATAAACCTTGAATTTGATGCCATAGCTGAATATTACTTAGATGAAACGCTCTCTGAAAAAATTGAAAAAAGAGACCTGCTGACTTTCGGAAAGAATTATGTGTTGGTAGAACTGTCCTATCTCAATAAACCAAACAATGCCGGTGATATCTTTTATCAGTTACAAGTAGCCGGCTATAAAATTGTGTTGGCGCATCCTGAGCGGTATCCCTATTATCACGAGAATGACTTTCACAATTACCACTCCTTGAAAGATCGCAACATCTTGCTTCAAATAAATCTGATGTCCTTAGCCGGCAAATACGGGAAAAATGCGCAAGCGGTTGCGGAACGATTGATCAATGAGCGAATGGTTGATTTTGTAGGTACCGATTTGCACAACGCCAAACAATTAGAAACGATTAGAGCTTGCCTGGGGCAGAAATATCTGGATCGGGTACTGCGCTCTGAGAAATTGCTTAACCATACACTGTAATCTTCAACCCTTTAATTAAACAACAGACCGATAACTATGCCTTTTATTGAAACCGGTTTTCCCGGATTGAAAATTTTTGAACCCAACGTATTTCCCGATGCACGAGGATATTTTTTTGAAAGTTTTAATAAACTCACTTTCAAAGCTGCCGGTATTGAAACCGAATTTGTGCAGGACAATGAATCTAAATCTACTTGCGGAGTTTTACGCGGACTTCACTACCAGTTGAACCCCAAAGCGCAGGCAAAATTAGTGCGCGTAGTAGAGGGGAAAGTGTTGGATGTAGTTTTAGATATTAGAGTAGGCTCGCCCACTTTCGGTAGGTCTTTTTCTTTGGAGTTGACTGCCGAAAATAAAAAGCAACTGTATATTCCCACCGGCTTTGCTCATGGCTTTGTAGTGCTGAGCGACACCTGCATTTTCCAGTATAAATGCGATAATTTTTATGCAAAAGAAGCAGAAGGTGGCATCGCTTATAACGACCCGGCCTTGGGGATTGATTGGGGAATGGATGTATCTAAAGCAACGGTGTCTGACAAAGACAAGCAACTGCCACTATTTGCCAACTGCATGAATAATTTTGTTTTTGAACCATGAGTAAGATATTGATTACCGGCTCTCATGGTCAACTCGGCACCGAACTCAATTTTGTGTCCTCCATGTTAGAAAATTGCTCCTTTGTATTTGCCGGGAGAGATGATTTGGATATTACGGACGAAGCTGAAGTTAGAAAACTGTTTAGTTCCGAAAAGTTTGATGTGCTGATCAATGCAGCCGCTTACACCGCTGTTGATAAAGCTGAATCAGATGTCGAAAATGCGTTTCGGGTAAATGGAAAGGCAGCGGGAATATTGGCTCAAGTTACTCGTGAAAATAATTGTCGGTTGATTCACCTAAGCACTGATTTTGTATTTGACGGAACACTTGCCCAACCACTTACCGAAGATGATACTCCCAACCCCTTAGGAGTGTATGGTGCCAGTAAATTAGAAGGAGAGGAATTAGTTTTAGCGCGGAATCCTGAGGCGATTATATGTAGAACATCATGGGTCTATTCATCATTCGGCAACAACTTTGTGAAAACAATTTTGCGCTTATGCCGCGAACGGGAGTCGCTCAATATAGTTAGCGATCAGGTGGGTACTCCCACCTATGCCAGAGATTTGGCGGCAGCTATTTTGCAACTAATCAAAGGCGACCAATGGCATTCCGGCATCTATCATTACAGCAATGAAGGAGTCGCGTCTTGGTATGACTTTGCCATAGCTATCCGTGATTTAGCCGGGCTTTCCACTACGATTCTCCCGATTGAAACGCATCAGTATCCTACTCCCGCTGTGCGGCCCAAGTATTCTGTTTTAAACAAAAAGAAATTTAAAAACACTTTCGGAATTGCGATCCCTTACTGGAGAGAGAGCCTCGAAAAATGTATTGAACTCCTGAAATAAATGATGACTTACAAGGATATAAATGTGGAGCAACTGATTAAAATAGCCCTGTGCGCAGGAGCTGAAATCATGCAGATTTATGCGCATGATTTTTCCGTTGAATTGAAAGCTGATAATTCCCCCTTAACCGAAGCGGATAAAAAATCGAATGAAGTGATAGTGACTCAACTTCAAAAATTATATCCCGCTATTCCATTTATTTCGGAGGAAACAAAACTGACCCCTTATGAAGTGCGAAAACACTGGAAACGCTTTTGGTTGATTGACCCGATTGACGGTACTAAAGAGTTTATTAAGAAGAATGGCGAGTTTACGGTGAACATTGCATTGATGGAGAATAATGAGCCGGTGTTGGGAGTGGTGTATGCCCCGGCTTTGAATAAATGTTACGTTGGAGTAAAAGGGTATGGCTCCTATTTATATTCTCCGCTAAACGAATCTTTTAAGGAATTAAAAGCCGGTAAACACTATTACGAATTAGAACAGGTGAATGTAGTGGCGAGTCGTTCGCATTTGAGTGAAGAAACTATTCAGTTTGTAGATCGCTTGAGAAGTGAAGGAAAGGAAGTGCACTTTGTTTCATCGGGCAGTTCTCTTAAATTTTGCTTAGTGGCCGAAGGGGTTGCCGATGTATATCCGCGCTTTGCCCCTACAATGGAATGGGATACCGGAGCCGCTCATGCAGTGGCACTATATGCCGGTAAGCGAGTGCTGAATGTTGAAACTTCTACGCCCTTAGTTTACAATAAGGAGAACCTTCTGAATCCTTGGTTCATTGTAGAGTAGCGAACTACTCAATTCGGATATAGTCTATCACGGAATGTTTTTCGTGCACCAGAAAAGGGATCTCGGATTGAGAGTAATAAGTGCCATCTTGATATAAAGGAGAGCCAATCCAAAGAAACATATACTTATCGGGAATAGCCGCCATTTTATTGGTAATCAATCCGGTTTCCTTGCCGTCCACCAAAAATCGCACATGATCCGGGTACCAATACAATTCATAGGTATGAAAGGAATCAAAAAACGGACGATTCAAATTTTCTCCGGGAACGCCTGCCTGTCGCTTATTGAGTCGTTCAGCTTTATAATTTCCCATCTGTTTGTATTCTCCCGGGCGCAACTCTACATCCGGTTTTCGCATATAATCAACAATAGAAAAGTTGATGAAAGCATTATCATCCCACATAGTATTTACCTCCGGCATGCAACTCCAGAACTCAAAATCAATTTCGTACGGTTGTACTCCATTTGCATTTACAAGTGTATGCCAAGGGTTAGTAGTATCCACCGCATCAGGGTCGCGTTGATACAGCCAAAGGTTATGAATGATTCCGGTGGGGTAGCCCAATTTAGTAAAGATGGGGGCAAGCTTTGCTCGCACTGTCAGATGGCCGTATTTAAAAGAGGGGCCGAAGAAAAATTCACCCCATGTCTTTTTATAATCGCCCCGCTTGCTGGCCGGAATTGTGAGAGTAACACCGGTCGAATCAATCTTGCAGTTTTCTTTTTTAATGCCGTAATCAGCTTTTACAAAGTGCGCTTTGTGGATGAAGCCGGTGCTGAAGTCATCTATATTCCACAGCTCATTAATCACTGCTCTATACCAACCGGTGCAGGTGTCGCAAAGTCTTTTTTCTTTTCCGTGCTTGGCTATGTACACATGGTCTTTATCCAAATCGTTGCGGCCATCAAAGTATTCATCTAAGAAAACGAATTTAAAATGATGAGAACCGGTGTAGAGAAATGAATTTTTAGCAACCGATTTATGAAGGATAGATTTTTGTATTTCAGCAAATGGATTTGTCTTTTGTAAATCAAGTGACGAATCGAGAAGGGCTTTAAATGACTCCCCATATACCAACATAAATTCGTAATTCCCCGGACGAGCAGGGTCTTTTGAAGGTTCATAATCAAACTCATGCTTTGGATTCATGCCAATGGAATAGGGGAGTTGGAGCACGGTGTCGGAATGTGGACGTATCGAAACGGAAACCGTTCCCGAAGCACCGTAATAATTATCTAAAAAGTCAGACTTGCTAAAGTTAATAGAATCATCTGTCCGCTGCCAGTAGGAAGTGTTTTGATAGAACAGGCGAAATGATATTTGCTTCGTTTGATCAGTGGTGTTACTCACTTTTACTTTTGCATACGCTTTGTCTTTAGTGAGGCAGGTGTTGGGAAAACAAACTTCGGCATATTTCCATACGGTGTCTGCGGTGTGATACCCACATTCAGCACTGTACACATGGGTGTACTGTAGATTGTAATCCGAGGAATAGCCGAGTGGTTCATATTCGATTTTTAACCCTCTATAGTTGCCGGTAGTAAAGTCACCGTCAAAACTGTTGTTCAGTTTTTGGTCTGTATAAAAATCATTTGGGAGTTTGTAGAGTAGGTATTTTGAATCAAAATAGGAAGTCAGTGTTCTCACCGGTTTTCCGGGATCGGTAAGGGCTGTTTGTTTTCGTTCACAAGCAGACAAAACGAATACGCATACTACAATAATCAGCCCCTTACTCTTCCTCATCATTCAACTATTGACGCAATATAGCAAAATGGGTTTCAGATGAATTTATTCGCAACTTTCTCTGATCGCTTTTTCAGCAGCAGTGTATCCTTTTTCTAAGGCGGTAGAAAGATCTAAGCAACCATCTAATAATTCGTTGTTGCCGATGCGGCACACCCCACGGTAATAATATGATTCGGCATCTTCCGGCTCAAAAATCAAAAAGCGGGTAAAGTCATCTGCCGCTTCATTATAAAACTTGAAACTCATCTTGGCCATTCCTCTTGCCTTGTAAGCTTTGTAATAAGTTTTATCGGTTTTAGTTACTTGGTCGTAGTCTAATATGGCTTCGTTTATTTTATTCCATTCCGTCAAAATTGAAGCGCGTTGCATCAAGGCATCAATATAAGAGGGGTTTAGTTTTACGGCTTTGTCAAAATTCTCAAACGCTTCCTTTTTGCGGTTCGTTTTTGTGTAAATGCTTCCGATTTTATAAAACAAGATAGGTCGAGAGCTATCAATTTCAGTGCATCTTTTATATTCCTTTAGTGCTTTGCTTTCCATTTGGTTGTTTTCGTCCATTTCGGCCATTGCGTACCAAGCGTCATAGTAATTGGGATAAATGGTGACAGCCTTTCGCAGATAGGTGTTCGCCTGTTTAAAATCTTTTGTATCAATACTCCTTAGCGCGCGTTTAAGGAAAAACTCCGCCTTGATTCTATCTAAAGAATCCGCTTCAGCTTTTTTGTCAGATGCGTTTTCTTCTGGATTTTCCACAATAACCTTCGAAGCAATCGGCTCATTGCGATGTGATTTTGTTTTTCTTGGTTTTATAACAATTGAATCATTGCTTTCGGGGCTTCTGATAATAATAACAGAGGTGGTATCCTCTTTAATTCGATTGATCGTTGCGGTGTCAATGTTTTTTGTGGAATAGTCTATGCTGGTTTGTGATTTTGCTTCCGGTTCAGGAGTTAGTGAAGAGCCAATGTCATATACCAGAACAGTATCTTTCGGTAATATGTCCTTATACTTTCTAAGTTTTTTTTCACTTTTCTTACGTTCAGACTTACTCATGCCATCATTCATCACAATCACCTCGTTGGTTTTTAGATTTTGAATAACGGTTTCCTTTTCTCCATTCTCAGGATTGTAACTGGTTTCTAATTTGACGGAGTCTTTCCCGGCAGCCAGTATCTGACTTTTCACCACCACGGGTTGAACCTTTGTGGTGCTTCCCACCATGCCTTCCAAAGTTTTTTGTTCCGATTTAAGTAGTGTGACTTCATTTGACAGGCTATCCTGTACATGCAACAAGTAAGGCATCAGCAACACTTTGTCGCGAGCGCGCTTCATTTGCAACAGCGTAGTTTGCATATCACTATTCTTGGGGGCTTGGGTATTTTCGGGAAGATTCAAAGTGTCAATGCTGGCTCTCACTCCTTCGAGCATTGCCTCGTTCAGTTCAAGCGTTGCATTCACCAGCATCAGTTTTAATTCGATACTGTTTCCGTGCTGTTGGCTGAAAGAATAAGAATTTTTCTGAACCGGTACAGAATTACCGGCAGACTGAGAAAACAAATTCTGCACGGAGCAGAATAGAAAAAAAAATATTAAAACTACCAACCTAATTCCTGTCATCAATGCCTGCAAGATATGTGTTTTGCGTTTGGCTTTTCTTTGGGGTGTTCACAGCCCAATGTGGATTACCATTGTTGCGATTGCTTCTAAAAAATTATTACCTCTCTAATCAGTTCCTCCCCCAGTTCTTTATTAAACAGTTCTTTTATTTTCTCCTTTGAAAAACTTAATTCCTGTTTCAGCGGAGCAGATTCCACCTTTACGTATAGCTTACCGTTTTTGAAGGAAATTTGTTTCGTATATTTTGATATGGGAGCGCCCATCAGCCGACTCCAGTGTTCCTGTATCCGCACTTCATCAATACCGCTTTTCAGTTTCAGGTCTTTCACCATTTCACTGAGTGCGTCTTTCAATGTAATGTTGTTCTTGTGTCGCATAAGGTCAATATAGAGATTTAGCGCAATCGCCAGCCGCAATGAAAACAAAATTAACCGGAGTTAAAGGAACTTTTTTAAAGCGGCTAAATCTTCGGGAACATCTACCGATATGCTATCGTGATTCGTTAGCGCACAGGTAATGGCGAAGCCATTTTCTAACCAGCGAAGTTGTTCTAAATTTTCTGCCATTTCCAATATTCCGGGAGGCAACTTCACTATATCAAGCAATACAGATTTCCGGTAAGCATAAATTCCTATGTGCTTGTAATACACAGTGGAATATTTTGACGAATGGGTGGGAGGCAGAGTACTACTGGGAGATTTTTGAAAACCATGAACCGTAAAATGGTGGTGTTCGCTTGTAAACGGAATGAGTTGCCGACTAAAATACATGGCTTTCATCAGCTTGTTCACCACCACCTTCACACGAGTCTGATTTTGCAACTCCTCATTAAGCGGATGTTCTTTTATCAAGGTAGCGATCTCTGTTTTTTCATCTGTAAAGCAATCGGCTAACAGGTCTATCTGTTGCGGATTAATAAAAGGCTCATCGCCCTGAATATTGACGATTATAGCTGAATTTCTAAAATTGGAAGCAATGACTTCAGCACACCGTTCCGTTCCGTTTTTACAGTGCTCAGAAGTCATTTGAACCTTTCCGCCAAATCTTTCTACTTCCTTAAAAATTCTTTCATCATCTGTGGCTATTATTACGTCCGAAAGTGATTTAGCTTGGATGGCTTGTTCATATACTCGTTGTATCATTGTTTTGCCACCAATATCCACTAAAGGTTTGCCGGGGAAGCGAGTAGAGTTGTACCGGGAAGGAATAATACCTATAATTTCCATTTTCTTATTTTTTGTCAACTACCAGATAAGCCGATCGCACGGCCACTACTTTTATATTGCTTCCCGACTGAATAAATCCTCCATCTGCAATAGCGTCATAGCGTTCTTCGGCAATTTCAATCTTGCCTGCCGGTCTCAAGTTAGTTACCGCCACTCCGCTTTCGCCTATCAATTCGTGTAGTTTATTATCCTTAATAGAAAAACCTTCTGATTTTGTCATTTCGGCAACTACACTCATTTTTCGAAAAAGAGCAGAGGAGAAAATCTTTTGTCCGAAAGCAATGAGAAAAATCAGAGGGGTAGCCATAGCTACGGTTACCAGCAAAAATGAAAACGCGACAGAGCCTTGGGGCACAAAGGTGAAGTCAAAATTAATGTTGCGAACTAATGCTAAGGTGAGTCCTCCAATGGTGAGAACTATCCCTGAAATTCCGGTAATTCCGAAACCCGGGACGACAAATATTTCAAGAAGAATAAGGATAATGCCGACTATAAAAACTAAAATTTCCCAATTGGCGGCAAGCCCTTCTACATAAAGCGGTGCGAAATAAAGTAAGGCGGCTATGATAGAAACTCCGATAGGGAAGAAAGTGCCCGGGGCTTTAAATTCAAAATAAATGCCTCCGAAGATAAGCAACAACAATACCCCGGAAATGGCAGGATTAATCAACCAAAGAGCGATACTTTCTGACGCACTGCTGTGATGCTCTACCAATTGGTAAGTGCCTCCGCTAAGTTTTGGCAGTATTTGCGCTATGCTTTCCACTTCGCCATTGCAATACCCGTAGCGAATAGCCTCCTTCACCGAAAAGGTAACAATTTTCCCTTTGGGTTTTATAGAGTCTATCTCCAAATTCTCATCGGTCATTCCCTCTGCTATTAAAGGGTCGCGTCCCGTTTCTTCGGCAGTGGCTCGCATTTTTTTACGCATGTAGCTCTGATATTTTTCAGGCATTAGTTCTCCCTGTGCGTTTACCACGCTGGCCGCTCCAATAGTAGAGCCGGGAGTCATGTATATACTATCGCAGGCGATGGAAATTAACGCTCCTGCCGATGCGGCATTGTTTTGTACAAAAACAATGGTTGGAATTTTAGTTTTTAAGAGGGCGGTGCGTATTTTGTCTCCATCCTCTACCATGCCGCCATAAGTATCAAGGTCAACTAAGATGTAATCAGCTTTCATTTTTTCGGCTTCTGCAATAGCATTTTGAGTTAGCCGACTCATAGCAGGTCCTATTTCCTGATGAATTTTGAACGCGTACACAATTTTTTCTTGTGCGTAGATGTTTATAATACTGCACAAAACAAGTGCTGTTGTTGTTAGTATGTGGCGAGTTAAGTTCATAGACGGCAAATGTGGCAATAGCTTTGCATAATATTAGTATAAAGAACGGCTATGCGGAAAGTTTGGTTAGTGATATATTTTGGATTGTCGGTTTTGTGCCTAAATGCACAGAGCAGAACACACCTGGTGAAACCCGGTGAAACACTGTATTCTATCGCTCACTCGTATTCACTTTCCTTGAGCGATTTACTGAAAGCAAACCCTGCATTAAAGGGGAATACAGGGATTCAGATAGGGCAGCGACTTTCGATTCCGACTTCAAGCAATACAAGACCAACAGCTTCTGTGACAGCAACGGCTAATGTGCATACAGTCACAAAAGGAGAAACACTTTATGCACTTTGTAAGAGATATGGAGTATCCGTAGCTGAAATTAAACAGTGGAATAACTTAACAGATTTGAATTTGAGGATAGGGCAGAAGCTAATTGTTGCCAAAACTGATTCAAAAAAAATTTATAAGACGGTATCAGTCCCTTCCACTCCCGATACTCCTTATCGGGAGGAAGATATTCGCATTCGAAAAGAAAATCCCAAGGCAGAGGTAATGTTTGAGCAACAGGAAATATATGAGAAGCCTAAGGAAATGCCTTTAGCAAGAACCGAAACCCTGCGCACAACATCTGTTGATCCTACAGAATATTCAAGTGTATTTACTAATTACGCTACACATGGGTACAAAATCAAGAAGAATCGCGGTGCAGCGAATTATCTGTCAGATGTAACTTCCGGCAATCAATTTCTGGCATTTTACAATGAGGCGGAAACGGGAAGCATTATCAGGGTAACAAATCTGATGAACCAGAAAACCATTTTTGTTAAAGTGATGGGGAAATTACCGTCCGATGACTCTACTCGCGAAGTGATCCTGAAACTTTCTAACTCAGCCGCTAAACAATTAGGAGTGATGGACGATAAGTTTTTGGTGGAAGTGGCTTCCTTTTCGAGTAAATAGTTTTCTGTTTCTGTAAACTCTCAAGTATCTACACCCGATAAATCACGTCCGATAATTTATTGATAAATTTGTGTCCAATACCCGAGGGAATTTTATTTTTGCCCTCGCCTGAAAAGAGCTTATTTATGACTTCTACCAGCATTGATTACCTGCCCATACTGATTCAGTTTGTTTTTGCCGCAGGATTTGTCGCTTTTGTGCTACTTATTTCTAACTATCTCGGTCCTAAGCGCCACTCCAAAAATAAAAACGAAAGTTTCGAGTGTGGAGTAGAACAGCACGGCAATGCACGCATTCCTTTCTCGGTCAAGTATTTTGTGGTAGCCATTCTGTTTGTGCTGTTCGATGTAGAAGTTATTTTTATGTATCCGTGGGCGGTTAACTTCCGTGATTTAGGGATGGAGGCTTTTTGGAAAATGCTGCTGTTTATGGGACTGTTGTTGGTTGGTTTTTATTATGTAATTAAGAAAGGAGCCTTAGAGTGGGAATAATAATCTCCTATCCGGCTTTGTGATTTCAGATTTTAAATGTGTTTTAGTGATGGCAAATAATATAAAAATGGTAGAAGCCCCAGCGGGCATACAAGGGGAAGGTTTTTTTGCAACAAAGTTTAGCGATGTAGTTGGTTTAGCGCGTTCATACTCTTTATGGCCTTTGCCTTTTGCTACTTCCTGCTGCGGTATTGCTTATATGGCTACGATGGCCTCGACCTATGATTTTGCTCGTTTTGGCACTGAGCGCTTGAGCTTTTCGCCTCGTCAGGCCGATATGCTTTTAGTGATGGGAACCATAGCCAAAAAAATGGGACCCGTTTTGCGCCACGTATATGAGCAAATGTCGGAACCGCGTTGGGTCATTGCTGTGGGAGCTTGTGCCTCTTCAGGCGGTATATTTGATTCCTACTCGGTGTTGCAGGGAATTGATAAGATAATGCCGGTAGATGTATATGTATCGGGTTGCCCTCCACGCCCCGAGCAAATCTTAGAAGGAATTATGAAGTTGCAAGAATTAGTGCAAACAGAGTCTTTCAGACGAAGAGATACTCCGGAATACAAAGCGCTCTTAGCCTCGTACGGAATTAATGTGAATTAATCTGCTTTATCGCTCCCACTTACTGAAAGTAAATATAATGGCAATGACAAATGAAACGATAAAGGAAAAATTAGTAGAGAAATTTGGAGAGTCTGTGACAGCCTTCGAAGAACCTTGGGGGATGCTCACTTTTGAAGCTGACCGAGAGAAGGCAATAGATGTCATGCAGTTTTTGAAAGAAGACGAAGCCTTGGCTTTTACTTTTTTAACGGATGTGTGCGGAGTCCATTATCCTGACAATGATATAGAGCGACAACTGGCGGTGGTGTACCATTTGCATAATTGGGTAGCAAATGTGCGAATTCGCTTTAAGACTTTTTTAAACGGAGAGAATCCGGAAGTAGAAAGTGCCACCCGACTTTTTGATGGAGCTAACTGGCAGGAGCGCGAAACCTATGATTTTTACGGAATCATCTTTAAGGGACATCCTGATTTGAAGCGGATACTCAATATGGATGAGATGGTATCTTTCCCTCTGCGCAAGGAATTTCCATTAGAAGATCAAGAAAGAACTGATAAAGATGATCGTTACTTTGGCAGAGAAGGAAAGGCTTTAGAAACTAAAAATTAGAAGGTAGGGCATACAATAAGCGGTGGCCCTAATGGATTATAAAAATAAAAAGTGAACTGCTGAAAGATAAAAGACTACTCACCATGAGCAACATAATAACACCCCGATCTGTTGAAGATAAATATGCCGAGCTGATAAAGCAGCGTGAGAACGAAGACGGCAGCGAACTTTCTATATTGAATCTTGGCCCTACGCATCCAGCTACTCACGGAATTTTTCAGAACGTGCTGTTGATGGACGGTGAAAAAATTGTGGATGCGGAGCAGACTCTTGGTTATATCCACCGCGCCTTTGAAAAAATTGCAGAGAACCGCCCTTTCTACCAGATTACACCGCTTACCGATCGGATGAATTATTGTTCTTCGCCCATTAATAATATGGGATGGTGGTTAACGGTAGAGAAACTATTGGGGATTGAAGTTCCCAAACGCGCCCAATATCTGCGAGTGATTGTGATGGAATTGGCCCGAATAGCCGATCATTTAATCTGCAACTCTATCTTGGCAGTGGATAGTGGCGCCTTTACCGGCTTTCTATACATCTTTCAGGCACGAGAAAAAATTTATGAAATATTTGAGGAAATCTGCGGTGCCCGCCTTACTACCAATATGGGGCGGATGGGCGGATTTGAGCGGGAATGGAGCGATACTGCTTTCCTTAAGTTAGATGCTTTCCTGAAAGAATACCCTCCGGCCTTGCAAGAGTTTATTGATTTGGTCGCTCGCAATCGTATTTTCATGGATCGCTGCATCAATGTAGGTTCCATTAGCGCTGAACGGGCGATGGCGTATGGAATGACCGGCCCCAATCTACGCGCAGCAGGGGTAGATTACGATGTGCGAGTAGCTACTCCTTATAGCAGTTACGAAGATTTTGAGTTTGATATTCCGGTAGGAAAGAGTGGTGATACCTATGATCGTTTCTGTGTGCGCAATGAGGAGATGTGGCAATCGCTGCGCATCATACGTCAAGCCTTAGATAAGATGCCGGAAGGCTCCTATCATGCGGATGTTCCTGATTATTATCTGCCACCCAAAGAGGAAGTATATACCAGTATGGAGGCGCTTATCTACCATTTTAAAATTGTGATGGGAGAAATTCCGGTACCCAAGGGCGAAGTTTATCATGCGGTCGAGGGGGGCAATGGGGAATTAGGTTTTTATCTGATCAGCGATGGCAGTCGAGTTCCGTACCGTTTGCATTTCCGCAGACCGTGTTTTATCTATTACCAAGCATTTACAGAAATGATAAAAGGGGCCTATCTGAGCGATGCAATTGTGATTATGAGTTCGTTGAACGTGATAGCGGGAGAGTTGGATGCGTAAAAAGCGACTATCTTCAAGAAACGAACTACAAGATGAAAGACTTTAAAAAGTTAATTGTTTGGCAAAAAAATTTTGACTTAGCTAAAATGGTCTTTAGAATTACGAAGAAATTTCCCGTTGAAGAAAAGTTTGGCTTAACAAGTCAGATAAATCGGGCAACAGTTTCAATACCATCTAATATTGCTGAAGGTAGTGGTAGAAACACGGGGGAGAATGAAGGCAGTTTCTGGGAATAGCTTTAGGGTCTTCCTTTGAATTGGAAACACAACTAATGCTTTCATCTGAATTGAAATATCGTGGAAAGGAGTTAATGGAGGAGGCAATAGAATTGAATTATGAAATGCAGAAGATGTTGATGGCATTACAAAACAAAATGAATAAATGAAAGCTACCAGCGGTAATTTCCGAGTGAAGAGGTATTCTTGCAGCTTAGAGCTTGTTGCTATCCGCTAAAATTAAATACGAGATGAGTTTAAACGTAAAATCAAACATTCCGGTAAAAATTAGTGATAAGACACTTGCCCGCATTGAGGTATTGAAGTCGCGCTTCCCGCAGGGAAAACAAAAAAGTGCTATCCTCACCATTCTTCATGAGGTGCAGGATGAAAATGATAATTGGCTGACGGTGGAAGCTATGGATAAAGTAGCAGAGATACTGAATCTTCGCCCTATTGAAGTATATGAAGTGGTTTCCTTCTATAGCATGTATAATCAAAAGCCGGTAGGCAAGTATATGTTCGAGTTTTGCCACACCAGTTGTTGCGTTACCCGTGGAGTCGAAGACCTGATGGAATACACGATGAAGAAAATTGGGGTAAAGAAAAAGGGCGAAGTTAGTGCCGATGGTTTGTTTAGCGTGAAAGGGGTGGAGTGCTTAGGTGCTTGCGGTTATGCCCCCATGATGCAGTTAGGCGATTACTACCATGAGTTTCTCACTCCCGAAAAAATAGACCAACTAATTGAAGATTGCAAAGCGGGAAAGGTAGAGTTGGATTCTTCCAAAATTTTGAATTCATAAAGAAGAAATCATGGCAGGCAAAAAAATACTTTTAGAACACGTCAACGTTCCCGGGATAGCTACCTATGAAGTGTATCGCCAACATGGCGGCTATGCTTCGGCAGAGAAGGCGTTGAAGATGGCTCCTATGGATATTGTAGAGGAAGTAAAGAAAAGTGGTCTTCGCGGCAGGGGAGGAGCGGGTTTCCCCACCGGACTGAAATGGAGTTTTATTGATAAAAAAAGCGGCCGACCGCGCTATCTTATTTGCAATGCTGATGAAAGCGAGCCGGGAACTTTCAAGGATCGCTACCTAATGGAAAAGCTTCCTCATCTTCTTATTGAAGGGATGATAATTTCCAGTTTTGCTCTCGAAGCGCATCTCAGTTATATCTATATCCGAGGAGAATACATGTGGATATACCGGATACTTGAAAAAGCCATTAGCGAGGCTTATGCTCAGGGTTGGCTCGGTAAAAACATTAAAGGCAGCGGTTATGATCTCGATTTGTATGTAACCTGCGGAGCCGGAGCTTATATCTGTGGAGAAGAAACCGGGTTGATTGAATCGCTCGAGGGGAAGCGGGGCAACCCGCGTATCAAACCTCCCTTTCCGGCAGTGGTGGGTTTATATGGAAACCCTACGGTGGTGAACAATGTAGAAACCATAATGGATGTGCCTTGGATTTTGCTAAATGGAGGCGATGAATTTGCCAAAATCGGAATTGGAAAATCCACCGGTACCAAATTGATTTCTGCTTCAGGGAACATTAAAAATCCGGGAGTATATGAGATTGAATTAGGAGTAACAGTAGAAGAGTTTTTTTCGAGCGATGAATACTGCGGAGGGATGCAAACAGATCGCCCATTGAAGGCCTGCGTGCCGGGAGGTAGTTCGGTGCCCATTCTTCCTGCTAACTTGTTGTTTAAAACCGCGAAAGGGGAAACCCGCCTGATGACTTACGAAAGTATGAGTGATGGAGGTTTTGTGACCGGCAGCATGATCGGCTCCGGAGGTTTTATAGTGTATGACGATCGCCAGTGCATTGTGCGCAATACTTGGAATTTCTCTCGCTTTTATCATCACGAAAGTTGCGGACAGTGTTCGCCCTGCCGCGAAGGGACCGGCTGGTTAGAGAAAGTGACTTGGCGATTAGAACACGGCTACGGCAACATGGAAGATATTGACCTGCTGTGGGATGTTCAGCGTAGAATTGAAGGCAACACCATCTGCCCGTTGGGCGATGCGGCTGCTTGGCCGGTGGCTGCTGCTATCCGTCACTTCCGCCATGAATTTGAATATCACGTGCGCTATCCTGAAAGAATAAAAGATCGCAAACACTTTGAAGCTGAACCGTGGGAAAAAGTTAAGCATCTTATGAAGGATGAAGCAGTGAGAGTGTAGCCTCGTTACAGGAGAGCCCCTCTACTTAAAATTCAAAAACAAAAGGCTAAAGCTTAATTTGGTGATAAGCCAATAACTGCATCACGGTGGTAGGAGCGTTATCGCTCCCATAGTTCGCCAATACCTGCCGGAGTTTTTCGATGTATTGCTGGCGACCGGTGCCGAGATATTGAGCAAGATAATAGTAAACATGTATTTTCAGATCGTTGCCTTCGTAAACTAATTTCTTGTTTTTGACTTTAGCATATCGCTTGAAAGTTTGTTCGCACTTTTCGTAATTACCTAAGGAAAAGTATCCCACCATCAAGGCCATAAATATACTATCGGTAGCCGCACCGAGATTAATCTGTTGGTATGCCGTCAGCATTGATTCTAATTCAAAAACTCCCTGATGGATGTGCTCCCCTCCTGATATAATAAGCATAGAGCCATAAAGCATTCGCAGTGCTCTGATGCTATGCTCAGAGGCCATTGCATCTTCGGGAAGTCGAAGAAAATTTTGAAAGTCAGTAAGAAGTTCATCTATTGCTTCTCGATCCTTTTTCGAAATGATAGAAGCGTAATCGTGACGGCAAACCGAATGATGGTAGGTAGAAAAAAGTCGGGTACTCTCTGCCGCTAATATAAATAGTTGCCCGGGACTTAAAGTTTTCTTAAGCATGTTTAGGGTGCCGTAATAATCTTTCAGTTCCTCCATCAATTCATCTCTTTCTTTCGATACGGCCGGATACATCGCAGAATTGAGCATCATAAAATAAAGATTGCCCTTTATGTCACTCATATAAGGAAGAATAATGTGGGGATGATTATGAAGCTCTCGTCTTAAATCTTTTATTAAGTTCAAACAGTGTTCGCTTGTGAAAGACGGGGTATCGAACTTATGGGTTATTTTAATGGAAGCAAAAAGACTTAATATTCGAATCACGTAAACATCGTGCGAATGGTATTTTTTAAAATTGTTTTTAAAAGTCTCAATTTGCTTTTCTCCATCTTTAGGATACTCGGTATAAATCGCCTTCCTTAACTCCGATTGGAGATGCACGATAAGAGATTCCATCTCCGAAGCCTTCGCAATTCTTATGTCATACTTTAATCCCTGTGTAGAACTTTCATGCGCAAATGAAAAAGCTGCTAAAAACCTGAGCGTGACTAATTGACATTTGAAATCCTCTACTCTTTCAGAGATGGCTAATAGAATTTCTCCAAGGGAAACCGCCTGTTGCCAATGAGCCTGACTGACCAATTGCTGTATCCTGTCAATATTGTGATGGAGGTAATAAGTGTAATGGCGGTTCAGAAATTCCGATAAGCGGAAAGTGTGAGAAGTTAACTGATTAAATTTCTTTCGGTGAGCATCATTCAACTTGCCATAAACGGCTTTGCATAATTCATCACCGGTGTTGAATTCCGGTAATTTCTCTCGGATGGCTTTGCAAAGTTTTAATGATAGATTGGCGTTGTTCTTACTCAAAAAATCACAAAACTGCTCATAATGAAAGTCTGACAGCAGAAATACTAACTTCTGAATCGTAAGAATATCTGAAACGGATTTGCCTTTTTTCACTGCGTGCGTAATTGAGGAAAAATGTTGTAAAAGTCAAAAATGAAAGTAACTTCTAAATTTCGGGAGATTCGCTTTTTTATTCCGCCCATAGGTCTATCCCAAAGTGGTGTAGCAACTCCGTAAAGCCGGAAGTAACCTTCCCCTCTCCATTCCTCGAAAGTTCGCTTTTTAGCTTGTTGAGATATTGCTTCCGTTGGGTGCTTAACCACTGCGAAAGAAAGTAATAGACATTTATTTTTTCGTCATTGCTTTCATAAATGGTTTTCTTCTTTTTTATCTTGTTGTACCTCATAAATGTGTGGGCACATCCCTCATAATCGGCTGCTGAAAAGTAAGCAATCATCAACACCATAAAAGTGCTGTCAGTGGAGGTTCGCAAACTCATCTGCTGATATGAAATCAGGAGCGACTCTAACTCGCTGATAGCGCTTTTAATGTTTTGTTGATCGCCACATAAAAGTAGAAAACCGCCATATAGCATTTGCAAATTGACTCGAAATATCTCATTGCTTTTTCGCTCTACCTTCAACTCCATCATCTGTTGGCACTTTGCCAAACACTTCGCCACCGATTCTTTATCTTTTGCAGTAATTAGTTTCTCATAGTCGGAGCGATGAACAAGAGAATGGTACAGCCCCAATAAACGGGAACATTCCACTGCCAGCAGATAGATATGCCCCCCATTGACAAAGCGACTGGTGAAATTCACTTTGTCGTAATAGTCCTCCAATTCGATATAATACTTTTGCTTCTCCTTTCCCTCGAAAGTCTGTGGAGCGTGGTGCAAGCGAATGAATCCGATATTTCCTCTCAAATTTGATAGGAAAGGGAAAACGAGATACGGGTGAAGTTGAAAAAGTTTCTCCAGCGTCAGCAACACCTCCAGATCCTCTTTCTTTTGAAAATAGTTAGTGTTATACCGATTGACCCACGAAACATAAGCATACATAGCATGAATGCGCACCGGTAATGATTCGTGATCCAAATACTGACGGTAATAATCTAATCCTTTCTCATACCCCTCTGTATTGGTAGGAACCATCTCGTTAGTAGCATCTGTCACGCAGCGATTCTGAAGCTGAACTGCGAGGCTTTCATTTTCCATTACCTGATGCAGTTGCTTATAATAGTTTATTGCTTGCAAGGTATCGCGATGCAGGTTGGCATCTGCTATCAGAAAATTAGTGCACCAAATCTGTGAACGAAAATCACCAATACGTTCGGCAATTTCCAGCATAGCCTCTGCCAGCAACAAGGCTTGTGCAGCACTTCCATTATTTACTAATTGTTCAATCCGCTGAATGTTTGTAGATAGGTAATCGGGATAATTACAGGCCAAGTAAAAGGATAGCCGGAAAGTGTAGGCAGAGAGTTGATGGAATTTCTTTTTTGCATCCGCTTCAGATCCTTCGTAAACTTTCGCACATAAGCGGTCGGGCGTATCGAACATGGGAAGTTGTTGGCGGATAGCCGCTGCTAGTTTTAAAGGGAGCAATGCACGATCCCGTTTTAGGTTACTTGCAAACTCACGGTAGTGAAAATCATTTAATAGCAGGATAAACTTCTGAATAGTCAAAAGATCACCTTGCTTGATATTCTCTATTGTTTCTGGGTGGGTATCTTTTTGTTGTTCCAGCTCTTTCATAGTAATCCTACAAAATAAAATGAGCAAAAGTTCAGGGGGAGTGGGACAAATCTAAAATATTAACTTTTGCAACAAAGAAGTTTTGTCAGAGGAATAGATTTTTTTCTCACGTATTTACAATAGCCTGCTTTGACTCATTAGCGAACAAAGGATCCCTTATACTATAACCTATTCCCCTCAATAATTTACTCCGCTAAAATCCCGCTTCGCGGTTGAAGTTTTTATTTTTGCGTGCCATTAAAAATCCATCCTCTATTTCCATGAAAACCCTGCTTGCTGCTTTATTTGCTGTGTTCTTTTTTAATGCGGCAAGCGCCCAAGGCAACTCCTCAAAATTCACTGTGAGCGGGTATATTAAGGATGGTGGCAACGGAGAAAGTTTGATGGGAGCCGCTGTTTATATTGTAGAGTTAGGCAAAGGTACCAGCACCAACGATTACGGATTCTACTCCTTGACCATGCCCAGCGGTTCTTATACACTTCGTATTTCATACATGGGTTTTACTACTCAGGAAAAGAAAATAACCCTCAACAAAGACATTCGGCTAAACATCGAAATGGGTTCTTCTGTCACCGATGTGCAAGAAGTCGTAATCACGGGTGAAAGGAAGGATAAAAATGTGGAGAGCACTGATATGGGCAAGCAAGAAATTCCCATTGAGCAAGCAAAAGCACTCCCCGCTCTGTTAGGCGAAGTAGATATACTTAAAACGATTCAGTTACTACCGGGCATACAGGCAGCCGGTGAAGGCAACTCCGGCTTTTATGTTCGTGGAGGTGGTCCCGATCAGAACTTGGTTCTATTAGACGGAGCCGTAGTTTACAACACCGGTCACTTATTTGGTTTTTTTTCAGTTTTTAATTCTGATGCCATTAAAAATACGACCGTGATTAAAGGCGGAATGCCGGCTGACTATGGCGGGCGAATATCTTCAGTGGTAGATGTGCAAATGAAAGAAGGCAACATGAAAAAGTGGAACGTAGAAGGCGGCTTGGGTCTAATTTCATCGCGGCTCACCATTCAAGGGCCTATCAAAAAAGACCGATGTTCCTTTATTGTTTCTGCCCGCAGAACCTACATTGATCTTATCCTAAGGCCTATTCTTCCCCACATCGGTGACGGAGAGTTTGCCGGTAATGAATACTACTTCTACGACATCAACGCCAAAATAAATTATCGAATATCGGATCGCGACCGACTTTACTTGAGCGGCTATTTTGGGAGAGATGTGTTTAAGTTTCAAGATCCGGGCGGCAACTTTAAACTCGATTTTCCATGGGGAAATACCACGGCCACGCTGCGTTGGAATCACCTTTTCAGCGATAAGCTATTCCTGAACACCATGTTTATTTACAATGACTTTGGATTCAAGGCAAATACCTCTTTTCAAGACATCACCTTTGGGCTAAACAGCAGCGTGCGCGAAGCCACCGCCAAAATGGATTTCGATTACTCGCCTTTGTTGGGCCACATGATGAAGTTTGGCTGGCAATATAATTTTCACGTGTTCACTCCCTATCAGGCCAGCGGCAATGCTGGGAATGTGGACTTTAAAACCACCAATCAAGCAAAGAAGTTTGCACATGAAACTTCTGTTTACTTTCTGGATGACTTTGAAGCCACCGACTGGCTCAAAATCAATATCGGCCTGCGCGGTTCCTTGTTCAACTTCATGGGGCCGTTCAGCAAAATTGATTTTAAAGATGGTCGCGCTATGGACACGCTCAACTACAAGCCCGGTGCAAACATTGCTACCTACTGGGGCCTTGAACCTCGCTTGGCCATGCGCTTTAAGGTGGATAAAACCTCCTCTATCAAAGTAGGGGTCACCATGAATAAGCAATACATCCACTTAGTCTCCAGTTCCACCACCACCCTTCCGGTAGATCTGTGGGTGCCCAGCACCAAGGCGGTGAAACCCCAAATAGGGGTGCAGGCTTCGGTCGGCTACTTCCGCAATTTCAAAGACGATATGATTGAAACATCGGTAGAGGTGTATTACAAAAGGCTTTGGAACCAAATAGAATATGGCGGAAGCGCAGTTGGCAATATTACTGTAGATGTGGAAGATTTATTTGCCTATGGCAATGGTTACAGCACCGGTGCTGAGTTTTTTATCAAAAAGGCAAAAGGCAAATGGACCGGATGGATCGGCTATACCTTAGCATGGACCTGGCGTAAGTTTCCCGACATCAACGGAGGCAAAACTTTCTTGGCTCGCTATGACAGGCGCCACGACCTCAGTATCGTAAACATGTATGAAATCAATAAGCACTGGAAAGTATCGGCCACCTTTGTGTTCGCTACCGGTCAGCGCACCACGCTTCCCGTTTCATTTTTCCTCAATGAGGGCGAAGTGCACTTTGTGTACGGGGAGCGCAATTGGTACAAAATGCAGCCTTACCATCGCTTAGACTTCGGCTTCACCTACATCATCATTCCCAAGAAAAAGCGGAAGATTCATTTCTACTCCGACATAACTTGCTCTATCTACAACGTATATAACCGCATGAATCCTTTCTTCCTTTACATTGATCCCAAAGGGAGCATAGGAGGTGAGCAGAACTCAGAAGATCCCGAAAAAGGCGATCTGAAATTCCGCGCCAAGCAAGTATCGTTGTTCCCCATTTTACCATCCCTTACCTGGAATTTTAAATTCTGACAAATGAAAATCAGCACACTACTACCGTCAGTATTTATAGCAGCCGCCACCCTCCTGCTGTTCACTACTTCTTCTTGCAGCAAAATCATTGATATAGATATACCCGCCACAGCCGATCAAGTGGTGGTCGAAGGCACCATTGAACGCGATGGCCCCCCCATTGTCATTCTCACTAAAAGTGCTCGATTTTTCGACAATGTAAACCTCAACGACCTCGGCAGTTATTTTATTCATGGCGCGCAGGTGAAGGTGACCGGTAGCGATGGCAGTACCACCGACTTGAATGAACTGTGTCTTCAAAATTTAAACCTACCGCCCAGCCAAGCTGCTGTAGTATTGAGCGCTTTTGGCTTCACCACTGTTGACTCCGGCCAAATTCCCGATGTGTGCGTTTACACAGTTCCCGACATTATCAACTATTTGACAGGTGGAAACTGCAACTTCAAAGGGAAAGAGCAGGTCACCTACCAGCTCGATATTCTCGCGCCTCCTATCGTCTCTTCGGGCGATTCCATTCACGCTACTTCCAGCACCTTCATTCCCACTGCCATTGGGCTTGATTCCCTTTCCATTCACGAACACCCCAACCCCGCATACCGCGACTCTATGGTGGCCGTTTACGCCTACCTTTCCGTGCCCGACACCTTTGGCAACTTCGCTCGCTATTGGACCAAACGCAATCAAGAACCCTACTACAAACCACTGTCCCAATCTGTTTATGACGATAAACTTTTTGTGGGCTTGAGCATCGGGCTGCCCTTAGAGCGCGGCCAAAAACAGAGCAAAGATTTCGACATCAACACGTATTCATATTTTTGGAAAGGCGACACCGTGAGCGTAAAATGGAGCAATATTGACAGCAAATCCTACGACTTTTACTACACCCTCGAAAATGACGGAGGCGACAGCCCCTTCTCCTCGCCCGTGCGCATCAAAACCAACATCACCAACGGCCTGGGCGTGTGGGCCGGCTATTCCAGTAAATTCTACAAAATCATTATTCCTAAATAGGCCCAAACTAACCACCGTGATTTTAGTTTACAGTTTTCAGTTTGTGTGGCTTTTTCGCAGGAACTGCTACCGCAAAGCGGAATAAATATATTTGTAACCGCTTCCCCCATTCTAATTAGCGGAGGAGGATTGAAATAGAGAAAATTTCTACCTTTCAACTAACAAAAAAAACAACAGTAAAACAAAATGCAATGAAAAACCTTCTACTTATCACCCTAGCATTATTCGGAATAAACGCAGGCTCCAACGCCCAAGTTATCGCTTCAGGAAGTTCTTCCAGTTCAAACTATTTTTTGTGCAGCAGCCCCGGTTCTCCAATGGCTTTTGGATGGAACGAGTTTGGGCAATTAGGAGACGGAAGCACTATCGAAAGGCACAGCCCGGTACAGGTGAATGGTCTCTCCGATATCACTGCCATTTCTGCCGGTCACGACCATACTCTCTTTCTGAAAAATGATGGCAGCGTGTGGGCTTGTGGCGGAGATAGTTTGGGACAATTGGGCGATGGCGCAAACAGTAATAAAAGCACTGCGGTGCAGGTGAGCGGGCTGTCCAATATCACGGCCATTGCAGCGGGATATAATCATTCTCTTTTTCTGAAAAATGATGGCAGCGTATGGGCTTGCGGAGGCAATCAGAAAGGGCAGTTGGGGGATGGCTCTACAACCAATAGAAATACAGCAGTTCAGGTGAGCGGAGTAGCCGACATTATCGCGATAGCAGGCGGCAAAGAATATTCGCTCTTTTTGAAAAGCGATGGCAGTGTGTGGGCTTGCGGTTGGAATGATGCCGGGCAACTGGGCGATGGTACCGACACCGTGAAGTACAGTCCGGTTCGGGTCATCGGGTTATCCGACATTACCGCCATCGCAGCAGGCGGTAGTCACTCCATGTTTCTGAAAAATGATGGCAGCGTGTGGGCTTGCGGATATAATGCTTTTGGTCAGTTGGGCGATGGAAGTTCTACAAAAAGACATACAGCGGTGCAAGTAAACGGGGTATCTAACATCATCGGTATTGCAGCAGGGTTTTATCAATCTTTTTTTCTGAAGAATAATGGCAGCGTGTGGGCTTGCGGATATAATGGAGATGGAGAATTGGGTGATGGCACTACTTCCGAAAGGCACTACCCGGTGCAGGTGAGCGGACTATCTAACATGACCGCTATCGCAGCCGGAGCTATTCACACGCTCTTTTTGAAAAATGATGGCAGCTTCTGGGCCTGCGGTTTTAATGGAAATGGACAATTGGGAGATGGTTCAACGAGTAATAAATTAAGCCCGGTGCAGGTGATAGCAAGCGGGCAATGCGCCACTGCCGGTATCGAAAATGCAAACCCTCATTTTGCCCCCCTTTCCGTGTATCCTAACCCGGCCAACAACAGCTTGGTAATACCTTTCACTGGCAATAGTGCACAGGCTACTGTAAACATATACGATGCAGTAGGGCAGAAGGTAATTCAATACTCCATTTCCAATGCTCCATCTGCCATTGATATTTCCGCCCTTTCTCCCGGAGTATATTTCGTGCGTCTTTATGACGGTGCCGAACAAGGCCTCGCAAAATTTGTGAAGGAATAGAAAGGGAAACACACAGCATTTGCTTAGGTTTTTAAACTCTATCTCTTTTTGCTTCTCGTTTCTTTCTTCTTGATTCTTGTCTCTGATTTCACCACAAGGATCACAAAGGTGGATACACAAAGGCCACGATGAATTTGCCTTGTATTCATCATAACCCCTGAATACTCTTAGTGTTCTTAGTGGGTAGTATTTTTAATGTCATTAGAAAAAAACGATAGTTTTTCTCCTTCACACGAAACGTAACATTATGTTTAGAAAGCAGTGTTCTGAATATCAATGACGATTGATAGTCAAAGCGAATGTATTACTTCACCTGCCAAATAGTATCAACAAAATATTTTTTACGGTCAAAGAGATGATGAACCACAGAGAATCCATTTTCTACTGCGAATCGCTCTATTTCCGGCACTCGAAACTTGAATGAATATTCAGTATGGAGCGGTTCATACGCATAAAATGAAATGGCCTCGTCCAATGCTGCGATGTACACTTCTTGTTCTTTCAAACTGACGATAAAACTTTCAATACCTCTGGAAAATGGATTGAAGGTAGTGTAGTAGTTGAAGTAATCGAGATTAAAAGTTCCGCCAAGTTCCCTGTTGATTCTATGGAGCAAGTTGAGTTGAAACCTCCCGGTTACTCCCTTGCTGTCGTTGTATGCCCGCTCTATGATGTGGTAATCTTTGAGTAAATCAAAACCTATTACCACCAAGTCGTCCTTGTGAAGACTGTTATAAAGACCGGTAAGAAACTTTTTCATCCTTTCGGGATTCAGATTGCCAATATTGGCTCCCATAAAAAGCACCATTGAGCGCTGAGTAGATTGGCGTTTCAGCCACTTCAATCCCTCAAAATAATCGGTGTTGATGCCTTGAATTTCGAGCTTAGGCAGTTCCCTTCTAAATTTCGTTTCAATGCTTTCTATAGCCAGTAGAGAAATGTCAATAGGATGGTAAGAAAAGTGGCAGCCTTTAGTAAGAAAGTAATGCAGCAGAATGGCGGTCTTTTCTCCATTGCCTGCACCAAGCTCTACCAAATTGAATGGATGCCCTTGCACTAATTGGTAAAATTTATCCTTTTGACTCTCTAAAATATCATGCTCGCAGCGGGTTGGGTAATACTCGTCTAATTGCATAATCTCCTCAAAGATGCGGCTTCCTTCATCATCATAAATGTATTTGGACGGGAGAAACTTAGGACTGTGATGAAGCCCAATACGCAAGTCTTCTATGAAAGAGAGCTTTATACTATTCAAGGTTTCAGTCATAAAGTATTTTGCTTGAGGTGCATGTTATTTATTATCTGCCAGCCTAATTCCTGTAAACTGCCATTGTTTATCGGCTTGAAAAAAATTGCGGTAAGAGTAGCGGATATGGTCGCGCGGAGTGACGCAGGAGCCACCTCGCAGCACCATCTGGTTAACCATAAATTTACCGTTGTATTCGCCCAAAGCGCCTTCCACCTGCCGGTAGCCGGGGTAAGGAAGGTAGGCGCTGCCTGTCCATTCCCACACATCGCCTAACATTTGATAGATGGGCTGCGCTTCGGCACTATTTGTCAAAGGCACAGGCTGAAAATTTTTATCCTCCTGAAAATTACCTACACTTTTATCGGGTTGAAATTGACGAGCCGCCACTTCCCATTCAAACTCAGTGGGTAGGCGCTTTCCAACCCATGCGGCATACGCCTCTGCCTCATAATAGCTCACATGTGCCACCGGAGCATTCAAATTCACAGGCTTGAAACCGTTGAGTGTCATTTCGTGCCATTCGCCATCTATCTTTTCCCAATACAGGGGTGATTTGATTTTGTATTGCTTCACCCATTCCCATCCATCACTCAGCCAATAGCGGAAACTTTCGTATCCGCCATCGTTTATAAACTCCATGTACTCCCGGTTAGTCACTAACCCTTTGCCAATTTTGAAGTCATTGATATACACTTCATGAGCTGGCTGCTCATTGTCATAGTAAAAGCCACCACCTTGGTAGTAGCCAACATTGAAATTGCCTCCTTTTACATCCACAAAACCATTTGTATGCTTCTCTGAAAGCTGAAGTTTTTGATCCGCATTGTTTGAATTATAAATCGGATGTAGAGGATTCAATGCCAAAATATATTTCAGGTCGGTGAGTAGCAATTCCTGATGCTGCTGCTCGTGTTGAATGCCCAGCATAATAATCTTCTCTGCTTTTTCCCATTGGCTCTCATCTGCCCGATGGATAAAATGCAACACTTTCTCGTCTATCACATGTCGAAAGGCATACACCTCTTTCACGGTAGGTCGTGATAGCTGTCCACGCCTGCTGCGTTCCCAACGCTCCCCAACCGATTGGTAATAGGAATTGAAAAGAAAATTATAGAGTGGTTGATATTCTTCATACCCTTCTTGAAAACCCAACAAAACAAACTGCTCGAAAAACCAAGTGGTGTGAGCTAAGTTCCAACGGGGCGGACTGACATCCATAGACGGCTGTGGGATATAATCCTCAATCTCTAACGGAGCACATAGCCATTCGGTTTGTTTGCGAACTTTCCGATATAAATGTTGCATCTCTTCCCGAGAAAGGCTCACCGTCTTTTCTTTCGGGAGTGTTATTTGTAATGTCATTGTGCTTGTAATTTAGGTCTATGACTTAATAGCTAAATCATCTGTGGACTGCTAAATTAAATATTTCAGAAAGATGGCGATAGTTGCATCATATATACAAAACATCCTAAAAGTTTAGCTGAGAAGGAATCCTCTTTCTGACTCTTATTTCTGATTTCACCACAAGGATCACAAAGGTGGATACACAAAGGGCACTATGAATTTTCTTTGTATTTATCATAAACCCGAATACTCTTTATTCTTAGTAGGTAGTATTTTTATACTATGAGAAAGAAGCGATAGCTTTCCTTCTCCACTACTACTTAGCTCATGTTTCTCATAAGCTATTTCTTCTCTTCACTCAATTTTATCAATGCGAATATGGAGTAGTTCACAATATCGCGATACCCGGCATCAATACCTTCACTGATAATAGTTTTCCCTTCATTATCTTCAATCTGTTTGATGCGCAACAACTTCATCAATATCAGATCAGTGAAAGAACTTACACGCATATCGCGCCAAGCCTCTCCATAATCGTGATTCTTAGCCGCCATCAACGATTTAATTTCGGCCACCTGCCGATCGTATAGTGCTACCGCTTCCTTCGCCTCCAATTCTAAGCACTTATCCTCCATCAGATCTAATTGAATAATGCCTATGATGGCGTAGTTAATCAGCCCGATAAATTCACCTTCGATGCTATCCTCCACCATCTGCGATTTCTTTTCTTCTAATGTTTGTATTCGCTGTGCCTTTATGAAAAGTTGGTCGGTGAGCGACTTAGGGCGCAACACTCGCCATGAAGTACCATAGTCCTGCGTTTTTTTACAGAATATATCACGGCAACGAGCTATCTGTTCATCAAACTGTTCGAGTGTATTTTTATCCATTGGTTTCAAAAATAGATAAGTATCATAATTTCGATAGTTCAATTAAAACAGATTACCAACATGACAATTAACTGTGGAGGACAACTTATAGATATTTCGGTACCGGTGGTCATGGGTATTATGAATTTAAGTCCCGATTCGTTTTATGATGGCGGAAAAATCAATGACGAAACATCCTTATTACAACAGGCCGAAAGGATGTTAGAAGAGGGGGCTTCGATGTTGGACCTTGGCGGGATGAGTTCGCGGCCGGGGGCGGTACTTATTAACGAAGAAGATGAATTGAAGCGAGTGCTGCCCGCAATCATCGCCATACGAAAGCATTTTCCTGAGGCGCTGCTATCCATTGACACCATTCGCGCAAAAGTAGCAGAGGAGGCTTGTTTGGCCGGAGCTACCATTGTGAATGATATTTCTGCCGGAAGATTAGATGAAGCGATGTTGGAAACGGTAGCAAAGCACCGAGCGGTTTTTATTGCTATGCACATGAAGGGAATGCCTGCCGATATGCAAATTCAACCTGAATATCTCAATGTGCTGAATGAGGTTATGGATTTTTTTACGGAGAGAATTGCTACCTGCCGAAAGGCGGGAATTATGAATATTGTCATAGACCCCGGCTTTGGTTTTGGGAAAAATGTAGTGCACAATTTCATGCTGCTGCGCAACCTACGCCTGTTTCATGAATTTAATCTCCCTGTGATGGCCGGGCTTTCGCGAAAGTCAATGATAGGCATGGTGCTGGGAGTAACCCCTGATAAAGCGCTTAATGGAACTACATCCGCTCAAACTATTGCCTTATTGAATGGGGTAAATCTGTTGCGGGTGCACGATGTAAAAGAAGCGGTAGAAGTGGTGAAGATTGTGCAGGCTACTTTCCCCTAACTATTTCGCTTTAGCTGTTTCTAAAGAATCTTGAAGTTGATTCGCTTCAAACTCTGCCATCAACTCTTCGGGTGTTTTGCCCAAATTTTCCAAGGTCATTTTTACATCCTTTGCAATGGGATGGTCGGGATACTGTTTTAGAAACTCCTCGTATTTGATCTTGGCTGCGTCCTTATTGTTTATTTCATTTTCAAAAATAAATCCCTGTAAAAACAAAGCGTAAGGCCGTTTTTCAAAGTTGGGGTAGTTGTTGTAAATCTTCTCATAAACACCCACACTCTTGAGCGGTTTACCCATATAGCGATAAAAGTCGGCTGCTTTAAATAGAAAGTTGGCAGCCGTGGTGTCACCGGGGTATTTATCGGCAAATGTTTCATACGCAGCGAGTAATTTTTCAATAGCTACGGAGTCCACCTTACCCTGCTTTGCCTCCTCCACCATCGCCTTTTCCTGCTTATCAATTTTATCGGCATCCCTCTTTTTGTTAGCCATACAAGAAGTCAGCAAAAGAGGAATTAAGAAAGCAATCAACCAGTTGTTCATTTCAGAAATTTGCGCGAAAATAAACCAAGGCGCGAACCTTTATTGAAAAAAATAAAATCGAAGAAAAGCTATCAATTCTTAGAATGCAGATATTCGATATAAGAGAGAAAAATTAATTTTTTTATAAAAATAACTTTCTGCTTTGAGTGGAAAATCTTCTATTTGTGCATTGCCCAAAAAAAAATTGTTTGTGTTGCACGATGCGTGATTGGCTCTTATCTTTCCGAGATCATTTCAATAAAATTTCCAAAAAACTCTACGAACGGTGGATACGGTTAACCGACAAAATTCCTATTGACAACTGGCGCGTTGCGAGCCTTCATTCAATTCCTTTTTGGATAGGAGCTGTTGTTTCGGCACTGGTAGCGGTTACTTACTCTAAGGTTTTTTATGCGATTGAACGGATTAGTGATTCAATCATTAATCACAGCCCCTTGTGGTTTTTTCTGTTATCGCCCCTACTTCTCTTTATTGGTTGGTTTATGGTAGATCGCTTTGCGAAAGCGGCTTCCGGTTCTGGTATTCCACAATTGATGGCAGCGCTTACTCCTGAAAATATCAAGGATGACAAAAAATTAAATTTTTTGTTTGGCGTTCGTGTTTTCATTGTCAAAATAACCAGTAGCCTCACGGCAGCTTTTGGCGGTGCCGTGATTGGCCGCGAGGGGCCTACCATTCAGTTGAGTGCTTCGGTGTTTTATCTCATACACAAATTTCTGCCTAAAAAATGGCCGCGTATCAGCCGGGAGCGAATGCTGATAGCCGGGGGGGCAGCCGGACTGGCGGCAGCTTTCAATACTCCGCTGGGAGGAATTGTATTTGTGATTGAAGAACTATCGAGTACCCACATAAAATACTTCCGATCTTCGCTGCTGTTTGCGGTGGTGTTTGCCGGAATCACGGCTCAGATGATTTTAGGCCCTTACCTTTACCTGGGTTACCCGAACGTGGGAACCTTTAATTTTCATCTGGTTCCTTATGTAATTATTTTCAGCACTATTGCCAGCATCAGCGGAGCTTTAACTGCTGAGGTCATGCTGATGTTGATTAAAGCAAAAACTCGCTTCACCACCTTCCGGCAGAAAGCATTGTTTGTGATCTTCTGCGGCTTATTGTTGGCTACTCTGATCTTCCTTGGAAAATCGAATGCCATCGGTTCGGGAAGGGGCATTATGGGAGAGATACTTTTTTATAACCATAATGAAATGCCTTGGTTTCTGTTTCCTCTGCGAGCAGCCGGAATGATTGTTTCTTATGCTTCAGGAATTGCAGGCGGAGTGTTTTCAACTTCCCTCTCGGCCGGTGCGGCATTGGGTTATACTTTACAGGAGTTATTTTCGATTGATATGGATTCTAAGGTACTTATTTTAGTCAGCATGATAGGTTTCCTAACAGGGGTTTCCCGCTCCCCTTTCACCTCTTCCGTTTTAGTGTTAGAAATGACCGACCGCCACTCCGCTATTTTTTACTTGATGATGGCAGGAGTTATTTCATTCTTGGCAGCAAGGGTAGTGAGCAATCGCTCCTTCTATCATCACTTGGAGAAAAATTACCACTGATGAAAGTGAGCTGAAAAACTAAGCGCAAAAATTATTTTCTGTACCCGCGCAATATTCATATATTGCTATCGTAGTCTATACATTGCTAATCCTTTTCATCTTCCTACCATGCGTCATTTTATCCGCCTCTGCCCTGTGCTTATTCTTCTATTGGTTGCAGCCTGTAACAATAAGAATAAAGTAAATCTTACTGACACCAACGCTATCGGTGAAGTGCCGAGTTTGGGGAATCTCACTTTTACTTTTGATAAAAATTTAGCTCCCGACTCACTTCTCGATGAGTGGGACACTACCGAATACATTCGCTTTGAGCCGTCTATTCCGGGAAGGTTCCGCTGGCAAAATTCGAATGAACTTGTTTTCTCTCCCGAAAATGAATTGCCCCCCGCCACAGATTTCAATGTAACTGTTACTGATAAATTACTGCAACACCATCCACATTACAGTTTAGGAAAATGCGAAATAGCAAAATTTCATACGGCTCCGTTGAAATTAGAGAATGCTCTAGCTACATGGAATGTTGGAGAAGGAAACGCTGGTACTGCATTCCCGCAAGTGGATCTGTATTTCAACTATAAAGTTTCGCCCGTTAAAATAAAAAGCCTTTTGAGTGTTTCAATAGATGGCGTAGCACGCAGTTTTAATATTCAGAACGCAGCGGCTGATCAAAAAATTTCACTCAGCTTGATGAATATTAAAATGGAAGACCGCGACTTAAAAGTAAATGTAGTGGTAAAGAAAGGGTTGAAACCGGAAGGTGGAAATAGTGCTACCCCTACTGATTTGGAAAGCAGCCTCGTTATTACTTCTCCCTTTACGGTATTGGTTCAGAATGTGGAGGCGAACCATGACGGTACGCAAGGGTCCGTAAAAGTGTATATGAGTCAGTCGCCTGCTGCCGACCAGTTGGATCGGTACATCAGTTTTGAACCTAAGGTGAAATTTAAAACTGAAGTTTCTGCTGAAGGAATGGTGATTACCAGTGAAGATTTTGATGCTTCGAAGGCATATACGCTAACCATTCGGCAGGGGTTAAAGGGAAAGATAGGCGGCACTTTAAAAGAGGATTTTAGTTCGCCAATCGCTTTCGGTCAGTTGGAACCATCCATCAGCTTTGTAAATACAAAAGGAGTTTATCTGAGTGGAAAAGGAAATAAGAACATCGAAATAAATATTACTTCGGTGAAGCGGGTGAAAGTGATTATTTCAAAAATCTATGAAAACAATTTATTGGCAAGTAATAGTAATGGCTATTACCCGCAGGAGAGTTATGCTGACAATGATGATGAAGGGTATTATTATGATGATGGAGATGATTATTATGATTCGCGCAATGATGTGGTATTGGGAGATGTAATTTATGAGAAGGAAATTGACACCAAAACACTTCCACGCTCTGGTAACAATCGCCTTTTCAAATTTAATATTGAAGATAAACTGAAAGATTTCAAAGGGATCTATCACATCAAGATTCGCTCTATGGATGAGTATTGGTTAAGCGACTCACGATTTATTTCCTTGAGCGATATAGGGCTGATTGCTAAAGAAGCCAAGAATGGTATTTATGTCTTCGCCAACTCTATTCAAAAAGCAGAGGCAATGAAAGGCGTTAATGTTTCGGTGTATGGACTCAATAATCAGTTGATTGGAAAAGGGACGACTGATAATGATGGAGTGGCAAAAATTTCATTAAATAGGAAGGACTACAAAGGTTTCCGCTCTGCTATGATTACCGCTACTCTCGGAAACGATTTCAACTACCTACCTTTTAGCGGCACCCGAGTGGAAACTTCGCGCTTTGATGTGGGCGGCAAGCGCAACAACTCTACCAATATAGATGCCTTCGTTTATTCTGAAAGAGATATTTACCGCCCGGGTGAGAAGATAAATTTTAGTGTGATTGCTCGTGACTGGAAATGGAATCGCCCGGGGGAAATTCCTCTAAAGATGAAATTGTTGCTCCCGAATGGGAAGGAATTAAAAACTTTGAAAAAAGCGCTCAACAATCAAGGCTCTCTTGAAACACAGATTGAGTTGTCGCCCTCGGCTGTTACGGGAAGCTATACCTTTGAGGTGTACAGCTCTAATGATATATTGATAGCCAGTAAGAGCGTTCTGGTCGAAGAGTTTATGCCCGATCGCATTAAGGTGACCACTTCTTTGGATAAGAAGTCGCTGAAACCGGAGGAAAGCACCACGCTCTCTATCTATGCTGTAAACTTTTTTGGACCACCTGCGGCAAACAGAAACTACGAGGTAGAAACGCAGACTAAGGAAAAGAGTTTCTATCCTGAAAAATACAAGAACTACGATTTCAACTTAGCGGATCGCAGCACTTACTATGAGAATGTGGTGAATGAAGGCACTACCGATGAAAACGGAAAAGCTAAAGAGAATTACACGGCTCCTGCGGATTACAAAAATCGCGGACTGATGCAAATAGATTTCTTTACCACCGTGTTTGATGAAACGGGCCGTCCGGTAAATCGCAAATCTTCAATTGACCTTTACACACAAGATGTTTTTTATGGTGTAGCTTCTGGCGGCTACTATTACTGCCGTCTCAATCAGAATGTAACGTTCCCAATTATTGCCTTAAATAAAGAAGAAAAGCCTATCAGTACCAAAGCGCATGTGCAGGTCATTAAACACGAATACCACACCTATCTTTCGCGCTACAATGAATACTTCCGCTACGAGTCAAAGAAAGAGGATAAAACCATCGTAGATCAAGAAGTATCGGTAAGCGGAGATAATACGGTGTTCAATTTTATTCCTCGCACACCGGGTGAATATGAAATACGAGTAGGTGCTCCCGGCATAAACAGTTACGTGCAACAAAGTTTTTATAGCTATGGCTCTTGGGGTAGCAGTTATGGCGGCAACTTTGAAGTGAACAACGAAGGGAATATTGATATTGAGGTAGATAAGAAAGGTTACTATACCAATGAAAAGGCGCATGTGCTTTTCAAAACTCCGTTCAATGGCAAGATGCTGGTAAGCATTGAAACCGATAAAGTGGTAGATTACCGATATGTGAAGGTGGATAATCGTTCGGCCTCTTTAGAACTGAACATCCAATCCGAATACTTGCCAAATGCTTATATCACTGCTACACTAATTAAGCCACACGAAGAAAGCGATATGCCGCTTACCGTGGCACATGGTTTCAAATCTATTACGGTAGAAGAGAAAAGCCGTAAAATTCCGGTGGAGATTATTGCCGAAAACAATGTTCGCAGCCGAACTCATCAGCGAGTGCGAGTAAAAGCTGCGCCAAATTGCAAAATCACTTTAGCAGCCGTAGATGAAGGAATTCTTCAGGTAACCAATTACCAGACTCCCGACCCTTATGGTTTCTTTTATGGGAAGCGGGCTTTAGAGGTGAATTCATTCGACCTATACCCCTTACTTTTTCCGGAGTTAAAAGGTAAAATTTCTTCTACCGGTGGCGATGGTTTTGATTTGAGCAAGCGGGTAAATCCGATGCAGAATAAGCGAGTAAAGCTCGTTTCCTACTGGAGTGGTATTACCGATGCCAGCGGGAATGGAACGGCTGATTTTGAATTTGACATTCCTCAATTCAGTGGCCAACTGCGCTTGATGGCGGTGGCTTATAAAGATGCTTCTTTTGGTAGTAACGAATTTAAAATGACGGTGGCCGATCCTATTGTGGTGAGTACCGCATTGCCTCGATTCCTTTCTCCAAAAGATACTGTGTTGATGCCGGTGACAGTGAGCAACACAACTAAGAATAATACCTCTGCTATTGTAACCGTAAAACTAAATGGCCCTTTAAAAGTGCTGGGAAGTAACTCGCAAACAATTCCTTTAAATGCTAATAGTGAAGCCAAAGTACAGTTTCGATTAGTAGCAGAACCGAAAATTGACGAAGCAAAGGTAACGGTGGAGGTGAACGGCCTCCATGAAAAGTTTGTGGATGAAACAGACATTACGATCCGGCCTGCGGCTTCACTCCAAAAGAAAACAGAAGCGGGTGCTATACAAGCCGGCAGTTCAAAAGTGATAGACTTTGGCATGAGTTCCTTTATACCCTCCAGTGCGGACTATCAACTTATAATTAGTAAAAACCCGGTGCTCGAACTGGGTGATCAGTTATATAAGTTAGTGCAATACCCCTACGGATGTACCGAGCAAACGATTAGCGCAGCATTTCCTCAACTCTACTTTGGCGATTTGAGCGAATTGATGAACATGGATAAAACAGCGAAGACAAATGCTATTTACCATGTGCAGGAAGCAATCAGAAAAATAAAGATGCGCCAACTATACAACGGAGCTATTACACTTTGGGATAATGAAAGTTCAGAAAACTGGTGGACTACCGTATATGCTGCTCACTTTTTGCAAGAAGCGCGTAAAGCAGGATTTGAGGTGGATAACAGCCTCTTGGACAACATCTATTCTTATCTGATTAATCGCTTAAAAAATAGAGAGACCATTAGCTATTTCTATAATCGAACTCAGCAAAAAAAGATAGCGCCTAAGGAAGTGGCGTATTCGCTGTATGTATTGGCGATGGCAGGTAAACCGCAAATTAGTAACATGAACTATTACAAGGGAAATTCGCAGTTACTCGCGCTGGATAGTAAATATCTGCTGAGTGCTGCGTTTGCCATTGCCGGGGATAAGAGCAAATTCAAAGAGCTGCTCCCCAATTCTTTTACAGGCGAATCTTCGAATCGCGAAACAGGAGGGAGTTTCTACAGTGATATAAGAGATGAAGCGGTGGCATTGAATGCCATTCTGGAGGTAGATCCCGATAATTCACAGGTGGGGGTTATGGCAAAACACTTGAGCCAGGCTATTAAATCGCGCACTTGGCTCAGTACCCAAGAGCGGGCATTTAGTTTTATCGCCTTGGGTAAAATTGCTCGTGAAGCCACAAAAACAAATCTGAAAGTGGTGGTGAAAGTGAATGGAAAGCAGATTGCAGAAAATGATGGAAGCACCCTCCGACTTACCGCTAAGCAATTAGGTGGAGCCACCGTAGAAATTAGTACCACCGGAAGTGGTAAACTGTATTATTTCTGGCAAGCCGAAGGGATTTCGAGGGACGGTTCATTTAAAGAAGAAGATAGTTATATCCGTGTTCGCAAACGTTTCTACGATCGTTATGGTCGCCAATTAGCAGGGAATAGCTTTAAGCAAAACGACCTGATAATAATTGGCCTTACTCTTGAAAATGCTTACAGTAATGCCATTGATAATATTGTAATTACTGACTTGCTGCCTGCCGGTTTCGAGATTGAGAATCCGCGAACTAAAGAGATACCGGGTATGAACTGGATTAAAAATGAAAGCTATCCTGCTCAAATGGATGTGCGCGATGACCGTATCAACCTGTTTGTAGATTTAGGGAAGAGTTCGCAAACCTATTACTACGCTGTGAGAGCAGTTTCTCAGGGCACGTTTGTCATGGGGCCGGTAATGGCCGATGCCATGTATAATGGCGAATATCATTCGTATAATGGAGGAGGAGTTATCCAGGTAAGTGAGAAGTAGGAAACGAATTATTACAGCCGGGTACGGATATAAAAACCATTGTTTTGGTTAATAGGCAAGTTGAATCTCTTTCTCCTTTGAAGTGATCATTGAAACGGTGAGTGGTAATGCTGTCTTTTGAATATTACACTCAAACTACCAAGCCTTCCAAATCCCGAAAGGGGCTAAGCGGCAGTTCAGCACTTCAGAAATTCCATGGCTTTGTTGACCATGTCGCGCGAGCCGATGTAAATGGCTGATCTTTCGTGTAGTTCCTCCGGTTTAATGTCTAATATATGCTGGCAACCATCAGTCGCCTGTCCGCCCGCTTGCTCAATAATAAATGACATAGGAATGCACTCATACAGCAATCTCAGTTTCCCTTTGGTAGTTCCTTTGTTAGCAGGATAAATAAAAATTCCCCCCTTTAATAAGTTCCGGTGAAGGTCGCCAACCATCGAGCCAATATAGCGCAACGAATAAGGTCGTGAAGTTTCATTATCAATCGTGGTACAGTAAGTGAGAAAATTTTTTACCGGCTCGTCAAACTTCACCCCATTGCCCTGATTGATAGAATATATTTTGCCATGTGCCGGTGTCTTTATATCCGGATGTGACAAATAAAATTCCAAGTCATCGGTGCCTAAAGTGAACCCAAATACCCCTTGGCCTAAGGTAAGTACCAAGATGGTAGAACTGCCATACACCACATAACCAGCAGCTTTAGTCGCGCGACCGGTTTGAAGAAAATCTTTTTCATTCACCTCGCCATGCCCCGAAATTCGTTCGTTGATGGAGAAGATGGTGCCAATGGGAGCTACCACATCAATGTTAGAAGAGCCGTCTAATGGATCCACTGCCACTGTGTATTTGCCCTGAGGGTTCAGGGTAAAAATACCTTCCGTTTCCTCAGACAGATAGCCGGCACAGGTTTCACTGGCTCGCAGGTAATCCATCAGTATATTATTGGAAAGTTCATCTAACTTTTGCACCGCTTCTCCCTGCACATTCGTAGTGCCGGTGCTTCCGGTAATACCGGTGATGGCGGCATTGTTTACAAAGCGCCCTATTTGTTTGCAGCCCTCGGCCAGCGATATCAGCAACTTGGCCAATTCTAAATTTCCACTGTTTGTCAAAAACTCCGGTAGCTTGGTTCCCTTCTTCATTTCTATGCAAATTTCCGCGGTAAATATATCAATTCAGCTATCGGCTTTAAAAATCTGTTCCCCTGAATATCTTTGCGCCTCTAAAAACAAAAACGTGAGTTTTATTATTCGACAGGGTAATCGCGAAGATGTTCCGGGAATTTTTGGACTAATTAAAGAGTTAGCGCAATTTGAGCGCGCTCCTGAGGCGGTGGTAAACACCGAGAAGAAACTGATGGAAGATGGTTTTGGAGAAAATTCCATCTATCGGGTATTTGTTGCAGAAGATGTAAAGACGAACCACATCGTGGGCATTGCACTTTACTTTATCGCCTACTCTACATGGAAAGGAAAATTGGTTTATTTGGATGATTTGGTAGTGACCGAAACTTACAGGCGATATGGTGTAGGGAGGAAACTGATCAATGAAGTGCTGAAGGAAACTGCGCGGATGGGTGTAGAGCAAATTCGCTGGCAAGTACTGGAATGGAACGCTCCGGCCATTGAATTTTATAAATCACTGGGAGCCGAGTTAGATCCCGAGTGGATTAATTGCCGCATGAGTAAAGATGAAATTGCCACTTACCTGAGAACTATTGGAAACAATTAGCAATGCTCCATTCACGAATAACAATTAAACAATAACAATTCCCCATGCAGATTTACAAATTTGGAGGAGCATCCGTAAAGGATGCCGCAGCCGTGAAAAATGTGACCGGCATTTTAAACGAAAATAACTTCAACGAAAAAGTGGTGGTGATATCGGCTATGGGGAAAACTACAAATGATTTAGAGAAGGTAGTGAATCTGTATTATGGTGGAAATGAAGCGTGGCAGCAAACGCTTGAAACGGTTTTTGAAAAGCATTTGGCAGTAATGCGAGAGCTTTATCACAACGGAGGCTTTGATAAAGCAGTGGCAGATATTCGGCTACTCATAAACGGAGCCGCCAAGTTTCTCACCGAAAACACTTCGCGCAATTACAATTACATCTACGACCAAGTGGTATCTATTGGGGAATATATCTCTACCACTATTGTGAGCGACTATGCCAATTCCATCGGTTTACAAAATACACTGCTCAATGTAAAGCAAGTACTGTTTACCGACAATGCTTATACCGAAGGGAAAGTTGATTTCAAGAAAACGGAAGATGCCATTCAGGAAAAAGTGAACGAATTGGTGCAAACCGGCTTTGTGATTACACAAGGTTTTGTAGGCTGTACGCCCGAAGGCTTTGCCACTACTCTGGGTCGAGAGGGGTCAGACTATACCGCCTCTATTTTTGCCTATTCCTTAAATGCAGAGCGCATGACGGTTTGGAAAGATGTGGAAGGAATAATGAATGCCGACCCCAAGGAATTTCCCGATGCGCAGTTGTTGAGTGAAATCACTTATCACGAAGCGATTGAAATGACCTATTACGGAGCCAGCGTGATTCATCCCAAAACTATTAAGCCCATACAGAATAAGAATATACCCTTGGAGGTGCGCTCATTTGTTCATTCAGGTAAGCGCGGGTCGGTGATAAGTGCCAATGCCAATATCAACTTTCTGCCGCCTATTGTCATTTTCAAACGCGGGCAGGTGCTGCTCTCATTCTCTGCCAAAGATTTCTCGTTTATTGCCGAAGATCACCTGAGCAAGGTATTCGGAACCTTTGCCGAAAACCGACTGCGCATTAACATGATGCAGAATGCCGCCATCAGTTTTTCGATAGCTGTGGATTTTAAAAAGGAAAAGATTGAAAACGCGATGAATCAGTTGATGGATGATTTCAGTATTACCCGAAACGATCATCTTTCGTTGCTCACCATCCGCCATTACAATCAAGGAATTATTGACAAACTCACCCACGGGAAAGATATCCTCCTTCGGCAGCTTTCGCGCACTACCATGCAGGTGTTGATGAGGGAGTGAGGTAGTTTCAAATGCACCTGCAATTCGCTTGCTTTTCGGCAAACCGTAGAGATAAGTCCATGAACAGCGAAATCTATCTTTCTAAATTACGGTAGGCATTTCGCTGAGCACCCACGCCAATGAACCTTTGCCGAAATAGTTTCCCTCTTTCTGTTTTTCCGCTTTATCCTTCACAGATTTTTAATTTCGTGAGTAGATGAATATTTTCTATTCCGCGCAAGCGGTTTACAATGAATTTTGCGAGTTAGATGAAAACGAATCGCATCATTTGATAAAGGTGCTTCGCAAAAAAGTGGGAGAGGAGTTATACGTGTTTGACGGCAAAGGCAATTTGTTTGATGCGCGCATTGAATCTATTGCAAAAAACACGGCAGTGGTGCGCATCATTCGCTTGGTAGAAAAAGAAGATGCCAATAAACCAAAGCTGCATATTGCTATAGCGCTTCCCAAAAATTCAGAGCGCTTTGAATGGTTTGCCGAAAAGGCAACGGAGATAGGAATTGCCGAAATCACCCCTTTACGGTGTGCCCATTCTGAGCGCAAAACATTTAACCCCGAAAGAGTGAATAAGATTTTACTGAGTGCTTGCAAGCAAAGCAAGCACTATACCTTGCCCAAGCTGAATGTGATGATGAGTTTTCAAGAATTTATATCGGCAGTCAATTCTGGAACAAGAAAATACATTGCTTACTGTAATGAAGAGACCATTCACCTGCAAGATGCTTATCACGGTGGATTTGATGCTGCCATTATGATTGGCCCCGAAGGCGACTTTACAAAAGAAGAGGTGTTAACAGCTGAAAAAAACGAATACGAGATGGTGAGTTTAGGCAAAAGTCGCTTACGTTTGGAAACAGCCGGAATATATGCAGCGACAGTTTTTAATCTGGTAAATGAAAGATAGAAGACTAATGAAACGGATATTGATTTTGATATTGGCTTATGTTTTTGTGGTTTCGTTTACCCCGGTGGATAAACCTTTGAAGATTGCCCTGCTGAAATACAATGGTGGGGGCGACTGGTACGCCAACCCTACTTCGTTGCCCAACTTGGTAAAGTTCTGCAATCAAAATTTGGGAATGAACTTAGACCCCGATCCCCCAACGGTGGAAGTGGGCAGTCAGGATTTATTCAACTACCCTTTTGTACACATGACTGGTCACGGCAATGTGGTGTTCAACGAACAGGAATTAGATAATCTGCGTGCTTATTTAGTAGGGGGAGGATTCTTACATGCCGATGATAATTATGGAATGGATAAGTTTATTCGTCCGCAGTTGGAAAAAATATTCCCCGGCACTAAGCTGGTAGAGATTCCTTTTTCGCATCCTATCTTCCATCAGAAATATGATTTCCCCAACGGGCTTCCTAAAATTCATGAACACAACGGCAAGCCGCCACAGGCATTTGGAATTTTTCATGAGGGGAGATTAGTAGTGCTCTATACTTACGAAACTGATTTAGGGGATGGGTGGGAAGATCAGGACGTACACAAAGACCCAGAAGAAGTTCGCCTCAAAGCTTTGAAAATGGGGGCGAACATTATTCGCTATGTGTTCGATCATTAAACCGACTGTTTTATCAGCGTTTGGTTGATGTTGCGAATGAGTTGCGGCCCCGCATAAATAAATCCGGTGTAGAGTTGAATTAAGTCGGCTCCCGCATTCAGTTTATCTAAGGCATCCTGCACACTCATGATTCCTCCCACACCTATCACCGGTATGTCAGAATTTGTTTTGATGTAGCGGATTACTTCTGTTGCTCGTTGCGTCAATGGCATTCCACTTAAACCTCCTGCACCGAAATCTTCCACCTCTTTAGTGCCGTAACTAATCCCTTCTCTGGCGATGGTAGTATTGGTAGCTATGATGCCCTGTATTTTTGTTTGCTGTACCACGCTTATTACTTCACTTATCTGTTCGTTCGTTAAATCAGGTGCAATCTTCAGCAGGATAGGTTTTGTTTTTTCTTTTGAATGATTGATTTCTTGCAAAGTATTGAGGATAGTGCTCAATGAATCTTTATCTTGTAGCTCGCGGAGGCCGGGCGTGTTGGGCGAACTTACATTCACTGCGAAGTAGTCGGCATAATCAAACAAAGTTTTAAAGCAGAATACATAATCGCGAACGGCTTCCTCGTTGGGAGTTATTTTGTTCTTACCAATATTAGCCCCCACTACTACACTACTTTTTCTGCGCTTTAGTTTCTCTGCGGCCACTTCGGCTCCCACATTATTAAATCCCATGCGATTAATCAGTGCCTTGTCTTTTACTAAACGAAACAATCTCGGTTTGTCATTACCCGGTTGAGGGCGAGGAGTAATGGTGCCTATTTCGACAAAGCCAAAGCCCATTGCCCCAAACTCATCTATCGCTTCTCCGTTTTTATCTAAGCCGGCTGCCAGGCCGATAGGGTTTGGGAAATCAATACCCCATAAATTGCGATGAAGCGAAGGGTGTTTCACTTCGCCTCCGGCTAATACCCTGAGCAGAGAGGGGATTTTTCCCGCTAATTGAAGTTGGTGAATGGTAAAATGGTGGGCTTCCTCGGGGTCTAATTGAAAGAGGAAGGATTTGGCGAGCGGATAAAGATTCATCGCTGCAAAGAAAGAAAACCCGACTGAATCATCAGCCTTTCAGCAAAGTAATCTCGGTTACTTCCGGTAGTATTCCCACCCGCCCCGGATAGCCGAGAAAGCCGAAGCCGCGATTTACATAAATGAGTTGTTTGCCTTGTTTATAAACTCCGGCCCATTGCTTGTATAAATACTGCGAGGGGCTCCAGCGCAGCCATTTACTTTCGATACCAAACTGTGCTCCGTGAGTGTGGCCACTCAGCGTTAAGTCAATATCTTTAAAGTTCGGAAGAATTTTCAAATCCCAGGAAGAGGGATCGTGGCTCATCATTATTTTGAAAGGGATATTTTCGGAGCCTTTGTAGGCTTCTTCAAACTTTCCATACTTGGCAAAGCGACCTTTGCCCCAGTTTTCCACTCCAATGATGGCTATCCGCTCACCGTCTTTCTCCAATATTCGGTTTTCATTCAGCAACAAATCCCATCCTAAATTTTTGTGAGTAGCTTTGAATTGTTCAAAGTTTTCCTTCTTGGCTTCGGGCGAATCCCATTCTACATAATCGCCATAATCGTGATTGCCGGTAACCGAAAGCACCCCCCGTTTTGCTGTTAACTTTCCGAATATCTCTATATACGATTCCATCTCGCTGGCTACATTATTCACCAAGTCTCCGGTAAAAAGAATGAGATCGGGCTGGGTCGCATTTATCTTTTTCACCGCTTCTATCAGCGGTTCGGTTTTGGTAAAGCTCCCCGAATGAATATCGGAGAGCTGCACTATTTTAAAACCGTGAAAAGCATCGGGTAGGTTCGGAAATTTCAGCGCGATTTTGTGATACTGATAATTATAGGCATTTACCATTATGCCATAAATCAAGGTGCCGGCAGGGATGGCAGCCGCCAACAGTGCCATTTTACTCAAAAATTCACTTCTTGTAATTCCTTCGCTTACTTTGGGAGATGAAGAAACTTTTCGAAAGAGAACGCGAATGAACCGAACGAGGTCTTCGGGGAACAAAAACAGCAACACCGTTAATTTGCTGATGAGCAGAATGAAGAAAGCAGCCGCTAAAAATTCGCCTGTCGTTCTGGGCACATGCCGATATAAAAATGGGCGATACGAAATTAGAATGGCGAGCAGGATAACAGTAATTCCCCAATAAAACCATTTGGCTTTCTTTCGAAATTTTTCAGGCAATACTGTTTTTACAACTTGCCAGCCATAATATTCGATGATCCCATAAATCAAAAGTGATAAGCCGATAAAAAATATAGTGGACAACATCTGGGTCTTCAATTTGCAGTTATCACGAACAAGTCGGTAAAATATTTGAATTTCGTCACTGCTTCCGAAGCATAATAGTACAACATGAAAAGTAAATTCTTTGTTCTCATAGCGGTTTTCTCCCCCTTCTTTAACATCTCTTTAGGTCAATCGTTAATGGAGCACAGCAGAGAATACACGAGAGCCGACAGCCTGCGCGGTGCATTGCGCCCCGAGCGCACTTGCTATGATGTGACTTATTATGATTTGAAAGTAAAGATTGACACTGTGAACCGCAGCATTACGGGCAGCAACACTATCCGGTTTAAGGTGGTTGCTAATTTTACCACCCTACAGATTGATTTGTACGAAAACATGAAGATCATCAACATCACGATGGGTGGGCAAGAACTGAGATATCGCAGAGAGTTTAATGCCGTGTTTGTAGAAATGCCAAATGAATTGCCGAAAGGAGAAACAAACTCCATCATCATCAATTATTACGGCAGTCCTATTATTGCGAAGCGCCCACCTTGGGATGGCGGCTTTACTTGGACGCACGATAACAACGGAAAGTTGTGGGTAGCCGTTTCTTGCGAAGGGATGGGAGCCAGCTTGTGGTGGCCTTGCAAAGATTATCTGGGCGATGAGCCGGATAGTATGCGCATTAGTTGCACCATCCCCAACGGTTTGCGCTGTGTATCGAATGGGCAAGAAGAGCCGGAGACGAAACACGCGGATAGCACCACCACCTTTCATTGGTATGTCAGCTATCCCATTAACAACTACAACGCCACCTTAAATATTGGCGATTATGTACATTGGCACGACTTCTATATTGCTCAGGATGGCGACACTCTTTCTCTCGATTATTACGTATTGCCTTATAATGTAGAGAAAGCCCAGAAACAATTTGCGCAGGTAAAGCCCATGCTTACCTGTTACGAGAAATACTTGGGCAAATATCCCTTTTGGCGCGATGGTTACGCATTAGTAGAAACGCCTTACCTCGGCATGGAGCATCAAAGCGCCATTGCCTACGGCAATCAATATAAAACCGGTTATGCGGGCATTGATTTCTCTCGCATCGGTCTCGATTTTGATTACATCATTATTCACGAAAGCGCTCACGAGTGGTGGGGCAACTCAGTGAGTTGTCGCGATTTGGCCGATATGTGGATTCATGAGAGCTTTGCTACTTACACCGAATCCATTTATGTGGAATGTATGTATGGCAACGCTATGGCTATGCGATACATCAATGCCAAAAAGCCGAGCGTGGGCAACAAATCACCTATAGTAGGGAAGTATGAGGTGAATGAAGAAGGCGATGGCGATATGTATAACAAAGGCATGTTGTTTTTGAATACGCTGCGCCACGTAGTGAATAACGATACCCTCTGGTGGAGTCTGATTAAAGGGATGTGCGACACTACTTTTAAGATGAAGAATATTGGCTATCAGGATGTGGTGAACTACTTCAACACCAAAACCGGGATGCATCTATCTCCCGTGTTTGAGCAGTATCTTCGCTATTCTCACCTTCCGGTTTTTGAATACCAACTCATTAAAACAAAAGGGAAATGGTATCAGCTCCGCTATCGTTGGAACACAGATGCAAAGGATTTTAAAATGCCCGTATTTATAACTGTCACTGCCGATAAATACCACCCCATTTCCGCCAGCAATGAATGGCAAACTCAACAGATTCATTTGAATAAGGAAGCCGATTTTAAGGTCAATAATGAATGGATGTATATTGCCGTAAAGAAGTTGACTTCTGAAAAACAAAAATAAAATGGCGACACACGAAACAGAACTAAAATGGGTAGATGGTTTGAAGTTTGATGCCTTGCAAAATGGAAAGACCTTCCGCATTGATGGCAATCAGGAGGAGACCTCTTCTACCGGACTTCGCCCCAAAGCACTTATTCTTTCTTCCCTGGCGGGCTGCACCGGTATTGATGTGGTGGATATGCTGAAGAAGATGCACGTAGAGTTTACCTACTTCGGCATGAAGGTGAAAGGCGAGTTGACGGAGGATACCCCCAAAATATACGACCGAGTTACGCTTACTTATTCTATTCGCTTGAGTAACTCAGACGATCGCGCCAAAGTGGAGAGAGCAGTACATCTTTCCCAAGACAAATATTGCGGGGTATCGGCCATGATTCGAAAGTTTGCTGTGCTGACTGTGGAGATTCAATATTTATAAATCATGGTCGCTTATCCTAAAATTTTATTTTTGACAAACTAAAAACTCAGCGATGTTTACAGCCTTACTACATACCCACAAATTGGTGGTCTCCTTATTCCTGATCCATTACATGATAAAACTGTTTTTGCTGCAATCCGGCAAGTCGGAAAAACTGGCGAAATACTCTAAGGTGACCAAGGTTCCTGAAATGATTGTGAGTGCGTTGTTTTTAATCACGGGGGTGTGGATGATGGTGATAGGGGCCGTGTTCAATGCGCTCTTTGTCATCAAACTTCTCTGCGTTTTTGCCGCTATTCCTTTGGCAATTATCGGTTTCAAAAAGGCCAACAAGGGCATGGCTGCGCTGTCGGTTATTTTAATTATAGCGGCTTATGGCTTGGCAGAAATGAGCAAGGCGGCAGCTACTGGTGGAAAGATAGATACCTCCACCGCTACGTCTTCTTTAGAAGCGGGGAAAATGATTTACAACAAAACCTGCATCACTTGTCATGGTGCTGACGGCAAATTGCTGAACAGCGGGGCGAAAGACCTGACGCTCACTCAACTGAGTGCGGAGGAACAGAAGGAACTGATTCGCCACGGAAAGAATGCCATGCCTGCTTACAAAAAGTTGACGGACGAGCAAGTAGATGCAGTGGTAGAGTACGTGAAACTTCTCAAACAATAGATCTGAAAAATCATCTCCCCGAATCATTGTTTCTTTAGAGGGTGTCACTAAATGGAAGGATGACTTTTCGTGAGCAAGGCCGCTACATACTTCCCGATAATATCAAACTCAAGATTCACTTTATGGCCGGGCTTTATCAGCCGAATGTTGGTGTGTTCATAGGTATAAGGAATAATGGCCACCGAAAATAAATTGTCTTTGGTATTAAAAGCGGTGAGGGAAATTCCATTCACGCAGATAGAGCCTTTTTCCACCACTATATTTTCGCGCGAAGGATGATACCGGAAGGTGTACACCTGACTGCCTTCTTGCGTTTCTACCGATACGCATTCCCCCGTTTGATCTACGTGACCTTGCACAATATGACCATCTAAGCGGTCGCCCACTTTCGTGCAACGCTCCAAGTTTACTTCATCGGCTTCGCTCAGTGTGCCCATGTTGGTTTTTTGAAGTGTTTCATCAATCGCAGTAACGCGATGAGTGTTGCCAATTATTTCAGTGACCGTAAGGCATACTCCGTTGTGGGCAATGCTTTGGTCTATTTTTAGTTCCATTGAAATGGGCGACTCTACCACGATGTGCAAGTTGCCGCTATCGTGAATCAGTTCTACAATTTTGCCGGTAGTTTCTATAATTCCTGTGAACATGTTGTTGATGTGTTAATGAATGGGTGATGTTCCTCGTTTCGAGGTGCTGATAATCTTGTTTATCACTTTCTGTATTTCTTCGAGCTTTCCTAAAAGTAAAGTGCTGTCGGGATAATTGTCACTCTGTTGACATAACTCCAGCCAATGCGCTGTTTCTTCAGCTTCTTTCGCAGCAACTTTAAACTTGTGAATAAAATCGGCTCTGCTCTCGGGGTTTTGCGCCTCTCTTACATTTGATCCTATAGATGCGTTAGAACGCAGTAACTGATTAGCTATTGAATATTTCTTTTCCTTTTCCAGAAGTTCAGTGTAAGGGATAATCTGTAACGCGAAATCAAAACTGAGATTCAGAATCAGATTATCCTTTGCCCTTTCCTGCTGCATGATGTTCTCTGTTTTTGAATGATATTAGTCGTAGCAATCAATCCGCCCATTCTCCTTGTCAACTTATCCGCCTTTCCACACATTAGCACATCAGCACATCAACGTATCAGCACCTCCACTCATCAGCATAGTGCCCTTACTTCCCTCTCATCAAGTGAATAAATCCTCCTCCTTTCTTGTCACCGCTCAACGGTTTTTTTACTAAGCCATCTATGTGTTGCTCGTAATAGAAGCCTGCGTATAAATACACTCCGTCACTCAGTGGTTTTCCTGTTTTCTGGTCTTTGCCATCCCAGTTTATTTCAGGGTCTTCGGTGCGGAATACTTCTTCGCCCCAACGGTTGTAAATGCGCATTTCAATCTTAGGCACAAAGCGGTAAGGTTTGAAGGGATGGAACAAATCATTCTGCCCATCACCGTTTGGCGTGAAAGCATTGGGTAGCACGTAATATGGACAGTTGTCAATGCAGAACACATTGCTGAATCGGCTTTCGTTGCCGATGCGATCAATGGCAGTCACAGCATAGCAACCCGCCAAATTATCGGAGAGGACATGCTTATAGGTGGTGTCCTCCTTAGCGGGAAGACTATCTAAGAGCATCATGCCCGATGAATCGCTTCCATAGTACACATAATATCGCACTATGTCACTGGCGCAGGTGTCTTGCTGGTTGCTCCATGTGAGGTGATTGATGTATTGCGCGTTTTGCCAAGCCTGCCCCGAGTATTGGTCGCAATCGTTAGTGACCGTGAGCGTAGGCGGACAAGGCGGAAGGGTATCCACCGGTATAGCGCATTCTTCTTGCGATTTATTGAGGAGTGGCTTTGGAAATAGATCCAGTGAGTAATGGCCATAGCTCTTTATATAATAGCAATAGGTAGAATCGTTCACCAACCCCGTGTCGGTGAAGGCATGGGTATAGGCAATCCCTATCGAATCGAATTGACTGTTTATTTTATTGAAACGAAAAACCGAGAAGCTGTCATTGGTCCACGGCACATTTTCCTGCCAACTGAGGGCTAAGGATTGATCGCTCGAAGCTACTTTCAGAAATACGGATGATGCAACAGTGGTATGCCCCACTGTATCATTGTTCGAAAAGAAAAATACTTGATAGCTCCACGGAGTGGTTTTAGTATCGAGCACATTATCCGTGTATGTAGTATCGCTAATAGCGGAATAAGTAGTGGCTGTGTTGGTATGAATCAATACCGGGTTGGAGAAGTTGAATCCTTCCCCGCGATATAAATCAAAGCGGTAGGGTGGAGGATTCAGAACCGTGTCTAAGTTATTACCTCCGGCTAAAGGCTTCGTCCAACGCACAAATATTTGGCCGTTGGTGGCATCCGTTTGCTGCACGTCCACGTTTAGTATCACAGGCACATCCACCGGACGGAACACGCAAACACCTTCGGAAGGCACGCTCTCTACGGCATCAAACTGAAACAGCCCGTTCGGGGAAAGTTTAGAGAAGTGCGCCACCACTCTGTAAGTGTATTGCTGCCCTACCACCGTGGTGGGGTCGGTGAAGGTGTAAGTGAAAATATTGCTGGTAGTCAGTTTGGTGTACCCACGGCCGCCCAATCCGGTTTCGCAGTAATCGGGAATAAAGTTGTCGCAACCGGTTTTTTGCCACACCGAAAATCCTCTGAAGTTGGCAAAGCCGGAACACTTGTAAGGGTTCTGCCAGTTCAGCACAATACCTCCGGAAGTAGGGGTAGCGGTGAGGTTCTCTACGGGAGGTGCAATCACCCGTATCTGCCAAGTTTCTAAATCTACTAAGGGAAGCAAAGTGGGGCCGTTTGGTCCGGGAACCATGTAGTTATCTTCTGCCTTAAATACTACTAAATAAGGTTGCCCGCGAATGTGATCACACACTGTGTTCCAATTAAAAACACCCGTAGCAGGATTACCTGCTGTAGCGGAAAACTGTGCCGGAGATATAGAAAGTTGAAACGGGCCACCATTGGCCGTGAGCGTAACTATTTGTGACACATCCGGGTCTGTAGCGCGCACATTCACGCGCAAAGTATCGCCTGCTCGGATGCAGGTGTCGGGCACATCGGCAATTTGAGGAGGATGGTTGGGAACTTGGTTCACAATAATTTGCATATCGCGAATCATGGTGCCAAGGCATACGCCATTTCGATATTCATGGATCATGATGGCGATATTGAATATCCCCTTTTGGCAAGGCACTGCCCAAATAATTTCACCGGTGTGTTTGTTGATGGTAAAAATGTCGTTGGTAGGGCAATACTGATCGGGATACTGATATAAAGGCACATCTATACTTTGGTCTTGCAAAGGGGGAATCAAACGAAAGTCGAGGCTATCTCCATCGGGGTCGTAGGCATTGGGGTTATGGTAAAAAGTATCGTTCACATTGGCGTAATCAATGGGAGGATTCAGCAGAATAGGAGAGGAGTTGAAGCCGATGTTGGCAAGATCGGTCGGAAACTTTAAAGTGTCTTCGAGATAAAAAGGGATGTTCACAGAATTTCCTCCGTCAATATTATTGATACCATCAATGCGGTTTTGATCGTAAAACGAGATAATGTAGAAGCGTTTAGGAGCAGGAGGAATACCGGGATAAGTGTGCGTGCCCACGTACACATTCTTTTTGATGTCATTGGCCAAATACTCGCCATCGGGCACTCCGTTACCATCTGTATCGGGGCCGTTTATCCGCAAAATAACCTTAGAGGTGCCATCGCCCCAGAAAATTTCTACGCTGTCGCGATCGGCCTGAATGCTCACCCCGCTTACCTTGCTATAGGTAATCACCGTAGCCTGATATTGAAAGTTGCCTATGAGTTTATAAAGGATTTCTCCCGCCCGGTAATGCGTGGCATAAGTCAGTTGGCAATTAAAAACAGACAGCAGGCTAAGTATGAAAAGGAATCTGAAGGTAAATTTCATTAGTTCAAAGAAAAGAATTGTAGGTGAAAACAGTGTATAATAAATGCAAGGTGTTTTGAAACTTGATGTTTTAGCCGATTTTAGAAATGATGTGATAGAGCAAGAAGATGTGAGGGAGGTGATTTTAAAGTTAGAAGAGTTTGGCTTTCTGCGCAGAGGAAGAGAATTCCGGTGGCAGAGGAGCCCCATTCTTCTGAAAGGATTGGTTAAAGCCCATAGTAGTGGAGACTGCTTTAATTCCCCTTCTTGACTCGCTGTAACAGCGGTATCACAAATTTACCCGCAACCACTTATCGCAATAGGGTATTTATTACAACTTGAAAACACTAAAAATACCATCCTTCCCTTCGAGTGTTTCGCGAATGTGGCTATCATCGGTATCGGTTAGAAAAACCTGCCCGAAATCATCCCCCGCAATCAGTTCCACTAATTTCTGACTTCGATCATTATCTAACTTGTCAAAAATATCGTCAATCAACAGCATGGGCGGCAAGTTCTTCGCCTGCTGTATAAAACGATATTGCGCCAGCTTAATCGCTATCACAAAACTTTTCTGCTGCCCCTGCGAGCCAAATTTCTTCAGCTTGTTGCTGCCAATAAAGAAATCAATATCGTCTTTGTGTATTCCCGATTCAGTGCGCTGCAACATCGCATCGCGCTTCATGTTCTCCTCTAACAACACATCGAGCGGAGTATCATTTAGCTGACTCACATAAGCCATGCTTACCTGCTCGCGCTCTAAGCTAATCACACTGTAGAAATCATTAAACGCGCTCACCAACTTACCGATGGCCGTTTTGCGGGCCTGATGGATCGCATCACCCAAAGGGGCCAACTGTCGGTTGTAAGCCTCTATCAAATGTCTGTCAAAATTTCCGGCCTCAGCAAAACGTTTTAACGCAAAATTGCGTTGCGCTAATATTTTGTTGTATTCTATCACCCAAAGCAAGTATTGCCGATTGACTTGCGAAATACTATTGTCCAAAAAGCGCCTGCGCTCGTCACTATTGCCCAATATAAGTTGACTATCATCGGGAGCTATTATGATAGCCGGGAAATTGCCGATGTGCTCACTCAATCGGGAAACCGGAGAGTCGTTGATAGTCAGCTCCTTTTTTTTACCCGAAGCTAATTTATACACGATCTCAAACGATTCGCTTTGCTTTTCAAAGTATCCTTCAAGCCTAAAAAAGTCGCTGCCGAATAGGATATTTTGCTGATCAGTCGCGTTGAAATAACTTTTGGTGAGGCACAGATAATAGATAGAATCGAGCAGGTTAGTCTTGCCTACTCCGTTGTTTCCGATGATGCAGTTAATCTTTCCGGTGAACTCAACTTGGTGTAGTGCATGGTTTTTGAAATTAAGAAGTGTAAGTTTTCGGAGAAACACTATTTTTGACCGCCTTTTTTAAAAGTAAACCGATTGTGGCAAAAGTAACTAAAGACACCTATTTACAGTGGTATGAGTTGATGGTTCGTATTCGAAGGTTCGAAGAGCGAGCAGGAATGCTTTACAGCCAACAGAAAATACGTGGCTTTTGCCATTTGTATATCGGGCAGGAAGCGGTGGCTGCGGGCACCATCAGTGCCATGCGGCCGGATGACCGTTTGATTACCGCCTATCGCGATCACGGCTTAGGCATTGCCAAAGGAATTAGTTGTAATGCTGCGATGGCTGAACTTTACGGCAAGTCCACCGGCTGCACTAAGGGGAAGGGCGGCTCTATGCACTTCTTCTCTAAAGAACATAATTTCTATGGCGGGCATGGAATTGTAGGCGCTCAAATCCCTTTAGGAGCAGGTATCGCTTTTGCCGATCATTATTTCAATCGCGACAATGTGACCATCTGTTTTTTTGGAGATGGAGCCGCGCGCCAGGGAGCTTTGCATGAAACCTTTAACATGGCCATGACATGGAAACTTCCGGTAATTTTTGCCTGTGAGAACAATGGCTACGCCATGGGAACTTCGGTAGGCCGCACCTCCAATGTGACCAAAATTTCTACCTTGGGCGAGGCCTATGATATGCCCTCCTTTTCAGTGGATGCCATGAAATGTGAAACCGTACATGAAGCAGTGCTGAAAGCAACAGCAAAAGCGCGGAAAGGAGAGGGGCCTACTTTTCTCGAAATGTGTACCTATCGTTACAAAGGGCATTCCATGAGTGACCCTCAGAAATATCGCACCAAAGAAGAAGTGGAAGAATATAAAAAACTCGATCCGATAGAAACAACGCTGGCCGTAATTTTAGAGAAGAAATATGCTACGCAAAAGCAGATTGACCAAATTAATTCCAAAATAGACAAGGAAATTGACGAATGCGTCCGCTTTGCCGAAGAGTCACCTGCCCCGGACGATAGCGAACTATATCAGGATATATATGCCGAGGTGGATTATCCTTTTATGACCGAATAAAATCAACACTAAACCCAAACTTTACTTAAAATTTAAAACCAAACATGGCTAAGGAAAAAGACAATTTAGGAGATAACCTACAGGAAGAACTGTCAAAAATTGAAATGTTCATTGAAGAGAAGAAGCAACCACTGCTCATTGGAGGTGGAATTATTTTGGTGGTGGCAGTGGCACTTATCTATGTGTTTGTAAAGTGGTTGCCGGAGCGCGATCTACAAGCACAAAAAGCAATGTATATGGCAGAGATGTCGTTTGCTAAAGATTCATTTGAACTCGCCTTGAACGGACGAGCCGGTATTGGTGGAGTCACTCCCTTTGCAGGGTTTACAGAGATAGCCGGCAAGTATAGCTACACTAAGGCTGCTAATCTTTCTAACTACTATGCAGGTATCTGTTGTCTTAACCTTAAAAAGTATGACGATGCCATAAAGTATTTGAATAAGTTTAGCACAAAGGATCCAATTATCGGAGCCATTCGCCTAAGCGCTTTAGGCGATGCCAGCATGGAATTGGGCAAAACCGATGATGGGCTGAAATATTATGAGAAGGCGGCTTCCTTTTCAGCCAATGAAACCTACACACCATACTTTTTATTCAAAACAGGATTGGCTTACGAAAAGCAGAAGAAATATGCCGATGCCAAAAAGTTTTATGAGAAGGTAAAGGAAAATTATCCTAAAAGTGACGAGGGACGAGATATTGAAAAATATATTGCGCGAGTAAGTGCAGAACAATAAAACGCCAAGAGAGGGAAACTAAATTTTCCCTCTTTTTATTTTAGCAGTTGTCAAAATAGATTTCATGGCCAGTAAGAATAAAAATTTATCGAGTCACCGGGAGTTTACGGTAGCAAATGCAGCTAAGTATAAAGTGGGGCTGGTAGTGTCGGAATATAATGAGGCAATTACCCTTCCCCTAATGACGGCCGCGATAGAAACCCTCTGCAAGCACGGAGTAAAGGAGAAAAATATTTTCACAGAGTTTGTACCCGGAGCTTTTGAACTTCCTTTAGCTGCCAAGTGGTTACAGCAGTCAAGGAAACTCCATGCGGTTATTTGTCTTGGTTGTGTGATCAAAGGTGATACGGATCATGATATTTATATTAATCATGCAGTATCGAAAGCAGTGATGAATTTGAGTTTACAAACGGGCGCTCCCTTCGTGTTTGGTTTGCTTACCACCAATACCTTGCAACAGGCCAAAGATCGCTCAGGTGGAAAACTGGGAAATAAGGGGGTAGAGTGTGCCGCTGCTGCATTGAAAATGTTGACAATGAAAGACAATTTGAGCAAAAAGAAATGAAGATTTACACGATTGATACGGGGTATTTTAAGTTAGATGGAGGCGCTATGTTTGGAGTAGTGCCAAAGACTATTTGGAAAAACTTGAATGAGCCGGATGAAAATAATCTTTGCACTTGGGCAATGCGTTGCCTCCTGATTGAAGATGGGAAGCAACTTATCCTTGTTGATTGTGGTTTAGGAGATAAGCAAGATGCCAAATTTTTCAGTCATTACGAACCTCATGGAGAGGCATCGCTACAAAAGTCGCTACTCGCACTCGGATTTGATTTTGATGATGTAACAGATGTATTGCTAACACATCTACATTTCGATCATTGTGGAGGAGCTATCAAAAGAGAGGGCGATAAACTTCTGCCAGCTTTTGCCAATGCCACGTACTGGAGCAATGCCAAACACTGGGAGTGGGCTACCCAACCAAATGCGAGAGAGAAAGCATCCTTTTTGAAAGAAAATATTTTGCCCATTCAAGAAAGCGGGCAATTGAAGTTTGCGTTAGATGACAGTAATGAAATTCATCCAAACATTACTCTACGAACAGCCTCAGGGCATACCGAAAGTATGTTCACCCCTATCATTGAGTGTAATGGAAAGAAGATGATGTATTGTGCGGATTTGTTTCCGAGTATGGCACATATTCCCTTACCTTATGTAATGGCCTATGACACGCGGCCTTTACTAACCTTGGAGGACAAACGAAAAGCATTGGAAATAGCCATAGCCAACGACTATTATTTGTTTTTTGAGCACGATAGAAACAAGGAATGTTGCAGCCTTCAACAAACTGAAAAAGGAGTGCGGCATAAAGAGGTATTTAAACTAAGCGATGTATTTTAAAACTTCACTTAATCGGATATATTTGCCGTCCGTTTTGGCGAGGTAGCTCAGTTGGTTAGAGCGTCCCGCTGCATAGCGGGAAGGTCGGGGAATCGAGTTCTCAGTAAGTTCTTTAAAATAAAATAGATGGCGAGGTAGCTCAGTTGGTTAGAGCGTCCCGCTGCATAGCGGGAAGGTCGGGGAATCGAGTTCTCAGTAAGTTCTTTAAAATAAAATAGATGGCGAGGTAGCTCAGTTGGTTAGAGCGTCCCGCTGCATAGCGGGAAGGTCGGGGAATCGAGTTCTCAGTAAGTTCTTTAAAATAAAATAGATGGCGAGGTAGCTCAGTTGGTTAGAGCGTAGCACTCATAATGCTGAGGTCGGGGATTCGAGCTCCCCCCTCGCTACAACTTCTCGCAATGGCGGGATTTTTTTGCGTATGGACTTCCATGTTTACATTCTCTACTCAGCTACCGCAAACAAATATTACGTTGGGCATACTGATAATTTGGAGCGGAGATTAAACGAGCACAATACCGGGCAAACAAGATATACCACTCAGAATGCTGCGGACTGGAAACTCGTTTATTCCGAGGGATATAATACCCGATCAGAGGCCATGAAAAGAGAGAAAGAGATAAAGGCAAAAAAGAGCCGAAAATATATTGAGTGGTTAGTCGGCTCAGTGAGTTAGAGCGTCCCGCTGCATAGCGGGAAGGTCGGGGATTCGAGCTCCCCCCTCGCTACAACTTCCCGCAATGGCGGGATTTTTTTGCGTATGGACTTCCATGTTTACATTCTCTACTCAGCTACCGCGAACAAATATTACGTTGGGCATACTGATAATTTGGAGCGGAGATTAAACGAGCACAATACCGGGCAAACAAGATATACCACTCAGAATGCTGCGGACTGGAAACTCGTTTATTCAATCAACAAATCTCCATGCCCTTTGTAGTAAAGCGAATCTTTCGAGTTGTAAAATCCATAATACATCCGATAATAATGGCCACTGTGAAAAGCAGTAGATGTGCCAAGATAATGCACCGTCAATATGGGTCCGCCTGTAAACAAGCGATTGTCAAGGTACAGAATGTGAAAATCCTCATCCACTACTACCGCTTTCATCTTACAAGATTTTTCGGTATTCACCCCAATAAGAACGATTCCATGGCCGGGGTTAGGAAAAGCGGGCGATATTTCCACTGTGCCTGTCGTTGAATCTCCGGCTACTAACGAATCTTTGAATGAAAGGAGGGATAGTTCACCGCTGCTCCACGACCCATCATAACCCCAATCAGTGGTATCATTACCTCCAATAATACTTCCGGTAGAATCAGTTTCGGTGTATTGAGTAAAGTCGTAGATTATTTCATTATTCTTTTTGCAGGAATAAAAAAGAGCGCTGAAACCAACCAAGAGAAGAAGGGTAATTCTGTGCATAACACTTGACTAAACGGATCGTTTCAGTGGGTCTGATTTAGGTGCGAGAATAAAGCCATAAACTTATCAGCTATCTTTAGAAACCGTCTTTCGTTTTACAAAACCGTTGGTGTAAATAGTGAGGGTAAGTTGATTCATCACCTGCCCTTGAGCAAGCGGCTGAAAAGCATAGCTAAAGTCGAACTGACGAATGCGAACTCCTAAGCCAAATGAAAGACCGGGCACTCCTCTTCGGGTTGTCAGCCTAAGTTCTTGCTGGCGCAAGTGATTGTAGGCAATGTCTAATCGCACAATCTGTTTGATATTAAACTCAATGCCGATAATGACGTGGCGGAAAAGCTTGTCGCCAATATATTTTTTGGATTTGCTGTTGGTGGTATCTGTAAATAAGTTATCACTTTGATAGTCAGCAGGGTTATCGTAGCGGATATCCCATTGGGTAAGATGGTGAAAAGTAGTATGAATACGGAAGGGCACTCCTTTGAATCCGAATGAAAGACCGGCTTGCAAATCAAAGGGGATGGGTTCGCGCACTCCTTTCTGATAGGGTTTAAATTGCCCTCCCACATTCACCGCTACTATCGAAGCGGTCACATTATGTTTGGGGTCATCTACAGTAAAGCCAATATCAGTAGCCATACCTACCGAACTGTAATGACCGAGTTGTGAATAAATAAATTTACCGTTTATCCCTACGGAAAATAATTTGCCAAACTGATAAGCATAGCCGGCATATAAATTCATTTCGCCAGCGGTAAAATTGCCAATCACATTGGCCGCTTCATCAGTTTCTTTAAATTTTCCGTAAGCAATGTATTGCAGTCCAAACCCAAATATGCCCGGCACTTTAAATTTGCGCCCATAACATACATTTCCAAAATTGATACCCCCCGGATAAATTGCCGTGCTGAACGCAGCTTGGCCATTCATTTTTCGGTTGAGAGATGCGGGGTTGGCCAACTGTGTGTTCAGGTCATGATCTAAAATAGAAACGTTGATTCCACCTAAAGAAGTAATGCGTGCATCGGGCGAAAGACTCAGAAATTCGTAGGTGTGAGCACCACCAATCTGTGCAGTCAAGCACTGTGAGGCAATAGTAAAAAGCGCGAAAAGGAACTTATGCTTCAAACTGTTTCAAAATTTTGATGCTAATAAACGGAAATAGCCGCAGATTATTTTTTAGTAGCGCAACCACCATCTGTACGTTTAAAACTTGTGTCGGCAGGTTCCGCTTTCTTTCGCCCCCCTGTTTAGATTAGAGCTTTAATCAACTGACATGAAAAAATTAATCCAGGTTTTTATCATGGTGGTGTTCGTGACTCTGCTTGTAGGCTGCGGCCATTCCACTACTGACAATAAAAAGTTTTTCCGTTACAATCAGTCATCGGGACTCGCTTCGCTCGACCCGGCATTTGCAAAAGACCAATCCACTATCTGGGCTTGTAATCAAATCTATAATTCGTTAGTGCAGTTAGACGACCAATTAAGAGTACAACCTTGCATTGCAAAAAGTTGGGAGATTTCTGATGATGGCATACTTTACACATTTCATCTTCGTACTGATGTTCATTTCCAAGCGAATGAATGTTTCTCTCCTGGCAAAGGAAGAACGGTAACAGCACCGGATGTGGCTTACAGTTTCAATCGTATCATAGATAAGAAGGTCGCCTCTCCCGGGGCATGGATATTTAATAACAATGTAGATACCTTGAATCCTTTTATTGCAATAGATGACTCTACGTTTCAGTTGAAATTACTTCGCCCGTTTCGGCCCATGTTGGGTATTTTATCCATGCAGTATTGTTCGGTTGTTCCTCACGAAGCAATAGAGAAATACGGAGCAGATTTTAGAGCACACCCGGTCGGAACCGGTCCTTTTATGTTTAAAAACTGGAAAGAAGGTACCGCTTTAATTCTGACTAAGAATACGGACTATTTTGAAAAAGATGATACCGGCAATTCATTGCCTTACTTAGATGGAATTAAGGTTTCGTTTATTGACAATAAGAAAACAGAATATCTCGCCTTCAAACAAAAAGAACTTGATTTTATCAATAGCATTGACCAAAGCTATATTGACGAAGTACTGGACGAAGATGGAAATATGAAACCTGAATTGAGAGATAAATTCAACTTACTTAAAACATCCTATCTCAACACAGAATATCTCGGTTTTTTTCTGAAAGGTGAAAATGAAAAAACAAACCCCTTTCTCAATAAAAAGTTGCGACAGGCTATCAACTATGGATTTGATAGAAAGGAAATGCTGAAGTACCTGCGGAATGGGGTGGGCCGCCCGGCAGAAAACGGCTTTACTCCCTATGGGCTTCCTTCATTTACCGAAGATGTGAAGGGATATACTTATGACCCTGCAAAGTCTAAAGCATTGCTCAAAGAAGCAGGATTTGAAAATGGGAAGAGCTTGCCCGAACTGAAATTATATACAAATGAAACTTACAAGGAGTTTGGGCTTTTTATCAGCAAGCAATTAGAACAGATTGGATTAAAAGTGAAAGTTGAAATTACACAACCGGCCATTCTTCGAGAATGGATGAGCTTGGGAAAAGTGCAATTTTTTCGCGGTAGTTGGCTGGCCGACTATCCCGATGCGGAAAATTACTTTGCGGTATTCTATAGCAAAAACAGCGCTCCGCCTAATTACACTCGCTTTGCCAACACGAACTTTGATAGTTTGTATGAGACGGCTTTAGCCGAGAACGATGATGCCAAACGATATGAACTCTATCATCAAATGGATAGAATTATCATTGAAGAAGCTCCGGTGGTGCCTTTGTATTATGATGAGGTGTTGCGCTTCTCTCAAAAAAATGTGGAAGGACTGACCCCGAATGCCTTGAACCTTTTAAATCTAAAACGAGTTCGGTTTAAATAATGGACACAAATTCCTTATACTTGATACATGAATCAAATAATCATAGTCACATCCGTCAGTAGGTTTTTACTCCTTCAGAGGTTAATGTGATTTCAAATTGAACATACCTAAGCCCTCTGAATTTCAGAGGGCTTCTTATTTTCGCGAACTTTAAAACAGTGTGAATATGGAATTACCAAAAATATACGACCCTTTACAAACAGAAGATAAATGGTACGCCTATTGGCTACAGAAAAATTATTTCCATTCGGAGCCGGATGATAGAGAGCCATTTACTATTGTGATTCCTCCTCCCAATGTAACAGGAGTGTTGCACATGGGGCACATGCTCAATAATACTATTCAAGATGTTCTCGTTCGCAAGGCGCGTATGGAAGGCAAGAATGCTTGCTGGGTGCCCGGCACCGACCATGCCTCCATTGCAACCGAAGCCAAAGTGGTGGGAATGTTGCGAGAGAGGGGGATTAAAAAAAGTGAGTTGAGTCGCGATGAGTTTATGAAGTATGCTTGGGAATGGAAGGAGAAGTACGGAGGTATAATTTTGGAGCAACTCAAGAAATTAGGGGCGAGTTGCGATTGGGCACGCACTCGTTTCACCATGGAAGAATCAATGAGTGAAGCAGTGGTAGATGTATTTATTGACCTACACAAAAAAGGATTGATTTACCGAGGGCTTCGAATGATTAACTGGGATCCGCAGGCTAAAACTACATTGAGCAATGAAGAGGTGCTCTACTCAGAGGAAAACAGTCAGTTGTATTACGTGAAATATCGAGTGAAAGATAGTGAGGATTACATGGTAGTGGCCACCGTTCGTCCTGAAACTATTATGGGAGATGTGGCAGTATGTGTAAATCCCAAAGATGAACGCTACACGAGATTAGTCGGAAAAACAGTCATAGTGCCTTTGGTAAACCGGGAAGTACCGGTGATTGCCGATGAATATGTAGATATAGAATTTGGAACAGGAGCACTAAAAATAACTCCTGCTCACGATGCCAACGATTATGCTATCGGAACAAAGTTTAATCTGGAAGTGATTGATTGTTTTAATGAAGATGGCACTGTGTCGGCAGCGGCTCAGGTATTTATCGGGGAAGATCGCTTTAAGGCTCGCAAGCTGGCATTTGAAAAACTTCAAGCTGATGGATTGATTCTGAAAACAGAAAATATTCTGAACAAGGTGGGCAGAAGTGAGCGCACGAATGCTGTGGTAGAGCCGCGCTTATCTATGCAATGGTTTGTGGACATGAAAAAGTTCTTTGAAAAAAATCCACAGGTGTTGCAGGATGTCATGAACGATGGGATAATATTCTTCCCATCCAATCTTAAAAACACCTACAAGCATTGGATAGATAATGTGCGCGATTGGTGTATCAGCCGTCAATTATGGTGGGGGCAGCGCATTCCCGCTTGGTACGATGAGCAGGGAAACTTGGCAGCTATTGCCAGAACTGAAGCAGAAGCCTGGGAGCAATACAAGAAGAGCAATCCCGGCACTTCAGTGAAGCATCTGAAGCAAGATGAAGATGTGGTGGACACTTGGTTTTCCTCTTGGCTTTGGCCCATCAGTGTGTTTGATGGATTTAAGGATCCCAACAACAAAGAGATCAACTATTACTATCCCACTAATGATTTAGTTACGGCTCCCGAAATTATGTTCTTCTGGGTCATGCGAATGATTATGGCCGGATATGAATGGAGGGGGGAGAAGCCTTTCCGAAATGTTTATTTCACAGGAATTGTTCGCGACAAACTGCGCAGAAAAATGAGTAAGAGCTTGGGCAATTCTCCCGACCCTTTAGAGTTGATTGCTCAGTATGGAGCCGATGGGGTGCGAATGGGAATGTTGCTCTGTTCTCCTGCGGGAAATGATATTCTGTTTGATGAAAAGCTCTGCGAGCAGGGGCGTAATTTCAGCAATAAACTATGGAACGCCTTGCGATTAGTAAAAGGATGGGAAATCAAGGCAGGCACTAACGTGGGAAATAAAGTAGCCATCGAGTGGATGCAGAATAAACTAAATAAAGTAATAGAGGAGTTAAATGATTCTTACAAGGATTACCGCCTGAGTGAGGTGCTCATGACTCTTTATAAATTAATTTGGGATGATTTCTGCTCTTGGTACCTCGAGTTGATAAAGCCTGACTATCTGCAACCGATAGACCGTTACACGTACGAAAAGACGATTCTGATATTTGATTCATTGGTGCGATTACTTCATCCATTTATGCCTTTTATCACGGAAGAAATATGGCATGAATTAAATCCAGCCAACGAGGGGAATAGTATCTGTATCGCTACCTATCCGCAAGCGGGAGAAGTGAATAAACAGTTGATTGAGGAAGCAACATTAGCATTTCAAATTATCTCCAACATTCGGGAAATACGAGCCAAAGCCGGAATGAAAAATCAGGAAACGGTAGCGGTATTCTTTTCCGGGAAAAGTGATATTCCGTTCAATGCATTTGGAGAAAAAATAATTAAACTGGCCCGCTTGAGTAAGTTGAAGGAAACCGATACCGAAGAAGCAAATGCCAAGACCTTCATAGCCGGAGGATATCAGTTTTATGTGATAACCGGTGAAGAAACAGATATAGAGGCAGAAAAGGTGAAGCTCCAAAAAGAGTTGGAATACACTCGCGGTTTTTTGGTATCGGTCAATAAAAAATTATCGAATGAGCGCTTTGTGGCTTCTGCTCCCCCTCAAGTGGTAGAAAGTGAGCAGCGCAAAAAGGAGGATGCGGAGAAAAAGATTTCTTTGTTAGAGCAAGCTCTTTCGCAGTTATGATTTATTTGAATGTATAGTAGCATAAGGAAACTGGAACTTGTAAATACGGTTTTAATCAACCACTCTAAAGGCTTTAGCGGAAACTTCGTAAAATAAATAGCGGTAAAATTTTGTTCGATATGTGTGAAAACATATCTTCGTGTCACACCTACAATCTTTAACTCATGACCGAGAACTCTACTTACAATAGGAATTCTTCAATGCAGAGAAAACAAATGCATTACTCCCCCAACCTACTGAGCACCATCAACAACGCCATTGATAACTGCAAACTCAGCAGTATAGAATACGATTCACGGGAGAAAGGAGTAACCCACCGAAACATCGAACCGATGGCCATTGTTTACAAAGACCGCAAGCGGCATTTAGTCGCCTTCTGTCACCTACGAAATGAATATCGCTCCTTTCGCTTAGATCGTTTAAATCTGATTAAACTAACGCAAGAGGAATTCATTAAAAGACCGGATTTTAATGTGAACGACTTTCAAGATGACTCTGCCCCATTTAGCGATGAATACGCAGATGAATCTTAAATTAAAGACACACTAACCTCGTGAGAGAGGGTCCCGCTCTTAGCGGGATTTTTTATTTATAGGCGGTTCCTTTATTCCGATTTTATGTAATCGTCTTCGGTTTTATCGAAAAAGAAACTTAGGTTTTTATTCTTTTCAATGAATGCCTTCAACTCAGCCGAGGTTTCAAATTTCTCATCAATATTTTCTGTTACGGGAATCAGCGTGGCTTTCATCCCCGTAGGGCTTAACTTTAATTTATAGAAGAAGTAAGACTTTGAACTTTGCCCATCTTCCCGTAGGTTTAGAAACTGGTCCCCTCCCACATTACTCAGATAAGCAGTGTAAGTAGTGTTGTCATCTGACTTTTTCGATTTTTTTGAGATGTGAAAAGTGTAATCATCAGACTTGGTGACGGTATATTCACTTTCTGAAGTTTTCGGCTCCCATTTTCCCAACAGTCGCTCATCTACTTTTACAGAGGGAGAATCAATAGGTACATCGCTGCTGTAAGGGCAGCCTCCTAACAGGATGGCTAAAAAAGCGAGAGGTAAAATCCATTTAAGTTGTTTCATTAGTAGTTGGTTTAAGTGCGCCAATATAATTAGAAATGATTGTTGGAAAAGAGACCTTGGGCAAGTCTTTTTATAAGACGATTTCTAATTAGAAGAATAATTTTCTTTGGTTGAGTTCTATTCCTGTATTGCAATACCTAACTCATTCTGAATTATGAAATTGTTGAGCGAATCATCTCTACTAATTCTTCAGGTTTTTGTTTTAATGGATAATAAGTGAGCGATGCCTGTTCGTAAAATGGAAGGCGCGCCTCCAGTGTTTGATGAATAAAATCGCGTAGCGCATTTTCATCCATTCCCCTTAGCAAAGGGCGTTCTTCGAGACGGGTTTGTAGTAAACGATGCAGTAAGGTCTTTTCATCTATACTTATATACACTACCAATCCTTGCGCTTTCATCCATTCCATGTTATCCGAAAAGCAGGGGGTACCTCCACCGGTAGCGATTAGTTTACCTGCAACAGCAAGACTTTTCAGTGTTTCTGTTTCCGCATTTCGGAACTCCCCAATGCCTTTCTCTTCTATCAACCATTGCACTTTTTCTACTCCATAGCGCATAGCCACTTCGTCATCCAAATCAATAAAATCAAGTTGAAGCCGGGGGGCTAACCGTTTGCCGATGCTGGTTTTCCCAGCTCCCATAAAGCCAACAAGAAAAACAGTAGAAAGCATTCCTCAGTGATTCACAGTTACGCGAGGATCGAGCAAAGAGTAAAGAATATCGGTGAAGATGTTCATCACTACAAACACAAAGGCAACGAACAACACGGAACCCATCACTACCGGAAAATCAAATGCGAGTAAAGACTCAATGGTTTGCAAACCGAGACCTTTGTAGTCAAATACCTTTTCAATGAAGAAGGCACCAGTGAGCAAAGCCGCCAGCCAACCCGAAATAGAGGTCACTACGGGGTTCATGGCATTGCGCAACCCATGCTTAAATACTACACTGTAATAACTAAGCCCCTTTGCGCGAGCGGTGCGGATGTAATCCTGACTCATCACATCGAGCATGGCACTTCGAGTAAGCTGAGTGATGATGGCGATAGGACGAACTCCGAGAGCAACCATAGGTAGCCATAGGTTTTTCCAGAGGGTAACCACATCGCCATTAAAATCAATATCGGTGAGGGAGCCGCGCACATTTAGCCCGGTCCAGTCGCTGAGGTAATAGCCGAATACCATCGCCAGAATAATGCCGGAGAAATAGGAGGGTTGTGATATACCAAAGGTGGAAAGCACTAAAATGGAGTTGTCCCAAACAGTGTATTGTTTGATGGCGGCAATTACTCCCAGCACAATACCTATGACAGAAGCCATAAACATGGCGGTGATGGCCAACATAAAGGTGGGATATATTTTTTCACTCAGCACTTCGCTCACCTTTCTGCGAGTTTGCAGAGACTTGCCCAAGTACGGTGCTTTTATGACCACTGAAACGGCTCCTACATGAAACAACTGAGTAAAGTTTACTTCTTCCGGTTTTAGATGGGAGGGAGCGTCTTCGTCCTGCTGGTTGTTGAGCGAAATAGGAGAAACATCGTTGAAGTAAAGCATCATGCGGTAATACCACGGAAGGTCAAGCCTAAACTCTTTTTCAATAGCGGCTATGGAAGCGGTATCGGCTCGCTGCCCTAAAGTCATTCGGGCAGAGTTGACCGGTAGCACATTAAACAGTACGAAAATAACCACTACTACTCCGAACATTACCAGAAGTCCGCTGAAGAGTCGCTTGATGATGAATTTCAGAATGTTCATAGAGAGGCAGCGAGCGGTTTACTTTTTGAAATACTCTTTGTTTAACTGCTCAAAAGTAGGCAGATGGCGGTAATGCCATTTATTTACCACCACACCATGTTTCAACAATACCAACCCGGGGTTAGAGCGCAAAATAGTTTTAAGCGGAGTTTCATCAGCACTGTAAAACGGATAGGGTGTTTGATACTCGTGGCGGAATTCATCCACATGCCCATCATTCAGCACCACTGCATAAAATTTTATTCCCGCCTTATCGCAGCCCTTGGCTATTTCATTGAGTTGTTTAAAAGCATCGGTATGCGTTTCTTTCAAATTGTGCGCCACCACCATCATGCTGTAATTATCATCGGCCAGTAACTCATCGGTGATATCCTCCCCTTCATTATTTTCAATCCGCAGGTTGTTGATTTTGGCGGGAATTCCCGGATCAAGCACTTTATCTTTCCGCTCTACAAATTCCCATTCGTCATAATTTAGTCCGTTCAGATCACTCACCGAATAGTCCTTCACTTCACCGGTACTTTTATTCTTGTACACAAACACCATTTCCATCTTAGCCGGTTGCTTCTCTTTGCGAAGTTCCACAATATCGTTCCCTATTTTGTAAGGGCGGAAATCAATCATCGGCAAATCCATGTAGGTGTTGTAAAGACAAAACACTACCGAAGCGACTCCAAAGATGAAGGCTATTCCGGTGCGACCGGTTTCACTAAATAAGGGGCGAACGTGCTTAACGCCCAGCACCAATATCAGAATCATGACATCTAATATCACGTCCTTGTAGAACGTTTCCCAGGGTTTCAGTTTTATGAAATCACCAAAGCAACCGCAGTCGGTTACTTTCATTCCTGTATCAGTAAATTTGGTGGTAAAGAAAAGACCGGTGAATTGGGTGAGAAGAAAAAGTACTAACAGCAGCCCTAAAGCAATCCAAGTCATCTTATTTCGCTTTGCCTGAAGATGAAAGAGTGGAACTAAAGCAAATAATAAAAGTGAAAGCGCGCTAAGTAATAAGAAGGGTTTGGTAATACCATATCCGGATAGGAAGGTATAGCCGGTGAGCAGTGTAAAGAACAAAGTGAGCCACCAAATAATGGTGGTGGTGAAGCGCGGCTTCCAACCAATCAATAACATCAGACCGATAAATAACTCTAAGGCGATCATGACTATGGAGAAAAGCGTAGAGAACTGTGAAATCCATTCCCACAATCCGGGTAGCCCTTCTGCTCCAAAGGCCTCAAAGTATTCGTGCATTTTGTAACTGGTGCCCAGCGGATCTACTGCCTTCACAAAGCCGGAGAAGATAAACAAGGCCCCTACAAAATATTGGAGGAATGTTATTGGCAGGTTAGAGGGTTTAGAAATGAAATAGCGCAGCAATGTGAGCGCGAAAGCAATGGCACCTATCATTCCGAAGATGGTATATACTGTCATAGTTGTTAGTTATCCGTTAATCGTTATTGGTGAATGGCTGCTCAATATTCATTATTTAGTACATCGGTATTGGTAAATAATGGTGTAAGATTTGGCACATAAATCTCGAATGCTGATGGGTTGTGCCGCGTGAAGATAGGTTTGTTCGCAACTAAAACAAAAAGCCCTTCGCAAACAATTCATAAGCAGAGAATTTTAACTAAGATTTTAAACCCCAAAAGTCGGCTGCTGCTACTTATAGCAGCAAAAGTATAAGAAAGCGATAGGGGATTGAGCGATGTGAACCGCTGAGTTAGTATGAGTAAAAAGAGGGGAAGCAAGAAAGAGAAAGCAACGATGGGAGGAGCATACGCAGAAAAAATTGTTAGCTACTCCACCCAATCGGCAATGAAAATATTTGTTTCTCTCGTGCCCCCGTTATTTCGATTACTGCTCCATGCCAGTTTCTTTCCATCATTTGAAAACATGGGGAAAGAATCGAACACTTTGTCAAAAGTAATCTGCTCTAAGCCGGTGCCATCTGTGTTGATCATATACATATTGAAAGGGATGGCCTTGGTCACGTGATTGGAAGAGAAAATTATTTTCTTGCCGGAAGGATGAAAAAACGGAGCCCAGTTAGCCCCTCCTAAATTGGTGAGTTGCCTGCGATTGCTGCCGTCCACATTGGCAATAAACAATTCCATTTTTAAGGGTGAAACTAAATGCTTTTTCAGGTAGCTTTTATATTCAGCTCTATCCGAATCGCTGGTGAACTGCGATGCCCGCCAAACAATTTGAGAACCATCGGGCGAAAAGTTGCCTCCACCATCGTAGCCCAATTCATTGGTAATTTGCTTTACATCGCTGCCATCTAAGTTCATGGTATAAAGTTCCAAGTCGCCACTGCGGTCAGAGGTAAAAAGAATTTTATCGCCCTTTGGAGAAACTACGGCCTCTGCGTCATAGTAATGATTGTGAGTGAGTTGTTTTACAATATTCCCTTTCAGGTCGGCAATAAAGATTTCGTATTCGGGATAAAGCGGCCACAGATACTTTCCGTGTTCATGCCCCGGCTCCGGTGGGCAGCTATCCATTTTTAAATGAGTGGAGGCATATAGAATTTGTGAATCACCCGGCAAGAAAAATGAACAGGTAGTTCTCCCTTTGCCGGTACTGATAAGTGAGGAGGTAGTATCTGCAATATTCATCAGGTAGATTTGATCGCACAGCACCCCTTTCGATTTATTCGTGTACTGATAAGTGAGGCGGGTATCGCTAAAGTTCCAATAGGCTTCGGCATTTTCTCCGCCAAAAGATAACTGGCGGACGTTTTTCAAATGCCCCTCCTGCGCAAAATGTATAGCGCTGCTATCAGCGGCAGATGATGCTTCGGAGGAGGAGGCGGTGATGGGGTTGTTTAATACTGTAAAAAGCAAGGTAAGGAGGACAAGGTAAACGGAGGTGCGCATGTGTATGGGTAGTTTAAGGCGCGAATAAAATGAACCCTTTGTCACTGTTTTGTAAAAAAAGTAACGCAAACTTTCTTGACTAACTGCTTTATAATCAGAACGCAGGAATAAAGCCGCTAAAGGAGGTGAAACTTTTTCTGCCATGCACGTATATACTTGAAGCAAGCAGGGTGTAGCAAAATCAGGAAATTAATTGGTTATCTACACGATGAAGGCTAAAAGCCGACCTACGGGAAGGCGCACACACAATTAATTTCGTCACTAAATTGAACTATATGAAAAAGGGAATTTTTGCAATCGTTTTTATGGCAATGGGTCAAATTGGTTTTTCGCAATACTCACTTACTTTTTGTAAAGAAGTAAGCACGGAGGGAACCGCGCAAAACGCATCGAACAGTATTAGTACCGGAAAAGAGGGCAATCCGGTTAAGATATTGGTAAAAGGAGATGAAAAACTCAACACGGAAGGAGTAGAGTACCGAATATTTTTTGTGGATGATAACGGCAAAGAATCTGAAATTTCAAAACTGCCTCAGTTTGTAGAACCCGATTGGAGTTTTGCCTGGAAGAAAGTTACTTTTTACAATCCCGGCACGTACCGCGTAAAAGTTTATAACGATAAAGGCGCTTACCTCACTTCAGCAAATTTGAGTGTAAAGCAGGAATAAGAAAACGGGGCGATTGGAGTGATTCCTTTCGTCCCCTAAAAAACAACTGAAAGCGACACGATTCATTCCGTGTCGCTTTTCTTTTTTCTTTTTTTGAATCATTTATTGAAACTTCTCCCCATAGGGAATAATTAACTCCGTCATTTATGGCGGAGAGAAACGCAACCTATCGTATTGGCTTTAGCCATGACTTTGAGCGCCATCAGGGCTAAAGCCCGAGGTGGTCGTTTGGCTCTATCTCCAGCCTAAAGGCCGGAGTTAATCGAATACCGACTACTGAATGTCGAACATATCGAATTACGATGGCGCGCTTCATCCTCCTAAAGCATAGATGATAGGTCTTTGCCAACAGACGGTTAACTCATAACGCCCCAATGCTTTTACCACAAAGGTCACAAAGGGGGGATGCACAAAGCGCACGATGAGTTTCTCTTGTGTTCATCGTGCATTCCTGGTGTGCTTAGTGGTTCATTGTTTTTTGTCAGATCGGGGCTTCACCTGCTGGATGTTTCGACCCTTGAAACTTCGACCGATAGGGAATAATTAACTCCGTCATTTATGGCGGAGAGAAACGCAACCTATCGTATCGGCTTTAGCCATGACTTTGAGCACTATCAGGGCTAAAGCCCGGGATGTTCGTTTGTCTCTATCTCCAGCCTAAAGGCCGGAGTTAATCGAATACCGAATTGTCTAACTTCTTAATGATCTTTGTGTGCTTAGTGGTTCAGTACTTTTTATTGCAAGAGGAGGACTCTCATACTTCATTCCCTCATTTCCTCATTCCCTCCTCATCCTACCCCAAAAGTGTCATTTAACATTTTTGAGGCTGACGAGCCTCATAAATTGGCACCTATGGCCGATTCTACCTTCGGTGTTGCTAAGACTATTCACTAATAGATACAACCTATCAGTAAGTTGGCTGCTCAAGCACATAAAAACTTCCATTCGATCTCTATGGATGCTGCAACCTCTTCAAAAGAAGAAGTTTTTATGTCCCCTTTTATTGCTAATGCAGCCCATCTGCATACTTTATCCTCCAATTTTATCACATTTTTAACTGAAAAGACTCATTCATTCAAGGTGTCAACTGCCACCGCAAGCAAATGGACTCATTCATTCAAGGTGTCAGCTGCCACCGCAAGCAAATGGACTCATTCATTTAAGGTGTCAACTGCCACCGCAAGCAAATGGACTCATTCATTCAAGGTGTCAACTGCCACCGCAAGCAAATGGACTCATTCATTCAAGGTGTCAACTGCCACCGCAAGCAAATGGACTCATTCATTCAAGGTGTCAACTGCCACCGCAAGCAAATGGACTCATTCATTCAAGGTGTTCGCTATCTATTATAATGACCAGCATTCATTGGCTTCATTCGGCAAGCATCCACCTCCATATTATTCTTTACAAACTCATTATTTCATCACTAAACTCCCAAAACCATGAAAACCTGGCAATATCTAAACAATCAATTCCTAAGCATCACCTATCGCAACTACAAAAAGATGCTCAAACTGAGTAACTACCACGATGCGTATCTGTACTCCATGATGACCCAAAACCCGGGTGACCCCGACTGGGCAATGCTCTACAACCGATATCACCCTTTTCACCAAGAGTATGTCACTGCTTACAACATCTGGAAAGCCAGAACCGGTTCGCGACAGGGCGAGACGCTGAACTTAGTGCAGTTGTTGCAATTGCTGATTGCGAAAGTGAACAAATGGGAGGCCTTGATACAAGCGGTAGATGGTTTTGAAAAGGGCACACCGAACTATCGGTCGTTGTTTTCAAAGGGCTTTAAAATCTTTAACAGCGGAGCCAAAGCAACACGAGTAGCTGCCGTGAATACCTTGAGCGAAGGTCTTACTCCCTTTGCCTTGACTACTCCGGCCATTGCGGCTGTAAAAGTTTTGGTAGATGATTTTTACACCTTGTTAGAAGAAGCACGCGACACGCAAGAAGGCGCTAAAGGCGGCACCAAATTAGATAGCGCGGAGGTAGAAGCGAAACGCAAAGCAGTAGCGGTGGAGCAATATCGCGACTTGGGCTTTCTGATTAATAAAGGGGCGGAAATGCCGGCTCATATTGCGCCTTTCTTTGAGCTGAACGTTTTGCGCAAGCACAATCAAGTGCTCTTCACCGGTTCACTCGATGCCAACGAAACCGAGGCTATTCTCATACATACCTTTGTTGCCGATGATGAAATCAACCTAAAGCTAAACGGCAGCGGACAGGCCGCCTTCTACTTAGCCGACACCCCGGGCGGCACTAACAGCACTGCGATCACCGTTGCCGGAGGGGCCAAGCAGAAACACTCTCTTAGTGAATTTGGCATTACCGAATGGGGCACTCATCGCTATCTCACAGGCGTGAATACAGGAGGAACAGCAGTGCATTTTGAAATAGAATTGTTGTGAAGAGACAAGAGTAGAGAGACAAGAGACAAGAAGCAAGAGACCACAGCGGCTAATCAATAACAAACACCGAACACCGATTAACCAATAACTAAACCCCAAGTATTCGTTCCATAAAAAAAGTCCCGATAAACGGGACTTTGTGGAGGATACCGGATTCGAACCGGTGACCCCTTGCCTGCCAGGCAAATACTCTAGCCAACTGAGCTAATCCCCCTGAATAGTAGATGGGCAATTTTCGTAGCGACCGCAAATATAATTTCACTTTTCATCTTTCAAATAGTTCCGCATTAATTCTGCTGCTCTGCGAGAGGCTCCGGCATTTCCCAACCTTGATTGGAGGTCGGCATAGTCGGTAAGCATTTTCTGTCTTTCTTCGGGGGCTAATAACTTTTTCAATTCTTCGCGCAGTCGTTTTTTATTCACCTGCCCTTGAATGAGTTCTTCCACCACCTTGCGTTTGCAAATCAGGTTTACAATGCAAATGAAGCCGATGCTTTTGTCAATCACCAAGTGTGCAATGAAATACGAAATCCAACTTCCTTTATAACAAATCACTTCGGGTACGTTGTGCAAAGCCGTTTCGAGGGTAGCAGTGCCGGAGGTAACAATGGCGGCTGTTGCCTTGCTCAATACCTCATAAGTTCGGTCCATCACCAATTCGCATCGGCTGTTGCCCATTATCTGGCGGTAATAAGTTTCGCCCACATTACTCAAGCCGGTAATCACAAACTGGTATTCGGGAAAGTCATCCATCACTTTCAGATATTCGGGAAGAAGACTGGCAATTTCCTGCTTACGGCTTCCGGGAAGCAAGGCAATTAATTTCTCTGTTGCACGGTTTGCCACCTCTCGCTGCTTTAGTTCATCGAGCAAGGGGTGCCCTACAAAATCAACCTGCACGCCATACTTTTCGTAGAATTCTTTCTCGAAGGGAAAGATCACAAACATCCGATCTACATATTCTTTCACCTGATACACTCGCGAAGTTCGCCAAGCCCAAATCTGCGGAGAGATGTAATAAAACACTTTGAAGCGATGTAGCTTTAGAAACTTGAACAAGCGAAAGTTAAAGCCCGGATAGTCAATGAGAATAACCACATCGGGTTGAAAAGAAAGTATATCCTGCTTGCAGAACTTAATGTTGTTCAGAATAGTGCCGAGATGCTTGAGCACTTCAAAAAACCCCATGAAGGCGAGGTCTTTGATGTGCTTCACCACTTCGCCACCGGCCGCTTTCATTTTATCGCCACCCCAACAACGGATGGAGGCTTCTGCCTCTAAATTCTTCAACTCCTTAATGAGATTGGCTCCGTGTAAATCGCCTGAAGCCTCTCCGGCTATGATGTAGTATTTCATCAGCGATTCATTCACATAATAAACTTGGTAATGATGGTGGGAATAGCATACAGGATGGTAGCAGCAATAACCCCACGAGCAGCATTGTAGTAATCGCGGCTGATAAACAGAAAGAACACCGCGAGGTTGATAATGCAACCGAAGCTCAGAATTTTTGAAAGTAGAAAGGGATCTCTGATGGAGCGCATATAATGCTCGAAACTCATGGTTTTCATTTCCATGAGGTAGAAGAACACAAAAGCCAAGAGCGGAAACAGCAGTCCGGGAACGAGGCCTAAAAGAAATTTATCCCACTTGTAAAAGGTAGGCGTGCGGTTGAGGATTTTATCAAGCATAAGCGAAATTAAAAATTGAACTCTCCTTTACTCTGCCCCGGAACGTTTTCATCTCCTTTCTCTACCGCGCTGAAGTCCCAGTTTTCGTTGATATAAGGAATGGCGTAGTGCGCGGTGAGGTCGTGCTGCACGGGAACCACGCTCACAAAACCATTGGCCAATGCCCACTCATCGGTATCTTGCCCTCGGTCGTAGTTTACAAACTTGCCGGTGAGCCAATAGTAAGGCCGCCCCGATGGGTCTTGCCTTTCAATGTATTCCTCTTCCCATTTAGCGACTGCCTGCCGCGAAATCTTAACTCCTTTCAGTTCTTCCAAAGAGAGCTTTGGAATGTTCACGTTCAGCAACGTGTTTTTAGGAATGCCGTATTGGAGAATAGATTCTGAAATAAAATGAGCGTAATAGGCAGAGGCGGTAAAGTCTGCTTCGTGACTGTAATCTAAGAGTGAAAAACCCACCGATGGAATGCCTTCTAAGCTGGCCTCTACGGCTGCGCTCATAGTACCTGAATAAATAATGTTGATGGAAGAGTTAGAGCCATGATTGATGCCGCTTACACACAAATCGGGCTGGCGGTGCAGCACTTTGCCCACGGCCAACTTTACACAATCAACCGGAGTGCCGGAGCACTGAAAAGCGCGAATGCCCTCGATGTGGTGCACCTCCTTTAAGCGCAAAGGTTTGTTGATGGTGATGGCGTGTCCCATACCCGATTGAGGAGAGTCGGGAGCCACTACCACTACTTCCCCTAAGTCTTTCACCGAATTTACTAAAGCGATAATTCCGGGGGCGGTAATGCCATCATCATTTACAACTAATATCAGTGGTTTGCTCATAAAGCGAATATATGCTTTGAGGAATAGGGCAGGGGTATTCAGGAATGGTTTTTTTCAACAAAAACAAATATTTTGCGCAGGTGAATTTGTTTAAGTATCCACCTTCTTCTGTTTTTGTGATTGTGCCTTCTTTCAATGAAGGGAAGGTGATTCGCAACACGGTATCTCCTTTGGTGGAGCAAGGCTACTCGGTAGTAGTGGTGGACGATTGCTCTACGGACGATACCAAGAAGGCGCTGCATGGTTTGCCGATTCACTACTTACACCATGTCATGAATTTGGGGCAAGGAGCCGCCTTGCAAACCGGGTTAGAATATGCCTGCCAAAGTGGAGCGGAGTATGCGGTAACTTTTGATGCAGATGGACAACACAATGTCTTAGAAATTCCAGCACTGTTGGAGCCGGTCGTGGAGGGAAGAGCCGATATTTCGATGGGAACTCGCTTTAAGAGGCGTGAAGACATCGCGCAAGTTCCCCCGTTTCGCAAATTGATTTTAAAAGGTGCTATACTGGTCAATGGATTGCTGACCGGGCTGTGGCTCACCGATGCGCACAACGGTTTCCGCGCTATGAATCGAAAAGCAATGTGCAGCATTCACCTTCGTGAAAACAGAATGGCACATGCCTCTGAAATCTTATCGCAGATAAAAAATAATAAACTGCGCTACGAAGAAGTACCGGTGAAAATTATTTACAGTGAATATTCCCAAATGAAGGGGCAAAGCTCTATGAACTCTATCAACATACTGATTGATTTACTACTAAAAAAAATCACCTGATATGATAAACATCAAAATTATCCTGCTCATTCCGTTAGTGCTGCTCATTATCTTTTTCTTGCCCCGATTGCGGAATAAAACCTTTTATCGCCTCTCGCTGATTGGCGTGTCGGCAGTAGGAATTGTGTTTGTACTTTTCCCCGGCTTGACCGATCAGCTCGCTCACTTAGTGGGAGTGGGGCGAGGGGCCGACTTGGTCACTTACATCTTCATCGTGTTTTTCTTTATGGCCGGCATTATTCTATATTCGAAAATTAGAAAATTAGAAGCCGACCAAACGGAACTGATACGAAAGATAACCCTTCAGCGAGCTGAAAAATTAAATCAACCTTGATAATGAATCAACGACTTATTGTAACGGCCCTGTTAGCCTTTGTACTCGGAATCATTGCGTTGACGTATTCTAATCACTTTCACAACGATTTTCACTTTGATGATGCCCACACCGTTCGCGATAATGGGTACATCCGCGACTTGAAAAACATTCCTTTGTTTTTTACGGATTGCGCCACTTCCAGTGCTATGCCTTCGCATCAGGGCTATCGCCCTTTGGTGACTACCACTCTGGCGATTGATTACTGGTTGAGTAAGAACACCACAAAGGACCAGGATGGCTACAACGTGTTATGGTATCACCTCTCAAACTTCAGTTGGTTTTTGATGATTGTAGTGCTGATGTATTTTGTGCAACGCAAGATTTACAATTACGCTTTTGAGGAAAAGTACAATCACTACTTCGCATTGCTCGGCTGCTTGTGGTATGGGCTTACCACGGCAAATGCTGAAACCGTGAACTATATTATTTCGCGCTCCGACATCCTCTCCACGCTGGCCATCATTGCTTCCTTTGCCGTCTATACTGAGTTTCCGAAATGGAGAAAGTATTATCTGTATTTGCTGCCTGCTATCATCGGCATGTTTGCCAAAGAGACCACCATCATGTTTGCCCCCGCCTTAATTGCTTATGATTTCATGATTGAAAAGCAGAAAAGTTTCTCTGATCTCTTTTCCGTAAAGGGATTAAAGACGTTTTTTAAGAGTATTGTGGTCGGCTTGCCGGCTTTGGTCATCTGTGTAGCGCTGGCCATCTTCGCTATGAAGATGACGAAGGTTTTCGAGATGGGAGGATACTCTACTTTATTTTATGCGGTTTCGCAGCCTTACATCATTCTTCATTATGTCACTCAGTTTTTCTTCCCTTTTGGGCTCAGTGCCGATACGGATATTCCAATGGTGGTTTCGCTGAATGATGACCGCTTGTTTATAGGATTTGCATTTCTGATTGGATTGATAATCCTTGCCTTTAAAACTTCTGAAACAAAGCAATGGCGACCTTTCTCTTTCGGATTGGTTTGGTTTCTGCTGATGCTGCTGCCCACTTCTTCCTTTATTGCTTTGGCCGAAGTAACCAATGATCACCGGGTATTTCTTCCCTACATCGGTCTTATTATTTCAATGATTACGCTGTTGGCCAATTTATATTACTACCTGCTGAAAGAAAAAGTAGTGCTGAAATACGGAGTGTTAGGGATCACACTACTCGCCATCAGTGGCTACGCCTATGGCACTCACCAGCGCAATAAGATTTGGAAAACGGATGAAACGCTGTGGAAAGATGTGACCGAAAAAAGTCCCAACAATGGAAGAGGCTGGATGAACTACGGGCTAAACCTGATGAGCAAAGGGGACTACACCAATGCGGAGTATGCTTATAACAAGGCCTTAGAAAAAGCTCCGAGATATTACATTCTGCACATTAATATGGGAGTGCTGAAAGATGCGCAAGGCAAAAAAACAGAAGCCGAGCAATACTATAAAAATGCTTTGAGCTATGGCCCTAATTATGTGGAACCGTATTATTACTACGCGCGCTTTTTGTTCAACTCCGGCAGGGTAGAAGAAGCCGAGATATATTGCAGCAAAGGCTTAGAATTATTTTCAGGGCATCTCTATTCTCGCTACTTGCTCATGGATATTTACAACTACCAGAAGAACTGGAATAAGTTGCTACAGACGGCTCAAGCCACTCTCTCCATGTATCCGGATGACCCAAAAGCAAAGATGTATTTGGCGATCGCGCAAGATCCTTCTGCGGCTTCCAGCATATCTGTCAATAAAACTCAAACAGCGGTAGATTTGCTCAATCAATCATTGGCCTATTACTCCGCAGGGAAATACCGCGAGTGCATTGATGCCTGCTTTGCAGCCATTGGCGTGAAAGCTGATTATCCGGAGGCTTATAACAACATTTGCTCGGCTTATAACCAGTTGGGAATATATGATAGTGCAGTGTGGGCTTGCTCTAAAGCCATTGAACTAAAACCGGATTTCCCTCTGGCGAAGAACAACCTGAAATGGGCTAAAGATCAGCTAAAGAAATAGAGAAGCTGAGAGCGTTAAAGGTCAAAGTTCAGCACAATGCGGTTGCTCTTGGGGTGACTTTGGCAAGTGAGCACATAGCCTTTCGCTATCTCCGCATCGGTTAAACTTTCGCGGTCATCCATCTCCACTTTACCTTCTAACAGTTTGGCGCGACAGGTACAACAAGCAGCCACCATGCAGGAATAAGGCGGATCGTAACCGGCATCTAAAGCAGCTTCTAACACGGTTTCTTTCTCCTTTACATGAAGCTCGTATTCATTTCCGTCATAAATAATTTTAACGGAAGCAGTGCCGGTAAATGGTTCTTCGGAGGCAGAAGTGGTACCTACGCCCGCAGCTTGTTTGTCTTCTTCTGCGCGAGCCGTAAAATATTCTACATGTACCTTCTCTTTTGGAATGCCTAAGAGGCCTAAAGCATTTTCTACTTCCTTCATCATAGGGGAGGGGCCACAGATAAAGAACTCGGCATTGTGGTATTGAAGTTCTGTATTTTCCCGCAACAAACGCATCGCCATATCCTGTAGTATAAAACCGGTGTAAGGATGGCCAGTATTCACAGGGGCATCAAATACATAAACAATCTTTAGCCGATCTGCGTATTGGGCCATCAACTTTTCAAGATGCTCCTTGAAGATGATGCTGTTTTCGTTTCTATTGCCATAAAACAGTGTAATCTTGCTTTTCGGCTCTTTCACCAGCACTGATTTTAGGATAGACATGAGCGGAGTAATGCCCGAACCGCCTCCAAAAAGCAGATAATGCTTTTCGTTTCGGGTATCTAAAGGAGAATGAAAATTCCCCATGGGCTCCATCACCTCTACTTCAATTCCCGGCAACAAATTATCGTTGATAAAATTAGAGCCTATTCCACCAGGCACCCTTTTAATGGCAATGGTGGGCAACTCGTTCATGAAAGGCGAACTACAGAAAGAATAGCTGCGATTCACATTGTCGCCATTCACCTGCAGTTTGAGAGTAGTGTATTGACCCGGAATATGTTGAAAAGAATCTTTGAGTTCATCGGGCACTTCAAACGAAACCGAAACCGCATCGGCCGTTTCAATCTTCACCTCTTTCACTTTTAGTATATGGAATTTAGACATTTTTGTATAGCTGTTTGTGGCGGCAAATATATAAAGGTAAGGGCGGTATAAAAAGCACTAAATGAAGGGGGGGAAAGAGGTGATTTAGGAAGGAGTTCACCAAGTCATAAGGGGAATACAACCAATTAACCAAAGAGAAAAATAGTGGAACGGTGGGAAGAATCAAATCATTATGCTTCCTCCACACTCCAAGCCTCTGCTTTGCAGCTAAACCACAGTTTCACGGTGCTCCATGTTTCTTTGAAAAGAGCAGACTGGCGGTAAGCGTCCAAATTCTCCGGACTATTCCATCGGCTATAAGTAAAGAAAGTGTTCGGGTTGTGAATATCGCGCAGCAGCTCCACGCCATTGCATCCATCAAAAGAAGCAATTAGAGATTGCTTTTGCCGAAACGTGCGCAGGAAGTATTCCGTTTTATCGGCTTGAAAATTCATTTTTACAATTCGGATAATCATTTCAAACTCATGTGAAGTGTTAGAGAGTAGCGGTAGAACTGTTTAGCTCTCGCGCCAAGCGGTCGTACTCGCTTTGCTTCACCTCTTCCTCCTTAATTTTGCGAAGGGCAAAAGGAGTTTCGTAATACAGATCGCTCACGGTTCCTAATTTCTCAAATCGAAGTGCCGGGTCATTCAGGAAGTTTATTTTGCGCTTGATGGCATCGGTGAGCACAAAACCTATGGTCACAGAGTTGGCATTATTGTTCAACTCAGGCATAGGGCGCAGTAGAGAAATGGTCAGGTATTCATCCCCATCTTCATTTTTTGTAATCACGGCATCCATTTGGGTAGTTTTCTCGTCCGATGCACTGCGATTTTTATCTAAGTGGCGCATCAGCAGTTTCGTGATCCACCTGCGATAATTCTGTTCACTGATGATGTATTCTAAATCTACTTGATTGCGACTCAAATGCAGTTCCTTCGATATTTCCTTCAAATGTTTGGCCGCTTCCTTACTGCTATAGCGGATAAAGTAAAGTTCGTTGAAGCCGAAATATTTAGGCAATAGATTTGAAATGCGCTGAAAGAGCATTTCGGGAGAGGTATTGTATTTATCCAAAAGCTGGAGTAGAAATTCGGGTTGCCAGGTACTTTTGCTAAAAAACTCTTCCAAGTCCTTGTTTAGCGTTTCCTTGTTAATATGAAGCGCCTGCGCAAAGTAAGAGGCCTTGAAATTGTTCAGCACATGGTCAAATGACTCTACCTTGAGCCAAGAAGTGGTGAGGGGACGCTTCTGAATATTCATGTAGCTAAAGCCTAATTCGCGGCCATACAAAAATATCTTTTGCTGCTCGGTCAGCTTTCGGTTAAAGAGCAAAGTAGGCTGTTCTCCCTTTATAAACACCGAGCGAAAACCGCGCAGTTTGGGATATTCGATAAAGTCGGTTTCCTCTATGCGGTAATTGAATTTTTCGGTGAGCAATTGGGCATAATCTGTCGCGCTGAGTTGACTTCCTGTTTCGAGACCAATCTCTTTTCTGAAATTCTCCACCGCCACTTCTATTTCCTCAAAATAGTTATCGTTCATCTCTTGATAAGAGCGAAGGCAGCTAAAGTAAAAATGCTCTTCCTGCAGGTTGTAGTTGCGGGCAATTTCAAAAACGGAGTTAATAAGTGCGCTCAGTTTAGACGGGGCGCTGGCCATCATGCTCATCAGAAGCCCCTTATCCACGCCAAAGGTTTCAAACAAGAAATCGTTGATGATTTTCAGATTCAGCACCTGCACCACCGGTGTCATGTTTTTATTTATTTTGAGCGAAACCAGCTGATCGTAAGTGGTTTCTAAGGCTTTTGCTAACTCGTTTATCTTATCAGGTTTAGGATATTTTTTCCCATTTTCTATTTCATTGAGATACGAAACAGAAACTCCTGATTTTCCGGACAACTCTTGTAGAGAATATTTTCTGTCGGTTCTGAGTTTTTTGAGTTTTAATCCGAAAATGATTCGGATGTTTTCTTCTGTGGTAGTTTCCATAAACGAATTTTCGCTCGTAAATTATTTGCGATAATAATGCAAACAGCGAACAAAGATATAAAAAGCGAAAATCTTTATTCAGCGAATTTTCGCTTGTTTTTTTGAATAAGGTTTGCCACCTTTGCGCGAAATTTCTGCGATGACAACTTCAACGAACATACAAGGACTGGAAATTACCGCACCAATTAACTCGGAATATGCTCAAATATTAACTCCCGGGGCTTTAGAATTTGTGGTAAAACTTCAAAGAACATTCAACAAACGGAGATTAGAACTACTGACCTTGCGCGAAGAGCGTCAAAAACAGATAGATTTAGGTAAACTTCCCGATTTTTTGCCCGAAACAAAGGAAATTAGGGAAAGCGATTGGGTAGCCGCTCCCATTCCTGCCGACTTGCAGGATAGGAGAGTAGAGATCACCGGTCCGGTAGATCGCAAGATGATTATTAATGCGCTGAATTCCGGTGCTAAAGTATTTATGGCCGATTTTGAAGATTCTAACTCGCCCACATGGACTAATAACATGGAAGGGCATATAAATCTTCGCGATGCCATCAAACGCAGCATTTCGTTTGTGAATCCCGATAACGGAAAATCTTACCAACTGAATGAGAAAACGGCTGTTTTATTAGTTCGTCCCAGAGGTTGGCACTTGCCCGAAAAGCATGTAAAGGTAGATGGGGAGTTGATGAGCGGTTCGCTATTCGACTTCGGTTTATATTTCTTTCATAACGTGAAGCAATTGCTTGCAAATGGTTCAGGGCCATACTTTTATCTTCCTAAGATGGAATCGCATCTTGAAGCTCGTTTGTGGAATGATGTATTTGTGTTAGCTCAAAATGAATTGGGAATTCAGCAGGGAACAATCAAGGTAACTTGCTTGATTGAAACCATCACAGCCACCTTTGAACTGCACGAAATTATTTACGAACTGAAAGAACATATTGCCGGACTTAATTGCGGCAGATGGGATTATATTTTCTCTTACATTAAAAAGTTAAGAAACCTACCCGGCTATGTATTGCCCGATAGAGGTCAGGTAACTATGGCCGTTCCTTTTATGGATGCCTATTCCCGCTTGGTGATTCAAACTTGCCACAAGCACCGGGTTCATGCGGTAGGTGGTATGAGTGCTTTTATCCCCATTAAAAATGACGAAGCGGCTAACAATGCTGCCATTGAAAAGGTGCGGCAAGACAAACTTCGCGAAGCAAAAAACGGACATGACGGAACTTGGGTGGCGCATCCCGGCTTGGTAAAGGTGGCGATGGATGTGTTTAATGAAAATATGCCCACTCCCAACAATTACCAGATTACTCGCAAAGATGACGTGATTACGCAAAAAGACCTTCTCACCCCACCGGTTGGCACTATTACCGAAGCCGGATTGAGAATGAATATCAATGTAGGGATACTTTATATCGAAAGTTGGCTACGAGGAGTAGGAGCAGCCGCTTTGCACAACCTGATGGAAGATGCCGCAACGGCTGAAATTTCGAGAACTCAGGTATGGCAGTGGATAAAGAATGCCTGCAAATTAGACGATGGCCGAACGGTAACTTATGACTTGTTCAAAGAGATTTTGCCCAGCGAGTTAGAAAATGTGAAGGCTTATGTGGGCGAAGTGGCTTACAACCAACCAACTATGGCAAAGGCTATTGCGATGTTTGATTCGTTGGTTCAGCAGGGGGATTATAAAGAGTTCTTAACCCTTCCGGCTTATCAGGAAATTGATTAAGGGCAAACGAGAGTAAACTTTGTCTTTTTGCTTGTTTTTAAAAGAAGGATGTTCTTTGTAAAATAGATGTTTTGGGCAGAAAACAGGTCATTTCTGCTCAGAAATGAAAATCCTTGCTCTGAAAATGATTTTCCGAGCAAGGAAAATGGCTTTCTGGGCAAGAGAAATGGTTCTCCTCCAAGTAAGGGGAATGGGTTCCCAAGCATGAGAAATACTTTTCCAAGTAAGGGAGATGGTTTTCGGAGCAAGAGAAATGACTTTCCGGGTAGCAGAATGGTTCAGGCAGAGCTAAAAACGTTTTCATCACTTCTAAATATTAATTTTTAATCCTAAAACAGCACATGGCAACAAAATTAGAAAGAGCATTAGCGCTCAAAAAAGACTGGGAAACCAATCCTCGCTGGAATGGCGTAGTTCGTCCTTACACAGCCGAAGAAGTTATTAATATTTCCGGCTCTGTAGAAATTGAATACACTTTGGCTCGCAATGGTGCCGAGAAACTATGGAATCGGTTACAGACCGAAAAGTGGGTAGCCGGTTTAGGTGCCTTAACCGGAAATCAGGCGGTGCAAGAAGTAGCAGCCGGAATGAAAGCGATTTACCTTTCGGGTTGGCAAGTAGCTGCCGATGCCAACTTAGGTAGCGAAATGTATCCCGATCAGAGTTTATACCCAGCCAACTCAGTTCCTGCGGTGGTGAAGCGCATCAACAACGCTTTAATGCGCAGAGATCAAATTGAGTATTTAGAGGGCGAGCCAAAGATTGACTGGATGGTGCCAATTGTTGCTGATGCCGAAGCCGGATTTGGAGGAAACCTGAACGCATTTGAACTGATGAAAGCGATGATTGAAGCCGGTGCGTCAGGCGTGCATTGGGAAGATCAACTTTCTTCTGCTAAAAAATGTGGTCACTTAGGCGGTAAAGTTTTGGTTCCCACCCAAGAGGGAATCAATAAGTTGGTCGCTGCACGTTTGGCAACCGATGTTTGCAACGTGCCTACCTTGGTCATTGCCCGCACCGATGCCGAAGCAGCCAATTTGATTACTTCCGATATTGACCCTCGCGATACTAAATTCATTACCGGAAAGCGCACCCCTGAAGGATTCTATTATGTGAATAATGGAATCGAGCAGGGAATTGACCGCGGATTGAGCTACGCACCCTATGCCGATCTTATTTGGATGGAAACCGGTAACCCTGACTTAGGTCTTGCCCGTGAATTTGCTCAAGGCATTCACGCAAAATATCCCGGCAAAATGCTGGCCTATAACTGTTCTCCATCCTTTAACTGGGCTAAGTTTATGGATGAAAAGCAGATGCTCACCTTCCGCGAAGATATTGCTGCCTTGGGCTACAAGTTCCAGTTCATTACGCTGGCCGGCTTCCATGCGCTCAACTCTTCGATGTTTGAATTGTCTAAAAATTATGTAGAGCGCGGCATGGCAGGTTTCAGCCAAATGCAACAACGCGAATTTGCAATGGAGAAAGACGGATTTAAAGCAATCAAGCATCAATCATTTGTCGGTACGGGATATTTCGATGCCGTGCAAGACACTGTTCAGCAGGGGAAAAGCTCCACTACTGCGCTGGCAGGTTCTACTGAAGCCGAACAATTTCATTGAGTAGAATACAGTAGCCGGTAAATTGGACGGTTATGAAAATAAAAAGCCCCGCATTCCAAAAAATGCGGGGCTTTATTTTTTATGGCTCTATTACTTACTCCTTCACTATCATTTTAAATCCGGTGCCGTGAATGTTTAGTATTTCCACTTTCGGATCTTCTTTCAAGTATTTGCGCAACTTAGCAATATACACGTCCATGCTACGACCGGCAAAGTAAGAGTCGGTTCCCCATACGGCATTCAGTGCTACTTCGCGCTCTAGTACTCGATCTAAGTATATGGCCAACATTTTCAATAGCTCCGATTCTTTGGTAGTGAGTTTAATTTCGTGCTCCCCAATTTTCAAAATGCGCAGCGTATTGTCAAAGTCAAAGCGGCCAATCTTAAATTTATTCTGATTGCTGATTTCTGTTTTTGGCAAACGTTTAAAAATATTTTCCATTCGCAGCGTCAATTCTTCCATGCTAAAAGGCTTCGTCATATAATCATCGGCTCCGAGCTTTAGACCTTCAATGGTATCTTCCTTTAAAGCCTTAGCGGTTAGAAAAATAATAGGCACTTGAGCGTTCATTCTGCGCACATCCTTTGCCAGTGAGAAGCCATCCTTTTTAGGCATCATCACATCAAAGATGCACATGTCGAATTTGTTGCTTTTAAATTCTGTGAAGCCATCCTCCCCGTTTCGCTTTAAAGTAACATCGTAGTTTTTTATTTCTAATGAATCCTGAAGCAGGTTTCCGAGGTTGGTATCATCTTCTACTAAAAGTATTTTTCTTTTGATTGACATGGTTGTGAGTTTTTGCGATGTTAATTTAACATTTCAAAGCTACCGATGGTTTAAGTCAAGTGCAATATGCTTATCATTAATTAACAGATTAAAAGGGTAGAAAAATATCAAAGCGGCTTCCTTTTCCTGTATCGCTGACTAAGCCGAGCGTTCCTCCGTGAGCATCTATAATCACCTTCACATAACTCAGTCCCAGGCCAAATCCTTTTACATTGTGAATGTTGCCGGTGGGCACTCGGTAGAATTTCTCAAATACCTTTTTCTGATTTTCCTTAGAGATACCTATCCCCTCATCCTGAATACTGATAGTTATTCCCTTGTCATTATTAGAAGTGGTCACCGTAATACGTAGATGATCTTCCTTCTTGTATTTGATAGCATTATCTAAAACATTAAAGAACACATTAGTGAGGTGAAACAGATCGCCCTTTACCTTGTCTTTTTTTGCATCGAGGTGACGAATCAGTTCCCCGTTTTCGCTCTTCACTCTTAAATCAATAGAGTCGCTGATGTCGCTCAACAAACCATTGATATTTATCTGATCCATCTTCATCTTAAAATCACCCTTATCTAACTGGGCTACTTGCAACACATTTTCAATGTGGCCGCTCAATCGTTTATTTTCTTCATCAATAATGTTGGAGTAATTCAAAATTTTCTCTCTATTACCCAGTACCTTCTCATTCTTCAGCATTTGGCTGGCCAAAGAGATGGTGGCGACCGGGGTTTTAAACTCGTGCGTCATGTTGTTGATGAAATCGGTCTTTAAAAGATCTAATTTTTTCTGCCGGTAAATGATGTAAAACGAGCCGCCAAAAGAGGCTAAGAGAATGAAGATAAAAGCAATGGTGGCTGTCAACATGACCCACATGGATTGGAAGATGTAATTGCGCTTGCCCGGAAAGTTTACAATCAATATTCCGGAGTTTTCATACAAATCGTTCGGGAATAGCGGAATGGAATAGAAGTTTATCGCCTTTGCCTGCTCGCGCGTAATTTTCAAGTTGCCGGTAAACATTCCGGGGGACCAGTTATCGAACACCGCAAACTCAAATGGGGTTTGAATGCCTTCTTTGCGAAACTCATCTACGAGCATTGCCTGCAAGGCGGCAGAGTCTATTCGGTCGCGCAAGCACTTGTCATCCAGCATAAACTGCATCGCCAAGTCCTGAAACATGCGGTTGTATTTGGTAAACTGCATTTCAATAATGTGGTGCTCGCGATCCATGTCATTATGAAACATGTCCTTATCATTAGTGTATTCGTGCAGTTTTGAAGCGTGCTCTTGCAAGTAAGTAATGCTTCCAATAAACTTAGACACAAAGCCCCCGCTGGTATCGCTAAATCCAAACTTCATCGCGTGTTGCCCTACCGAATCAATCAGTGTAAACTTAGGGGTGTACGACTTGATGGTTTGCACCGTGTCATACATCTTATTAATGTTTCTGCCAAAATCATTTAAGCCTGCTACCTCAAAATAGTTCATCGCTTCGCTTCGCTCTAAGGTTTGCGTAACATCACTGAGTGCCAGATATACGCCCTGGTCAAACCTTTCCTCCCGCACAGCATAGCTTTGTTTAATCCAATTCATCTGGATAAGAACCAATCCGAAAAGCGCAACAGTGATCGCGGCAACAATAATTTTGAGAAGTTTTGTATTCATGCGCGGTAAAGATACAAGGGCAAGATTAAGATAGAAGTAAGGCTTAACGTACTTTATAGAGGCACCTGTAAATACAGAAGTGAAACTTTTGATAAAGGCTTCCGTAAGAACCGATAAGAACTACAAATAACGACTATGAAATGGAACTCTTTGTTTAGCAAAACATCTTTAGTGGCACTATCTGCTTTATTGCTTTATTCCTGCAATAAGGAGGAAACTCCTCTGAGTAATGTGGATGCTTTCAGAAATGATGCCAGCCAGGCACAAGTGCTGGATATGACAAGTATCAATACCGACATGACGCTCAAAGATCGCGTGAACGGAGTAGATTATTTGATATTGAATAATGTGGAAATAAACGCCAATCTAAGCATCCAACCGGGGGTAACGTTGATGTTTGAAAACGGAGCCGGTATTCAGGTAAATGCGGAGGGATCTATCACCGCCATCGGAGAAAAGGCCAACGAAATTTATTTTACTTCTAAGGCAGGCAAAAGAGGGGCTTGGAAGGGGATCACCATTCTGAGCAGCAATGCTAAAAATGTATTGACTTACTGCAAGGTTGAGCACGGTGGTGGCACGAATAGTTTTGGCGCTGCAGATATAGTGATAGGAACAGGTAACAATGCGGCAATGGCTGAGATCAGCAATAGCGTAATTACTGCCAGCAATACCGATGGCATTTTGTTGTCGCAAGGTTCTAAATTGAACTACTTTACTTCAAACAGCATACAAACAAACTCGGCTTATGGGATCACCATGTATGCTGCTGATGAATTTACGATGGATAACACCAATATATTCACCAATAATGGAAAGGATGCCATTCATGTAATAAATGCCGGCAACGGTTTTGAAAAGAAAATTGATTCAGAAAACCGCGTGCACTAAACTGTTCGTAAAAGCAATCGCACAAAATACTTTTGGGGTTAAACAAGTAGCTCTGCTCACAAGGCAGGGCTTTTTTAGCTCGGAGATGAAGACTTTGCACTGGTTAGAAAGGAGAGGAAGTTGAGTGTGAAATTGAAAGTAGAAAGTGAAAGCCCAACTAAGGCAATACTGCGAAATCTATTACCCTGACTTGGTTATGCTAAATTTAGAACAATCTCTTTAGGCCAAGAATCCTTCATCCAAATAACATTGAACAAACAAAACAAAGTAGTCTTAGGAGGTAGTTCATAGCAGAATGGAGGCACTTTTTATCCTTAGACATTTCAATTAAGCAGAGTGGCAAGCAACTCTTAGGATTAATTCCCCCTTAAATGTTTAGCTCTTATTTTGCCCGTTTTCTATTTTTACGCCTCCTTCACAATCACATTTATTTCCACCATGCGCCTTCTAATTATTGCTTTCGTGTTTCTATTCTCGGTAGAGAAATCCCCAATTTATGCTCAATTTGTCAACTTCGACATTTTTTTATTTGGTGATAAAATCGGCAACATGACGGTGAGCCGAAAGGTGGTGGATGACAGCACTGAGACTTACACGCTCGAATCACGAAGCAAGGCAAGTTTACTTTGGATTAAGAGGGAAAACTATACTCGCTATGATGTGGTTTACAGAAACAACCGCTTAATCTCCTCCGAAAACGTAGAGATAGAAAATGGCAAACAAAAGCGCTGGGTAAATGTAGTTTTTGATGGTAAGCACTACCAAGTGAATGGTTACAAAGGCAAGCGAATATTAAATGAAGTGCCCACCTATTCTGTGGTAAAATTATTTTTTACTGATGGGAGTAAACAGAATCGGATATTCTATGAAAGTGAAGGAGATTTTGCCGAAATAAAACATCCCAAACCCAATGTGTGTGAATTTGCCGCCAGCGATGGCAGCAGAAATATTTATTACTATCAAAATGGCCAACTGACCAATTTAGAGACACATGTTTCGATTGCAACCATTAAACTTGTGCGAACTAACTGAACCAACATGGATGATTTTCAAAAGAAATTAGAAGAGCGTAGAAAGCAACAGGAGCAGAGCCAACTGATGGCTATCGCTGATTTTAAAACTTATGTCGAAAAAAATTACCCTACCGCTATTGGCACGGCATCGGGGCTTCATTATATGATTACTGAAGAAGGAAGTGGTCCCACCCCCAATAAAATGCAGCAGGTGAGTGTTCATTATACCGGCAAACTCACCAACGGCAATGTATTCGACTCCTCCTATAAACGGAATCAGCCTTTTGGCTTTCAGTTGGGTGCCGGTCGGGTGATAAAAGGTTGGGACGAAGGAATTGCATTGTTGACTAAAGGAGCAAAGGCACAATTAATAATTCCTTATTTTTTGGGGTACGGAGAGCAGGGCTACCCTCCCGCAATACCGGCAAGAGCTACTTTGATTTTCGAGGTAGAGTTGGTTGATTTTCGGTAGCATAAAAACAAATCCACCGGGTCAAGCGGAAGGAAAGAATAATTTCTATTTTAGATAATGAACATGCGCGTAGTTTTTGTTGCTCTTACCGGTATGATGCTTTGCTTTTCCTCTTGTAAAACTGCGAAGTTTGAAGTGAAAGATGGTAAAACAGCCCGCGAGTTGTTGCGCTACAATCAAAGTATTGATTTCCTCACCAAGGAGTTTAACAGCGAAAAGGATCCGCTGAAACAACAGCCCATTGCTTATCTGTTGGGCGATTCATACAGCAAGTTTAACGACTATGCCAATGCTGAGTTGTGGTACAAAAAGTCGTTGGAATTAAATGGTGGAGAGAAGTCGCTTTACCGTGTGGCTATGATGCAGAAGCAACAAGAGAAATATGCCGATGCTGCGAAGAGCTTTGAGCAGTATCAGCGCATTTCCGGTCAGGGCTATGAGGGTAGGTTGCAGGCCAATCAATGCTTAGATGCGGCTACTTGGAAGAAGGCATTCACTAAGGTACAACTCATCAATTTGGATAAAATCAATTCTCCATTTTCTGATTATGGCTTGGAGCCTTATAAGGGAAATCAAATGGTGTTCACCTCTACCCGAAATGAATCTATGGGCGAGGCAAAAGATGCATGGACGGGAGAAAAGTTTTCAGATCTTTTTGTGACCGAAAAGCAAGAGCGAGGATTTACTACTCCATATAGTTTCGGAGCGCCTGTAAATTCTACGGCTCATGAAAGTTCGGCTACTTTCAGTAGTGATTTTAAAGAAATGTATTTCGTGCGCTGCAAAGCCGATGAGCAACAAAGCAATCAGTTTTGCCACGTGTACTACGCTGCATTTAATAACGATCATTGGAGTGAGCCGGTAAAAATGGATTTATTCCCCGATACCATTAATGTATTAGATCCCTATCTCTCCAAAGATGGAAAATCTCTGTTAGTAACGGCTGATGCCAAGGATAACTTTGGCGGCACTGATATGTATGTTTTTTCGAGAGCCGACAGTGGTTGGGGAAATCCTAAAAATCTCGGAAGCGCAGTGAATACACCAGGCAATGAGCGGTTCCCGTGGTTAGATGATCGAGGGAATTTGTATTTCTCTTCGGATGGGCTTCCGGGCATGGGCGGGCTGGATATATTTAGAGCTACCCGTACCAAAAGCGGCTATAAAGACCCGCAGAATTTGAAAACTCCTTTCAATAGCGGAGCAGATGATTTTAAATTCCGCATTGATAAATACAAACCTTTGAATACCGAAGATACGGTACTGTTTGCCGGTTACATTTCGAGCAATCGCTCCGGAGGAAAAGGAAGCGATGATATTTACCGCTTTGAGGAAAAATGGATCAACATTTTCGTGCTCAATGGCGCTACGGTCGAAAAGAAATTAGAGCATCCCGAAGACCCTGACAGTAAGGCAATGGGGCTGCAAGCACTCCCCAAAACAAAAGTGGATTTGAAAGCAAGTGATGGGCAGGTAATCGGTTCCTCTTTCAGCGATGCGAACGGCAATTTTACTTTCCGCTTAGAGGCAGAGAAAGATTACAAAGTGACCGGCACGAAGAATGGCTACTTTACCAAGACGGAACAGGTTTCTACAAAAGGTCTGCGCAATCAGGATTCTACATTTATTAATCTGTATGTGCAGGTTGAATTAGAAAAGATTTTTACACAGAAGTTCATCGTCATCCCCAATATTTATTACGATTACGACAAGGCAACTCTGCGCACTGAATCGCAGTTAGTACTCGATACGGTTTTTACCTTCTTTAAAGAAAACCCTGATCTAACTATTGAAATCGGCTCACATACCGACAGCCGTGGCAGCGATGCCTATAACCTGAAATTATCTCAGGCTAGGGCGCAGAGCGTAGTAGATTATTTAGTGCAAAAGGGAATACCTGCCGAACGATTACTGGCAAAAGGGTATGGAGAAACCAAGCTGGTGAATAAGTGCGGCAATGGGGTGCCTTGCACCGAAGAGGAACATCAAAAAAATCGCAGAACTACTTTCCGGGTGATATCCGCCAAGTTAAATATGGAATCCATAGAGCCGGAAGATATTCATGTAGAGCCAAAGCCGGAAGAAAAATAGTGGAATGCCTATGAGGCGTATCATTTGTTTTTTGTTTCTCATCAACGACTTTTGGCTGATTATTACTTTCACTTTCCGGCAATAGCCGGCTTTTCTTCTCCATGATGAAAACAGTCAACCGTATTTTCAACCTGCTTGTTCTTTCGATAGTTAAACTTTGGGCAAGAACCATCTACAAAGTTGAAAACCGCTGGTTGCACCCGCATAAAGAAGACCCCTGGGAACGAGTGCGTTTGATTATTTTTTTGAATCACACCAGTCTGTACGAATTTCTTTTTTTAGGGGCAGTGCCGTGGCGCTTTATTAAGCGGCTGGCGGGTCGGATGTTGGTGCCTGCTGCTAACACTACGATTAGTCGCCCTATTGTTGGACGATTGCTTAAAATACTTGGTCCAGGGCTAGTTCCCATTTCTCGCGAACGTGATGCTACTTGGGATTATTTCCTTCAGAAGGTGCAAGAGGATTCGGTGGTTATCATTTTGCCGGAAGGGCGTATGAAAAGGCTAACCGGCTTAGATAAACACGGCAAGCCAATGAGCGTAAGGGGAGGAGTGGCTGATATTTTACAAATGATGGAAACCGGCAAAATGGTGATAGTGTACAGCGGAGGATTGCATCATGTGCAGGCTCCCGGCCAATGGTTTCCCAAACCCTTTAAAGTAATTTCCCTTTGCACTCAAAAATTAGACATTGCAGACTATATCCGCCAAATGCAATCAGTTCCCAACAAGGATTTTAAAAAAGCAGTGATGGCTGATTTGCAGGAACGCTTAGCCCGATTTAAACCCAATGAGTGCTACTGAAACAAAACTCTTCCTCAGATAAGAAACTGACCCTTCCTATAAAACCTTTACGTTAATGGCAATCTCTGCTTTGCGCCATTCAGGAGAGTCCTTAGCCCCTTGGCGCAGGCTCAGCCTCAGACTAACTACAGCAGGGGAGGAGTAGTTAATTTGAGTTCATACATAAAGTAAAAGGCCTGATTCAAAATAGAACAGGCCTCCTAAGATGTTTGATAAGTTTCGCTTTAAAATCTATCTAATCCGCTAAAATGGAAAGAAGCCTCAATTGCAGCGTTCTCATCACTGTCAGAACCATGCACGGCATTGCGCTCAATGTTAGCGGCAAAAAGTTTGCGAATAGTACCGTCCTCGGCCTTCTGAGGGTTGGTAGCGCCAATAAGTTTGCGGAAATCTTCAACAGCATTTTCCTTTTCAAGAATGGCTGCAACAATGGGGCCTTCAGTCATAAAAGCTACTAACTCTCCGAAAAAAGGTCTCTCCTTGTGAACCGCATAAAACTCCTCCGCTTTTCTCTTTGGCAAGCGGGTCAGTTTCATCGCTTGTATTTTGTATCCGGCCGCTATAATCATGTCTAAAATTTTTCCGGTGTGCCCCTCAGCTACGGCATCGGGCTTTATCATGGTGAGTGTGATGTTTCCTGCCATTCTATTGTTTTTAAAGTTTTTAAAATTCGCGGGCGAAAATATACGCGATGAAGCAGTTTTCAAAGCATCAGAAGCCACTGTGTATATTTAAAGTTCGTTTTCTCTGATTTCTGTCTAATGGTATGCGGATAGAGAAGCTCTATTCCGCAGCAGGCATGACGATGGCAAGTATCAGGTACAATAACACCCCTGTTCCGAAAAATAAAACGGATATAATAAACAGGATGCGGATAATGGTAGGGTCTATATCAAAATATTCGCCTAAGCCACCACATACTCCAAATAATTTCTTGTCTTTTGATTTTCTAAGTTTCTTCTGCATAGTGCTGAGTTTTATCGAAGATAATAATTTTAGATTTTTATTTAGCAAATACCAAAAGACGAGTGATTTGTTTGGCTATCCATGCATTATTCCAAATCAGTGTGAGTAGTTCCCACTCTTCTCGTTGCAAGGTTTCTGAAGTAATTGCAGAAGTGGCCGATCCCTCATGTTCGCGGTGCAGGTGTAGCGTTTCAGGCATATACACAAAAGAGCCGCCCATTCGGCTCATCTCAAACCAAGCTTTCCAGTCTAAAATAAATTCGGTTTCATTATCAAAACTAAATCCCTCTAAATTCTTCTTGACATAAAATACTCCGGGGCACGAAATGCTATTGCTAAATAGCAGAATAAATTTTTTGATGTAAGGGGAGGAGATGCCTCTTTTAAAATGAAAAGGAAATATCAGCCACCAGCGGATGATGTCCTTAAAGTGAAATCTATAAGTGTGGTCAAACTTGTGAACTCTTCCTTTTGTAAATACGATTAGTGGTGTTGAGGCTTCAAATTTTTTAGCTGCTTTCAGGCAAAGTTCCGCAAAGCGCGGCAGGTAGTCATCGTCCTGATGTGCCAAGGTAACATAAGGCGTTACCGCAGATTGCAAGCCGAAATTCCAGTCTCGACCGATACTCCCTCCTTTCGGATTAATCAATAAATTCAGTTGATATTTTTCGGCCAAAGAGCGTATAAAATCATTGGGAGTAGAAGTAGTGATAAGAACGCGGCTGCCCACTGTTTGTCGCAGCACACTTTGAATACAGTTTTCCAAGAAGGCCGATTCTCTGTAGGCAAGAATTACAAAAGTATGTTCCACTTTAGGATCGTTCATATAATAGGACTGAAGACTAATGTTGGAAAGGCGTTTGCGAGATGAATCTCTCGGATATTTCTCTGCCGCCAACGGCTGCCGATCGGGTATTCTTGATATTCATCCAAAGAAAGCGTTTCGTTCATTGACAAAGATTTGATTTGATTTGTGTCGCTTAAACATAGGCAAATTTTTGACTGCTGATGAATGCTCCACGAAAAGTAGCTGTTGTTATATTAGGCTGGAACGGGAAAAAGTTTCTTGAGAAATTTCTTCCCTCGGTAATCCAATTTACTTCGCCAGAGTTGTGCGAAATTATTGTGGCGGACAACTGCTCCACCGATGATTCGGTAGAGTATGTAAAGGTCCATTTCCCAAATGTTCGCATTATTCAAAACTTCACTAACAATGGCTATGCCGGTGGCTATAACGAAGCTTTGCGACAAGTAAAGGCTGAATATTATGTGCTGTTAAATCAGGATGTAGAAGTATCGGAAGCGTGGGTAGAGTCGGTTATTACCGAGATGGAAAAAGACAAGCAGATTGCTGCTGCACAACCTAAATTAAGGGCGTATCATCAAAGGGATTATTTGGAATATGCCGGAGCTTGCGGTGGCTTTGTTGACAAATACGGATATGCTTTTTGCCGAGGTAGATTATTTGATATTACTGAGAAGGATGAAGGGCAATATGATACGGTGGCCGATATTTTTTGGGCAAGTGGCGCCTGTCTGTTTGTGAAACAAGATTTTTTTTGGAAAGCTGGTGGTTTAGATGAAGATTTCTTTGCCCACCAAGAAGAGATAGATTTATGTTGGCGAATACGGAATATGGGATATCGTATTATTTGCGTTCCGGCCTCCGTTGTTTATCACGTAGGCGGAGGTAGCTTGCCACAGGGGAATCCGCGGAAAACATACCTGAATTTCAGAAACAACTTAATGATGATTTACAAGAATATGCCCGCCTCGAAACTTTGGGGGCGGATAGGAGTGCGCATTTCGTTGGATGTTATTGCCGCTTTACAGTCTGTTTTAAGAGAGAGAAGTTTCAATACCCTGCTTGCTATTATTAAAGCGCATTTTTCCTTTCTTACCTCTCTCTCAAAATTAAATAACAAGCGAAAGATAGCCCCCTCTAAAAGTGCAGCGGCTCTGTATCCGAAAAGTATAGTGTGGCAGTATTTTGTCAAAGGAAAAAAGAAGTACAGTGAACTTCCCGGTGTTTGACTTGTTGTAGCAATCGGTATTCTTTGTTAATTAAACACTTTTCACTTTGCATTCACAGCCTGTTAATAATAGTTTTGTGCCTGCAAATTAATCCATCAATAAAAAAACACTCTTTATGAAAAAGCAAATTTTTATGGCATCAATGGTTGCCCTCGCTTTAGTTAGTTGTAATCAAAAAGCAAACAAAACAGAAGTTACAGATGAACAAACTATAGTTCAGCCGGCTCCTCCTGTAGATAGCACTACTGAGCAAAATGGAGTTTACTTTATCAGCCCAAAAGATGGGGAAGTGGTTAAGTCACCGGTTGTGATTGAAATGGGGGTTAAAGGAATGGAAGTAGAAGCTGCCGGAGAACTTCATGAAGGAAAAGGCCATCATCATCTGATAATTGACGAAGGTTATGTAGCGAAAGGTAGTGTAGTGGCTAAAGATGAAAAGCATATCCACTATGGGAAAGGAGAAACTTCTGATACCATCCAACTAAGTCCGGGAGCGCATACGCTCACTCTTCAATTTGCCGATGGGTTGCATCAGAGTTACGGAAAGGACTGGAGTAAAACTATTTCTGTGACCGTACAGTAATAATTGCTTACCATTTAACTAAGGCTTTTTGGAAAATGTCATCTACCAATTGAGTGTTGATTTCATTTATCAATTTATCTTCCACACTACTGATATCTTCTGTGGAACTGAATTGAGCGTAACGACTAAATGATTGAGTCCATTTATCCTTTTCGTCTTTCGTATTTTCGTAATCAACATTTACAGTAATAGTGAGTTTGTTCAATCCGCTGGTAGCTCCCGCTATGGGGGCTTCACTGGTATATGTGTAGCCGGTAATTGCTCCGTGTAACTGCAAATCACCTTCAGCAGATACCATTCTGAGATTCGCTTCCGTTTGAAATTTCAACTTTAGTTTATCTGTAAATTGTTGTGCCAAAGAAGCAGGCCCATTATTCGCCTGATTTTGGAACAATCCTACCGAGAAGGACTTAATATCAGCAGGAATGCTGGCTCCGGTAAATGAGTACACTTTACAACCTGATATAAATAAAATAGGGAGTAGGAAAATTCCCCAATAACTCCGGATAGACTTTTTCATCACTTAGATATCAACGTTATACTCTTTGATCTTTCGGTAAAGAGTTCTTTCTGAAATGCCGAGATCGGCAGCGGCATCTTTGCGCCTGTTGCGGTGTTTCTTCAGTGCTTTAATAATTAACTCTCTTTCCTTATCTGCAATAGACAGTGATTCCTCAATCGTTTCATGTTCGTCAAATGCCTTCTTATCATTTATTACAAACGGTTGATTTGAGGGGGGCTGTTGTAAAATTACAGGGTGCTCCGCTGTCGGCATAAAAGTGTTAGAAGACGGATATATCTTTTCAGCTCCCGGTATTTGTTCTACGGTTCCCATTTGCATTTTGGTCACATCAAAAACAAACTGTTTTAGGTCATTCAAGTCTTTTTTTAAATCAAAAATCAGTTTATACAAAATCTCTCTCTCCGTGAAATTGCTACCTCCACTTTGGTAACGGGCCTCTGCCAGTGCAGGAAGCCTGTTATCTAAAATATCAGGAACAATTTCAGACAATTCACGGCCGCTTACCTCTCTGTCCATTGCCAAAATAGTCACCTGCTCCGCTACATTTTTCAACTGACGCACGTTTCCCGGCCATGGGTATTTTAAAATCAGTTCTTTGGCATCGTCCGTTAACTTGACCGGTTGCATTTTATTTCGTTCGGCAAAATCAATACAGAATTTACGGAAGAGTAGATAAATATCATCCCCCCGCTCACGCAAGGGGGGAATATAGATGGGAACAGTGCTTAAACGATAGTACAAATCCTCTCTAAAGCGGCCAGCCCGAACTGCTTCCTGCAAGTTTACATTGGTGGCAGTAATTACCCTTACGTCTGTTTTAATTACTTTGCTTGATCCAACCCGTATATATTCCCCGGTTTCTAAAACTCGTAATAGACGTGCTTGTGTTCCGTGTGGCAATTCTCCTACTTCGTCAAGGAAAATAGTACCACCGCCTACGGTTTCAAAATATCCTTTTCGCGCTTCGCTGGCTCCGGTAAAAGAACCCTTTTCGTGCCCAAATAATTCCGAATCAATGGTACCTTCAGGAATAGCTCCACAGTTAACCGCAATAAAGTTGTTATGCTTGCGCACTCCGAGTTGGTGGATAATCTGAGAGAACACTTCTTTTCCCACACCACTCTCCCCCGTTATTAATACGGTAAGGTTAGTAGAGGCGACTCTTTCAGCAATACTGATAGCGTGGTTGAGGGCAGGCGAGTTACCGATGATGCCGAATCTGTTTTTAATTGATTGAATTTCCATGCTATAATTTATTTACCAATTCTCCTTTTAGGGTAGCAGAAGAGCAATCGGTTACTTTAACTTCTACATACGCACCCGGTAATACATTTCCTTTTGGGAAAATAATGACTTTGTTCTGCGAATTGCGGCCATACAGATGTTCTTCACTGCGGTGCGAAATACCTTCGACTAACACCTCAAAAGTTTTACCGATGTCCTCTCGGTTCAGGTCGAGTGCGATTCTCTGCTGCATATCTACTACTTCCTGTAGTCGTCTTTTCTTGACTTCTTCTGGAATATCATCCGCATATTTCTTAGCCGCCAAGGTTCCGGGTCGTTCGCTATAGAAAAACATGTATGACATCGAATAGCGCGAAAATTCCATCATGCTAAGTGTATCGCGGTGTTCTTCCTCGGTTTCGGAGCAAAAGCCGGTGATAATATCAGTAGAAATGGTGGCCTCCGGAACGATAGTTCGTATCGCTTCTATCCGCTGCTTATACCATTCGCGATCATAGGTGCGGTTCATTAGCTCCAATATTCTACTGTTGCCGCTTTGCACCGGTAGATGTACGTATTTGCAGATGTTGGGATACTTTGCCATTGTATGAAGCACATCATCTGTCATGTCTTTTGGGTGAGAAGTAGAAAATCTAACCCGGAGCTGCGGTGATACTTTTGCCACGAGTTCTAAGAGTTTTGCAAAATTGACAACCGTGTCGTCATATTTTGCTTCTAATAATTTTTTGCCTACCAATGTTGGATTATGAGAAAAACGATAGGAGTTTACATTCTGCCCCAGTAACGTAATTTCTTTATAACCTCGATTATATAAATCTTGAGCTTCGGAAACAATGCTGCGATAATCACGGCTGCGTTCACGACCTCTCGTAAAAGGCACTACGCAAAATGAACAGATATTATCACAGCCGCGCATAATGCTGATAAAGGCACTTATACCGTTGCTGTTTAGTCTCACCGGGCTAATCTCCGCATACGTTTCTTCCCGAGAAAGTAACACATTCACAGCCTTTTGTCCGGTTTCTGCCTCTTCAATCAATAAAGGGAGGCTTCGATACGCATCAGGACCGGCCACGATATCAACAATCTTCTCTTCTTCCAAAAGTTTCTCTTTCAGCCGTTCTGCCATACAACCCAGTACACCAATCAAAGCGCCCTTTTTCCGCTTTTTTACATTTTGAAAGTGCTGAAGGCGGTGGCGAATCCGTTGTTCGGCATTGTCGCGAACAGCACAAGTATTTATCAAAATAAGGTCGGCATCCAGAAACTCAGAAGTAGAATCGAAGCCCGATTGCGATAGGATAGAAGCCACTATTTCACTATCGGAGAAATTCATCTGGCAACCATAGCTTTCAATGTAAAACTTTTTGCCGTTGGAAGGTGATGCAGATAGCTTCTCAACGGTTAATGTTTCGCCCTGGCGGCTTTCATCTATCCTTTTTTCAGAGATTTCAAAAGAGTTATCGTTGCGGTACAGTTTATTATCCATTCAATTAAAAGTGAAGCCGCTAAGATAAAGATTAAAGTGACAAGATGGCAGAAGCAAGCGAACCGGCAAAACAAAAAAAATCGCAGTCCTAAAGAGAACTGCGATTGCTTGAGTAAATTTTAGTGTGATTATTTAAAGTAACCTTCTAATTGAATTGTTTGGCTTACTCCATTTATCGTTTCAATTCCTTTGTCATCGCATTCTCCGTTTCCGTAATCTAAATAAGTATCCGGCTTACTTGCTTCAACTATTCTGATTTGGCCTTGTATAAAATATTCACCACAAGAAGTTGCACGGCTTTTGATTAGCGGATCTATGATGTTGATGTTTACAGTAGAACTGCTCCCTGTTACAAACCCGTTGATATTACCCGTCATCGAAAGCAGGTCATCATCGTGGGTAGAAGTACCAAATCCGGCAGTCCATTCAATATCCATCGCTATGGTCGTGGTCACTTCATCTCCGGTATTAACATTAGTATAGTCCACATTGGTGTTCAGTGAAAACGTCAAATTGCTATTCCCGTTCAATCCATTATTTACAAGGTCAAGGGTTCCGTTATAAAGGTTACTGTCCACTGCATAATTGACGAAGGTAATATTTGCATAAGACCCAATAGCAGCCAGTTTTTTGCTGTTGTATTGAATATTAATTACTCCGCTTCTTACAGATCCGTCTCCACCAACACAACCGGTCCCAAAATCAAGTCTGTAAACATGTGGCATTGATACGGTGTCGTTTGTAACCGTGGCACATGTCAATATAGCATCTGCTTGGTCGGTTTTATAAATTAAACTCCCTGAGTTTAAGGCTTCGATAATTGTCATTGATTCGTTAAAGGTTTGGTCTGCAACCTTTAGCGTATTCCCTGCTACCATGTTAGTAGTAGTTCCTTGTTGGGACTTCACCGGTGTTATAGGTTCCTTTTTGCAGGAATTCATGGATAGTAGTGTTGAACCTAAAAGAGTTAGTATTGTTAGTTTTTTCATGATTTTGAAAATTTTAGTTTCCTTTAATATTGATTTTGCTAACGTTTACGGGCACCTTGGAGGAATGTTTCATTGTCCCTAAAAATTCTTCCCGTTTTAAGAGTAGGGGAAGCCACTATTTTTATACATACCTTGTGAGTTATACTTTTTATGTTTGCGCAGAAGGGTGATTAGCTCAGTTGGTTCAGAGCGCTACCTCGACAAGGTAGAGGTCAGCGGTTCGAGCCCGCTATCACCCACTTATTCCGCTCATTATTTAGTATTATATCCTATCTGAAAAATAATACCATGTCACTGACCCCATCCAACATGATAGCGTTAGGCACTCTTGCTCCTGAATTTACTCTACCTGATACTGTTACAGGGAAAGATGTAGCACTCAATCAGTTAAAAGGAGGCAAGGCAACTGTTGTAATGTTTCTCAGCAATCATTGCCCTTATGTTCAGCACGTGAACAGTGAACTCGTACGATTAGCTAAAGAGTATGTTTCACAAGGTGTAGCATTTATAGCCATCAGTTCAAACGATATTAAATCATACCCTGATGATTCACCGGAGAAGATGAAGGAAACTGCTTTGCGGTTAAAATACCCATTTCCGTATTTATATGACGAAAAGCAAAAGGTCGCAAAAGATTATGATGCTGCCTGCACGCCTGATTTTTACGTTTTTAATGGTAATAGGAGGCTTGTGTATCGCGGACAGTTAGATGATAGTCGCCCGGGCAATAAGATTCCACTTACGGGAAAAGATATTCGTCAGGCTTTAGATTCTATTATTGCCGGTCGAGAAGTTTCGCCTTATCAACGGCCAAGCATTGGCTGTAATATCAAATGGAAACACACCATGCACGATTTATAGTAAAAGGATCACTCTATATACTAATAGCTTACCTTAAAAATAATTACACGAGCCACCATAATTTACATTATGTTAAATAGATTTTAAGGTACTTCTTTTACATCTTGATTTACCCTCTGAATCTCATTTCTAATCGCTGTTACTCTGCCGTGTACATCTGTATCTGCTTCAAAGTTCGGGTAATTTGAGCATCACCCGGCTCTATTTCATTCGCTTTCTCCAAATAAGGTTTTGCTTTGAGATAGAGCGCTTTGCGTTGTTCTTTTAACTCGTCATATTTCTTTGTATCCTCGGCTGTGTTTCCCAACTTGTTCATTTGTTCAATAATGGCATTTGCCTTATTTACATACAATGCTCCGAGATTATTCCATGGTTTTACGTTTTTAGGGTTTATTTCAGCCGATTTTAGGTAGTAATACACCACAGAGTCTTCATTTCCAATTTTTTCATAAGCCAGTCCCTTGATAAACAAGGCTCCATCATTATTAGGCTCTACGCTCAGTAGGTTGTTCACGTAAGTTAGCGCATCGGTGTATTTTGCGTCTGCTAAGTACTTATTGATTTTTTCTACCAAAAGGTTGGCATCTTGAGGAAACTTAGATAGTCCTTCGTCAATAATCTTCTCCGCCTCTTCAGGGTTTCCTTTCTTTTCTAAAGCAGCGCCATAAGCTCTATAGGCAGCAGCATCCGGCTTTACGGCTATCCAATCCTTGTAAACCTTAATTGCGCCATCCAGGTCTCCAGCATTTTCTGCACTTATGGCGGCATTCTTTAAGGCTGTAGCTAAATCTATGTTAGCAGTTTTCCCTTTCCCTTCTAATATGGCATTAATGTCTTTAATAGAATAGAAATACTGATAGGCCTGCGCATAATTTTTTGCCTGAAATTGATCTACTCCCTCATTGAAAGCACTGGTAGCCAGCGGAAGCATATATTTCTCCACCTCATTCCAATCTTTAAATTTAGGATCATTGATTTCATACAGCTTTTTAAAAGCGTTGATTGCTTCAAAAGCGGCACTGCCGTATTTCTTCTTCAAGGTGGTGTCAGTAAACACCAGCGTGTACATTTCGCCCCGGTAAAACCATGTTTTCCATTTCCCCATAGTAGATTGATTGGCAGCAGCCTCGTCACTACATTTAATTCCTCTTTCCAAATCTTCAGGGCCTCCTCCGGTGTTATAGGTATTCATGGCGTTCCATACGCAAATATTATTACCGTCCTGAGCATGTACTCCCTGAATAGCAGCTACTATTAATAGGGCAAATAAGGTCTTTTTCATTTTTTTAGGTTTATTTCTATTGGTTTTAAGCTATTTCAAAATTGTTGCCAATCTTATTCGGCAGAATCTCCATTTTCTTCGGTGGCTCCCAATTCTCCATCTTCTTCAATATTATAATTGAGCTTTCCGTCCTTGATTTTAGCAATGGCTGCTATCTCGTCTTTCTTATCCAATTTAATGACCCGAACCCCTTGAGCTGCACGCCCCATTACTCGAAGCTGTTCCACCGCAATTCGTATGGCAATACCCGATTTATTGATAACCATAAGGTGGTCATTATCAGTGACATTCATGATTCCAATTAAATAACCGGTTTTATCTGTCACGTTTAAGGTTTTCACTCCTTTCCCACCGCGATTAGTAATTCTGTAGCCATCAATATCGCTGCGCTTTCCATATCCTTTTTCTGAAAGCACCATGATAGTTTCTTCCTTGTTTTCAGGATTTACGGTAATCATTCCAATCACCTGATCTTTAGGATTAGTTAACGTTACTCCTCTTACTCCTGCGGCTACTCTACCTACTGCACGAACCGTGCTATCGTTAAAACGAATGGCCTTCCCGAATTTAGTAGCAATAACAATTTCGCTTTTCCCTTCGGTAAGACTTACCTGCACCAATTCATCGCCCTCTCGAATGTCTATAGCGTTTACACCACCTGCTCTCACGTTAGAGTAGGCTTTCAAAGTGGTTTTTTTGATAGTTCCCTTTTTAGTGCAGAAGATCACGAACTTATTCTCCATGTAATCATCCTCTTTCAGGTTCAATACAGGAATGTAAGCCATAATCTTATCCTCTTTAGGAATGCTGATCAGATTTTGGATGGCGCGACCTTTACCGGTTTTTTCTCCCTCGGGTATTTCATATACTTTGAGCCAGAAACAACGGCCTAACTCAGTAAAGAACAGGATATAGTTATGATTGGTGGCCAAGAACATGTGTTCAATAAAGTCCTCATCGCGAGTAGCGCCACCCCGACTGCCGCGTCCTCCCCTATTTTGTGTCTTATATTCGGTGGACTGGGTGCGTTTGATATAGCCAAGTCGTGAAATAGTAACCACTACCTCATCATTGGCTATCAGATCTTCCATATTAAAGTCACCTGCGGCATACTCTATGGTAGTTTTGCGTTCATCTCCGTATTTACTTTTTACTTCTGCAAGTTCCTCCTTTATTATCTGCATTCTCAGAGGTTCTTCATTCAACACACGATTTAGCCAAGCTATAGTTTTCTGCAATTCATCGTATTCCAGCTTGATTTTGTCTATTTCCAGACCAGTTAAGCGCTGCAAACGCATTTCGAGAATAGCTTTCGCCTGTATTTCACTAAGACCAAAGTTGCTGACTAAGCCACTCTTAGCAATTTCAGGATCTGCTGAGTCGCGAATCAACTTGATGACTGCATCAAGATGATCAATGGCAATAAGCAAGCCTTCAAGGATATGCGCCCTCTCTTCTGCTTTGCGGAGTTCATATTTGCTTCTGCGAATTACTACTTCGTGGCGGAAGTCCACAAAGTGCTTAATCATGTCTTTAAGATTAAGAAGTTGCGGGCGGCCGTGAACTAATGCGATATTATTTACTCCGAAACTTGTTTGGAGGGCTGTTAATGCAAACAACTGGTTTAGGACTACATTGCTAATGGCATCTCGCTTCAATTCAACTACCACTCTAATCCCATGGCGATCGGACTCATCTCGGATATCACTGATTCCTTCTATTTTCTTATCCTCTGTTAGTTCAGCAATTTTGCGCACCAAATCACTTTTTACCACCTGATAGGGTATTTCGGTGATAATGATGTGCTCCCGGCCGTTATTTTGAGTTTCAATCTCAGCTTTACCGCGTAATACCACTCTTCCACGACCGGTCATTAGCGCTTGCTTTACTCCTTCGTAACCGTAAATAATACCTCCGGTAGGGAAATCAGGAGCCTTCACATACTGCATTAGTTCTTCTATGCTAATATCGTTATTATCAACATATTGCATGATGCCATCTATACATTCGGTGAGGTTGTGAGGCAACATATTGGTAGCCATCCCTACGGCAATTCCCGATGCTCCGTTCACGAGCAAGTTGGGAATACGGGTAGGCAACACGGTCGGCTCTTCTAAACTATCGTCAAAGTTTAACCGCATATCCACGGTTTCTTTGTCAATATCGCTTAGAAACTCTTCGGTGATTTTGCGCATACGTGCCTCGGTGTAACGCATAGCAGCCGGTGGATCGTTATCCACAGACCCAAAGTTACCCTGACCATCAACAAGGGGATAGCGAAGACTCCAATGCTGCGCCATTCGAACCATTGCATCATACACAGCAGTATCGCCATGTGGGTGATACTTACCCAGCACCTCTCCCACTATACGGGCACTCTTCTTATATGGTCTGCCGGGAGATAAACCAAGTTCGTTCATCCCGAAAAGAATTCTTCTATGTACCGGCTTTAGCCCATCGCGAACATCGGGAATAGCACGAGAAACAATTACCGACATTGAATAGTCAATGTATGCGGTTTTCATCTCCTCCTCTATATTAATAGGGATTATTCTCGGATTTTCAGGTTTTTGATCTTTTTCTTCGGGTGGATTCAGTTCGTCACTCATGTGGAGATTGTTATGTTAATACTCTTTTAGAAACTTCAAAAATAGAAGGACAAAAACACGTTTTGCTGTTTTCCTGCGATTTGAGCGCACGAATATAGCAATTCGACACCCCCACGACAAAATGATTTAGAAGGAAATTTTCAACATTTAACCCCAAATTATGAGGTAGTTAGAATTAAATGAGATAAGAAACCATTTACTACCCAGAAGATCATCTACTTTCTGTTGGGGATGCGGTTATTGATCCAGCAGATCAAGAGTTTTTCCGTCATAATTCCCTTCAAAGAACTTATCAATCACCTGAGCAAATACATTAGCATCTGGTGCTTCTATTTGTGCAAACAGAGTCATACAAGATTGCAACTTCAAATCATCCGGGTTTCCAAAAATTAAGCTGGCATTTGCAGTTTTAAGAGTTAAGAGTTCGTTTGAAATTTCCTTCAGCCGAGTTCCAAGAGTGGGATGGTTTAAATACGCTACAGCTTCCTCCATGTCCTTTATGGCATAATATTTTGAAGTTTCACTAACTCCTAAACCTTTTAACTGCGGGAAAATATACCACATCCAATGGCTTCTTTTTCTTCCTGATCTGATTTCTGAAAAAGCCATATTATAGTTATCCTCTTGTACGGTTAAGAATCTATCTAAGTCGCTATACATCTGCAATATGGGTTGAGCAAGTAGTAGTAAAAATACTACAAATTGGCACACGGATGACACAGATGGGACGGATTAAATGGATTTAGCGGATACAAGGGGGAAGGTTGCTTTGGGCTTTGTTCGCGTACTGTTTTTGGAAAGCCCGCGCAATGACAATGGGTTTTAGGGATGCTTGATTGGCGCAAGGATTTATACTGCAAGTTGGGAAAAGTGGGGGTTACTCCACCAGCAACTTACCTCTTGCTTGCTTTGTTCCCTTTTCGGCAGTTACTATATAAAGCCCTTTGCCAAGTGGGGTAATATCAAGGTTCATTTGCTCGGTTTCTATTCTTTTCTGGAGCACCAATCTGCCTGCCACATCATACACCTTTATTTCTCCGTTTATCATTCCATTCTCCGTTTGTATTTGCACGTAACTATTTGCAGGGTTGGGTAAACCTGTATTTGCCTTATGTCTTGTGTCTGTTGTCTGTCGTCTATATTTAAAATACAATTCTCCACCTCACAACCGTTGCTATCTAACTTTAAAAACCAACCTACTTGTGGCGGAGTAGCGCCACTCTGCTGGCACTGCCCTACGGCTATAAAGCCGCCATCGGGTAATACATCTATATCGGTTAGGAGATTTAGAGTTTGTGAACCGATAACACTGCGGTAGATTCTATTCCATATTACTTGACCATTGGAGTTTAACTTAACTACCCAACCGCTTACGACACTTGAATCAGTATAATAAAACGGCTTATTGCCGCAGCCTATAAAGCTACCATCAGGCAATTCTTCTAAATCAACTATAGCAGTTTCTGTATTGTAACTACCATCTGTAAACACCCATTGCTTATTGAAGTTATTATCTGTCTTTACTATCGTAGCTACTTTGTAAACTGAGTTTATAGTTTGTAAGTATTTCTTTTGCGCCCCGTAAATAAACCCGCCATCTTGTGTTTGCCGCAAACCTTCGGCTACATAAGTGCTGTCATTAGGGTCAAACCATTGCCTTACAACATTGCCGCCTGTGTCCACTTCTAAAAGCCAGGTGTTGGCTTTTTCGTTGGTTTGGTTTACATCGTTGCGAACAGCGCCAAGCATAAGGTTCCCGTTAATGAGTTGTATAATGCTTTTCGCCAAATCCAACTTATGTTGGTCATAATATTTTTCCCAAATTCTATTTCCGCTTGCATCAATCTTAATTAAAACCACATTTGCATTGTTTGTTAGCCCATCCGTTCTAACTCCTGCAATATATTTTGAGCTGTTTTTATTTACCATACAGTGACCTACAAAAGAGTATGTATTAGCGGTGTAATATTTGAAAATTTCAATAGCCCCGTTTTGTGTATTTACCATTCCTAACATTAAATATGGAACAGTATCGTAACTGTTGCCGGTGAATGCTAATTGTGAGTCAGATATCCCAATGAGTGTATTTGAGTAAACTCCGTATGTATCGTAGCTTGAATCGATGAAAATATGATAATCTAAAAGAACACCATCTGTACTTATCTGCCCGGTAAAACCTTTTCCATATTGGTTGCTAAAACCATAAGTTGCGCCAACAATGTTATACGTGCTATCAGTTTGAATGATGCTACTGAAAATCATTGCTGGCCTGTCTTCAATATAAGTTTTGTTCCAAACCTGCGCATTTGTAACAAAAGGCAAAGCGCAAAGCAAGCCCGTAATAAACAGGGGTGCTTTGCGCTTTTGTGAAAAATGAAAAAAAATCATTTCAGGATTATAAACTTTTCTTTCAGCAATGCCTTCCCATTAGTTTCTACCCTTGCGAGGTAAACACCGTTCTGGTAGCTGGCTGTGTTCAAAGTTAACTTTCCGTTGGCACCATCTAAAAGTTTAGTCTCTAATAATATGCCGAGAGTATTAATAATGCGCAGAGTACTGTTTTCTGCTATGCCGATATATTCTATAATAACAGAATTTTTGTGCCTTTGTTGGTGTTTTGAGCAAGCCGTTGTTCGGTGTTTAGTTCCGCAGCTTTGTGCGGAACGTCACCAACAACAGAAGCCAAGCCAAAAACAGGTTTCATAAATACCAACACAGTTTCCAAATTTATCAGGTGAACGGTAAACGCAATTTTCCATTTTGCTGCAAGTTGGGTGCAGTGGAGAATTAGTTACATGCACTGAAAATACAAAATGGAAGGTTGCTTTGGGTTTTGTTCGTTTACTGTTTTAGGAAAGCTCGCGCAATGACAATAGGTTTTAGGGATGCTTGGTTGGCGCAAGGATTTATACTGCAAGTTGGGGAAAGTGGGGGTTACTCCACCACCAACTTACCTCTTGCTTGCTTTGTTCCCTTTTCGGCAGTTACTATATAAAGCCCTTTGCCAAGTGGGGTAATATCAAGGTTCATTTGCTCGGTTTCTATTCTTTTCTGGAGCACCAATCTGCCTGCCACATCATACAACTTTATTTCTCCGCTTATCATTCCATTCTCCGTTTGTATTTGCACGTAACTATTTGCAGGGTTGGGTTGTATTTGGATTTGGCTTGCATCTTGCGGCTTGGTTCGTGGCTCTTCAATTCCCACCAAACAATTCTCTATCTCACAACCGTTGCTGTCTGTTCGCAATATCCAACCCTGTTGCGCAGGGGTTATGCCTACGTTAAAGGAGAAACGTAATTCACCGCAAGCAAGTAAATCTCCGTTGGGTAATACATCTATATCGTATAAAAAACTTTGAGTGCCAAATCTTTCGTAGGCGACATATTTTCTATCCCAAAGTTTTGTACCGTCTGTGTCAAATTTTACTATCCATCCAAACCGATGAGCAGAATCACTACCCCAAATAGGAGTGGTTCCGCAAACAATATATTTGCCATCAAGCAATATTTCTACATCATAAAAACCGGTTACATCGCTGGAATCGCCTAAAAAATACTCCCATTGTTTATTAAAACCTTTATCAAGTTTAACAATGCTTGCATTATACGCTTGATAATTAGGAATATTTAAAGCTATATGCTGCCTCGTTATTATCCAGCCGCTATCAGCGGTTTGCTGCATACCTAATGGATAATAGTTATTAAGGCTTGTATCAATCCATTGGTTTACGTAATTACCCATACTATCCAATTCAAGCATCCATGTACGTGCCCAATTGTAACTATAAGTAACTGCACCTATCATAAAATTTCCGTTCAGCATTGGGCGTATAAGCCAAGGGAATTCCGTATAGGCAAATCCATAATCTTTTACATTTAATGTATCTCCCAAAGTGTCTGTTCTTATAATAATTGTTTCTGAATTACCGTTAGTAAAATTGGCATTAATGGCAATTAAATAGCCAGCACCTTCCATTTCTATTACATCATGCCCGTGGAACAGATTTACGTTCGGATAAGTATATTCATGCCACAATAGGACATTACCGTCAGTATCAATTTTAAGTAAGAAGGCTTTCGGTATAGAGTCATTTATATCACCAGTCGCTATAAAGTTACCATCAGCGGTTTTCTTCAAGCAATTCATAAATATGGAATAATGATGGTTTAAGCTATCAAAAATACCAATGATATAATGTAAACTTCCATCCTCATTTACTTTTCCGAATAGTGCTTTAGTATAATAGGTCGTATCTGTAATTGCAAAAGTAGTTACACCTGAAACATAGTAACTATCATTATATTCCTCAATAGAGCCAAACATTATTGCAAGACGATTATCATAATACAGGTTGTTTAATTGTTGGGCGTATATCTGCTTAGAAAACAAAACAGATAATGCGATTGTAAAAAACAATCGCATTATCTGTTTTAGTTGTAATCTTCTTTTGCCTACCTCTACCATTGTAATACGCTTATTTTACCTTGCCCCTTTTTCTCATCTGAATAGATAACTCTCCATAAATAAATACCGCTACCCCATTGCTTGGTATCAACCGTTAGTATTGGTTGAGTCATGATTATTTCGGTAATCTTTTGTCCATAAGCATCATAGATTTGGATATTTGCATTTACAACTTCACCAATTGCTTCAAATGTAATATAATCTTTAGCAGGATTTGGATAAACCTTAATGGATTGTAGATTTTCTTTTTGTGCTTGTTTACTCGCGGTCTTTATTGTTTCTTCTGTTTCTGATTCATCTCTTTTACCAAATACTTCTGCCGGTAATTCAGCCGGTGTAAAATAGTTTCTGTCGAACATAGCGTTCATTATATTTCGAACTGCCTGCGTACCGGTTAAGTATTCATTCTTTTGGCTGGCGAGAGAATCGAACAAAGCAATAGCCGTTGTATCAAAAGTAGTAACATCACCGGGCAATATGGTATCGGTTTGTATATTATACCAACCGGTGTAATAAGCAAGCAGGGTATCAATACTGTTTAGCTGCAAACTATCCTCATTGCTTAAATCGTAACGTCCGTGTATCGAACGCAGCTTGCTGAGTGCGGTATCTGGCTTTGCAGTTTGCATATAGGTAAGTGCACAGTAAGCATCTGCCATAGGGTATTGCAAGCTATCTAACCATTGCCGCAAGGTAGTGTAATCAATGGTATCTTCATCTAACGAAATACGGCTGATAAGTTCGTAAGCGGCTTCGTTTTTTAGAGAAGCATGTTTTTGTATGCTGTCTTCTAAATAAGTTCGTTCGGTGGGTTTCCTGAGCATGGCTGAATCAAGCCAGCCATCCGGCATTTCTCTTCTACTTATTTCGGCAATCAAGATGCTCGCTTTTATTCCATCGGGGTTCAATAAAAGAATTTCATAGAGCATACTATCGCTAATTGCATTGTGCATTTGAGCTGCTTTTATTAAAGCGGTTTCGCTTAAATAGGGTGAAGCGCTCAACAGCGTATCTATTACCTGCCCTGCATAGTAATTGTAATTACTGGTATCGAGAAAAGCGAGCATACGCTGTGTATTACCATTATCAATACGCGAACGGTAAAGCGATTCTTCGGTAACCAATGATGCTTTGTAGGTAGTGTATTGCTCTTGCAACTCATTATCGGATTTACCGGCTAAAAAATGATTGAAATTGTTTGCGCCATTATTTGAATGTGAAGGGCACAAGTCTATATCGTTTGTATGTGTAACCGTTACAGTTGCATGACTATATTCCGTAGGAGGATTACTATAGTAGAAGTAATTATTGTGATTAGGTGATCGATTAAAAAAATTACCGTCTATAGCAGGAGCAGTTGAAAAAGTATTTCCTGCCGCTTTAGTTGCATCTCCTTGATTTTGTCCAACACCTGTTGAATTTCCATTAGGGTCACCGACAGTTGCTTGTGTCACACAAATATCGTAGTCGTCATCTGTTTGTTGGTTGCAGAGATATTGTAAACCTGTAATATCAACATTTGGGTTTGCTCTATTCTGCCTATTCGCCACATTCGCGGCAAACAATTCTTCAAAAGTATTATTGCGTATAGTATTGCTTTGCCCACCAGTGCCATCGGCACGGGTGCCAATGGTTAATTCTACTTCGGGGGCATCGTTATTGTCTAATGCAGGATGTATGTAATTGCCTTCCACCGTAAAGCCAATACACTGGCGTAGTATAATCCCTTCGTCCAGCAGGGCGTAATCAAAGTTGGTAATATCGGTAATAGTGGCGGTATTGCCTACGGCAATATCGTTACCTGTAAAGCGGGTAAAGTTTACACCTTCATTGCGTATGGCGCGCAGGCAGTGGTCAAAAGCGCTGTTACGCACATAGCAAACTTTAGGGTTTAAAAAGCTGCCGATGTGAACACCATGCCGCAGATTGCTAAAAGTGCTTTCTTTAAGGTCGGTGCAACTGCCCATGCTGTAAGCCGCACAATAATCATCTACGGCAAAGTTGGCATCTACGGCAAATATGCCGTTGCCTAACTGGTAGTCGTAGGTTAAACCGGTGCGGGTATTTTCAAAAGCACAACCTTTTATTTTAACTCCGTCAACTCCATACAGTAGTACATGGGTATTGGGGTTAGGGTCATCGCTGCTCAAAGCCGAATTTGTAGTAAAGTGGCATCCATAAAAAGTACTGGCATTATTAGCCGTGTTATTATTATTGGTAAAGTTGCGGTAAGGCAGCATAAACACATCAGTTCGGTTATTGATAAAGCTGCTGTTTACGGCCTGTATAATTCCTCCGCGTTTGCCAATGTCAGTTAAGCTAAGGTTCACCGCTATTTCAGCATTTTCAATAGTGGCATCAGTCATAAACACTGCGCCTTGATGGTAGGTGCCGGAGGAACCAGAGCCGGTGATGGGGTATTGAGATTGGGTGGGGTCGCCTTGTATGGTTATGCCTTGCCAAAGAAAATCACTGCATGAGTGTAAACGGCTATTAATAATGATTAAACTAGCTTCCGGTTTTACAATGATTTTAGCATTTTTCCCCATTACAATGTCTGGACAATCTGAAATGGTGAAATGATTGTCAATTACAAGTGTTCCGTTAATTGCTATGGTATTTGAATTACTTTGAAACCATCCAGCAGTTATAGAATTTGAAGTTACAGGAGACCCATTATCTGTAATGGTATAAGTATCGGTTGAACTCGGGACATTGTCCCCTATGCAACAATTCATTTCAAAGTTAAGGTCAGCGGTTATCTCACATCCGAAAATATCTGTAGCAGTTACATTGTATATGCCGGTAGCCAAAGTACCTATATATAGGTCAGCATTATTCTCATTGCCTGTTAAGCCTGGAGTAGTTTCCCATGAATAGCTGTAGGGTGCCCCACCACCAGTAACACTAACACTCACTGTCAAGACATCATCACTACAGCTTGTTTCCGTTACATCACTTGGTGAAATAGTAGCCGAAAGTTCTGAATCATTAATCACAAATTGTTTTTCCGCTTTGCATTGAATATCAGGACATGTTGGCAAACAATCAGCAGCCGATGCGTATAAATCTACATAATATGATCCTTGTGTTGAAAATTCATAGCAGAATTGACCATTACAATCAGTTGCTTCGCAATAGCATGTGGGACTTGGTAGATTACAATCTGCAAATTCGCTGTATAAATCTGTTAAAGAAGCAGGATCGTCACCCACATAAACCTTCCAAAGCATCTTGCTGAGGTAGGTATCGCTATTCAAATTAGATGTAACGGTAAAGCACATTTCATCTCCATTGCATGGTGTGGGAGGAGCATCAATAGTAAAATCCATTGGATCCCATGCTTGAAATTCTAGTGCAGTGACATTCCCAAATCCAATTGGTGTTGGTACGACATTCGTAGGTAGCGAGCACCCTTGCATTGTATTTAAGTGCCATGAGTATTCAGCCTGTACCCAATAATGTCCACCTGATTGTAGCCACGTCCCCCCAATATAATTCGGCTCTGTTGGCTGAGATGCTTGAAATTGAAAAGGATAATTGTGGGCATCATTAGTATATATGATTTTACCGACCAAAGGAGTGGTTGAAAGTGAAGCGTTGTAAAAATTCATTCTTACTTCATCTATTACTTGGCAATCTACTGCTAGCATAGGACTGTTGAGATCATAACTCCAATCCCATTTTAAACCATCAAGCGTACTGCTATTAATTAATCCCTGCACTTTCATTTTAGCAGTTTCGCAGCTATAGAATGGTTCAGATGGAACTTTAACACAAGATTCAGAAAATGGTCTAAGTGAATAATCGAATACATCCCGTTTGAACAACCAACTTCTCCAAACACATACGCCTCTGTCATTCTCTGTCTTCTTCAAAATTCCATGACTAGTAAAACCTGTGATGCTATCCCGACTTCTAATCCAGATTGCGGTATCACTTGCAGGTCTTAAATTAAATTCCAAATTACATGGAGAAGATAGCAAATGAAAATCAGAAAAAGTGCTATCCAAAGCCCACTCAATTTGATTTCCGCAAGTACCAGCTGTAATCTCGTTTAGCTGGGCAAGTTCATTAGCGGTACTATCTAATGGGACAAATTTAAAATTTGGGACTATTGGTGCACTAACAACATTCAGCATTGCTGTAATATATATGGTAGGGCTTAAACACCTAGTAGCACTCACTTTACTTCGCATCCAAACTGTATCTGATTTTCCATCATTTCCTAGAAAGGAAATACTTCCGAAGTTTGAAATAATATAGCTTGTATCAAAACTACTGCTCAAACTCCACTCTATACTATCTCCACCTTCCCCTACCTGTATGCTATCCCATGTAAACGTAACTGCCGTATCACTGCAAACAGTTTGGCTTGCCGGTACCACCGGTGGCAATGGTTTCTCCATTTGTTCAAAGCCTTGCGTCAACATTACATTCCCATTTTGCAAAGTAGTTTGCATCGGTTCGCCAACCGTGTAATCAAGGGCAAAGTTGCCAACCTGTGTGTGGTTACCCTGTGTGGGTTGCACGGTAGGGGTGAGGAAGATGTTTTGCTGGGCAGTGGCGGGGATTATAAAAACCACCAAGGATATTAAGAGCATTAAGGAAATACCGGATACGCTCTTTGTCAGCATGACAAATTCCCTACTCTGTGTTTTAGTATTTGTTTTCATGGTGTTTAGTTTTAGAGGGTCCGCCTGCGGCAGACAGTATTAACAATTAAGACCATTCACCTTCTTTATTCTATGAATATACTACCGGAAAAACCCACGTATGTCGGGTTGGTTGACCACGCAGGGGTTACCACCTTTATCTCAAAGTCATCGCCCGCAGATACATTGATGGATAAGGACGAATTTTCTATGTCTAACCGAAAGGCATTCAAGGTAGTTGTTGTAGAAATAGCGTAGTCGTTCCCTCCATAGTGGATATAAAAGGAAACATTTTCTGTGCTGCCAAAGGTGCCGTCCACATAAGCATATAAGTAAGCCGCTTTGATGGTGCCCGAACGAGGAATTTTCACGGCTCTGCCCCCGGTTGTATTGTTGGGGCTGAGGTGCGAACGCTGACCAAAGTAATAAGTCGCGGTATCCGTTGGGTTGAAGTTGGCAGATGCTACTTGTAATGCGTAGCCGGTGGAAGACCATGCCATATTTCCGCTTCCATCTGTAGTCAATGCTTGTCCGCTTGTTCCTTCTGTGTTAGGCCATGTCCATGAATGGATTCCGGTGGTGCTGCTATAAATTCTCAGCGAGGACGAATCTACTTCTATCCCATGCCTGTTACTGGTGCCGTCTGTGCTGTATTTGAGGTCGGCACCTCCCAATTCTAAGGATAAGCTGCTCCCACTGTTACCGGTTAGTCCAGACTTGTTGACCCCGGCTACCAATAGTGGCTCTCCACCATATTCCATGAAATCTATTCCCGCATAAGTACCATCGCTTTTAGCAAGGTTTAGAAAGCCGAATTGTGTTAATCCATACCCCGGCAACTTACCTACCCCGATGTTCATTGAGAAATCACCCGAAGTGTCGCCATAGCTTAAAGCGACAGAAGGGATATTGATGGCGCTGCCTACCCCTACATCCAACATGGTGGAATCGCCTAAACTGAGGGTGTAATAGCTACTGCCCTTTAAAGTTTTAATTTGGGTATTGCCATTTACTGAATCGCGGGTAAAGTTGGCATCGGAAATTAAACCGCTGCTGCTGCCATAAGGGATATGAGAAGCAGTTACACTTGCTACATCGCTGCTCTTTCCGGCATAAAGTGCATAAGGCACACTCAGCAGTTGCGAAGCGCCCATATCAATATAGCTGGTTCCTCCGGCAGGGTCCACTTCTACCTGCAAATATTTGCTACCGTTCGCCCAATCAATAGCACTGAAGGCTCCGCTCACCACGGTTCCGCTTCCCACGTTTACCGTGAACATGCCCAGTTTGGTGGTAGTGGTGGTATCGGTTTCCTGATATACTATGGTTCCGCCACTGCTTCCGGTTCGAATGCTCATGCGCAGTTGAATAGCCTGATTGGGTAGCGGTGTGCCAAAACTATCACGAGCTACGGCTTGGTAAGGAATGGATAGAGGGGTTTGGGCGGGAGTGATACCCGTCATAAGTAGCCCTAAGGCAATGCAGAGTATAATTTTTTTCATGGTAAATGGTTTTATACCACAAATGTCAGTTTATACCATCCATCCCGCCCTGTGCAAAAAAATATGACTTTTGTGGACAAGGTGTGAACACCCCCTTAATAGGCATGAAAGCAGGTTCTGAATGTGTGAACGCGGTTTTTTACAAACCAAATTTGTTAACATCTTTTTGCAAAATTCTCACTAACAACATTTGGCTTAATATTTGTTAACGGAGTTGCGCAGTGCCAAATGGCTCTCTTGGCTTATAGATTGCAACGGCTTATAGATTCCACAGGTAAGCATTGATAGTGCCTTCAGTAATTTTGTTTTCTCAGCGCACGAGTAAGAGAGCATGCGAAACAAAAATCAGTAAAGCATATAAACACCGAAGAGTTCTTTGTCCATTTACTTTTTTGCCCCCCCCCGCAATGACAAGGGTTTTAGGGATGTTTGATTGGAGTACGTGGATGTTTGTGTAAGCGTTTGAGTTAATCTCTTCCGCTCATTTCTAATTCACCAAGTATTCTTTTTGTTTCATTGGGATAGGGATTCCCCATCCACTTTGAGAGCTCCCGCATACGATGCAGGCTACTCCGGGCAAACACTGATACAAGACGAGGATTCCTCTTTCACTGTCTCTCTTTTTGCCACTTTGTTTTTCATTTCAGGATGTTTAAGTGCTTTGATGTAATTAAGATAGTATCCTCTTGAAAAAAGCGCAAGGGGCAAATCAATATATTTTCAAGAAAAGTGACACAAAGTTTGAACCGCCTTCGTACAGGCACTCTTATCCCTTGCTCATTTCGGTAAAGTAGCGGTAGAAATAAGGGATGGTTTCTATTCCCTTGTAGTAATTGAAAAGCCCGAACTTCTCGTTGGGGGAGTGAATAGCGTCACTATCTAAACCAAAGCCCAGCAACACTGACTTAACCCCCAGCACTTTTTCAAACATAGTAACAATAGGAATGCTGCCTCCGGTGCGCAAAGGGATGGGAGTTTTGCCAAAAGTAGCTTCCATAGCTTTGGACGCAGCTTTGTACGCGATAGAATCGGTAGGGGTCACAGCCGCCTCGCCTCCGTGGTGAGGCCTTACCTTCACCGTTACAGAAGGGGTAGCTATCGCATTGAAGTGCTTGGTAAACAGATGTAGAATGGCTTCGCTTTTTTGATTAGGCACTAAGCGCATAGATATTTTTGCATAGGCTTTGGACGGTAGTACGGTTTTAGCTCCTTTGCCAATGTATCCTCCCCAAATACCATTCACATCTAAGGTAGGACGAATGGAGGTGCGCTCTAAAGTGGTATATCCCTTCTCTCCCATCACTTCTTTAATTTCCAAATGTCTTTGGTATTCATCCAAATTAAAAGGGGCACGAGCCATTTGGTCGCGCTCTTCTTTCGACACCTCTTCCACCGCCTCATAGAAGCCGGGGATCGTTACTCTACGGTCCGCGTCATGTAGGGACGAAATCATATCGCAAAGTATGTTGATGGGGTTGGCCACTGCCCCGCCATACACACCGCTGTGCAAGTCGCGGTTGGGGCCGGTTACTTCTACTTCAAGGTAAGTAAGTCCGCGCAGGCCGGTGGTAATGCTGGGCGCATCGTTCGCAATCATTGAAGTATCTGAAATAAGCACTACATCGGCTTTCAATCGGTCCTTATTCTCGATCGCGTAGGTTTCCAGATTTACAGAACCTACTTCTTCTTCTCCTTCTATCATAAACTTTACATTGCAAGGCAGTGCGTTGTTTTTCATCATCATTTCAAAAGCCTTCACGTGCATATACATCTGTCCTTTATCGTCACAAGAGCCGCGAGCATACAAGTCGCCATTTTTCACCACCGGCTCAAAGGGAGGAGAATCCCACAGTTCATAAGGATCAGCCGGTTGCACATCGTAGTGGCCATAAACAAGCACGGTGGGAAGAGCGGCATCTATTATTTTTTCGGCATACACTACCGGGTAGCCTTTGGTGGGGCATACTTCTGCTTGGTCCACCCCGGCTTCAAGCAAGCGTTGCTTCACTACCTCTGCCGCGCGCAACACATCATTGCTAAAATTTTCATCGGCACTTACCGAAGGAATCTTCAACAAATCAATTAACTCATTTAGAAATCGTTCTTTATTAGCTTCGAGATAAGCATTCAACTGTTCCATACTTTAGGTCTATTTAATTTGAAGGACGAAAATAGAGAAAAGGGGATATAAGCAGGTAGAAAGCAGAAGATTAGGATTACAGTTTTTCGTTTTCTGTTTTCAATTTACAGTCCATTTCAGGACAGTACAATTGAGAAGTGCTAAATATTTATGTTTGAAAGATGAAGCTCGAAAAAAGTATAGGTCTTGCGGGAGGCACTGCCATAGTGGTGGGCGGAGTGATTGGGATGGGTGCCTACGCATTGGTGCCCGCCATTGTGAATAAAGCCGGAAGCGCCTACTGGCTGTCGGTGCTCATTGCCCTCACCGTTTCGCTCATCAGCGTGTTGCCCTTGATTCAAATATCGAGCGCCTTGCCCATTGCCGGTGGCGGCTACATGTATGCCAGTCGGCTGCTTTCGCCACTTGCCGGCACGCTCACTTCTTTTTGGGCGCTCATAGGCGGGGCCTGCTCCATCAGTTTAATTTCGGTGGGGCTGGCCGATTACTTTGATGCTTACCTGCCCTTTCATTTTTCGCCACACGTAATGGCCATGCTCATGGTCGCATCGTTTTATGTGTTTTACCTTTTCGGTATCAAACTGTTGAGCAGCATTCAAATTATACTGAGTGTGCAATTGGTACTGGCGCTGTTGCTATATGCCTTCCCGGTGCTCACGGTCAACTACGGCCACATCGAAATTGGAATGCCAGCTTCGGGAAATTTCCTCCTTGCCATTATTCTTTCAATGAACATTGCGTTGGGTTTTCAAATAATTATTGAATTGGGAGAAGAAATAAAAGAGCCGCAGAAAAATATTCCGCTGGCCTTGATCATCGGCTCCGTCATTATTTTAATCATCTACCTGTTAGTCATGTTTGCGTATGAATCCACGCATCCGCAGTTGCCCATCAATTTGTTAGATAGCGCCAAGCCCTACTTGAGCCATCCATCCGTTCGGTTTATTGAAGTAGGAATGATTAGTGCGGGCCTCACCAGTTATAACGGAGCAGCCATTGCACTGCCCAGAGAATTCTACTCCATGAGTCGCGACCAAACGCTACCGATTTTTCTTTCAAAGCTGAACCACAAAGGAAACCCCACCTATTCAGTCACTGCATTTTTCATTCTGGTCATTATTATTTTGGGCATCGGCCAACTGCTCGATTCACTCGGCATCATCCATCGCTTCTTTGGCAAAGAGGTCATCGAATTTTATGGATTTATGACCATCCTCGGAATTATGATGCTCACCATTGTTCTCAGTTTTGCCGCCTTTGTGCTACCCAAAAAATTTCCGTTGCAATATGCCCGCGCCTATATCAAGTTTCCGCGAGCCGTGTTGAATACATTTATACTAATTTCAGTAATAGCCTCTGCAGGTATGATTCTTATTATTTGCAGCAAGTGGATAGTGCCGCTGTTGTACCTTGCGTTTACGCTCTTGATTTTGTTCTATTTTTTTTGGCGGAAGAAAAAATTAGAAGCAGAGGGAATTAAGATTGGGGAGTTCTTTAATGAAATGGGAGAAGGGTGATTTTTTTTACTCTTCGAGGAGCGTCTTCCAAAGCATTGTCATCCCCACCGTTGCTGTTTCATAGATGCAATGAAGATTAGGAATGGAGGGAGTCGGAGTCCTGTCGGGGTTAATCATCCACTTAGGAATTTCATTGCGGGTATAGTGAACTAAACTCGCTGCCGGGTACACCAATAGCGAAGTGCCTATCACTAAAAAAACATCGGCCGTCTGCACTATCTCCACTGCGAGTTCAATCATCGGCACCGCTTCACCAAACCAAACAATATGCGGTCGAAGCTGAAAACCCAATTCACAGTTATCACCTATTTCAACATCTCGTTTACAATCATAAATAAGATGTGGATGAACCGAACTGCGCACTTTTAAAAGTTCACCGTGCAGATGAATGACTTTAGAAGAGCCCGCTCGCTCGTGCAGGTCGTCTACATTTTGAGTAATAATAGTGACGTCATAATAATTCTGTAAATCGGCAAGCGCTACATGAGCAGGGTTAGGTTGGCATTGCAGCAACTGCTGCCTTCGTTCATTGTAAAACCGCAACACCAATTCTGTATTTCGCTCCCAAGCCTCCGGGGTAGCCACCTCTTCCACGCGATGGTTTTCCCACAGTCCATCGGCATCGCGAAAAGTTTTCAATCCGCTTTCCGCACTCATGCCGGCTCCGGTGATTACAACAAGTTTGCGCTTCATTTAAAAAAAGCGTTTAATGATCTTCAAGAGATGAGAGTATTTGCCGGTGTCGGTATTAAATATTCCGAAATGATCGAGCTTATCAATTCTCACCTTCCCCGATGAGTGAATGATTCGCCCGTCTTTAAGCACTATCCCCACATGAATTATTTTCCCTTCTTCATTGTTGAAAAATGCGAGGTCGCCCGGCTGTGCTTCTTCCACAAAATTAATAGTGATCCCTTGCTCTGCTTGCTGATAGGCATCGCGGCTCAAAACCACCCCACAAAACTTATACACCATCTGAGTAAAGCCGGAACAATCAATCCCGAAGGGAGAGCGCCCGCCCCACAAATAGGGGGAATTCAAATAGCGCATAGCCACCCTTTCAAACAGAGCAGTGGCTTTCCCATCAGAGGGCAATGCCTGCCCATTATAGATAAATTTCTCTTTCCCAATTTTAAAATTCATACCGTCAAAAAAAGGAAGGCTGCTTCCTGCTACAATAGGAATGGCGCGGTGAGTAGAAGTAGCCGTAAAGGCAAGGTCGAGCGCTATACCTGCTTCAGCTTCCGACAGCAATAGATAATCTCTTTCGCTCAAGGCATGGTGTTGCTGATGGTCTATCCAACCTTCATAGTCATCATAAGAGCATTTAATCATGCTCCAATTGTTGGCAGTACTAATCAGTTCATACGTTTCACCAAACAGAAGTTGCGACACCAATTCACTACGATGAGAAGATTCTTTTCGCAAGGGGATAATACCTAAGAGCGCTATACCGTGTTTCATAAGACCGAAGATAAGCGCAAATGAAGAGCAATAAGACAAACTATTTGCGATAGTATCTACAAATCAATGTGGATGTTATTGCAAAAGCCTCATTTTATTATGTTTGTAAGGGTGAGGACAAAAAGCGGGAAGGAATTGCAACTGAAATAGTTTACTTTCCCTCTTTCTATTGTTTGTGAATGATTATGAAACTAACTCTACTACCCTGATGATTGAGTTTTCTACTAAGCGTTTATTATTTCCTTTACTTCTCTTATCTCTATCTATAGGCTTCACCGAAAAGGTGGAGGCTCAGATAAGTTGTGGCATGATATTGCAGGACAGTGTTAAGTGCGCTCCTTTTGTAATCTTGGCTACCGCCAATGAAACATCTTCGTTCCCAATAGTTCAGCGCAAATGGTATCTAACTACTTGCACCGGCACAAATGTATTTACTACCGGGCTGGGAACGAATGCCACCTTTTCATACATCGCAAATATTCCGGGTTGTTACTGCCTTCGACTGTGGTCCATCAATTCAAATGGCGACACGTGTTCCACCTCAAAATGCAATATCACAGTGGCCGCAAACCCAATCATCAACTTCTCTTTTTCGCCAACAGAAGGGTGTTCGCCTCTTGCTATACAAGCGACATGTAACAGCACTGCAGGATCCGGAGTGATAGATTTATTAGCCATTGACTGGGGCTGCGGAGGCATCGATTCCAACTCCATCTGTCCATCAAGTCCTATGAACAAGGTATATAATTGTCCTCCGGGGTGCATCTCCCCCACAGTGGTCATTAAAAATTCTGCGGGCTGTTATAGCGATAGTACTTTCACGGATGCAGTATGTATAATACCTAAACCGGTGGCCAGTTTTACGGCTGATGTTACTAGCTCCAATTGCGCCACTGCCCCACTTACAGTAAATTTGACGGCTGATAGTGCAGGATCAAATATCACCTATACCTGGTACATCAATTCTGTGCAAGTGCAGAGCGGTCCCAATAGATTTCTAAACCATACATTTCCTATCAATCCAAACTGTTATGATATTACTTTGGTGGTAAGACATATCACCGGTGGAAATTGCAGCGATTCCTTAACTAAGAAAGGCTACATCTGTGTTAGAGCACAACCGGTAATCAGTTTTTCTCAAAACATTACCACCGCCTGCATAAGGCCCGGCTACCCCGCAACACTTGTTTTCTACAATACTTCTGCAGGCTTGCCTTCCATGACATGGACACTCACCGGAGGATCTCCTCCGCAAAGTTTTACGCCTAAAACAGGAGATACCGTCAGTTTTACGGTGAATAATTTGGGCACTTATACCGTATCTGTTACCGGCACTTTTGGATCCGGATGTAGTGCTACCATAACGCAACAGGCCTTAGTGGCGAATTTGAAACCCGTTGCCGATTTTACGGCAGACGACACCTTTGGTTGTTCCGTTCCGTTCCCGGTTAATTTCACCGTAACAAATCCCTGCACGGGTTGTAATTATACTTGGACGTTTGGCAACGGAATAACGCCACATATTACGACTACCACAAACCCAGTTTTACCCACAACGGTCAATCAATATCTTTCTATCGGTGCCAACCTAATCGTGAATAGCCCCAACGGTTGTAGCGATTCTTCGGGGAAGAGTGCCTATATAGTCGCGAAGCGCATAAATCCCAAAATCGGACTTACCAAATCAAAAGGATGTTCACCGGTCTGTGTAAATTTCACAGATAAAACTAATTATTCAGGAATACCGGATCCGATTGCTTCTACTTGTTGGTCATTTCCGGGAAGCGTTATCCCAGGTGGATGTCAGTCTTCTTTCTCTAATTGTTTTTCAAACATAGGATGCTATAACGTACGGCTGGTAGTCACCACATCTACAGGTTGTGCTGATAGCATCACTTTTGTGGATACAGTATGTGTAGGTGCACCACCGGTATGTTCTGTTTCTGCAGCACCAACGACTATGTGTTTTGAAGAAGATTCAGTTTGCTTTTCTCTCGCTTGCGATTCATTTGACTATGCCAGGGTGGATTATGGTGATGGAGTAGTTGAATTTGTTCACTCCTCCACGTTTTGTCATTTCTATCAAGATACCGGAACTTTTCACCCACAAATAATCGCTTATAATGATAGCTGTAAAGGAGATACCCTTCAATCGCTTACTATCAATGTATTACCACCTATTGCGGCTTTCCATGTTTCTACGTCTTGTTCGTTAGGAGATACCATTATCTTAGTCAATGACTCAAAAGGGGCAGATAGCTTTGCTTGGTATTTTTGCAATGGCGACTCTTCACATGTAACTAGCCCTAGAGTAGTTTTACCGCTATGCGATACTTGTGCTATTACATTAATTGCATCTAACAATAATGGGTGTGTTCATTCAAAGAGTAATACGATAAATACTCCTTGTCAATCAGCCAGCTTTAGCCCTATGGATACAGTTGGGTGTGCTAGTTTAAAGATTAATTATGTAAATACCTCCAGTTCTTCAGACCCACAATTCACTAAATTTGACTTTAATACATCGAATGGCTTACAGTGGGGAAACTTTTCAAGTACTACTTTTTCAACCCCGGGTTTATATACTGTTGCCATGCGAAACAAATCAAATAACGGTTGTATTGATACTGTTTACGGCACTGTAAGAGTTTGTAAAGTAGATGCTAATTTCTCCCCCACCAGCGTATGCTATCCTCTTCCACTTAACCTCACTGATTTGTCGGTAGATTCGACTTGCGGCATTACGAATTGGAATTGGTCTTTCGGGGATGGAAGTACTAGTTCTGTTCAAAATCCTATCCACAATTATATTAGCCCAGGACAGTATCAGGTGGGCTTAAGAGTGACTAATGCGGAAGGGTGTACAGACACGATCACTAAAACCGTTAGTGTTGCACCTGCCAATATTAACTACCGGATGGATACGTTGATTTGCCCCGGTAAACAGGGATGTGTGGTCAACAATTCAACTGGGGTAAACCTGACCTACCAATGGGATATTCCGGGAGCCTTACCTCAAAGCACATTTACGAGCGCTTCACCTTGTTACAGTTTTGGGGCGATTGGAGATTATATAGCCTATGTACATATTTCTTCAGGAGGGCAATGTGATTTTTATGATACTATAAATATTCGAAATCACTATCCGAAAGCAGGTGGCTATGTTTCAGCAAATTATATCTCTTGCCCTAATCCACCGACTATTTTACAATATACTGACACCTCACAATATGTAGATTCGACTTGGCTATGGAATTTTGGAGATAACAGCGTTTCTGTATTTCGTAATCCCGGTCATATCTATAATTATCCCGGTTGCTATGCCGTTACACAAACGGTCACTACCAAGGATGGCTGCTCCCATTCAGTTTTCATAGACTCAATATGTGTAGATGGCCCTTACGGAGAATTTGGATTTAATCCAACCAATATGTGCTCTTGTAAAGACACTATTAACTTTACAATTAATACAGTCAATTCTACCAATCTTACTTTGGTGTATGGCTGTAATCAAGGTTATTCTCAAGTAGATCCCATTCAACCTGTGGGCACACCGACCAATCCTACAAGTTTACAATTTCAAGTGCCCTACTGTGTTGCAGATAGCTGTAAACCTCAGTTAATTTTTGGAGATGCTTCCGGCTGTCAAGTATATCTCGATGGGAACTACGCATTTATAGATTCCCCTACAGTGAATTTTACGTTTGACAATTACGGTGTTTGTGTAAATGGCACTGTATGTTTTCAAGATATCACCAGTTATCATCTACCATCTAACCATTCATTTACATCCTACCGTGTTTGGGATTTTGGAGATGGCAGTCCATTAGATTCGTCACAATCCTTAAATCCATGTCATTATTACGCACAACCGGGTGGCTATAATACTAGGTTATATGTTCATAGTAATTTTGGGTGCTACGATTCCATTGTAAGTGAAGTAGTGGTGGTTCCCGAGTTTCCTATTGCCGGATTTTATGCTGATGATTCCTTAGTCTGCGCTAATGCATCAATATGCTTCCACGATACTTCTTACATCTATCCTTTAACCGGCCCTCAATATTGGATATGGGACTTCGGAGATAATTCAGGAGTGGATACCTCTTATACTCCCGATTTCTGTCATTCTTTCTCTACCGGTGGTTATTATAGAGTGACCATGTGTGTATATGACAGTGTCGGCTGTCCTGATTGTGACTCCTCAACAGTAATCAGAGTCATTGATAATCCGATTGCAGATGCCGGAGGGGATAGAAATGTATGTTATGGGGCTGTTACACAGATCAATGGTTCAGGGGGAACTGTTCCTCATTGGGAACCTTTGGGTCTTTTCTCGAATGATACCATTTACAACCCTACCGTTCAATTATTCCAAGATACCACCATTACGTTACATGTAGGCGATCAATATGGTTGTGCGGATACAGATACCGCAGTACTGTCCATCTCACAGGTATTTGCCAATTTTAGTGTGGGAACTATTTATTGCGAAGGGGATCCGGTATGTGTTGCAGATAGTTCCACAAATATCAATGGTACGCTGGTGAACTGGATATATGATTTTGGAGATTCGGATACGGCTTCGGGTGCCAACACCTGCCATACCTATCAGGTATTCGGGAATCAGAATATTACGGAATACATAATGGACAATAACGGATGCACTGACTCTATGTCTAAACAAGTAAACATACTGCCTAAACCGGAGGCCGCATTTTCATTGAATGATACTGTACTTTGTAGTGATCAGCAACTATGTATTACCGATCTTTCTACCAGCACCTCTCCTATTGCTACTTGGAATTGGTCTTATGGTGATGGGCAAACTTCTAATAGTGCCACTCCCCCTTGCCATTCTTATTCATTACCTTATTTAGCATCTTATGAGGTAACGGTTGTGGTGATGGATCAAAATAACTGTCGCGACACTTCAATTATACCGGTTACGGTCAACGAGATTCCCAATGCTGATTTTACTTGGACTACTTCGTGCGAAACCGATATGATGCCGTTGAGCAACACCTCCACACAAGGAGATGGAGCTATTATCTCTTGCGAGTGGTTATTTTGGAAGGGAGCTCCTTCGCCTGTCATAGACAATAACTGTAACACCTCTTTCCAATTCCCAGCGGGTAGCTATCCGGTACAGTTAGTGGTGAAAGATATTAACGGCTGTTCAGACACCATTGTAAAAACAGTTGTTTCCGATTCTCTTTCAGAATTAGTGATTTTTCCGGGAGACACTACCATTTGTTTAGGAACATCAGTCAATTACACCGTCAGTGGAGTATTTGATAATATCGTATGGACTCCGAATGTCTGGTTAAGCGATCCTTATGCTACTACCGTTACAGTGACTCCATTAGCTAACATCAGCTACATTGTTTCCGCAACGAACGGAATATGCGCAGCGGCTAGTGATACCTTTAGCATTCGCACAATTCAACCCATTCCGTTAGAGGTAGATGCCACTCCGCAACAGGTTGTATTAGGATTGAGTTCTAACATCTCCTCGCAAATTGCAGCCAGCGTTGATAGTATCATTTGGGTTCCCGATGCCACTCTAGATTGTCGAAATTGTCCTAATCCAATAGCCTTACCCACTCAAACCACCACTTATTCCGCCACCATTTATTACAGTGAAAACAATACTACCTGCACTACCACAGATTCTGTGACCATAGAGGTGCTGAGAGTTTGTGATAACAGTATCATTTTTATCCCGAATACTTTTACTCCAAATGGCGATGGGCTGAATGATATTTTTATGATAAGAGGGCTGGCGGCTACAAAAATCAACTACTTCCGCATTTTTGATCGTTGGGGAAAACTCGTATTTGAATCAGAAACAGGAGCACCAAATGACCCTAAATGGGGTTGGGATGGCACTGATAATCAAGGGCAGAAACTAAATTCGGCTGTTTACGTTTACAGTTACGAAATTCAGTGTATAAATGGGGATATAGTAAAAGGAAAAGGAAATGTAACTTTAATCCGTTAATCTGTTAATGCTTATGATGAATTATATACAACGAATACAGGTAATTGGAATGGTATTATTAACGGCTCTATCCGTTCATTCCCAAGATGTTCATTTCTCGCAATACAACGCAGCTCCAATGCTGCTCAATCCGGCCTTAGCCGGGATGAATGATTGTGATTATAGAATACATGCAAACTTTAGGATGCAGTGGCCTACCGTTTCCAGTGGAAATACTTATCGAACGATGGCAGCCGGTGCAGATATGGCAATAGGTAAAGTGACGAAGTATAACAGTTTTGCCGGCCTTGGCCTTTCATTTTATTCGGATCAAGCCGGAGACTTAAATTACAATACAAATCGCTTAGACCTCTCCTTTGCCTACCATTTTATGTTGAACAGAAAAGGTACTATGCAGATTTCAGCCGGCATACAGGGGGCATTTAATATGAAAACTATTGATGCATCAAAAGCCACTTTTGATTCTCAGTATGACCCCTCATCAGGAACTGTAGATCCGAATGGAACGAAAGAAGCCTTCGGAAGAACAAAAGTAATTTTTGGAGATGTAGGTTTTGGTTTACTATACAGTGCTATGGTAAAAAATGATGCGAATGTTTATTTCGGCTTCTCTTTAAACCATCTAAACCAACCTAAGATATCATTCCGCCCGAACGGACAAACCAGTAGCACAGACGGCAATGACCGCATTTTTATGAAAACTACTATTCATGGTGGAGCAGCTATTCCAACCGGCAAAAGACTAACGGTGATGCCGAACTTTTTAGTGTTGGTGCAAGGCAATGCTTACGAGTTTAATGTAGGGTGTAATTTTAAGACAGCGCTCGGCACTCCTTCTACCAGTAAAACCGCATTGCATGTAGGAGTTCAGTACCGCGGTCTGTTAGATGCAGTGATAGTGAACACCAAAATAGAGGTGAAAGGATTTAGTTGTGGATTGAGCTACGACATCAACGTTTCAAAACTTATTCCGGCTTCTGCTACTGTAGGGGCTCCCGAAATCTCCTTAATGTATCAGGGATGTGCTCGCAAAAAACCGCACCCCGGCCATTGCCCGGTAATGTTTTAGAGAAATTATCTTTTCAGCAACCAATAAGAAGAGTCTTCTTTCTGAGCAGCTTTGAGCTGCTCTTTTGCTGTGGCAAAGTTAGGGCCTGCAAAGTAACCTACACGAGTTAATTCACCTTGAGTATCCAGTAAAATCTCTTTGTGGCTTTCAGTTAATTTTTCAGTAGCAGACTGAATATTATGGTTGCTCTTAAAAGCGCCTATAATAATATAATACCCGGCATTGCTCTCATTACTTCCGATTAGATCGCTACTTGTAGTCGTGCTTACAGAGGGTGTTACTTCAGCATTGATCTCCGTTGCTCGTATTTCTTCCCCTTCATTATTCATTATTTCAGCTTTATTAATTTCGATGGGCACCGGCTTTAATTCTGACTCAGGAATTTTTAAAAGCTGACTAATTAAAGCGCTGAAGTTTGCTTCATCAGCATGCAACGGTTTTATTTCCACCCCTAACCACATTAATTGAGTAAGGCCGGCCATTGCTACAAGCAAGATGATAATGGCTGCAATTTTCCAAAAATTAGATGGCTTACTGTTTTTTTCTATTTCCGGGTTCTCTGGCTTTACTACTTTAATTTCCTTTGCATGAATGACCGGCTCCGCAAAAAATGTTTTTAAACCGTACGAAGTCCGCAAATAATTTTGCGTGGTATTTTGTGCAAATTGAATATTGGCCTCGATGTCAGTATATAACTCGCCAATTTTAGTAAGCTCAATTCGATCTCCTGCTTTTAAAAGGGATTTTGATCCGGTTACCCAACCTGCTACCAATGCAGTAGCCATATCGAAAGAGATAAATTTCCGCTGCGCAATGTAGCTGATCAATAGACCATCATTACGCTGTAGATTTTTATTAAAAGCAATGGCCTTACTAGGTGGCGAAATTAAATTTAGAACGGGATGAATTTCAGACGGTTTGTAGTTGCATACTAAACCGCCAAAATCAGGGATAATGACGCAATCATGCTCAAAAAGCAATTCACTGATGTAAATCGAAATGTCCATGTAAAAAACGTGTGCTTATGGGTTGCAAAATACTCGTTTTCTGTTTTAATGGAATAGTCACTGAAAAGATTGTGGAGAAAGTTTGGGTAACCATTTTGCTGAACGAAACATGAGCTAAAATTTTCATTACCATAGCTAAAGAAATATTACTTCACTCCACAAATTGAGCATGTACTCCGAACAATATCTCCAGTAAAGTGATTTCAAAAATTTACAGATTCTCAATTCGATGAGAAATAAATTTTTACCTTAGTTCCATACAATTTTGATATGCGCATCCTATTCTCCTTTTTGTTTATCGGCACTCTACTATTCACTTTTTCTTCTTGCAAGCAGTGCACAGAATGCACCAAGTATCCGGGTAAAACTCAAAAGTTGTGCAAAAAAGATTATGCAACCGATGACTCTTACACCGGGGCTTACCACCACCTGATAGCCGATGGTTACAAGTGCGATTAAATAGAACCTAGGCTGTCCCGTCAAGTTACTCAAGTTATCGGCAAAGGATAGTTGTGTATTTAAGAGGAGAATAACTTCCGGGTATTTATTTCATCTTGATGGATAGCAGCTATTAGTTCTTCCACCGAATCAAATTTCTTTTCTTCTCTCAGAAATTCTATCAACTCAAGAGTGAGTACTTCTCCATAGATATCCTTATCGAAGTCGAGGATATTGGCCTCAATGCTTTTTACCGTGCCGCCAAAGGTTGGATTGAATCCGATACTCAACATGCCTTTATGCACGATCCCTGCATGATGAACTAATACCGCATAAATGCCACAGGCAGGAATTAATTTGTATTCATCCGTCAGTTGAAGATTAGCAGTAGGGAAGCCGAGTTTCCGTCCATTTTGCAATCCCTTTATCACCGTTCCTGTGAGCGTATAAGGATGACCCAACAACTCATTGGCAAACTTTATATCCGCTTGCTCCAACGCCATTCGTATTTTGGTAGAGCTGATGCCAATATCATCCAGCGTTTGCTTGTCTATCTCCTCCAATTCATATCCGTAACGAGCTTTCAACTTTTCTAAGAGCATATAATCGCCACTTCTATTTTTGCCAAATTTGTGATCGTAACCAATCACAATGTAACCGGGTGAAAAATTGCGGACCAAGAAATCTCTCACATAAGTTTCGGCTTCCTGCTCTGAAAAGTCTCGACTGAAGGGTACAATCACCAGATTATCTACTCCATATTTTTCCAACAGGGCAATCTTTTCGTCAATCGTATTCAGCAAACGAAGCGTAGAGTCCTGCGGGTTAATAACAATACGCGGATGCGGATGAAAAGTGATGATGATATTTTCGCTCTTTGTTTTTTTCGAAATCTGGTTGATGCGCTGAATCAATTTCTGATGTCCAATGTGCACACCATCGAAAGTTCCAATAGTGATGACAGATTTATTGAAAGTGGGCAGATGATTTAAGTCGCGAAAAACACGCATGATACAAAGTTATTTTTTTACCGATTCTATTTGCGAAACCGCCTCTTCAATCGTGAGCGCATTGTTCAAATCAAATGATCCAATTTTAGTGCGGATGAGGCTTTTGAGGTATGCCCCACTCTTCAAATATTTTCCAAAATCAAAAGCGAGCGAACGGATATAAGTGCCTTTGCTGCACAGCACTCGAAAATGAATATCAGGAATCAGTGAATCGGTTAAATCAAACTCGCGAATAATCACCGACCGGGCTTTCATTTCTACTTCTTTTCCCTTTCTAGCTTTCAGATAAGCCGCTTGCCCATCAATTTTTATAGCTGAAAAAACAGGAGGCACCTGCTCGATTTCACCAAGAAAATTCTGTGCCGCATCTGCTAACATATCTTCTGTAATGTGTTCTGTAGAAAAAATAGCATTGGGTGGATATTCAGAATCATAAGAAGGAGTAGTGGCTCCTAAATAAAAAGTGCCGATGTATTCTTTATCCATTCCTGCAAATTCATCAATACGCTTAGTCATCTTTCCGGTACAGATAATCAACAGGCCGGTAGCCAATGGGTCTAAAGTGCCGGCATGACCCACTTTCATCTTTTTCCCGTACACCCCTTTTAAAGCAAAGCGAAGTTTGTTTACCACATCAAATGATGTCCAACGAAGTGGCTTATTGATCAGCAGCACTTCCCCCAATTCGAAGTCCATACGTTTTAAATTTCCATCTTGTAGCCTTTGGCCATCATAATTAGAATGATGATGCCAAGTAGAATACGGTAATAACCAAAGAATTTAAGACCGTAGCGGGTAATAAGCCCAATGAAGAATTTGATAGCGACTAAGCCCACCAGAAATGAAATAACGTTTCCGATAAGTAGAAGATTAATATCTGTAGCGCGGATGGCATCTGCTCCCTTCAATAGTTTGTACCCGGCTGCGGCTGTAATGGTAGGCACTGCTAATAGAAAAGAAAACTCGGCTGCTCTTTTCATATTCAGCTTTTGAGTAAGTCCACCGATGATTGTTGCCGCTGAACGAGAAACTCCCGGGATCATAGCGATACATTGAAAACAACCAATGATAAAGGCTTGCATCCAACCCAACCTGAATTTCTTTAGTACTTCTTTTTTCCGTTCTATCCCAAATTCATCAATTTCTTTCACTACTATTTCGTCTCTGTCATTGACCGCATCCGCTATCTGTTGATGAAATATTCTATCGGTAAAAAGGAGCACTACACCGCCCACAATTAGCGAAATAGCCACTACCGTAACACTGGATAGCAGCGCATCCAAATAATCATTCAATAACAAACCGAAAACAGCAGCCGGAATAAAAGCTACGAATAGTTTGAAATACAAATCAATGGATTGGAAGAATCTTCGCCAGTACAAAACCACGACTGAAAGGATGGCTCCAAATTGAATGTTGATGATAAAAACTTTGGAGAAGCTACTCTGTTCTACTTTCAAGAGAGCTTCCGCAAGAATCATGTGTCCTGTAGATGAAACAGGAAGAAATTCGGTAAGTCCCTCAACGATTGCCAGTATTACCGCCTCGGCAGTGGTCATTACTTTTTAGGGCGTTTTAAAATGGCAAATATTTCAATTCCGAAACCGAACATCACTACAATAGGGGCCAAGGTAATTCTTCTGAAACTGTATAGTTCCTCCCGGGGAAAAATATTCGGATCAGTTGTACCCCCACCGCTCATCAGCGCAAAGCCGATAAGGATAACCACCACGCCTGTTACCATGATGAGGTAATTTGTTTTGTCGAAGATAAAAGGGGCAGCGTTGGTTTGTGATTTTGAAGCAATCGTAGTTTGCTTCTCCTTTTGTTGAACTTGTTTAGCCATGCTATTTTACCGTTTAGTAAAGGTCTTCTACTTTCAATCGAAGGTATCGGAAGACCGCTGTGAGAGTGCTGAGAAAAGAAATCAAAATTCCAAATAAAATCAGCGCTCCAAAAAGCGTGGCAAATGTAACCAAATCACCTTTCAAACCAAGTTCAGGAATAGTGTAGTCAAAATAGAAAACGAGAGCAGCAAGAAACGTACAAGCTATCAACCCACTGAGCAATCCGTTCAGGAGGCTCTTCGCTAAAAACGGTCGAATAATAAACCAGCGGGTAGCGCCAAAAAGCTGCATGGTTTTAATGGTAAATCGTCTGGAGAACATAGCCATACGGATAGTGCTAAAGATAAGAGAGATAGCAAAAGCCAGCAGCAATCCGGCTATTACCAGCACAATGAGGGAGGCCCTTCCTGCAACTTTGTTGAGCGATTGTAAAATGTTCTTTTGAAAATTTACTTGCTTCACTCCTGCCAGCCCCGATAACTCTACACTCATTTTCTCAAACGCCTCTTCATTAGAATAATCTTCATACACATTGATCAGAAAAGAATTGTAGAGTGGGTTGTATCCCAATATGTCGAGAAAATCTTCTCCGAGATCTTGCTGTAGTGTTTTAGCAGCCTCATCTTTCGATACGAAGCGAATACTTTTAACATACTTTTTGCCTTTGATGGTGCTTTGAATACCGGCAATACTATCTAAGCCTATTCCTTCGCTCAGCACAATCTCTACATTTAAGTTTTCTTTAAATTCAGTGGAGGTCTTTTTCGCTTCCAGAATAATCACTCCGGCAATGCCCAACATAAAAATGACCATGGTGATTCCGAAGATGGCGTAGAAGTAAGAAGTTCCTTTTCCTGCTGACAAAAGATGTAATTTGAAAGGTCAAACTTATTTCAATCTGCTTACAGTCACAATGCCTTTTAAAAAAGTTTATTGTTGAAAAATGAAAACGTGTCTAATATATCTCACGGAACGTTGCAGAAAACCGAGATAGAAACATATTGTAAACAAACTGCTCAATTTTTTTTTAAAGGTCTTGGGTGATAAATGGAAAAAATTACTTTTGCGCGCTGAACAAAAAAGGCAAGCCTATGTTTTGGACACTTGAATTAGCATCATACCTTGAAGAAGCCCCTTGGCCATCCTCCAAAGATGAATTAATTGACTTTGCTATCCGTGCAGGAGCTCCGGTAGAAGTTGTAGAAAACCTTCAGGAACTGGATGATGACGGAGAAACGTACGAAGGGATAGAAGATATTTGGCCGGATTATCCCACCAAAGAGGATTTCTTTTTTAATGAAGACGAACATTAACCTCAACTCTATACAACAGAAAAGCCGCCCAATAGAGCGGCTTTTCTGTTTCGGGAAATTAGTTCTTTTATAGAATCAGCATAGCATCACCATAAGTAAGAAATCGGTATTTTTCTTTTAGCGCAACTTCATACGCTTTCATCATCAAATCATAACCGCCAAAAGCACAGGCCATAATCATCAAACTCGATTTGGGTTGATGAAAGTTAGTAATCATCGTGTTGGCAATACTGAAATCATGAGGAGGATGAATGAAAAGATTAGTCCAACCGCTATAAGATTTCAAGTGTCCATCGGCTGATACTGCCGACTCTATGGCTCGCATAGAAGTGGTACCCACGGCACATACTTTTTTCAAATTAGCTTTCGCTTCATTCACCACCTTTACCGCTCTCTCCGGAATGATAATTGCCTCGGCATCCATTTTATGTTTCGACAGATCTTCTACATCAATTGTGCGGAAAGTGCCCAAGCCGGTATGCAGGGTAACTTCGGCCAATTCAACTCCTTTAATTTCCATCCGTTTGAGCAACTCTCGGCTAAAGTGCATCCCCGCAGTAGGAGCCGCTACAGCCCCCTCTTCACGAGCAAAAACAGTTTGAAAGCGCTCGGCATCTAAAGGCTCTACATCTCGCTTAATGTATTTGGGAAGTGGGGTTTCACCCAAACCATACAATATTTTCTTGAATTTATCATGCTCCCCATCGAAAAGAAAACGGATGGTTCTTCCGCGAGAAGTGGTATTGTCCACTACTTCTGCTATCAGTTCATCATTGGCTCCGAAATACAGTTTATTCCCAACGCGAATTTTTCGAGCAGGATCTACCAGTACATCCCACAGAAACTGGCCGGCATTCAACTCACGAAGCAGGAACACTTCAATCTTGGCACCCGTTTTTTCTTTAGTTCCATACAAGCGGGCAGGAAACACTTTGGTATTGTTCAAAATAAGCACATCGCCTTCGCCAAAGTATTTCAGCACATCAGAAAATTTCTTGTGTTCTATTTTTTGGGTCTTGCGATCTATCACCATCAATTTGCTTTCATCTCGGTTTTTAGCCGGATACATAGCGATAGATTCTTTTGGCAGGTTGAAATTAAAGCTGGAGAGTTTCATTGTTTATGGGTTGAATTTTACGGAATTCAAATAAAAATATCAGCGAAGGCTGAATAAAATTTGAGGGCGCAAAAATAAGGCCTCTTCTGTAATTTCCTAATCCCAAAATATGTTTTCCTATCCCGACCTCCACTACATCGTCATTAAGTTGAAAGCAATGGGGTTTGACTCACAGGGTTGCAAAACCTCGGATTACTAAGGATCCACAAGAAAAAAAGAGGATTGGGAATTAGCAAACGATTCTAAAACTATAAAGGGATTATTTCATCGTAGCCTGCAAAATTTCACTCCATAAATTAGCAATACTTATGTTTGGGGTCACTAATAGCATACTATGAAAAAGCGGGAACTACTTACTTCGCAGATAGCAATTATCATTCTTTTGCTGGCGCTTATCCGCACTATTGGAGAGTTATTTCGTTTACAATACTACTCTTCCACTCCGCTGCTCTTTGCAGATATAAAACCGTTTGCGATTGCTGCGATGATGACCTCAATTTCACTGCTACTGATGCTGTTGTTGTATTTTTTTTCACGTTATGTCTTGGTCACTTCGATAGCAATAATGACAATAATGGGGATGCTTGCTATTAAGTATTACATGCTGTCATAAAAGGCTGCAATTCGGTGATAAGTGATACCCCGCCTTTAGCATACCTGCACGACCATCAAATAAATAAGTTGCCCGCTTACAAGGGTATTTGACCATGAACTATCAACAAATAAAGGGTTTCTAAAGTGAGCGCTGGGAAGAAACTATAGAAGAAGAATTACCCATCTAATTAAAAATTCACTTACGGTATATTTCAAGGCTTAAACTCGGTTAAAAAATGTTTATACGAATAAATAAAATATTGATGCAGTGGAAAAATAAAGCCAAAGATTTATTTTTGACTCCTCTTTTTAGGACATCGAGAAAATTAAATTTAATGGAAAAAGCATCTACGCCTGCTAAATTATTTGCAGTAACACTCACTGTGTTTTTGACATTATTTACCGTTATTTCATCGGCAGCTACCTTTACGGTATTAAACACCGCTGACTCCGGATCGGGCAGTTTACGGGAGCAGGTAACCAATGCCGCTTCGGGCGATACTATTGTTTTTGATTCCGGTATTAATGGTAGCTCCATCGTGATATCGGGTTATATCCCTTTCAATAAAAACCTCACATTTATTGGCAATGGGGTAAACAATACTATTATAGAGAGCAGCTATGACCGATTAGCCATCATAGACACCGGTATTACGGTAGCAATGAGTGGCATAACGATGCAAAGTTTTGGAGGATTCTACTTAGGAGGTGGTGTATTTCTAAACAGAGGTATTCTTTCGCTATCGAATTGTAATTTTAAAGATAATCAAGCCATTGATGGGGGCGTATGTGATAATAACAAAGGTTCAGTTACCGCAGTAAATTGTGGGTTTTATAATAATACGGTTTCTTCGGATGGAGGGGTATTACACAACTATCAAGGGCCTCTCCACTTTACTAATTGCACCTTTGCAAACAACAGTAATACCGGAAGCAACTATGGTGGGGCGATTACCAATTTTTACGGCCCCTTAACGATTGATAATTGCACTTTCACCGGAAACAATGTTGTATCCGGGGCAATAGGGGGAGCTATTTTCCAAAGTGGTTCGACCCTAACTATTAACCACAGTACGTTCACCAACAATACGGCTACCAAAGGAGGTGCCATAGAATTACAATACAGTAATCTATCTATCAATAATTCTATGATAGCAGGAAACAGCGCCACCACCGGGCCTGATGTTGATAACCTCGGTAGCAACCTTTTCGGAGCTCTTTCTTATAATCTCATAGGCGATAATACAGATTTCGGACTACCCTCAGGTAATGGCAACTTATTAGGCAGCACCGCTAACCCTATTAACCCCATGTTAGATACACTATCTGATAATGGTGGCTCAACTCTAACCATGGCCATAGCTCCTTGTAGCCCGGCTTACAATGCAGCCGATCCCGCAGATGTGAGTGCCGACCAACGAGGGGAATCTGTATATGCTGGGAGAAAAGATATTGGAGCTTTTGAAAGCCAAGCTTCCGTCACTTTAACTATTAATTGCCCCGCTGCGTTAACCCTACAGACCGACTCAGGATTATGCACAGCAACGGCACCACCTTCTTGTAGTCCACAAAGTAACTTTGCGGGAAACTACGCCCCTGCTAATTGGACTTTGGTAAATACTAACGGAGGAACCGGAAGTGTAAACTCTTCGGCTGCTCCTGCTTCGGTTACCTTAACCGGAAGCAATAACGGTTCATCCGCTAATTCGTACACGAATTATCAAATAAGTCCCGCTTGCGGTGGAGTGATTACCTTTAACTGGAGCTACAGCACAGTGGATGAGGATGCAAGTTGGGATCCGTTCGGTTATATTCTCAATGGAGTATTTACTCCTCTTTTCAGTTACGGCATTGTGGGAAATGGCAGTGCTACCGTTTCGGTTCAACCTGGTGATGTATTTGGTTTTAGTGTTTACACATTGGATAATGTAGGCGGTGCCCCTTCCGTAGCAATATCCAATTTTTATATAGACTCTGTTTCCACTACCTCCAGCTGCGGGATAGATACTATTACCAACAATGCCCCGGCTACATTCCCGGTAGGCATTACTACCGTAACATGGACTGCTACCGATGTAAACGGGAATACGGCTACCTGCACCCAAAATGTTACGGTAACAGATAATCAGCCACCTCTTATTACCTGCCCGGCTGATATAACTTTACTAGCGGATTCAGGATTATGCACAGCAACCGCACCACCTTCTTGCAGCCCACAGAGCAACTTTGCAGGAAACTACTCCCCGGCTAATTGGAATTTGACAAACACTAATGGAGGGACCGGAAGTGTAAACACTTCGACTGCTCCGGCTTCGGTTACCTTAACAGGAAGTGATAACGGTTCGGCTGACTTTTCTTACACGAACTATCAGATAAGCCCTACTTGTGGTGGAGTGATTACCTTTAACTGGAGCTACAGTACTGTGGATGAGGATGCGCTTTACGATCCGTTCGGTTATATTCTCAATGGAGTATTTACTCCCCTCTTTAACTCCGGCATTTCGGGAAATGGCAGTGCTACTGTTAGTGTCCAACCCGGTGATCTATTTGGCTTCAGCATTAATTCAACTGACAATAGCTTCGGAGCCGCAACCACGGTAATATCCAATTTTTCTATAGGCCCAATTACTGCTACTGCAACCGATGCCTGTGGAATAGATAGCATCACCAGTGATGCCCCGGCTACATTCCCGGTAGGCATTACTACCGTAACATGGACTGCCACCGATGTAAACGGGAATACGGCTACTTGCACTCAAAATGTAACGGTAACAGATAATCAGCCACCGCATATTACCTGCCCGGGTGATATAACGGTTAGTACAGATTCAGGTCTGTGCTCAGCGAGTGGAGTAGTCTTGGGAACTCCATCAGTGAGTGATAATTGTGGAGTGGATACAGTCACTAACAATGCGCCAATGGTTTTTGCAAAAGGTATTACTACCGTCACTTGGATCGCCACAGATATTCACGGCAACACGGCTACCTGCACCCAATTGGTAACGGTATTGGATACCATTGCGCCAACAGCTGTTTGCCAAAGTGCAACTGTGTATTTAGATGCGACCGGGAATGCTTCCATCGCTGTTGCTGCTATTGATGGAGGTAGTGCTGATAATTGTGGCATAGCTTCTCTGTCTGCTTCTCAAACTGCCTTCACTTGTGCTAACACCGGGGCAAATACAGTCATATTAACCGTCACCGATTCAAGCGGTAATTCTTCTTCTTGCAGCACTACGGTAACGGTATTGGATACCATTGCGCCAACAGCTGTTTGCCAAAGTGCAACTGTGTATTTAGATGCGACCGGGAATGCTTCCATCGCTGCTGCTGCTATTGATGGAGGTAGTGCTGATAATTGTGGCATTGCTTCTCTGTCTGCTTCTCAAACTGCCTTCACTTGTGCTAACACCGGGGCAAATACAGTCATATTAACCGTCACCGATTCAAGTGGTAATTCTTCTTCTTGCAGCACTACGGTAACGGTATTGGATACCATTGCGCCAAGCATTCTCTGTCCTTTAGATGTAGTTACCGAGGCAGATGCCGGACAGTGTTCTGCCAGTAATGTAAACCTTAGCACACCTACTGCTTTGGACAATTGCGGAATAGACACAGTGACGAGCGATGCCCCTTCGGTGTTCCCAGTTGGAACTACGATAGTTACTTGGACAGCTACCGACCATTACGGCAACACCGCTTCATGCGTACAGATGGTAACCGTGAATTCTTCCATTGATACTTCTGTTACTTTCAATGGAACCACCTTTGCGGCCAATGATTCAGCAGCTTCGTATCAATGGTATAATTGCTCCACTAACACAGTTGTCGCAGGTGCTACCGGTCAAACATTTACACCGACCTCCTCCGGCTCTTATACCGTGATTCTTACTCAAGGTAGTTGTTCCGACACTTCGGGCTGCTTCAACTTTGTGTACACTTCGATCAGCAATCATCTGGCAAATAGTAGTATCAAAGTGTTCCCTAACCCCGCTTCAGATGTAGTGTATATTCAGTCAGTGGGAAGTATCAGCGGAACTGTGCAGATTCAATTGTATGATCTAACGGGTAAATTAGTTCGAGATATTCATCTGAAAAATATGCCGCAGGTATATTCACTTTCGTTAGATCAGTTAGCGAGTGAAGCCTACGAACTGCGTATCCAAACTACACAAGGCGTATGGAATGCGAAGGTAATGAAAGTGCAATAGCATTAGATAAGCTACAACAAAGAGCGAATACAAATTCGTCCTAAAAGTAAAACCTCGCAGCTCTCAAGAAACTGCGAGGTTTTTTAATATTTTACCAATCCGTTGGCCATTATGGATTATCTCCATTCCCTTCACACTAATGTTGCTACTGATTTTTTTGTTACGCAATGTTAGCGTCACTATATTGCCTGTGCTGACTAAAATACGGATGCCTGCCAAATCCATACATTCTCTATATTCGCGACTCTTATTTATCTAAAGATTGAACACTAAAATCAGCAATTCAAAATGATAAAGATTACTCTACCAGATGGCAGCCTCCGCGAATACGAAAATGCCGTGAGTGCCTATGACGTGGCCATGAGCATCAGCCCCGGGCTGGCAAGAAATGTATTGAGTGCCGAAGTGAATGGGGTAGTATGGGATCTTACTCGGCTCATTACCAAAGATTCCACTCTTAAACTTTTAAAATGGGAAGATGAATGGGGCAAAAAAACCTTTTGGCATTCGAGTGCGCACCTGATGGCCGAAGCCTTGGAAGCAACCTTCCCCGATGTGAAGTTCGGCATTGGTCCTCCGATTGATGAAGGTTTTTATTACGATATTGACCTCGGAGGCCGCAAACTTACTGAAGAGGAACTGAAGCAACTCGAAATCAAGATGAAGGAACTGGCCAACAAGGATAGCAAATACATCCGCAGCGAGGTGAGCAAGGCCGATGCCATTAGTTATTTCACCCAAAAAAACGATCCTTATAAAATTGAATTGTTGCAGGATTTGAAGGATGGCGAAATCACTTTCTACCAACAGGGCAACTTTACCGACCTGTGCCGCGGGCCGCATATTCCCTCCACTTCTTACATCAAAAGTATTAAGCTGTTAAGTATTGCCGGAGCCTACTGGCGAGGCGATGAAAAAAACAAACAACTGACTCGAATTTACGGCATCACCTTCCCGAAGGCAAGCATGTTGGATGAATATCTGGCGCTTTTAGAAGAGCGCAAGAAGCGCGATCACCGCACGCTCGGCAAAGACTTAGAGATATTCACCTTCGATGATGAGGTGGGGCCGGGACTTCCGTTGTGGCTGCCTAAAGGCGCGGCTATCATTGAAAAGTTAGAAGCTCTTGCCAAGAAAAACGAGCACGAGCAGGGCTATGTGCGCGTAAAAAGTCCACACATTGCCAAAGAGGCTTTATACATCCGCAGCGGTCACCTGCCGTACTATGCCGAGAGTATGTTTCCACCGATGGAGATGGAAGGCACAAAGTATTACCTGAAGGCGATGAACTGCCCACACCACCACAAAATTTTTGGAGCTACACCTAAGAGTTACCGCGACATGCCGCAGCGATTTGCCGAATATGGCACTTGCTACCGCTATGAGCAAAGCGGTGAGTTGTTTGGACTGATGCGCGTACGCAGCTTGCAAATGAATGATGCCCACATCTACTGCACCCGTGCACAATTTGAAGAAGAGTTTATGAAGGTGAACGAGTTGTATGTAAAGTATTTCAAAATATTTGGGATAGATAAATACCAGATGCGTTACAGCACTCATGCTCCGGAGAAGCTGGGCCAGAAATACATTGACAATGCTGAAATGTGGAAAGAAACCGAGGAGATGGTGCGCAAGGTATTGGTGAAATCGGGACTTCCATTTGTAGAAGTGGCGGATGAAGCCGCCTTTTACGGTCCTAAGATTGATATTCAAATATGGAGCGCCATTGGTCGTGAGTTTACCATTGCTACCAATCAGGTGGACTTTGCCCAAGCTGAGCGTTTTGATCTTTCGTTTACCAACGAGAAGAATGAGAAAGAACGTCCGCTGATTATTCACCGCGCACCACTGAGTACCCACGAACGCTTTATTGGCTTTCTACTAGAACACTATGCCGGAAAATTTCCGGTGTGGTTAGCGCCCGAGCAAGTGGCGGTGCTGCCCATCAGCGATAAATATTTAGAGTATGCCAAAGAAGTGCAGTCCACACTGCGCCAAAACGAATTAGAAGTGACATTAGATCAGCGTCCCGAGAAGATAGGGAAGAAAATTCGCGATACAGAATTGCGCAAAGTGCCTTACATGCTCATAGTAGGCGAAAAGGAAGCAGCCGACAAAACCGTTGCGATTCGCAGACAGGGTCATGGCGATCAGGGAGTAAAACAGTTGGGGGAGTTTGTGGAGCAGGTGTTACAAGAAGTGGCGGAATATAAGTAGTGAGTAATAAATAAGTAGAGAGTAGTTAGTAATTAAAAGTTAGAAGTCTGTTGTCTTTCGTCTAACATCTTTCTTCTAATATCTATCCTATATTCTTCTAAAACTCATACTTCCGCATACCAATATTCATTCGCACTCCCAGTAGAAAAACAAAGGAAGATTCATCTTGCAGTAGCGCTACCGATGCGGGGTTTTGCGGCTTTTGACTACCCTTGCTGCGGTAAATCATTTCAGTTTCTACATAGATATTATGCCAGGGCTGGTAGCTGGCCGTAAAGTGAAAGTAGTTAACGGTGCCGCGAGCACCTTGCCCTATCTTGTTATTGTATTCCTGCGTTACCGTAGTGCCGCCATTGGTGTTGCGAAGAATATCGCCCCCGTAATTGGTCAGTGCTCCGTTTTTCAAAGTATCATCCCCCACGCGAGCCACCATGTATTTCAGGTTCATAGCAAACTGTGGGATAGGTTGATAATGTAAGTTGATAATAGCTTCGTAAAAATTAGCTCCAAGCGGATGTGCCAAAGGCTGATTGTAGTTACTGTAGTTAATACCTGCCCCGTGAGTATAGATAAACGGACGCGCCATGTTAAACTCAAACTGCGCATCCAAATTCGGCACAATGTCTATGTATTTAAGACCCACTTGCAGCGCCCACTTGTTTGCCCACCAACCATTGTGTTTAGTGAAATTCTTGAAGTTAAATTCATCGAGCACAAACTGACTGTAAAACTGTAAGTGGTTAAACAGATTTACCTTGAGATCTATTCCCAGCAACACGTTATCGGGGCTGCCGATAGCGTGCTCTACAGCCCGATAGAAAATAATCGGATTCAAATATTGCAATTCAAAGTGATTGCTGCGCTGCGACACCACTCCTTCAAACAATCCGAAGTTGAGATAGTGAGTAGCTTGTATGCTCAGATGATGCACCGCCATATATTTTTTGGGAAGCAGATTGTCAACTCCGCGAACGTATTGGCCATTCAACTCGGCCAGCAAACTGGTGTACTTTACCCGCCAGAAAGCAATGTCGGTGCGCAGAAAAAGATAAGGGGCTGAATTATCGGAGAGGAAGAAGGAGCGCTGCCCGTTGCCAATAAAGAATTTATCGCGTCCAAACGAAACGTTGATATACTTCAACACGTTTACGTTGATATACCCCCGTGCATCGAAGTAATCAATCCCATCATTGAACTTAAATATCTTGGAGGAATAATCCTTCCAATAACTCTGCCCCGGCACATAGAGGTAATCGTCTATCCCGTCAATGTTCTTATACTTTCGGCTGTTGATTTTATTCTCTACATAATGCGGCAAGCGGGCCGCATTGCCCAACACATTGAAGTAAAAACTAAAAATCCGCTTAATATTTCCGCGTACTTCAAGACCGCGCACACTGGAGAAAACAAAGCGCTTATCGTACGACTCCACTCCCACTTTCAAATCGAACACAGGGTTGAGTCGGATGTCAAATAAATTTTTCTTTTTAGAGGTAACATGAAGAAAACTGGCCGGCTCTCTGTAAAACTTCCATAGAGGCCTGCGGGTTTTGCTGGTGAGGCTGTCTAACCAATCCGCATCTTCATCCACCAGCCATTTTAATTGATACTGCTGCACTTTATTGAAGCGGAGATTGGAAAGCAGCAGCGTCTCGGCAAAGTTGGCAGCCTTTCCCCGAAAATAGGGTTGATCGCCTGTGTGAGTCACCGGAAGTATTTTGCTGTATTTTATATCCATCCGGTCAATGATGTTGTAAGCATCAGAGCCGAGCGGAATAAAGGTTCCTTGCGAATATGCCATCAATGAAGTGGCCAGCGCAAGTGCAATAATCAAGATATTCCGCATAAGCAAATGATAAAAACTAAGGTACCAAACTTAGTAATTTTTGTTTCGCTGACAAGCCGCAGCAGGGTTTCATTACTCTACTTATTTACTTCGCTGAAAACGCTGTACCAGCAGTTGAACAATGCCGCCAACTAAAATAATAGTTTGCAGCGCTACCAAACACCACTTGGCAGAAGTGAAAAAAGAAGCCGTATATACGATGCTATCGCTGATGTCGGGGTAGCTATGCATCATTGCTCCCACAAAAGCATTCTCTATTAAATCTGCCACCGCTGCCAACACAGGGAACAAATGAATGTGCTGATACAAAGGGGGCAAATTGCGAATATTCTTAAACACCCAAGCCAAAGCCATTACAAACAGAAAGGTGTAGGCTACGGGATACACGGTATCGGCTAAATAGCTAAAGGTGGCGGCAAACTTTCGGGCGGGTTCATTATAGTCTGAAAGTATTTCCATTGCCTGTGAGGGAGAATAGCAGAACTGAAGGTCAAATAACTGCACCGGTTTCCCGGCAAACATTGAAACCATTTTGGCACCATGTGGCATAATGTAAAAACCAAAAAAACTATAAAATAACAGGGCGGCAAGGGATGTTTTAAGCCCGGCTATCTGCCGCAGGTAAGAAGAAACTTTATTGAACATAGAACAATGAAATTAAAAAACTGTTAGGCATTCAGATACCTGTAAGTTTGCGTTGTATTCAGCGACTAAATAGCAAATCTCGGACGATGAAAGCAAGTATTTTAATTTTTGTATTGGCTGGCACTGCCCTCCATTCCTGCGGACAACAAGATTTCAAAACCGATAAACAATTACCAGAGAAACAAATTACCATGAGCGATAACAAGGACACAACGAAAGTGGAACACTCAGAAGAAGAGTGGAAAAAGATTTTGACACCCAATCAATATTCGGTATTGCGCGAAGCTGGCACCGAAGCGCCTTTTACCGGGAAGTATTACCTAAACAAAGAGAAGGGAGTGTATGTATGTGCGGCTTGTGGCAATGAACTGTTTACATCTGATATGAAATTTGATTCGCGCTGCGGTTGGCCCAGTTTCGATCGCGAAGTAGCAGGTGGGCATATTAAAACGAAGACCGACAAATCACACGGAATGATCCGCACTGAAATTTTATGTGCCCGGTGCGGCTCGCATCTAGGCCATATTTTCGATGATGGCCCCACTGAAACAGGAGTGCGCTATTGCGTCAATTCTGTTTCATTAGATTTTAAGAAAGAAGAAGCCGACCCGGAGAAGTAAAATAAACACTATGTGTAAGGAGGAATAATTTTTATCCTTTCTTCTTCTTCGCTTTGTATTTGCTCACCAGCGCTTTGAACTCCTTCAGATTTCGGATATTGTCGAGATCGGTATCTATGGCTATATGATCGAAGTTATCGTACCCCTGCATAAAACTCTTCTCCAGATACTTTAAGGCTTCTGTTGGATTCCCTGTAAGGGAGTAAATACATCCAATATTATAGACAGCCTGCAAGTCGTTCGGATTTTTTTCAATTGCTTTGAAATACCATTGTAAGGAAGTGGCAGTGTCGCCCATCAAAAAGTAATTGCTGGCCATGTAGGTATAGCTCTGGTTTTTATTCGCAGTGTCTAAAAGTAAGGCGACATCAATGTAAAGTTTGCCTTCCTGTGGGTTCTTCAAATAATAACCGAGCAAATAACCAATCCGCAGCCATGAATAAACAGATGCCGAATCTAGGCTTAATGACTGCTTGTAATAATCAAGCGATTTCTCATAGTTGCTATCCAATTCTTCCATATAGCCGTATTGAGAAAGCACATAGGGTCTGAATACTTTATCATTTTCAATGGGCAGATACCATTTACGCGCCTCCTCAAAATTACCCCCCTCCTGATATACCGTACCCAGCATATAACTGGTGATAGCATCCTCCGTGCGCTCCAACACCTTTTTAAAATACTTCACCGCATCCGCTGAATCCTTTTGCAAATAACAGATGTTGCCCAGATTGTAGTAAACATCGCGGCTAAAAGTTGTATCATACTTTAAAGAGAGCAGATAATAATACTTGCTGCTGTCATTTTGTTGAAGCTTATTATAAGCTTCGGCTAAGGAACTGTAAGCATTTAAATAAGTCGAATCTAATTTCAAAACTTTCCGATAGTAATAAATAGAAGTATCGTATTGGTGTAGGTTATCGCATATCAAACCCAAATTATAAAGTGCGGTAACAGAGGTGCTGTCGAAATGCAAGGCCTTTAGATAATACCCGGCTGCTAATTTATATTCACTGCTGTCGTAAAAGATATTCCCTATTTGAATATAAGGAGTCGAATAGGTAGAATCTATTCGCAGTGCCTTGTTGGTGAAAATCCTTAGAGCAAGATCCACGCTATCCGAATACTGATAGGCCTTTCCCAAATTTGTCCAATAAGCAGCCTCTGCAGTATCTATGACCACCGCCATGCTATAATACAATATTGCTTTATCATACTCCTTCTGATTGTAATACACATTCCCGATAGCGTTCCAAGCAGCAGCATAAGCGGTATCGTGCGCGGTGGCCTCTTGGTAGTAATACAAAGCATCCTCTACATCCTTTTTCATTTCGTATGATTTACCCAACCAGTAATAGGCTTTCGCATCTCCGGTATCTAAGCGAGTGCAGTAATAATAATACAGAATAGCAGAGTCGTAATTAGCCCGGTTATAATGAATATTTCCGATGCCGTAGTAGGTGCTAGAATAATAAGGTTCGATGGATTTGGAAAGGTGGTACAAACGATTAGCCTTGTCATATTCCTTCATATTTTCATACTGTATAGCAAGATTAGTGATGGCCACATGATAGGAAGAATCGTAGCGGATAGCCTTCGCGTAATATTCAATCGCTTTTTCAGGCTTCTTAAGTACGGAATACACATTCGCTAAATTATTATAGGCCCAGGCATAAGTAGAGTCAATCTCTAATGCTTTCAAGTAATACTTTTCGGCATTGGTGTAATCTTTCTCCATCTTCGTAATTACTCCGAGGTTCAGATACGAGCTCATCAGTTTAGGATTATATTCGATAGCCTTTTTGTAATACACTTTCGCACTGTCATAGTCTTCCCAGTTGTAATAATAACCGGCTACATAATCGGTAAATTCGTCTTTAAGAGTAGAGCCTACTTTCACCGCAACGGCTACCAAACTGTCTGCTCTTTTCAGGTTGCCCTCTCTGCGCGCCAGCGAAGCTAAATTGATAAAAGCATATCCGTCATTCGGATTTAGTTTCAAATATTTCTCATAATTGAGTATCGCCTTTTGCTCTCTGCCCACATAAGAGTAAACCTCTCCCAATAAATAATAAGCATAGCTGGCATTCTCTTCTAATTGCACCGCCTGTTCTAATTTCTCAATACATGAATCGCGATTGGCTGTGGTGTATTCTCTGGTATAACTGCTGATTTTAAAATACAATACATACGCCTCAAGATATAATTTGCGAGCCTTGTACGATGGAGTTAAGTAGTGATCTTCTCCCAGTATATGAATCGCTGCCCCTAAATTTTCGATCGCTGAATTCCACTTCGCTAACTGTTCATTCACCACCTTCTCGTTAAAGTCGTCCACATCCTTTTTTCCTCCTAACTGATTTTGGATAAATAACATCGCTCCATCCTGAAGAGAAGAAACAAAATTGCGTTTTGCCACTCGCTTCAGTTCAGCAGGAGCCTCCAATTTGCTCAGTTGATTAAATAAATCCATTGCTGAACTTCCTTCCGGATGCAGTAAATCTCCTTTATCAATGGCAGTGGTAAATTGATGATATATTTCCTTCACCTCCGGAGAGGCTTTAGCTAATAAATTATCCTCTGCTGATCGCCCGGTGTTCATGGCTATCATTTGTGGCAGCGCTTTCTGCTTTTCACTTCTTAAAGCCAGCAACACATCCATATCCACTTTGGCAATGGCTCGTTTAGGATCGCCTCTTACGTCCGGGTTCTGCGAATCATCTGTTTGCCTCGCTACTTCCGATTCGAGGTATCGTTTAATCTCTCCTACCGTTACTACACTATCTCCGTTCTTATCGGCTAATCCTTTTAACCCTTCTTCTAAAGTGTATGAAAAGATGCCGCGACCACCTCCCCACTTTGTATTTTCCTCACTCACTTCATTGGGCTGACAGGAAAGGAACTTAATTTCATTTCCCCATGTTTCTTCCAATGCATGAAGAGTTCTTTCTCTTCCGCTGGCACCTCCGCTCAACATCGCGCCACTGTGGCAGGCATCGGCAATAAACACCACATTTACCCCCTTCTTAGCAAAGTTGCTGATGTAGGATCGCAGTTTATCCAACTCAATAAATTCGCTTCCGCTCAGATAGTTTTTTGGTAATGATTTTGCCAGCAGCAGTAAGGCATCTTCCCCTTCCGACAAGTCTTGCTCTATATCCCCATGTCCCGCAAAATAAAAATAGAGTAAGTCGCCTGGTTGAATAATAGACTTGAGATAATACAGTTCATCGAAGATATTGGCGCGGGTAGCATCCTGATCGGTGTACTTTTTAATGTTGTCAGGCGGCACACTTCCCCCTGCTTTCGACTCCAGAAAATCCACAAAGGCATCGGCATCCCGGTTGGCATATTTCAACTCCACCACTTGGCTGTATTTCGAAATGCCGACTACTAACGCATATACCTTTCCAGTGGGGGCGGGAGTTGTGTTGGTGACTACTGCCCCGCGCTGTCCATCAGCTTGTGCCATTGCTGTGGCAAGTAAACCAAGTGCAAAAATTATAAAGTATAGGCGTTTCATCAGCGGTAGTAAACTTAAAACTTTAACGGTCTTAAAAAAAAACGATTTTTTCGTTTTCCTTACAGAAATGATGGATGAATCATTTGTCAGTATTCCACAAAAAAATATACAGAGCAAAGCGAAGTAGCTTGCTTGTTAAGAATAGTCTTGAAATTCGCAATTCTCCTATATGCAATTATATAAAAACGCTCACAATGAAGCGTTCTCCTCTCCACTTTTGATTATCTCCAAACAACCTCTTAGACCAGATAATAATTCATGATATCACTACATTACACCAACAGATGGCGACCAACTGAACGAAACTATCTTAGCATTAGCAATAATTTTCAGAACTTTTTGCGGTGGCATGTTATATTTGCCGCGCCTCGTATTTTGAAAAAAGAGTAAGCATAGGGGTCGCATAATTAAAAGCAGAATGTCATTGAGTGAGGTTTACATAACACGAACAGCCCATTTTTTCCCTAACCAACCTGTCTCTAACGAAGAGATGGAAGAATACATGGGTTTGATAAATGGAAGAAAAAGCAAGTCGAAAGCTATTGTGCTTCGCAACAACGGCATTAAGCGAAGATTTTATGCGCTTAAAAAAGGTGGGATCCCCACTCACACCAATGCACAAATGGCGGCACTCGCCATCAAAAATCTTTTTGAAGCTGACCCTAATGAAATAAAAGAAGTGGACTTACTTTCCTGTGGCACTTCCTCCCCTGACCAAATGATGCCTTCCCATGCCGTGATGATTCACGGATGGTTGCCCGATACGGAAGCCATTGAAGTAATTTCACCTGCTGCAAATTGCTGTGCGGGGATGTATGCCCTGAAATATGCTTATCTGTCAATAAAAAGTGGAGGCGCTCAAAAAGCAGTAGTCACCGGTTCAGAAAGGGTATCGCGCGTGCTTTCTGCCGATACGTTTGAAGATGAAGCGAAGCAGTTGGCGATGTTACAGGAAAACCCTATTCTTTCTTTTGATAAGGACTTCCTTCGCTGGATGCTTTCAGACGGTGCCGGTGCGTTTCTGGTGAGTAATAAACCCAACACAGAAGGAGTTAGCCTTAGAATAGAATGGATAGAAAGTGCCTCGTATGCTCATCAGGTGGAAACTTGTATGTATATGGCCAGCGAAAAACAACCCGATGGCACCTTGAAGAGCTATATGGATTTCACCTCGCACGAAATAGCGATGAATAGCACCTTGAGCATGAAGCAAGATGTGAAACTTTTAGATAAGCACATTGTACAATTAGGGTATGAAACACTAAAAAAAATATTGGATAAAAAGAAGTTTAGCGTGAATGAAGTGGACTACTTTATCCCACACATTTCAAGTGAGTTTTTCCGAAAAAAAATCGCTGCTAAATTAGAAGAGAACGGGATGGGCATACCCGCAGAAAAATGGTGTATCAACCTGAGCTATGTGGGGAATGTGGGAGCAGGCTCCGTGTATCTGATGGTGGATGAGTTAATGGAAAGTCGTAAACTGCAAAAAGGACAAAAGCTTTTGCTGATGGTTCCGGAAAGTGCTCGATTCTCTTACGTTTATGCCCTGTTAACCGTTTGCTGATAATTCCTTTTTAAAATTTTTTGAGCGCTTATACTTTTGCCTAATACAGCATGAAAAAAGACGAAATACCTCAGGATCCCAGTCCATTAGATAAGTTTACTAAAGAGGTATGCTACGCAGTCAATGAAAAAGGAGAATATGAAACAGCATTGAGCAGAGGATGGCAAGTAAAGGCTGATGCCTTGGGCATCACTTGGGAAGAGGTACAACAGAATATTGAAAGCGCTCGACAAAAAGTAAAAAAGGGCGAAGCCAGCCCCGTACTTTATTATATGGAATTGAACATGATGGATTTGGCTACACTTTCAGCTTATACCGGTTTTTGGCAATGGACTATCAAGCGACATCTGAACCCCCACATCTTTAAAAAGCTATCGAATAAGAGGCTGAACAAGTACGCTGAAGTATTCAATATCAGCACCGATGAGTTAATTCGGTTTTCTCCACCTATAAAAGTTGACGCTTCTCCTTTTCGTTGATGAGCAGGTGCAGAAGACCCATGAAAGTTGAATTCAAACATATTCAGGCAGCGCATTGCGAAAACGGAGTAGCCACCAATTTACTGCAACATGCAGGCGTTCATCAAATGACAGAGCCGTTGGCTTTCGGTATTGGTGCCGGTATCTTTTTCATACACATCCCTTATCTTAAAATAAGCAATGGCCCGGCTATTTCTTTTCGCTCCATGCCGGGCACCATTTTTAAGCGAACTTGTAAGGCTTTAGATATTTCGGTAGAGCGGAAGACCTTTCGCTCAAAAGAAAAAGCACAACAATTTTTAGATGAATGTTTACAGAACGGGCAGCCTGCCGGTTGTCAGGTTGGCGTGTACTATCTTCCTTACTTTCCGGTGGAATATCGCTTTCATTTTAATGCGCATAATCTGGTGGTGTATGGCAAAGAAAACGACACCTACTTGGTCAGCGACCCCATCATGGAAACGGCCACCACCATCAGTGCTGCCGACTTAGAGAAAGCCCGTTTTACCAAAGGAGCATTAGCTCCTAACGGACAAATTTATTTCCCAAAAGAACACAAGCAAGTTAGTGATGAACAGCTAAAGAAAGCGATTAAAAAGGGAATAAAACATGCCGCGTGGTTTATGGCCGAAACTCCGGTGCCTATCATTGGCACAAACGGGATTAAGTATGTGGCAAAAAAAATAAAACAATGGCCGGGCGAAGTTGGCGAGCGCAGAGCGCGCACCAATTTGGCTCAATTGGTTCGTATGCAGGAAGAAATAGGTACCGGTGGTGCCGGATTTCGTTTCGTATATGCTGCATTTTTACAACAGGCCTATCGCTATCTTCCGAATGAAACCTTATTAGAAGTTTCAAAAGAGTTTACCGCTATTGGCGACATGTGGAGAAACTCGGCTGTGCAGGCCGCAGGCATTTATAAAGGACGACTGAGCGGACAAAAAGAATTTGATACCATGGGAAACTATCTTTTGGAAATTGCCGAGAAGGAGCAGATTGCATTCAGAGAACTTTTAAAAATTAAGTGGTAAGCACTTCAACTTCCTTCTATAAATTTTTAGTTACACCATGTCACTGGCACTTCACATACAACATCTTCACTTTCGATATGCCGAAAACACGGGAGTAATCTTCGATGATTTTAATCTGGAGATTGCTAAAGGAGAGCGCTTTGGATTATTAGGTCCAAATGGTGCGGGTAAAACCACACTCATCAACTTAATGACCGGTGTGTTGAAAGCCGATAAAGGAAAAATAGATTTGATGGGCAAAGACATTCGCACAGACGAGAAGGAAGTCAAGCGAATGTTTGGTTTCGTGCCTCAGTTCTATTCTTTCTATCAAGAGTTAAGCCCGGTGGAGAATTTGGAGTTTTTCGGAGCCTGGGCCGGGTTAAACAAGCAGGAAATAAAGCAACGCACGGATGAGTTACTCGAAGTGTTGGGCTTGACTTCCGTTCGCGATAAAGCAGTGTCAAAATTTTCGGGTGGAATGAAAGGAAGAGTAAACTTAGCTATCGGAGTGATTCATAAACCATCGCTGCTTTTCTTAGATGAACCCACCACCGGGGTGGATGTGCAAACCCGCCATGCCATTGTAGAATATTTGAAAGAATTAAATAAAACCGGCACTACTTTGGTTTACACTTCGCACCTGATGAGTGAAGCCGAGAACCTTTGCACGAAGGTAGCACTGATGGATGCCGGAAAATTAATTGTACACAATGATTTGAATGCGCTGCTCACCTCTCATCCACAGGGCGGGCTGGAAGGATTATTTTTAAAACTGACCGGCAAATCGTATCGCGACTCCTAATGTTTAAACTCTGGACAGCCATATTGAAAGATGCGCGCATTCTTATCCGCGACAAAGCCGGATTGGCGGTGATGTTTGCCATGCCGGTATTGTTAGTAGTGGTGATTGCAAGCATTCAAAACAGCACCTTTCAGTTGGTGAACGATAACAAAATACCACTGCTGATATGCAACCGCGATGGAGGCGAAGGCAGCCAACAATTAGTAGTCGCCTTGCGCAAAATCGGCATGTTCGATGTACTCCCCGAAGATTCAACACTCAACGATAAGCAGTTGGGCGCTGCCATGCAAAAGAAAGATGTCATGGTAGCCGTGGTGATTCCCAATGGTTTTTCACAGGCCGTGCAACACAAAGCGCAATCGGTGGCAGGCAAAGCATTGGATGAGTTGGGGATAGAGGCGGCTAAAAGTGATAGCAGCAAGGCCACCGGTGAGGTGCCTCCGGTCACTATGTTTTACAATCCTGTATTACAAGAGTCCTTTCGCTATTCCGTGCAAGGAGCCTTGCAAAGCGCGCAGCAGTTCACTGAAAACCGCGAGGTATTGCAAGCCTTATATCAAGCGCTGAACAATGCAAAACTTTCTGACTCCTTAGAGCAATCTATCCTAAATAATCGCTCGGCTATTCGCCAAATACCCGTTGCCCGCAACGGCAGCATCGTGATTCCCAATACCACGCAACACAACGTACCGGCATGGACCATCTTCGCCATGTTCTTCATTGTGGTTTCGCTGAGTACAAATGTGGTGAAGGAAAAACTGAGCGGCAGCTTTGTGCGCCTTAAAACCTTACCGACTAATTACACCTTAGTGCTGCTGGCAAAGCAAATCACATACATCGGAGTGACTCTTGCGCAAGTCGTAGTTATATTCTCGCTGGGTATCTTTTTATTCCCGTTAATAGGTCTGCCCCGATTAAACTTGCCCTCCGATTGGATAGGCTTAATAGTGGTATCGTTAGTGTGCGGATGGTGTGCGGTGAGTTACGGAATCATTGTGGGAGTATTTGCAAAAACTATGGAGCAAGCCATCGGCTTTGGAGCCGTGTCGGTAGTTATTTTAGCCGCTATTGGAGGAATCATTGTTCCGGCCTTTGCCATGCCTGAATCACTTCGGTTGTTGATGAAAATATCCCCACTGCATTGGTGCCTCGAAGCCTACTACACCCTATTTCTGGAAGGAGGGCACCTAAAAGATGTTCTCTACAGTTTGCTGCCACTTGTAATAATTATTTTAGCCCTCCAAATAATTTCGCTCATAAGATTGAAAAGACAACACTTAATTTAATACTATTGGAAATGGATAAAGAGGCAGAAAAACTCAAACTGAAAGAACACATCATCCGGTACTTGAATTTACTACAGGTAACTCCCGATGATATTAAAGATGATATGCCCATGTTTCGCGAAGGACTTGGGCTCGATTCTATTGACTCTATTGAACTGGTAGTAATGCTCGAAAGAGAGTACGGCCTAAAAATTGAAAACCCAAAAGAGGGAAGAAGAATACTAACAGACGTGAACAGCATGATGGAGTTTATTGAACAAGGACGAGCGAAGCAGAACGAGGCATGAGCAAAATTGTAGTGACGGGTGTCGGCATTATTACTCCGCTGGGAAACACTCTTCGCCAAAACCGCGAAGCATTGAAAGATGGTTTGTGTGCACTCTCTTCTATTGAAATATTTGATTCCCGCTACGCCACTTTACTCCCCTTTGGAGAAATAAAAACAACCAATCAGAATTTCAAAGATCAACTCAACGTAAGCGAGCCGGGGGTGACCCGAACTACACTGTTGGCGCTACATGCTTTCGAGCAAGCCATCACTGATAGCGGTTTATCAGCCGAAGAAATTCAATCCTTCGACACTGGCTTTATCAGCGGCACAACTGTGGGCGGCATGTGTATTTCTGATGAACTTTACCACGATGCCAATCACAACAAGGTGGGTTCAGCTTATCTGAACTCTTACGATCTTGGCTCGGTTAGTATTTACATTCAAAAACGATACGGCATACAAGGAATTACCGACACCTTCAACACCGCTTGCTCTTCTTCCGCAAATGCGTTGATGTACGGAGCCCGTTTAATTCAAAACGGTTTTGCCAAAAGAGTGATTGCCGGTGGGGTAGATAGCCTCGCTAAGTTTACTATCAATGGATTTAACTCACTGAATATTCTGTCCTCCGCTCCTTGCCGCCCTTTTGATGCCGAACGTTCCGGATTGAATCTCGGAGAAGGATCCGCTTTTCTGGTGTTAGAAAAAGAAGAAGAGGTTAAGGGTAAAAAGATATATGCCGAACTGAGCGGATGGGCCAACACCAACGATGCCTTCCATCCTTCTTCGATTTCAGATAATGGAGAAGGTCCTTATCTCGCTATGAAGAAGGCTTTAGAAGTAGCCGGCCTTCAACCAAATCAAATTGACTTCATCAACACTCACGGAACGGGCACTGAGAACAATGACGAAAAGGAAAGCATAGCCATGCAGCGTTTATTTCAAACACCACCGGCTTTTGCTTCTACTAAATCCAACATTGGTCACACCCTCGGGGCAGCAGGCGGAATTGAAGCAGCTTTCTGCCTTTTAAATCTGATTCATCAGGAGGTGTATCCAAGCCTTCATTTCTCCCACCCTATTGAAACCACCGGCTTGTATCCCGTTCCTCAATACGAGAAGAAAACCATCCATCATGTGATGAGCAACTCTTTCGGATTTGGAGGCAATTGCAGTTCGCTGGTGTTTTCTAAAGTGTAAAAGAATATGTTCTACATTCATCAAACTTCCTGCATATCACATCAACCCACCTTTCACGAGGTGGACTTGGAAAATTTGAATCGCTCCGACAATAATCAGCTATTAGCCGTTGAACCGAAGTACAGCAACATCCCCATCGGGCAGTTGCGCAGAATGGGGCGCGCCTTGCGCATGGGCGTGGGCACAGGTATGCAGTTGTTGGAGCATAACCAGACAGACGGCATCATCATCGGCACTGCTAACAGCGGCATTGAGGATAGCATTACTTTCCTGAATCAGATTCTCGACTACCAAGAGGGTCGCTTAACACCTACCAATTTTGTGCAGAGCACCTTTAACGCTATTGCCGGTTTGCTGGGAATGATTACGAAGAACACCGGCTACAACGCCACTCACGTGCACCGAGGGTTGGCATTTGAGAATGTGATGTTAGACGCTATCATGCGGCTCAACGAAAACCCCGAACATTCTTATTTGATTGGCGGGGTAGATGAAATATCGGTGCGCAACTACCGCATGGAGGCAATGGCAGGTTGGTATAAAACGGAGGAGGTGTCTAATCTTGATTTATATCAAACAGAAACTCCCGGTTCATTGCCGGGCGAAGGCGCTGCCATGTTTATAGTGAACCACAAAAAAGATGAAGCCATAGCCAAGTTGCGAGCCATACAACTGCTGAACGTGCTGGAACCGAAAGCGATAGCTGCACAACTGTCTCAATTTATGCAACAGCACCTTTCCGATACAGAACCTATTGACTTGTTTCTCTCGGGCGAGAATGGCGATCAGCGATTCTTTAAATACTACGCTGCTTGCGAAAAGGTAATTGGCCCCAATACTACCATTGCCCGCTTTAAACATCTAACGGGCGAGTTTCAAACCGCATCGGCTCTTGCTCTTTGGCTGGGTTGTCACTTCTTGCAAACTCAAAGCATTCCGGCACATGCAGTAAAGTATATTGGAGATAGAAACGGACTGAATCGCGTGTTGGTTTACAATAACTATCACGGAGAGCAACACAGCTTTATGTTGTTGGAAAGAGGGGGGGGCAATTAAGAATTACCTACCGCGCATAATTTTCAACTATCATTTACTTCCCTTCTGTGTAAAGACTCTATCTTACCACAAAGGCCACAAAGATAAAAGCACAAAGATCACTATGGGTTTCCCTTGTGTTCACCGTGAATCCTTTGTGTTCTTAGTGATTCATTATCATTTGCTGAATGACTTGGGCGGGGTCAAACTGTCAGCAGTAATCTGCCTAAATGAGCCGAGCGATTCCCAGTGCCTACTGCAACCTACAAGAGGGAGGAAGTTTGTTTAGCAATTGGTGCAAGCAGACACTTGCGGAAGTGTATAGGCTATAAACATAGACCAGTGGAGAAGCTTCTTCAAACGAGTGGAAAGAGCGGGGGCTACTTTTTATTGTATAACTCCACTTGTTGTTCCGCCACTGTTTCGCTGTTTATAAAAGTGTCGAAATCCATTTCTTTATCCAACATTCCTTTCGGAGCAATTTCTATTACGCGGTTCACAATTGTTTCTACCAATTCGTGATCGCGCGATTTGAGAAATACATTTCCTTTAAAATCTTTCAGGCCGTTATTCAGCGCAGTAATAGATTCTAAATCTAAGTGATTGGTAGGCTCATCTAACAGCAACACATTGGCGCGCATCAGCATCATGCGCGAAAACATACAACGCATTTTTTCGCCTCCTGAAAGCACATGGCTTTGTTTCAATACTTCCTCTCCGCTAAAAAGCATTCTGCCGAGAAAAGACCGAATAAAGGTTTCATCTTTTTCTTCGGGGGAATACTGACGAAGCCAATCAATTAAATTCAACTCTTTATTATTAAAGTAAGCCGAGTTGTCGTTGGGAATGCTGGCGCGACTGGTCGTAACGCCCCACTGAAAACTGCCTTTGAAATCGGTATCCTCCCCGGCAAGTATGTTTAGCAAAGCGGTAACGGCTAAACCGTTTTTACCCAACAGTGCAATTTTATCACCTCTGTTCACCGTAAAGTTTAGGTGGCTGAAAAGTAATTCTCCATTTACGGTTTTTGAAAGATTGCGTACTTCTAAAATTTCGTTACCGGTTTCGCGCAGCATTTGGTTGAAGATAATGCCCGGATATTTTCTGCTCGATGGTTGAATGTCCTCCAGATTTATTTTATCCAAGGCTTTCTTTCGACTGGTAGCTTGGCGTGATTTAGAGGCATTGGCGGAGAATCTGCGAATAAATTCCTGTAACTCTTTTATGCGGTCTTCTGCTTTTTTATTGGCATCGGCTTTTTGGCGCGCAACTAACTGCGAACTTTGATACCAGAACGAATAGTTGCCGCTGTAAATAGTCATCTTATTGAAATCAATATCTACAATGTTGGTACACACCGCATCCAGAAAGTGACGGTCGTGGCTCACCACCAGAATAATTCCCTGATAATCGGCTAAAAAATTTTCGAGCCAGTTGATGGTTTGCACATCCAAATCGTTGGTAGGTTCATCTAAAAACAGAATATCAGGATTGCCAAATAAAGCCTGTGCCAATAATACGCGCACCTTTTGATTGCCATCTAATTCTTTCACGAGTTTGTAATGATGCTCTTCGGCAATCCCTAAATGGCTGAGTAGTTCTGCCGCAGAACTTTCAGCATTCCAGCCATTCATTTCGCTAAAGGTGCTTTCTAATTCACCGGCTCGGTGCCCGTCTGCTTCGGTAAAATCGGCTTTGGCATACAGCACTTCCTTTTCCTGCATAATATCCCACAAGATTTTATGCCCCATCAGCACCGTTTGCATCACCGGTGTTTCGTCAAACTCAAAGTGATTTTGCTTAAGCGAAGCTACCCGCATTCCTTTACTGAAGGCCACAGTACCGGTAGTGGGGTCAATATCGCCTTGTAATATTTTTAGAAAGGTAGATTTACCTGCGCCATTTGCTCCGATAATACCATAGCAGTTTCCGGTGGTGAACAACAGATTTACATCTTCAAACAAAACCCGTTTGCCATAACGGAGGGAAAGGTTATTTACTGTAATCATGATGGGTGATTGACTTTTTTAAGAGGTGCGAATGTAGAATTTTGAGAGAGAACTACCTCTTCTCCTCTCCTGTCAGTTGCGATGTCATTGTATTAAAGACGAAAATGTAAGCACATGAATGATTGAAACTTCTCTAAAATTAGTGCCTCACTATTCACGGATAACGATTGAAATCAATTATAAAGAATAAGAACGCTTGCTGTGGAAGATCATTAAAACTTGTTTAAGTATTACGTTTTATTCTTCTCCCGCTTGACTATAAAACTCTTAGGCCTTATTTTTACATCAGGCTTTGCGAAAATATGAGAACAGTAAACAAACATACACCAGATTGGTATTTGACTTACCTGACCCCGGTAGCGGGGGTTGTTGGTTGCCTCACGGTGTTGTTTGGTTTGTTTGAATCGGCTTCTCACTATACACGCACCGGTTGCTATTCTCCCAAAAACCATTTTATATCAGAGTTGGGGCTTGCCCATGCCAGCAGTTTGGCTAATGTGTTTGATCATAGCTTGATGGTGGCCGGGCTGCTGCTGCTGTTTTTTACACTTGGCTTGGGTATCTTTCTTAAAAAGAATCGGGTAGTAAAGTATGCTACTTATATAGGAATGGTAGCCACTCTCAGCTTTTCATCGGTCGGGTATTTCACTGCGGATAAATGGATTTTGCACAAGTTCACTTCTATCGTGTTTTTTACGGGGGTGCTACTTTCGATAGTGCTTTTTAGTTACGAGATGTGGCGGCATCGTGAAAATCGTTTGTACCATCCATTTTTGGCTTTGATAGCGGCAATCATGACGGTACTTTATTTTATGGTATTGTTCTGGCCCAAGGCTACTTATACCGAATACATCTATAATCCTTCGCATTTTGTTCGCCCTCAGGTATGGCCGCTGACGGTGATGGAATGGACGTATTGCCTGTTTATTTGTATTTGGATTGTCACCGTAAGTGTGAGGTTGGCCTTATTGCTACGCACCGAAAGCAATGAAAGCTCTTCCACCAACTTTGCCTAAACTTCTACAACCACCCCTGCTTCAAATTACTTTGAATAACCCGATAATATCAGCATCGCCAATAAGTTTGTTTTGAATTTTCTGAAGCAAAGATTACTGCACTACTAATTTGAATCGTTGCTCTCCGGCTTCGGTCCTTACTTCCGCAAAATAAATTCCCGAAGCTACTTTTAATAGAACCTCAAATTCTGCTGCCTGAACATTTTCTTTTTGGTAAACTACTTGTCCATTTACATTGCTTACGCGGATAGATACATTCTGCAAGGAACCTAAGCTGAAATACACGATCCCTTTATTTGGGTTGGGATAAACCTTTATGCCTTCGACTACTCGGGGCGAAACAATTCCCACTGAGTTAACAGTCACACAAGCAGAAGTATCAATACAGTTATTTCTTCTTATTTCCACCGCATAATGCCCATTAGCGGATGCAATAAAAGTTTGCAAAGTATCACTGAGCAATGCAGCAAATCCATTATCACAATCTAACCAACGGTAAGCAACATTTACTGCTTGGGCGGTAAGGAGTTGACCCGCCACCGTAACTCCCTTATCAACAGTATCAATAGTTAGATGAAGTGTTACTATGGAGTCGCAAGTGTTAGCCGCCCCCCCAATTATATGATAAGTAGCAGCATAATTGTTGGAATCGTAGGTGATTCCATCTATCCATGTGTAGAAGTCGCAAGCAGTTACCGTGTCAGTACCTACAGCAGGACTCAGAATAGTGAGATTGAGAGTGACTACGCTATCACAGCCATTTGTTGCACCGGCAGGGAGACTGAAGGTAGCCATGTTATTATTGGAAGTATAAGTGTGGCCATCTATCCAAGTAAAAGAATTGCAGGCTGTTTGGGTATCATTACTTTTTTCTGTGAGGCAGGTGCTCGCTATAAAAACATCGGAGGTAGAAATTCCCACATAAGAGTTATCGAGATCAATGTTTCCGAAAGTAAGTGTAGAACTGTTGTAATAACCGGCCACCACTACTTGCCCACTAACACCTACCGCGCAATCATTCGATCCGTCATCTTTGCTTTTCCCCACCTTCTTTGCCCAGAACTGTTGCCCTTGCGGATTGTATTTTACCAAAAAAATTTCTTCTCCACCATTATTATTCAGCACGGTGTTTCCGAAAGAAATAGAAGAGCCGGTAAATACACCGGTAATCACGGTGTTGCCATAACTATCTGTTGCGCATCCTCTGGCCTCATCGTTTGCATTGCTACTGGCGCATATTGCCCAAAGAGGAACCAACGAAGGATTGAGCTTAACAAGAAAAGCAGCAGAGCTACTTCCTGTATTGGTAAAGGCGACTGTGTCAAACATAAACGCAGCATCTGAAAAATTGCCCGCTACAAAAATATTACCGTTGGCATCGGCAGAGCAAGCAAAGGCTTCCTCTCCCGATGCGCCACCAAAGGAAGCGGCTTCCAACAATAAACCATTCGGATTATACTTGGCCACAAATGCATCTTTACCACCGTGATTCGCAAAAGCATTGGAATCAAAGTGAATGGAATCGCCTTTAGAATAGCCGGTCACTATCACATTGCCGAAACGATCCACTGCGCATCCGTTTCCTTTATCATCATCGGTGCTGCCGGCATTTCTTGCCCATAACACTTGGCCGCTGGGATTATATTTCACCACAAACATATCCGATGTTCCAACGGTACCTCGGTTATACAAAGTAAAACTGCCCAAAGTGATGGAGGTTGCTCTGAACCATCCAGTGAGAAAAATATTCCCGCTGCTATCTGTAGCTACACCGCTCCCGCCATCATCATCGGTTTCGCCAATAGCATGAAACCAAAGAGGAGTTCCCACAGCGCTATATTTTGCAATGAAGCAGTCGAAAGTATTGCCACTGCCGTCATAATTGGAAACCTTGTTGGCATTGTTTCCGCCAAATTGAATAGAAGGGCTGTCGAAGTAGCCGGTGATGATTACATTACCGGAATCATCCACTGCACATTTAGTGGCTTTATCTTCACCGGTGCCTTTTACTTTCGATGCCCATACCGCGTTTCCCCCAGCATCGTATTTTACAATAAAGCCATCGCAAATACCTCCATTGCTAATAGAGTTGCCATGTCCGAAATCAATAGAACTACTGAAGAAAAAACCGCTCATATACCTATTGCCGTTTCGGTCAATAGCACAACCATTTGCTTCATCGGGCAAAATCCCTCCGGCAGTTTCTGCCCAAGTCCAGTTCTGCGCTATTGCACTGCACAGTTGCAGAAGAATGAAACAGAACAGGCTTAACTTTCGCATTACTTTTCTGCTGATAATTTCTTTATTCACTATTGAATATACTGATATCCGTTTAGAGAGAAGCAATAAAATTTGCCGGTGTGGATAGCCTAAATGAAATCGCTTAGCGCTTCGGACATTTCTTGCAGCGTTTCCCATCGCGGTAGCTCTTACAGCATTTTTTCGTTTTATCGCAACAATGTTTATTGGCAGAGTCTCTGATGGAGGTAACAGAAAAGAGAGGAGGAAGTTGAAGGGTTTCCATTAGAAAGTTTCAAATTTATTTTGCTTCACTTTTTCATTCAACTTTATCCCAAGTGTTACATAAAAAGTCAGTGGCTCAGAGGGAATAATCCCGGGCCCCGGATAGCTGGTAGCTCTGCGAGTAAAGTATTTGTTATTGCTCAAGTTGCTGATGCCTGCCATCAGTTGCAGGCATTTCCACGCATACTTGGCATTAAAGTCAAGCACATAAAAAGCGGGGATAAGGCCATTGACGGCAGTTGGCGTAAATGTAGCATTGGTAGCATCGGTAAATTGCTCTCCGGTAAAGGAAGCAGAGAAAGTAGTGCTGAATTTTTTATACCGATAAGTAAGGCCTCCTCTGATTGTCACCTGTGGGGCTGATTCCAAAAATTTTCCTACTACATTTTTATAGTTGGACTTTGTATAAACCGCGTGTGTATAACCTGTAGAAATATACATGACCAAGTCGCCCGCCCGATGTTGCACTTTCGCTGCACGCAGCAGATTAGCTTCTAAGTATGCTTCTATGCCCAACCCTCGCGAACTACCAATATTGGTGGTAAAGCGATAAATGTTGTAAGCGCTGTCGGTCTGCTGCAGTTGACCAATCCGGTTATTATACTGAAGCCAAAAACCGCTCACATCAAAATTGAACCAGTTGGACAAGGTGCCTCGATAACCTATATCCATGTTAAAGCCTTTCTCATCTTTCAAGTTAGGATCTACCACTTCGCTGGCGCGCACTACTCGCATATCGGTAAAGGTGATGCCCCGATAGTTTTGCGACATATTAAAATACAACTCGGTTGCTTTCCACACCGGAGCAGAAATACCCAAGCCCAGCAACACAAAGTGGCGGCTGAATGCCCGTGTTTCAAAATTTTGCATCGAATCAATGACACCGTTGTATTGATCTCTGTAAAAACCTTTTGCTTTTGTATTGATGTACTCATAGCGAATGCCAGGAGTGATTTTTACCCGATTGAAAATATTGAACACATTCTCACTGAACAGGGCTACGTTGGTACCGGGAAATTGGTAATTGGAAATAATAGCGCTATCGCTGATAAAAGTAAAGTGAGGCTCATTGCTATTATCGGCAAACCCTTGTTGTTTGTGAGTTTCACCAATATAAAATCTACCTCCTACCAATAGCGATGAAATGCTTTTGCCCAAGTAATATTTAAACATGTAACGCGCCTCGGTTCCAAAGTTTTTGTATTTATCCTTTATAAAATCGCGGCTGGTAGTCACATCATCCACGCGATTAGCGGGGCCGTGATAGCCCACTGCATTTCTGCCTCCTAAAAACCCCCACGCACGAAAATTAAAAAGATGAAAAGCATTGTGCTTGTAATCTAAATGCAGGGCTAAGATGTTCCAATGTGTGCTGAACCAATTGCGCGTGCGCAACGATTCTTGCGGATTGTTATCGAATTGAGAGTCTGTTAAACCGCCCGGTTGTTTTGCTAAGTATTGCGAATGCGTGTACTCTACATTTACCGACAATCGTTCCGTGCATTGGTAGCCTACCGATGCAAACACATTTTGCAAAGTATAGTTCCCGTTAGGCCGCCAGCTATCCCCCTGCTTGTATTGATAATAGCCATAGTAACGAAAGCATTTTACCGTGCCACCGATGCTATTGAAAGTGCTCACTAATTTATAAGCACCGGCTGTTGTGTATGAAGTCCACTCTACTTTTTTATCGGCAGGTGGTTTCTGTATGATATAATTGAGCATTCCGCCAAACTGAGGGCCATATTGTAAAGATGCCGCTCCGCGAATTACTTCAATGCGCTCCACCCCTTCGGCAGGCGGCACATAATACATATCCGGATAACCCAGCGCATCGGCACTCATATCATATCCGTTCTGCCGCGCATCAAAATTATTAGTGCGGTTGGGGTCCAGTCCGCGAGTAGCAATGCCTAACTGAATACCGGCAGCATCGCTTTCCCATACATTAATACCGGGTACTTTTGAAAAAATTTGTCGGGAACTATTTACGGAAAGATTAGCATCCATATCCTTCATCACAATCACTTCATTCTTTTTCCCTTCGTAGATAGCCACTCCTTCCACCGATCGGAGGTGAGTAACGCCAAAGGTTTTATCGCCACCGTTAATAGTTACTTCTTCTAACTGCTTCACCTGAGGAGTCAGCAAGATGTTGTTGAGTAGCACCGATTTATCTGTAACGGTTACGTCTATCACTTTCCGTTCAAACAGCATGTTGCGAAATGCAAGTTTGTACTTCCCGGCATATAAATTATGAAAGGAGAAATAGCCGGTAGAGTCGGTCATCGCTTTTATTTCTCCCTTCTCTAACACGACCGTAAAATTGGTTAGCGGCAAAGAATCATTGGCGTTGTACACGTAGCCGCTAATCGTGTAGTACTTCGCACTTAAGGAACCATACAATAATAGGAAGACAACACACCAAACACTTTTCATTCTTTATTCTACTGCGTCAGTATCCATTTTTTATTGATAAAACCATCCTCTTTGCTCGCCAAGTCAACCGTAGGGTCAATTAGCAGGCGGCTGCCACGTCCGTTTACCGTTACATACGCTTCTGCAAATACTTGAGGGTTGCTTAAAGAAGGGGCATACAAATCATGTAAGTAATGGGCAAATTGCAATATCATATCGGGCTGAGTGCTCATTTGTTTTAGCTGCTGCATAGTAAGAAATTCGCGGCTATTCACCTCTATGATTTTCCCCGTATAGGAATCTTTGATATAGAATATGACATAACCGGCCTTTTCCATCAACATTACCCGCCATGAAAAGCGAAAGCCCTGTTCGCTATAAAAAAGTTTTCCGGGATATAGCAGATAACGGAACGGAAGTGCAAACTGAATGATGAAGTGCAAGCAAAGGATGAGAAGAATCAGTTTTGTGCGAAGATTAGGAGCCGGTGGAACAAGGGTTGTCTCCGACCTTTCGACTACGGCACTTTTTCGGATGAGTCGTTCGTGAAATTCTTTCGGCAAAAAGATGGTGGCACACACAATCATTACAAATGGAAACACTCCTATAAATGGAAATAAAATGGAGGTGAGTACATGGAATATAATTACGAAAGCATAGGCATACCAAACCGTTTTCCGGTTAAACAGTAAGAAGGGAATCAGTGTATCGAACAACATGCCGCACCAACTAAATACATACGCTATCCAATTTTCATTTAAGAAAGAGCCGAGTATCGGCACATTATACCGGCTGGGCAGCCAAATCTTTAAGGGTAATGCGTGAAATAGCCAATCCGTATTTATTTTGGCAATGCCTGCAAAGAAATAAACCAAAGCCATTTGCAATTGCAAGGTAAGCACCGTCCAGCGAGGAACTGATTTAGTTTTTCGATTCACAGGGGGCATAAAGCACAACAAAAAACTGACGATGCTTATAAAGTAATAATGGTTGAGGTAGTTTGTTTTGTCTATCAGTTCAACGTAAGTGAACAACAAGAAGAACGTAATAATGCTCGCCCGGTAAAACCACCCGAAGGCGACTAAAAAAGCGGTGAGCACCAACAACGTAAATACCGAATACATACCTACAGCCCCCATCGGTTTTATCCACTCAAATCCATAAAAGGGAAAGAAAAAAGTGGGCTTTACGTACAACACATCTACCCACCCTTTCAGTATAAACCGAAGGGTAGATAAAAACATCATTATCCCAAAAGCAAAGCGAAATACAAGCAAAGGCGCTGCGCTAACTTCTGCAAAAAGAAACGCAAAGCGGCTCTTTCGTTTAGTCACCATCGTTGTCACTGTAGTTAATTACTACCCCCAGTTGAGAGCTCATATCAACTTTCAGCATCACGGTCAATTTTTTCAACTCCAGAAAAAGAGTTTCCATAGTTGGTTTGTCATTTACCAGGGCATCGGAAAAGTTGCCTTGTACATCCTGAGCAGCTTGAATCACAACATCAAACTGATGGCTGATGGAAGTGGATAAAGGGTCATTGTAGTAAGTGGCATTCAAATAATCGAGATAATCATCAAATCCGTTACCGGCAGCACCGGTGTAAAGGGTTTTAGATTGTTGCAGGTTTTCAATCAACAATTCCTTCGAGTAACCGCTGTAATAGGCTTCTACAGAATAAGGTGATAATACTCCCGAACTGAGACTTCCTACATAGCCCAAAGAGTTGCCTACCCGTTCTCTGCGGTTTCGCTCCATCTCAAAACTCATATCATTCACTAACATTCCTACTGAGCTACCCACATCCATCCCCGAAGCGGCTATAAAAGTTCCGATAAAAGTGCTACTCCATTCCGAACTCGCTGCGTTTGATTTTGAAGTGATCTCACTCATTACATCATTCAAATATTGTTTGCGGTTTGGTGCATTTGCATCGGTAGTAAACAAGCTCACCACTTCTTGTGCCGAGGTGGCAAATAATAAATAGTCTATGGCAGGAAATCCTTTTGCGCGAAGATTATTGACGGTATTAAAGTCGTAGCTGCCGCTTAGAATATTGCTTTTCATCTGCGCAGTATCTGCGGGAAATGAATTGAGCGCAGTGCGTAAATCGTGTGAGGCAGAAAAATCGTACGCTTCCACCGCCTGAAAACTCAAATAAGAAGCCAAGTAGGCTTGCTTTAGTGAATCCAACGATGTTAAAGAAGGAGATGCCGCAAAGGCATCTCCTTTTTGTTTTAAAACCAAAACTGTTGCATTGAAATTTTGATAGGCGGGCACAATAATGTTGTTTCCCAAATTTGTCAAAAGCGATGTGCGATCAAACTGGTCTTTGTTTTTTGGGTGGCAACCTGAAATGACTAAGAGTATACAAACGAGAACAACGAAATGGTGGCGCATAGCAGATATTTAAAGTTGATCTTTTACCGCATCTAAACCATAGATAGAACTCAGCAAATCTTTGGCGGATTGAAGGTCGGCTAAATTAGTGGCATAGAAACTGGAGCCAAAATAGCTTAACAGAGTTTGTATTTGCGTATCGCTAATCTTTTTAACCGGATTGTATTTTAAAGAATTCACTAAGTAATAACCTTCAGACATGTTATGATGGTAAGTAGGAGCATCACTTACGTTTGCCAATGAGGCATTGATGTAATGCACGGTAGTGGCAGCAATTCCCTTCTCTATATTTTCGCGAATAATCTGAATTTGCGCTGTGACGGTTTCATTATCTCCATGATTAATAGCGGCTCTTCCTTTTAAAAATGCATTCATCACTGCCGTAGCATTCCCTACTAAGGTGTTTCTGTCATTGGCATATTTACCCACTTGTTGAGTTCCGGCAGTGTTCGTAGGGTAATCAATAGGGATACCAAAATACCCGAAGGCTGCATCCCAATTATGTTGCCGCTCGGCCATTGCTACTTGTTCGCCTACTTTGCTTTCGCTTAAACAAACAGCCGTTATCTGATAATAAATAAGTGCGCCCTGCAATGCCTTTTCAGTAGCTTCTTTGTATTCGCGACCATTGGCATCTACCAAATAACTTTTAGTGCCACCGGTTAAAAATCCAGCAGTTCCATCGGCAGCCGTAGCATTTGCCTGATTGGCAGCAGCGGCATTATCAAAAATGGTTTCAATAGCAGATTGATCGGCCAATGCAGTTTGGTCTTTCAACTGCAAGCCCGAAGTATTGAGTGTATCATTGGTAAAAGGCGACCCTGTATTGGAAAACATATTTTTCAGTAACTGCGCATTCACCGGAGTGCCGGACACGTTTCCTTTCTTGATTTCACTCACCAAGGCCGAAATCATAGCTAAGCGGGTAGTAGAGACGCTAAAATCGGCTCCGGTGAAATTGTAAGTAGTAGGAATGTCATAAGATGCTGTATCCTTTTTACAGGATTGAATAAAGAATGCCAGACTTAAAGCCAGCAGGGGTAAAATGGTTTTCTTCATTGAAAGTTTAGATTTAGTCTAAATAAATAATGGCTGCAAATTTATAAGCCCGCATGGAGAATCCAAATTTATTTAGAATTAATCTAAATGAAATTGTCCGAAGATTTTTTAGCGAATTGGGTTATAAACGCGAAGGAAAGAAGCCAATGATTGTGTCTCTATCTCCACAGACATTTTTTTAGGTATCAGGCATGTTTGTGCGGAGACAGATTCGGGCGCAGACAATCATTAACTCCGTCATTTATGGCGGAGAAAAGCTGCCACAAACTATAACGGCTTGAGCCATTATTTTCAAGGCAGGCAGGGCTAACGCCCATGAGATAGATATGCTGTTGCCTCCGGCTTAAAGGCTGGAGTTAATGTTGGGAAAAGTCTGCTTTGCTTATCTGATAATTTGGATAGAGAACTAAAAATAGCAGAGTTAGATTTTAGATTGCGCAGAATTGCTTATGGTAGCCCTTTCGAGGGGAAAAAGGAAAGATGCAACCCTAAAATTTTAAGTTCTTCAATTGTGTGGTTATATTCTCCTTCAACAATTATTAGCATTAGACCATTTATACCATAGCGAAAGGAAGCTGCAAGTTTATTTCGCCTAAATTCATCTGTTACAGCAACAATGTACTCATACGATTTCTCTAAGTCACGAAGCCGAGCTATTTCTTCATAGCGTTTTTCTTCTGCTAAATTTTTCTTTTTCTCTTTAATAATAGAAATAATCGTTTGAGGCTTATCGCAAATTTTTACAGACTTAATTTTTTCTTCCACAAAAAAATTAAGAAGCTCTTTTCGTTCATAGGAAGACAATATGGTAGCGGGTTTTAATAATTTGTTTAGTATGCTAACACAATCGCTTATTTTATTTCCGTCCATAAATCAATCTTTTGCTTTTTGAATTTGTCCGTAAACACAAAGTAATTTAGAGGAACCTTGTGGCTGGATATAAAAAGTATATTCTGCAGAATCTATTACATCTTGTTTCAATTCTAATTTATGGATTTGGTAATCCTCTTTTTCTTCAATTTCTAAAGTTTCTAAAAACATTGTAATTAAGTAGGTAGGGCTTGAAAAATAGGACTCTTCCATTTCAAAGTATCTTCTACATTGTTCCATAACTTTCTTCACTTCGCTCTTCCATACGTTTTGGTCATACCGAAGATTAGGATGAAATTTTCCATCCCGTTTTGCTTCAATCAAAAGTTCACAATCAAAAGGTGGTTTACGGAAAAACACATATAAATCAGCCCGACCTCCATATTTATTTATAGAGTCGTAAACTTGGTATTCTTGCATCGCCCACACTTCATCCGGTTTTTCACGCCTTACCAAAGCGGATTTTACTAAGCTAAGGATCGCCACCTCATTATAGGTTATAACTTCGTCAGCTTTACCATCTGGATGAACATACCGTCTGATATAACCATCAATTTCTTGTTGAAGATTCTCCTTTAAAGTTTTTTCGAGAAAATTTTTAATCCTATCGCTTGTGTTTAATATCGTGTTACTCATGACTCTTTTTTCTGCAATAGTAATGCCTTACAACGCAACCTATTTACGCAGGAAAAATGGTTCTATTCGTGTTGCTTTGTTGTTGGTGGGGCATCCCGAGGAAAAATCAGTTTGAAACATTAACAAAGAAAGGAGGGTAGCTGGGTGTCTTAACGGTAATTATTTATCCAATATTTGACAGGCTCGATAATGTTTTCATAGTACGCTTTATGGGTAATTTTCCGCTGATTAGGATGGTACACATCTAAGTAAACTCTCGATTTGGTAAAATAACTTCCATTGCATTCAAGTTCATCTGCGGGAAGATTTAAATCTTGACATAAAAACGGGAGGGTTCCTCCTCCTATAATAATTTCAGGATTGATAACTTCTATCTGTTCAAGAATAATCTCTTTGTGCTTTTGGTAGGCATCGTTTATGGTTTCCCACCAACTTGATGCTAATCCCGGTAATTTTTTAATATTGATAAATGCAATCTGATGCAATAAGGAGACCATTTCGTTCTTATTCTGATCATTCATATCGGGAACGTCATCCCAATCACAACCATTATTATTTATGCCGTAGGTGGATTGTATAATTGGTTCATAGGTCCTTTTCCAATTATCATATTCGGTCACATTAAGCATAAATTTTCGCATATCCCACCCGCCTCTCTTATGGTCATATTCTTCATGATAGTTAGGATCATTAGCCTCCTTCATAATCCATAGTATTTTATACTTAGCACTTAAATATTTATCTACATCAACAATGCCGTCTGATATAGGTAGTGAGTCACCTGTCGAGTCAAAAATGTTTTTTTTAATTTTTTCATCGAGTAATTCAATTTTGCTTTGCCATTCATTAACGTTCATACTGTTTTCTTTTTTTTGCCTACTCTATATCCCCTTTTCGGCTACCTGGATTTATTTTTTAGAAATACTTCTTTCCCTTCGCATTCTGCCATAGGCGACCTTGTACAAATACACCAATTTCCTGCCCCACCATTTCTCACAGACAATTCCCTGCTAAATATAGGCGGCTAGGTGGAATCGCAAACCTCTCAGATAGAACTGCAAACTCCACTGGTGCCTGTCTGACTTTTGGGCAGAGGACTAAAAAAACACTGATGGAAGCACAAACACCACTAGCACCTGCTCAACTTTCAGGTGGGGAGAGATAGTCGATGAGAGACCACTTATCCACCACACTTTTCAAAACTATTATTTGGAGAATTAGAAACTTCGCGTAAATTTCGCCAGCAAAAAATTCGCAAATGAAAAAAATTACACTGAGTATCGTAGCAACGGCAGCCCTGATGTGGCTGAGTGCTCAAACAACAATTACCAATGGCAACATGGAAAGCTGGACCGGTCTTGGCACCAGTAAAGAAGAGCCATCCAATTTCAACAGTATTAAAAATGGATCAGGGAATAACACTGCTATCACCTTTGCCCCGCAGTCGTGCTTTCGAGATGCCTTGCACCATAGCGGTTCATATAGTGCCAAAGTGATTACGGGAAGTGCATTAGGCCAGGGCGCACCCGGCTCGCTTACTACGGGCAGAGTAATGGTGCCTAACTTATCTGCCAGTGATGGCTATATTATGACGATTCCCGGAGATGCCAATTATAGCATGCCGTTTATTGGTCGCCCCGATTCTTTAGTGGTATGGTATCAATACGTTAAGCAAGGGTCGGACTTCCCGAGTATCACTGCCTTATTACATGTGGGTACTGCCTATCTTCCCGAAATTCCGGTGAACAGTAATCACCCCGACAGTTCGGTCAATATTATTGCCCGTGCTGATTGGAACGGAGCGAGTAGTTCAGTAAGCAGTTGGACCCGTTTGGCCCTACCTTTTGATTATGTAGATGCCCGCATTCCGCAATACATTTTAATTACGGTGACATCTTCAGCTAATAGCAGCCCTACGAATAACAGTACCATTTTTGTGGATGACTTTGACGTGATTTATAACCCCACCATCGCTACCGGTACTATCAACCCGCTCACCTATTATGTATCGGCTTCTGCCGGTGCTTCGGTAACGGTGCCTTTCACATTGGGCGGCACTTTTAATGGAGGAAATACCGTGACGGCTCAGTTAAGTGATGCTTCGGGTTCTTTTGCTTCACCGGTCACCATCGGTTCGGTCACTGCTACCACATCGGGCACCATCACTGCCACTATTCCTGCGGGCGCTGCTGCGGGAACTGCATATCGCATCAGAGTAGTGAGTAGCAACCCTGCTTTAACGGCTACCGACAACGGCTCTGATATCACTATCGTTCCTTGTAGCAATTCTATTACCCCTACCGCTGTGCAGAACCTTGCGGCTAATACCAATGGTTCTGTGTTAACGATTACTGAAACCCCAACCGCTACTTCGCGCGAGTGGAAATACTCGACTACCAGCGGTAGCGGTTATGTGAGTTTCGGCACCGCACAAACGGGCACTACCTACACACCTAACTTCAATACCTCAGGCACTTACTATGTGGTTTGTGTTTCTACTTTCCCCGGCTCTTTAACGATGACTACGAATGAAGTGCAAATAAATGTGGTGGCGAATAGTATTGCCCCCACTTCGGCTCAAAGCATTTTGACTAACTCAAATGGCAGCGTGCTCACGGTGACAGAATCGCCCGCAGGTACCTCTCGCGAGTGGAGATACTCTACCACCAGCGGTAGTGGTTACTCCAGTTTCGGCACGGCTGAAACGGGAACTACTTACATGCCTAATTTCAACAGCGCAGGCAATTACTATATCGTTTGCCAAAGCCTTATCAATGGATTAACTGCTACCAGCAATGAAGTATTGATTTCGGTCAGCTCTGTAACGCTGAGCACCGGAACCATCACCGGTTCCCCTTTTGAGTTTAGCGCTTCTGCACCCGGTGCTTCTATTACGGTACCTTACACCACCAGCAGTGCTTTTAATGGTGGAAATGTGTTCAGCGCTCAACTTTCTGATGCAAATGGCTCCTTTGCTTCCCCTACCAATTTAGGTTCTATCAGTGCAACCGGCTCCGGCAGTTTTGGAGCTACCATCCCTGCCAACACACCGGCAGGAACCGGCTACCGCATTCGCGTAGTGGCCGATAATCCATCGGTATTGGGTACTGATAATGGCACCGATTTGGTGATAGACCAGTTTCATAACTCAGTAGCTCCGGCAACTACACAAACTATTGCGCACAGCACCAACGGTTCGGCTATCAGCGTTTCCGCTTCTCAAAATGCTACGCAGGAATGGAAATATTCTACCACCAGCGGAAGCGGTTACCAGAGTTTCGGAACGGCTGAAACAGGGGCTACCTACACCCCCAACTTCGCCACTCCCGGCACTTACTATGTGATTTGCCTTTCGGTCAATCAGTACAGCGACACCGTGAGCAGCAATGAAGTGGAGATAGCGGTGCAGAATGGAACATCTATTACCACCTCGACTGTAAGCGGCTCTCCTTATTTGATTTCGTCCAGTGCCAACGTGGGGGTGAATGTAGATTTCACTTCGGATGTAGTATTCAATGGCGGCAACGTGTTCAAAGCACAATTATCAGATGCGAACGGCAGCTTCAGCAATCCTGTGGAGATTGGAACGCTCAACGGCTCGGCAATCGGAACCATCGCAGCGACTATCCCGAACAATGCCGCAGCGGGCACGGCTTATCGCATTCGCGTAGTAAGCACCGACCCGGCTATCACCGGAACGGACAACGGCAGCGATTTGGAGATTGTTCCTTTTGAAGTGAATCTAAGCCCTGCCGATACTCAATGGATCGTGAAAGGCACCGATGGCACCGTTATTACTGCCAACGCTACGCAGCCTTGCACCTATCATTGGTTATATACTGAAATATCGGGCATTGCCTATGCCGATTTAAATCCCGTGCAGACCAATGCGACTTACCTCCCAAATTTTGCAGTGGCCAATACTTACTATGTGGTTTGTAAAATGACCAACAGTTACAGCGATGAAATTACATCACAAGAAGTGGTCATTATTGCGCAAGAGCCGAATGGCATAGAGGAGGTAGGCGGCATAGTGAAAGTATTTGCCGATCATGGACAAGTAGTAGTGGATCTGCGGAGTTCAGAAATGAACCAAGCAACAATAGAACTGCTAAACATTAGCGGACAAATAGTGTTTAAGCAACACTTGCAATCCAATGCGTTGAATACGCTGCCCTCAGCACTTTCAGAAGGCGTTTATCTTTTCCGATTGACGGATGGTCATCAAACAAACACCGGTAAATTGGTGATTCACTAATCTTAATTCCCCCTCGAATTAAAAGCCGTTGTTCGATTTCGAGCAGCGGCTTTTTTTGTAGAACAGCCGACTTTTTAGTAAAGCCGAAAAGACAGCATGGAGCGAGAAATCGAAAGATGTTTTAGCTAAAGCCTCTGTGACTCACAGAGTTTAGCGCAGTATTGGGTTTCGAGGTAAAAAACTCCTGATTCTGCCGAGTTAAATATTTTATTTTTCGGTAAAAAGGTTAGATTTGCGTCCCAAAATTCAGGTAAAAATGAAGAAAGACATTCATCCAACGAACTACAGAACCGTTATCTTTAAAGATATTTCTCAGGATAAATCATGGTTAGGAAAAAGCACTGCTAACTCTAAAGAAACTATGAAATGGGAAGACGGAAACGATTATCCACTTATAAAGTTGGAGATTTCTAACGAATCGCATCCCTTCTTCACTGGAAAGATGAAGTTTGTAGATACCGCAGGTCGTATTGATAAGTTCAAGAAGAAATACCAGAAATAGAAATCTCTTACCTCTTAAAAATCGAGATGCCTTCCCTTGTAGGGGAGGCATTTTTATTTGGGGGGAACGTTTGTTACCATGAAATGCGCTAACACTTCACCAATCGCTCAATGCTTCAAGGGTCTTCTCTTGGTCATGCCGCCTTTGATGTCCTTCACGCTGCTCATCACCACAAATGCGTTGGGGTCAATTTTCTCTATTTCAGTATTCAGCTTGCTCAATTCTAAACGGGTGACTACGGAATAAACAATGTTAATCTCTTTTTGCTCGCCATGCTTGCCAAAGCCGCGCTGGCCTTTGTACACCGTAACTCCGCGACCCATAATGCTAATGACCATTTGCCGAACTTCCTCGTGCCTCGATGAAATGATAGTAACTCCAATATACTCCTCGATTCCCTCTACAATAAAGTCTAAAGTTTTGGAAGCCGCGAGATAGGTAATGATGGAATAAAGGGCAATCTCTACCCCCAGGAAATAAGCCGCAGTAGAAAATATCAGCACATTGATCACGATAATGATATCCCCGATGGTAGTCCCGAACTTTCGGCTTAAAAAAATGGCGAGCACCTCGGTGCCATCTATCACGGCACCGCCTCTGATAGCCAGCCCAATGCCTGCACCTAAAAAGAACCCACCGAAAGCAGCCACCAGAATGTTGTCGTTGGTCACGTTGGGGAAAGTGACGGTGGCCAAGCACAGCGCCAATCCCGAAATAGACAAAGCTGTTTTGATAGCAAATTGTTTTCCGATAACGTTGTAGGCAAGTGCAATAAAGGGGATGTTGATACAGAGGATAAGGATATAAAGTTCAATTCCCGTGAGAGCAGAGATGAGCAGCGAAATACCGGTGGCCCCTCCATCAATAAAATGGTTGGTGAGCAGAAAACCCTTAAACCCAAAGGCGGCTGAAAATATGCCGGCACTGATAAGAATAAAGTCCTTGACATGTCTTTTAAGACCGATAATAAATTCTCGATGGCCTTTTGCCAATTCGAAATCTGAATAGCGGGTTTGTCCATTCAGCTTGCGCTTGTGCCTAAGTGTAGTTTGTATAATGACTTGTGACCAAAATGGGTTCATTCTTTTGTCTGTTATCGCTAATGAATTACGCTTTTACGCTCCAGAAGTTTGTGATTTGTGAAACAACTGCTTGAGATTATTTCGATGGTTGTTGATGTTGAATAGGGATATTCCGGTAGTGGATGATCCATTTGCCAAAGATAATTTTTTGATGGAAGTAGAAAGAAGGGATATGGAAGCCGCACTATTAAATTCATCACCCCTTCAATCTACAGAATAAGGAGAACGGCATAAATACTTGCAGCTATATCATCGGGCAATGGGAACACAATTCTCGGCATATCTCAACCGTTTCGGGTCACCCTACTTTTTGAAAAAGCGAAGATTGTAAGTAAGCGTAAACAACACGTACCGTTTCAACACATCGTTCTTAGCATCCTCTACATAAGTTTCGGTAACGGTGCGGCTGATGCCGCTGTTTTGATTCAGCATGTCATACGCTCCAAATTTTAATTCCAGCGATCTGTCTTTAAGAAATTTATACCCCAACTCGGCATTCCACAAAAAATAATTTTGATTATATCCCTGTGAAATACCGGTGTATAAAACATTTTGCAAGGCGGTATTAAACACAAACCCTTTCCAGAAGTTCCAGTTTACTTTAAGTCCGGCAGTGTGATAGAAATAATTGTTATCAGAATTTTTCTGAAGGCTGTTTTTTACAATGTTATAGTTGGCCGAATAACTTAGTGTGAAATCAATTTTTTCACTGATGTTGCTGCTGAGCACAGCGCCTCCGTTCATGTTGTAAGTGTTCGAAAGATTTGTTTGCCGGTTAATAAGACCGGGCGTGAGGGAGTAACCAACGCCTGCATTTAAGTTAAGGTTGCATTTTATTTTATTCAGCGGCAGCCCATAAGTGAAGAAACTATTCACCATTAAATTCCCGTTCAGATTAACCGGTTGAGTAAACTGCGACCCGGCATGAAGCACTACTTCATTGTTCAGTAGCGTATCCTTCTGCGCTATAAAGGTAGAGTTGGCAATGTAATTTTGAACGTAACTTCCCGATACAAAAGCAAAAAATGACTGAGCCGTTTCAGGGTTTGTAAGCCCGTAACGCATCATCAAAAAGTGGCTGTAATTCTGCTTTAAGTCAGCATTCCCTGACCTAAGTAACAAAGGGTTGCTATTGTCTATCACGCTCTGTAGTTGTGTCATAGATGGCGCATTGGTAGAAGCTCTGTAAAATATGCGCAAGTTGCTGGTCTTGGTAAATTTGTAATTAAACATGGCGATGGGCAATGCGCTCTCAAATGTTTTGCGGGTGCCGGAGGCTACCGGAAAAATTCTTTCTCCGCTAAGAATAGCATACTGCAAGTTTACCCCTATCATAAAATTCACTTTCTCAGTTTTAACCCGATACTGAATCCCCGCTCGCTGAGTCATATAATCATAATCGTAGCGATTGCTTAAAAGTGTATCCCGAACACTATACGCTTCGCTAAGAGTGTCATAATTATTGGTGGCAATGTCTGATTGATTTTTGTTGTAAGATGGCTCATAACTGAATTGTAAAATTCCTATATCTCCAATAGGCTCAGTGTAGGACATTCTTCCCGAAACCGAATAGCTGTTGTTCTTGGTATTGGATTGCTGATCTAAATCCTTTAAATCATTCCCGCTGCTATAACTGCTTTGAGAAACCTGCGAGGCAGTTCCGGTTTTATTGTTCACCGAACCGGAAGCATTTACTGAAAATGTTCTTCCCTGCACTTTGAATTTATGTTGATACAAGAGATCAGCCGAAAAATTATACCCCAGCCCTTTTGAGTGATATTGACTTTGGGTATTGCTGAGAATAATATTCTCCGCCTGTGAAGTAACTCCGCTGAGTGTGTTATCTTGCTTATTCTGCTGTACGCTTAAACGCGGAGTAAAAATGAGGGAGTTATTTGTATCAATTTTGTATTCTAACCGCAAATTAATTCGATGATTCAGATTGCGGGAAGAGGAGGCACTGCTTTCCTGATAAACCGAGGAACTATCCCCTTTGTCGAAATACTTCCGGTTTAAATCAGTGTTGCCGGTAGCGGAAGTAGAGTTAAAGAAATAACTGCCTGTTACTTTCAATTTCTTTCCCCAGTTGTCAGAATAATTTACCCCCACCGAACCGGTGGTAGAGATTCCACTTTGCTGGCCCACCAAGAAATTATTGATCGGGGAGTTTCGGGAATAATGCCCTCCTCCCCCTCCGCGCAATTGGCCGCCTCCCATTGCTCCGAGCAAATCCTGGGTCGAAAAATTTTGCTCATTTACATTATTCAGCATACCGAGCACAGATAATTTCCTGTCGCCATTAAACCAGTTAAGAGTAGCACCGGCAGCGTACCGACTATCTGTGAGATAACCATAGCCGGCATAAAACTTTCCGAACACGCCTTCGCTTTTCCCTTTCTTGGTTACTATGTTTAGTGCCTTTTGAGAATTGCCATCATCAAATTTTGTAAACTGCGCCTGGTCGCTCATTTTATCAAACACTTGTACTTTGTCTATCACCTCTGCCGGAAGGTTCTTCAAGGCAAGGTTTGCATCATCCCCAAAAAATTCCTTTCCATCCACCAACACTTTCTTCACCTCCTCTCCTTGCGCTTTAATGGTTCCGTTTTCAGCGGTGATACCGGGCATTTTCTTAATTAAATCTTCGGCTGTGGCATCCGGGTTTGTTTTATACGCATTGGCATTGTACTCCGAAGTATCTCCTTTCTGCGTTACCCTAATCTGCTTCTCCACAATATTTACATCGCCTAACATAGTGGAGCCGGGTTGTAACTTAATCTCTCCTAAGAGGGTGCGATAATTTTGCACCTTCACAAATTTCTCTACTGAGGTATAACCAATATAACTCACTCTGATTTTGTAGGACCCACTGAACACTACATCTATTTCAAAATCTCCGTTTGTATCGCTAATAGTTCCGTGCTTATCAGTGGTATCATTTGTCGGGAATAGAATGATGCTGGCACCAATCAAAGGGCTTTGATCGGTGGCATCTTTTAGCAATCCACTAACTATATACGATTGCCCCCAACTGTGGAGATTGGCGAGCATAAAAATAAATGCGAAAAATGATTTCATATACCTATAAATAATTGCCTCTTCTCACAATTGACACAGCAGGGCGCAAAGAAAGTCAAACATTCAGTTTTAGGAATGTCATTTCTGTAATCACCGGTGAAACTGACTCTGCTTAGAGGAAATAAAAGGAAACAGCTTAATCCGCTACTATTATTTTAGGAGTTTTTGGCAGTAGCATTTTTCTTGCTACCAAAGCAATGAGCAGGAGAATAGAATCAGATACCAAAAGATTGAATACAAATAAGATAAGGAGGAGGGGACACGTTAGTCGAGCACTAAGACAAAACGGTCGTCCGGTTGAGTATCTTTTATTCGCTGAACAAAAACGGATTTAATCCTATTCGTTCGCGCCTGTAACAAAGTCCTCACAAAACATGTGCACCGTTTCCTGCCAACTTTGAAAGAATAGTTTTGGCGGAAACGACAAAGTCAGGGATAGAGGTAGTTACGTTAAACTATCCTTTCGAAAAATTACTCAAATCCAACATCAACTGATTAGCGATGTTATCGGCAGTGGTTTCTGAATTGCTCTCGGCATATATGCGGATGATAGGCTCGGTATTAGACCTGCGCAGATGCACCCAATCGGTATCGAACTCAATCTTAATTCCATCAATGGTATTGATCGGATACTTCTTATACTTTTTCTGCACCTCGGCAAACAGTTGATCTATATCTACTGAAGCATCTAAGTCTATTTTCTTTTTGGCAATAAAGTAGCCCGGGTACGAAGAGCGCAACAGCGAGGCAGTTTTCCCTGTTTTAGCTAAGTGAGATAAGAATAAAGCAATCCCCACTAAGGCATCGCGGCCATAATGCAGTTCGGGGTATATTACCCCTCCGTTTCCCTCCCCGCCAATCACCGCTTTCACTTCCTTCATCTTCTCCACCACGTTCACCTCTCCTACTGCCGAGGCGTGATACACTCCGCCTTTCTTTTCGGTCACATCGCGCAAAGCACGAGTAGAGGAAAGATTAGAAACTGCATTCCCTTTCTTATGGCCCAACACATAATCGGCCACCGCTACCAGCGTATATTCTTCGCCAAACATATTGCCGTCCTCACACACCAAAGCTAAGCGATCCACATCGGGGTCAACAGAAATACCGAGATCGGCTTTCTTCTTTTTCACCGTCATCGCCAACTCCGAAAGATTTTCGGGCAGCGGCTCCGGCCCATGCGGAAACAAACCATTGGGTTCGGTGTATAGCTCTTCTACTTCTTCCACTCCCAAAGCCTTTAGCAATTTAGGCACCGCAATACCTCCGGTAGAGTTCACACAGTCAATCACTATTTTAAACTTCCGCTCTTTAATGGCTTTCACATCCACCAGTTTCAATTTCAGAATCTGCTCTATGTGGCGATCAATATAATTAGTCACAAAAGTGTGTTTGCCCAGCGCGTTCACCTCCGCAAATTCCGGCAGACCTATCTCTGCTATTTGCAACACCTCTTCACCGGCTGCACTGGAAAGAAATTCACCTGCTGCGTTTAGTAATTTGAGCGCGTTCCATTGCTTGGGGTTATGCGAAGCGGTGATAATAATTCCACCTCCGGCTTTTTCTTCTACCACCGCCAGCTCAACAGTAGGGGTGGTAGAGAGACCGAGATCCACCACATCAATACCGATAGATTGCAAAGCCCCCACCACTATATGGTTGACCATTGGGCCGCTGATTCGTGCATCGCGGCCGATCACCACTTTAGCAATACCCGATTCTTTTTTCACCCACTCGCCAAAAGCGAGGGTGAATTTGAGAATGTCAACGGGTGTTAGATTAGAGCCGGGTGCTCCACCAATGGTGCCGCGAATACCGGAAATAGATTTTATTAAAGTCAAGTATTCTAATTTTTGAGGAGCGCAAAGCTAAAAAATTCGCTTTTTTGCGGTAGGTAGCCTATCCCTTACTTATACACAAACAGTGAATGATGCATAAAAGTTGGTTTGAAGAATGGTTCGATTCCCCCTATTATCACTTGCTTTACGCCAATCGGAGCGAATCGGAAGCAGAATCTTTTATCACCGGCATTGCTAAATATCTTCAAATGCCTGCCGGAAGTAAGGTATTGGATGTAGCTTGCGGCAAAGGCCGACATTCTAAAACATTAGCCAAGCTCGGCTTTACGGTGTGCGGTATTGACCTCTCCCACAACAGCATTGAAGAAGCCAAGCAATCAGCAAACGAACAGTTGCATTTTGCCGTGTGGGATATGCGCAAAGTGTATCAAAGAAATACCTTCGATTATGTCTTTAACCTTTTCAGCAGTTTCGGATATTTTGATACTCCCGAAGAGGATGAGGCCGCGATTAAAGCTATGCACGATGCGCTGAAACCGGGAGGAACACTAATGCTGGATTATCTAAATACCGAATACGCAGTGAGAAACATGAAGGCTCGTGAAATAATTCAGCGCGGAGCAACTCAGTTTCACATCAGCAAGCGGGTAGAGAAAGGCTTTATAAAAAAGCGAATTGAATTTCTGGTGGACGGAGCGAACAATGAGTTTGAAGAACAACTGAAGGTGATAAACAGAACTCGCTTTAGAGCAATGTTAGAAAATGCGGGCTTTACTATCCGTGAGATTTTGGGAGATTACGAACTCCACCCCTTTCAGTCAGCTACTTCCCCTCGTTTAATTTTGATAGCCCAGCGAAATGATTGAACTACTCCGACAGATAGATCACCGCTTATTTCATTTCATGAATACTGACATGGCCAATCCAGTATTGGATGTAGTCTGTCCGGTATTGCGAAACAAACTGACATGGCTCCCTCTCTATCTGCTCATTGCATTTTTATTTTACAGAAGGGTTGGCCATAAAATTATTCTGCTCGGAATACTCGCAGCGATCACCATACTGCTCAGCGATCAAATTTCCAGCTCACTCATCAAGCCTTTTATACATCGCGCCCGACCTTGCAACAACCCCGCTATTCACGCTCGTTTAGTGATTGAGTATTGCGGAGCCGGTTACAGTTTTGTTTCGTCACACGCAGCAAATCATTTTGGCATCGCTGCCTTTCTCAGTGTGTTTGTAAATCGAAAAGGAATTTGCGTTCCCCTGCTTTTTGTTTGGGCCTTTCTTGTTTCCGTTTCACAGATTTATGTAGGCGTTCATTTCCCGATAGATGTAACAGCCGGTGCACTGTTGGGAACTGCAATTGGTTTTTCAGTAGCGTTGTTTGGGAGGAAATATGTTGCACCGGCCTCCGCCAAAAACTAAATTTGACTTTCTTCTCACCATTAAATAAATGATCATGGCCTTTAAGTTTATTAAAGTAAATCCACAGATAGAAAAACACATCGCACTTATTGAACTCAATCGCCCGAAAGAGTTGAATGCGCTGAACCGCCAACTGATGTTAGAGATTCGCGATGCCCTTCGGGAATTGGATGAAGATGAAACAGTGCGGGTAGTAGTACTCACCGGAGGCACAAAAGTATTTGCAGCCGGTGCAGATATCAAACAAATGGCCAACGCAGGTGCTATTGATATGCTGAACATTGACCAGTTTAGCACTTGGGATCAGATAAAAAAAACGCGAAAGCCTATTCTTGCTGCGGTCTCCGGTTTTGCATTAGGCGGAGGTTGTGAATTAGCAATGACCTGCGATATGATTGTAGCTTCAGAAACAGCGCGCTTTGGGCAGCCGGAAATTAAAATAGGAACCATGCCGGGGGCAGGTGGCACGCAACGACTCACCCGCGCCATAGGCAAAGTAAGGGCGATGGAAATGGTGCTCACGGGTAAATTCATTTCGGCAGATGAAGCCTTGCGCTTTGGATTAATCAACCGAATTGTGCCGGCAGAATTACTGCTGAGTGAAACGCTAAAATTAGCCGGAGAAATTGCCAAACTTTCTCCGGTAGCTGTGAAACTCGCAAAGGAATCGGTGAACAATGCTTTCAATTCTACCCTTGATGAAGGATTAGTTTTTGAACGAAAAAACTTCTACCTCACCTTTGCCTCCGAAGACCAGAAAGAAGGCATGGTCGCTTTTGTAGAGAAGAGGATGCCCGATTTTAAAGGAAAATAGTACCTTTAGCGGCACACTACCGTGAGGAAACATACACTACTACCTTTTTTGCTATTCGTTACTGCGTCTATTTTTGCCCGTCAGGAAATTACGGTACAGAATATTTCATTGCAAAGCGTTGCGCACAGCAATGTGAGTTGCCTCGCAGTGCAATGTGATATTTTATTGAGTCAAACTTATAATGAACGCATCCGAGTAGGCGACAGTTCTGAAGTATATTTCTTTGAGGTGTGGCTAAAAGACAGTGTTGATTACATGCAATCCTCAAAAGGTTTTGGCACCATGACCGATTCTATTGGCCGGCTCAAATGCAGCGGTCCAATTGTGTTACGCTATGATGTAAAAATGTATGGAGCCTTTACCGTTTATATTCCGTTTGCCGCAATGCAGATTCCTTCGGGCCTTCAAAGAATTAAACCGGTTATCAAAATAGTGGATCAGACAGGCCGCATTATTAAGCCCGGTTTCGGGGGAGAATATTTCAGTTTGGAAGTTCCGCCTAAACTTCATCTCCGTGTTTCTGTAAGAGATATTCTTGCAGCCGAAAAAGATCAGAAGGGAGAAAACTGGGACTACCAACTCACCAGCCCGGAGTCGGTGAAACCGGAAGTTTGTTGGTCAATTAATTATGCCGGCAAGCTACTGAGCCGATCTCCTTACGAAGTAAACAGCTACACTTACAGCGATCCGGATGGTCGCTATGATTTTGAGTTTACTATCTCAAAAGACGACATCTTTTATTTTGAAGTAGATGACTTTGACGTAAGCAGTTACAGCGATAAAATAGGCACTTTTAAAGTCGATATTAATGAAATGCAGCTACTGAGCGGAGCAAATATCAACGTCAAATTCGACAAGGTAGAGAAGATGGATTTCACCATCACCATTCTTTAAACTCCATTTCACTTTCCTTATTCTACCTCCCCTCATAGAAACATAGAAGCAATTAGCTGCGCACTTTCCCCTCCCGAACTATATATCTTCCTTCCTGTATTATTATTCCAAAACGGTAAGTGTGGGGGAAACTATTAAAGATTAATCCGACCAAAATCAAAGTCAGCGAATCAGCAACTCCTGACAAATTCTACTAAAGGCAAGCTCTTTGAAAAGAATCCAATGCTTTTTTAAGCAGACATCAGGGAGTAAGAGAAAAACCATATTGCAAGCTATTGCTTTGCACTTCCTAAAATAAAAACGGCTCTCATTTTCAGAGAGCCGCTTTCATCAACTAAAACCAATTAATTATTTATGACTAATAGTCAGAGGCTTCACGGCTGTGCCTTTGATGCTTTGAATTTTCACCAAGTACAAACCATTTGTAACATCCGACATATTGAGTTCCATTTTAGCAGTACCCACGCCATAGGTTACCGGCTCTTTCACTAATTCGCCTAACACATTGTAAACGCTTACAGTCATTTCCGGTAAAAAGTCTCCTTCTACCGTAATGAATACTTTACCGTTTGCAGGGTTCGGGAACAAACCAAGATGAGTAGAGAACTCAGTTTCATTAATACCTACCTGAGTAATTACTACATCGTGACAAACCTGAGAGGAGGAACCAAAACTGTTCGACACGGTAAGACATACATTATAAGTACCATCAGCCGCGTAAGTATGAATAGGATTTTGTAGTACAGAGCCGCCTCCGTCTCCAAATGTCCACAACCAAGAGGTTGGCATGTTAATGCTTAGATCTTGGAATTGTGCTTTATAACCCACTGAAGGGAAGCTCCAAGTAAAGTCTGATACCGGAATAGCTCCTACTATTACCACACGAGTAACGGTATCGCTGTTACCGGCTGCATCAGTTGCAATGTATAGCACATTGTAAATGCCTATTTGAGCCGTATCCGGAACATTTTGAATGGTTGGAGTAATCGCTCCATCGGTGCAATCAAAAGCAGTTGCTCCTAATTCGGTATAGCTGTTATTCACTAATACAGTTACTGTATCAGGGCCATTTAAAGTAATGGAAGGTGGCACCTGATCTAAAGGCTGATTGAAATCAGCAGTAGGAAAATCAATATTGTTGATATACCAGAAAGCAGCAGGCTGCTCTCCCGAACCTAAGCCCAAAGAAGGATCGTGGTTATAATCTATTTGAGTCATTACATAAGGCACATTCCAGTTGGAGCCATTTTCCCAAGCCTTTTGGCTGGCTACTGGGAATACCGCCCCTCCGAATACACCACCACCGGAGTTAGCTGTTTCGCCTCCCCAAAGTGTGTCGCCTTCGGTAAAGTTGTAAACCGGAGTCATTTTATTCTGCACGACATCAATAGCTCTTCCAAAAAGATTTGGGATGTCATTATCCGTGCTTTGAAGAATCGTGAAATCTGACTCATTCCAGAAGAAGAATACTTTACTTCCGTCAGCAGAGCGAGAAACTTGAGGTCTGTTATCTTCGGTGTAAGGAGTAGCATCATTAGTAAAGGTTCCTCTTAGCGTCATAATATCAGCTAAGTGGATTCCTTTCCAGTTACATCCTTGAACAGCACCGGCATCGTAAGTAATATCCCAAACATCGTAACCGGCAGCCTGAATGGAGTAGGAGTCACCGCTACCTACAATCACTAACAAGTGAGGATTGCCATTCACGTCAACAGTAAGGTCAGCGTCAAATGAGGTAGTTGGATTCATAGAAGCCGGATCGCCATTTACAAGCGTAGGATTCATTTCGGCTAACAAACCTTGGATGCTATCTAAACTCACTACGATTGGGCCGTTCCAAGTTTGTCCGCCATCGGTAGTGTTCCAGAAAATAGGAGTATAAACGCTGTCGTTATCGGGAACGATATCACCAAGAATAGATATCCAACCGAACTGACCGCTTGGGTCAAAAGCAATCTGCTGTGAGGTAGCAACCGATACCTGAGAACCTCCATTGTCACTAACCACAAAAGTTTGAGGAATAGTAGTGTTCGTCCAGTCCACATCCTTTGTTGAATTATTCCAAACACCTTTATAAACTATAAGACCACTGGTAATAGCATTAGTTCCGGCTGTAAAAGTTCCGGTGTAATCAGTATTTACATTCCAAAAAACTCCCGGAGCACCTTGCGTTAATCCATTGGCTATACTTACATGCTGGTTGTTAACAGGATCAATATGAACATTGAAAGACGCGGTATCTCCACTCAGTTGACCACGACCTCTCATTTCACCAGACCATGTATTGTTGTCGTGCCAAGTTCCGCTGTAAATTAAGTACGCACTATCCACGTTTGTGTTTCCGGCAGGGTTATAAATTAAAGCTTGCGGAAAACGTCCGTTTACCGAAACATTATCAATACTAATATCATTGGTAATAGGGCCAATATCATTCGTCCATGTTAAGCCTCTGTCTTTTGAAGCATCGTAACGATACTGTGCTACGTTAGATCCCGGAAGAAGGAAAGGATCATTCCGGTGAATAAATGTAACGACATTCAGAGAGTCGTTTACATCTATTTGATTACACTCATCTTGCAATACGCTTAACATATTTCCGGCACTACCAATTCTTTGTGAATGAAGAACTGCGGAAAGAGCGCGACCTCCTCCATTACGGTGTTGATGAGTAGTAGCCGCAGGAGTATAGTGATTGTTGTGCTGCGTTACCACAGAGCCGTCCTGTAAAAACATATTCAGTTTGTTATCTCTGTAGGACTGTTGAGCCTGAGTAAGCAAACCAATACCGAGGACAGGCAAAAACAGTAAAAACTTTTTCATTGTCAGTGGTTTTTAGTTTTAGTTAATTTAAAAATATTGAGGGGTCAAATTTAAACGAAAAATCTAATCAGCATGAAACGTGCATCAATTATTTACCACAGGATTGTAAATTCTGAATACTTATCCAAGTATCCACCTTAGATTCAAGCTCAGTAAGGGTTTTAGGCGTTTTCCAACCACGGTCAAGGATGTTTTTTTGTTGTTTACCGTTGTTAAAAAAAATAACACAACCCGGTAAGTCAGTGGGCGCAATGTCCTCTTCAGGATATTTATCTTTCAAATCCCAAAAATTGGCATCAGCAAACCAAGCTTGTAATTTTTTGACTTGGTCTTTTGAAATGATCGCATAATGGCAACCCAAACTATAGGTAAACCGCTTGCCATTATAAATCAGCAATCCGTTTTCATACAAAGTCGCGTCAAAAACCGGACAGGATCCAAAGCAGGCAGTTCGCTCCATCCTCATGATCACGCGCCCATTTTTATCGGGTTGGTTCAAGTTATATTGGGTGGGCTTGCACGAAGAGCCATAAAACAGCAGCAGAAAAAAAATAAAAACACGTAGCGGCACCCAAAGAAATTGTAGTTACAAAAAACAATGCAGCGATAAAGCTATTGATAAAAAGGAAAATGCGAAAGTCTTATTTCCGTGGTTTACTCCGCTGCTCTGCTTGCTTCTGCATATCCTCGAAGCGTTTCATTAAACCGCTCTTCTTTTTTGGATTCTTCTTGTTCTCTTCAATTTGCTTTCGGAGTTTCTCATCGTTAATCACAAATTTCTGAATCACCCACTGATGCCCTACTCCCAGCAAATTCTGCAACAGATAATAGTAGGTAAGTGCTGCGGGGAATGAATTGAACACGAACATGAGCATGAGCGGCATAAAGTAAGGGATGTATTTCATGCCGGGTTGCTGATTCCCCATCGCGTTCATCTGGTTGTTCATCACCGCCTGCATCACCGAAGTGATGGTCATCAGTACCGTGAATAAACTCAGGTGCGTTTGTCCTAATACAGGCGTAGCCCAAGTAAGGATAGCATCGTAGGAGGATAAATCAGGTGCCCAGAGAAATGCTTTTTGTCGTAACTCTATGGAAGCCGGGAAAAAATAATACATCGCCATCAGAATAGGCATCTGTAACAGCATGGGCAAGCAGCCGCCCAATGGGCTAACTCCCGCTCGCTGATACAGTTTCATTTGTTCTTGACTAAAACGAGTTTGATCCTCTCCGTATTTTTCCTTCAATGCGGCCAGCTCAGGAGCTAATATTTTCATTTTTGCTGAACTTTCGATACTCTTGGCAGTAAGCGGGTGCAGCGCTAATTTCAAGATCAGCGTCATCAACAAAATGATAATGCCATAGTTGAGATGAAGTTTATCGAACAGCGTAAAAATGAAAATGATAAAGCGCGTGATATATTTCATCCAAGAGAACAGCCAGAAATCAGGACTCAACTTGATGATACTTTGCAAGTCGCGTTTATAGGATGCCAGTGTATTAAAACTATTGGGACCATAATAATATTGAAAAGCATAGTTGGTGCTATCGGCACTTTTATACGGAATTGTAAAATTGGCCTCATACTGTTTTACATAACCTAAATCGTCCTTATGGTAGTGCGATTTCAGTTTCCCTCGGCTGAACTGCCCCTGGCTCAAAAGGGTGCTGTTGAAGAACTGTTGCTTAAACGAAATCCATTCTAAAGGTGAATCGAATACATATTCCACATCTTCTTTGCCTTCATCTAAGTGATCTACATCACTGTTGTTGAAACGATAATAGAGGGCAGAGTATCTCCGCTCCAATTCCAAACTATGCTCCAATTTTGGCTGTGAATTTTTCCACGTAATACCGATGAAAGTATTATTCAGAGGAATCACTTTATTCATCCCTACCAGTGTAACATCATAATTCAGCATGTAGGAATTACCGCTGAGAGTGTATTTCTGCTCAAAGTATTTTCCATCACCGGCATTCAGGCGCATCACAAAAGTTTTTGTGCTATCGCCACTCACTACAAAGTCTTCGCTCAGCGGTTCAAAATAAAAGTCCTTGGTATCAATCACGCGGTCATCATCTATCGCAAACTGATAACTGAGCGAATTGGTAGAGTCAGTGAAAAGAATCAAGGGTTTTTTATCCCAAGTTTTATATTCCTTCAGCTCCACACTTATCACCTGCCCCCCTTTAGTAGAGAGCGTGATCTTTTGTAGCTTGTTTTCAATCACAAAAGTCTTTGCTTCTCCTTTTGAAGCATCGGCAAAAGGGCCAAATTCTTTGTAAAGGGAAGATGAATCAGTCGAAACCACTTCCTCTTTTTCGGGGGAAATAACGCGAGTAGAATCAGTAGAAGTGATAACCGGGGTAGAGACCGTTGAAGATTTTTTTGCACGCAGAGAATCAGCTTGCTCAGTTTGTTTCAGCGCTGCTTTTTTCAGTTGATCCTCCTTCATTGTCTTTTGCTGATAGAAAATAAAGCCTATCATTAAAACAGCGATTAAGAGCCAGCCTATTACGGTTTCCTTGTTCTTCATAGAATACAGATGTGCTAAAAAAGGGAGCGCAAATATAACAGAATATTGAAGCGGTGCAGGTTACACGAAATAGCGGCTTTGAGTAGGGTTTAGAAGGAAAGTATCGGGCTTTTAGTGGTTCGTTAGAATTTTCTCTTTACACATCCGCCAATTTCCACAACCAACACGCGGTAAGTTCGGTGGCAGGCAGTTGCATCAGCAACAGAGTGAATCCGCGTTTGCTCATCATCCAGTCAAGAGTAAGATTTCCGGTAACCGCATCAAACACATACAAAGGGCGAAAATGTTCGCGGGGATTAATACCCGCAAGGCGACAAACCTCCATCGCTTTTTGCAAAGCCTCAGAGATATTACTCGTGGGCGAGAAACCCGCCTGCAACAAATGTCGCAATTGAAAGCGTAGCTCCCGGTAGCGAAGGGCTTCGTCAAATTCATCAATAGCATGGGATCGTTGCTGTTGCAAATACAAGGTGATTGCGTAAGTTTCCATAGCCTAAGAATTATTTAGCTTTTGTAATTGTTCGAATAACTCGCGCTGCTGTTCGGTGAGTGTTTCAGGAAGCGATACCTGTAACTGCACATATAAATCGCCCTGCGAGCCTGGCTTGTTATATACCGGCATACCCTTCCCTTTTATGCGGATGGTTTTGCCGTTCTGCGTACCTGCCTCTATCTTCACTTTCACTTTCCCGGTGAGGGTCTCTACAATGGTATCGCCTCCTAATACGGCTGTGTATAAATCCACGGAATGAATGCTGTGTAAATCATCGCCTTTTCGGTTAAATAATGGGTGCGGTAACAACCGGATGCGCACGAACAAATCTCCGTGATGCTCGGGGCTGCTACCCTTACCGCCTTTACCTTTAATGCGCAACAATTGCCCATCATAAGCACCGGGTTTGGTGCTGATGCGCAATTTTTCCTTTTCTAATTGAATAATGCGACTGGTGCCGTGGTAAGCTTCCTTTAGCGTTATTTCCATTTCGGTTTCAAAATCATTGCCCTTGTATTGGCGACTGCGCCCGCGTTGTTGTGAACTACCGGCTCGCGCGCCAAAAAACTGTTCAAAAAAATCGGAATAACCGGAAGAGGCACCACCACCGCCAAAGAGGTCGTTAATATCTCCCTCATAATAATACTGCTGATGTCCCTGCGATCCCGAGCCGCCTCTATTCTGTGGGCCACTCTGCTCAAACTGCTGCCAGTTCTCACCAAGTTCATCGTACTTCTTTCGGTTGGCCGGGTCGTTCAGCACTCCGTATGCCTCACTGATCTGCTTAAATTTTTCTTCAGCCGCCTTATCCCCTGCATTTCTATCGGGATGAAATTGCTTGGCTAATTTGCGGTAAGCTTTCTTAATCTCTTCGGCAGAGGCTTTCTTATCAACCCCTAATATCTGGTAATAATCTTTGTACTCCATTCAAGTAAAATTAAAAGTAGTTACAAAAAACAGTACTACTTGATCGAGTCGCACTATTGGCTGTCGGTATGTTCACAAAGGTAAATTGAAAACAATACTATGACAGTGATTAAAATCAATTAACAGGATGAGAAAAGAGAATTACTCTCTTGAAGTTCAGTTTCGGATGATTTTAGAAAAGAAGATTACCTCTCTATACTTCGAGAAGTATAATTAGCCGTCCGCAATTCATAATTCTTTGCGCCATTCAGCGCTAAGAAGAAAATTTCAGTTTACTCCTTTTCTAAAAACGGATAGCGATAATCTACCGGAGGTACAAAGGTTTCTTTGATAGTACGAGGCGATACCCAGCGCAAGAGGTTAATCATACTTCCCGCCTTATCATTGGTGCCGGAGCCTCGGCTGCCGCCAAAAGGTTGCTGCCCAACTACCGCACCGGTAGGCTTATCATTCACATAAAAGTTTCCGGCTGCGTTTTGAAGTTTTGTAGTAGCCAGTTCAATAGCATACCGATCCTGTGCGATAATAGATCCGGTAAGCGCATAGATAGAAGTAGCATCCGCTATTTCTAACATTTCTTCGTACCGGTCATCTTCGTACACATTCACCGTAAGCACCGGGCCAAAAATCTCTTCGCACATAGTCACATAGCGAGGATTTTGCACCTGAATAATAGTTGGTTCAATAAAATAACCCTTCGTCTTATCACATTTCCCTCCCACAATTATTTCTGCGGTACTATCCTTCCGGGCATCGTCAATATACTTGGCTAATTTGTCGAAACTGTTTTCATCAATCACGGCATTAATAAAGTTGGCGAAATCTTCGGTGCCGCCCATCTTCATGCTTTTTAAATCTGCTTTCACTAATTCCTTTACGCTGGGCCACAAACTGGCCGGGATGTAAGCTCGTGAAGCAGCCGAACATTTTTGCCCCTGATATTCAAAAGCTCCGCGCGAAATGGCAGTGCTCAACGCTTTTACATCGGCACTTTTGTGGGCAAATATGAAGTCCTTCCCTCCTGTTTCACCCACGATGCGCGGATAGGTTTTGTAGAGATGAATATGATCGCCAATATTTTTCCAGATATTCTGAAATACCGCAGTAGAGCCGGTAAAATGAATTCCAGCAAAGTCAGGATGCGAAAAAACAACATCGGCCGCATCGGGACCGCTGGGATAAATCAAGTTAATGACACCATCCGGCATGCCAGCTTCTCTAAAAACTTTCATCAGCACGTAAGCTGCATACACTTGTGTGTTCGAAGGTTTCCACACCACCACATTGCCCATCATAGCTACACTGCTGGGCAGATTACCGGCAATAGCCGTAAAGTTGAAAGGAGTAAGCGCGTACACAAAACCTTCGAGGGGTCGCCACTCTAAGCGGTTCCAGATGCCGGGCGAACTCTCCGGCTGTATGGCATAAATCTCACTCATGTATTGCACATTGAAACGCAGAAAGTCAATCATCTCGCAGGCAGAATCAATCTCGGCCTGAAACGCATTTTTTGATTGCCCCAACATGGTAGCCGCATTTATCTCTGCGCGGTAAGGGCCTGCAAGCAGATCGGCTGCTTTTAGAAAAATGGCCGCGCGATTTTCCCAACTCATCTTTGTCCATCTATCCCGTGCCGATAAAGCGGCATCAATGGCTTTGAGCACATGGCCTTTGTCGCTTTTATAGTAATACCCCAACAAATGTTGGTGATCATGCGGTGGATGAAGGGCAGTTTTTTTGCCGTCCCTAACTTCTTCCCCACCAATAAACATAGGAATGTCGCGCACTTCAGCGCGCATTTCAGCCAATTTTTCTTTTACTGCTTTTCTTTCGGGGGAACCCGGAGCGTAGTTCTTAATTGCTTCGTTCTTCGCAACGGGAACTTTAAAAAATCCTGTAGCCATATAGAGTTTTGAGTTATTAATTATTCATCGCTACTTGCTCCTTGCTCATTAATTAGCGTTTAATGAAATCCGAATAGCCTCAGCAAGTCATTTCCAAGAGCAAATATCATGAGTGCAAAAATGATAATCATTCCTATAATCTGCGCTCGTTCTAAAAACTTATCACTTGGAGCACGACCAGTAATCATTTCCACTAAGGTAAACAGCGCATGACCGCCATCCAAAGCCGGAATGGGGAGTAAATTCACAAAAGCCAGTGCGATAGAAAGAAAGGCGGTGAGATTCCAAAAGCGAATCCAGTCCCACTTAGGGGAAAACTGCTGAGCAATGGTAAAGAAACTGCCCACCTGTTTGTAGCCTTTTAGATCGGGATTAAAAATAATTCGGAATTGTTTGATGTAGTTCACTAAGGTTTCGTACGTTTTAGATACTCCGGCAGGGAAAGAGGCCAGCAAGCTGTATTTCTTCTCTACCACATCAAAGTAATCATCGTATTTGTAGGTCATAAAACCAACCTTGGCGGAATCAGGAACAGTGAGAGAAAGATTTAACGTATCCGTTCCGCGCAATACAGTAAGTGTAACAGGCTGCCCTTTAAATTCGGGTAATGTGCGCTTAAACTCATGGAAAAAGTTGATGCGCACCGAATCAATATCAATAATGCGATCGCCTTGTTTGCCTCCTGCATTGGCGAGCGCCATCCCCGGTATCATCGTATCTACCATACAGGGAACAATGGGAGTAACAAAGTCGGCTCCTTTAGTAGCTAAAATTTCTTTGTAGATGGTAGGTGGCACATAGATAGATTTCTTCTCTCCTGCTCTTTCAATTTCTATGCTTTGAGCATCGTTCAGCAACAGATCAATACCAATCGTATTTACACTTTTGAATTTGTGGCCGCCATCATACGAAAGCAGTTTGTCGCCATCCCGCAATCCTATTTTTTGTGCGGTGGAATCACAGGCATAGCCGTATTTAGCATTCTCGGCCGGTAGGTAGCTTTCGCCATACCAATACAACATTTGACCGTATATTAAAAAGGCGAGAAGGAAATTCATGATAATACCTCCTAACATGATAATAAGGCGTTGCCAGGCTTTCTTGGCGCGAAACTCATCCGGCTTAGCGGGCTGCTTCATCTGCTCCTCATCCATACTCTCATCTATCATTCCGGCAATCTTCACATAGCCTCCGAGCGGGAACCATCCTAAACCGTATTCCGTATCCCCTATCTTCTTCTTCCACAAAGCAAAGTTGGCAATGGTAGGGAAGGGAAAGAGAAAGTCGAAGAAAAGATAGAATTTCTCTACGCGGGTTTTGAATATCCGAGCAGCTAAATAATGTCCAAATTCATGTATCGAAACCAGTATGGAAAGGCTGAGAATGAATTGTAATACTTTGATCAATGTTTCCATCTACCACTTTAAATTGAGCGGCAAATGTATCAAAAAAGGAATCACAGCATTGGCGGGAAGCAAATTGGGAAATAGAGGAGTAGAAACAAAGGGCAATGAACTAACAGCCGCAGGTTTTATAGGTTTAAATACGAAGTCTCTTTTGAGGGAACGAGGCATTTGAGATGTTCTACAGTTTACGACCGGGATAGGCTACGACCCACCATGATTATACCGCCATTGATACCAGCAATCACCAAAGGTAACTGTTCCCCATATTTCTCCATCACCTATATTCGCAAAATAAAAACACAGCCCATGAGAAGTAATCAAGAAATAGACTACCGCATTTTCGGAGAGGAGATGCAATGCGTAGAGATAGAGTTAGACCCACAGGAAACCGTTATTGCCGAAGCCGGTGCCTTTATGTATAAAGACAACAGCGTGCAGATGCAAACCATATTCGGAGATGGCAGCAAGGATAGTGACGGCATATTTGGCAAGTTACTCTCAGCCGGTAAGCGAGTGTTAACAGGGGAGAGTTTATTTATGACCGCCTTTACTCACTCCGGTTCCGGAAAAGCGAGAGTCGCATTTGCTTCGCCTTATCCCGGCAAAATTATTCCGCTCGATTTGCAGCAGTTAGAGGGGAAGGTAATTGCGCAAAAGGATGCCTTTCTGTGTGCGGCCAAAGGAGTTTCTCTGGGAATCAATTTTCAGAAACGCTTGGGTACCGGTCTGTTTGGTGGCGAGGGTTTTATCATGGAAAAATTAGAAGGAGACGGCATGGCCTTCGTTCATGCAGGAGGTCACATTATGGAGCGCACGCTTGCCCTCGGGGAAACGCTGCATATTGATACCGGCTGCGTAGTTGCTTACACCAAGGATATTGATTTCGACATACAAATGATAGGAGGTATTCGCAACACTATTTTCGGTGGCGAAGGATTCTTCTTTGCCGTATTGCGCGGCCCCGGCAAAGTGTGGCTGCAAACCTTGCCCATCTCGCGGTTGGCTTCGCGCATTATTCAATATTCACCACAGTTTGGAAAGCGCAAAGAAGAAGGCAGTGTGTTAGGCGGTCTCGGCAACATGTTGGATGGTGACGGCTTTTAGAAACACAATCACTGGAACGATGAATGGGAATTGTATTTAATTAGCGCCTGTTAGTTCTAACCTGCGATTAATATGTGCGGTATAGCCGGCTTAATAGAGAAACAACTTACGGAAGAAAAGAAACTCGATCTGACGCATCGGATGCTTCAGACTATTACCCACCGTGGGCCGGAGGCTTCTGCAGCTTATAGCGAAGGAGTTTGCGCACTCGGTCACAATCGCTTAAAAATTATTGACCTTTCCGATACGGCCAACCAGCCCTTTGAATATAATAAGGTGGTGTTGGTATTCAACGGAGAGATATACAACTACTTGGAATTGCGTCAAGAGTTGGAGGCAAAAGGCTACCGTTTTCGCACGCAAAGCGATACCGAAGTTGTCTGCGCAGCCTACAAACTTTACGGAGATGATTGCGTCAATCACTTTATGGGGATGTGGGCATTTGCACTTTGGGATAAAAATCGAAAGCGACTGTTCTGTTCGCGCGACCGTTTCGGCATCAAACCCTTTTACTATATCAAGAAGGGGTGGGATCTTTACTTTGCTTCGGAATACAAAGCGTTGAAAGCACTCCCCGTATTTGATGGAAAATTGAATAAGGAACAGATTAACCGTGGGCTGCAAATGGTATGGAGCGTTTATCGCGATGAAACTTTCTATACCCAAATCATGACTCTTCGCCCGGCTCATAATCTGATATGGGAAGACTCGCGAATAACTGTCAAAAAATATTGGGACATTCAGTTGGATCAGGGGAACTCTAATTTGAGTTGGGAGGAGAAGAAGGAAAAGTTTCAGACTCTATTTACCGAGTCGGTAAAATTGCATTCCCGAAGCGATGTGCAGAACGGCACCTGCCTGAGTGGAGGATTAGATTCCTCCGCAATAGCTTCCGTTTACTCCACTTTGTTGCCCGATACTCCCATCAAATCTTTTTCAGTGTATTATGAGGACGATGTGGACGAAAGACCCTTTGTGTATGAGGTAGTGAAGAAATATTCTAACATTCAACCGTATTATTTCTCTCCCTCTAACCAACAGATTACCGATAGTTTTCACCGAGTGGCTTACCATGCCGATGTGCCGGTGCTGGGTTCTTCCTTCATTTCGCAATACTTCTTGATGCAGTTGGCAAAGAGCGAAGGAGTGACCGTGGTGATAGATGGACAAGGAGCCGATGAATATTTGGGCGGATACTTACATTCCTTCTACCGAGTGCTGGGGCAGTTGTTCTCGCAGGGAAAATTTTTAAGAGGAAGTTCAATTCTGAATGCGCTGGCAGCCCGCGAAAACTTTTCATCGCAGAAGAAAAGAGATTTTCTGATGAAGAGTTTCGTTAGTCTATTCAGCAACGAAGCCCGAATGTATTCGCTGGAATATTCGCGCTTTGATAAATACCTGAAGAGTGATAAAAAGAGTTTGGTGTTTAAAGATAAATCCAGCGACCGCTTTGCTAACTTCCTCTATCATCTTCTGCTCAACTCTACCCTGCAAACGCTGCTGCATTTTGAAGATCGCAATTCGATGGCCTTTTCGTTGGAGTCGCGCGTACCCTTTTTAGATCATCGCTTGGTGGAGTTTGCCTTTACCCTACCCCGTGAGGACAAGATCAACAACAAAGCCGAAACCAAATATATTTTGCGCGAATCCATGAAGAGCGTATTGCCCCAGGCGGTGTATGAGCGCAAGGATAAGAAAGGCTTTGTGACCCCCGGTGAAGTGAAATGGCTGAATGGGCCTTTGAAGTTTTTGTTGGAGATTGACTATGATCGTTTCGACTGGCTCCATCAGCAAGAATTAAAACAAACCGTAGAGAATTATAAGCGCGGAGATACTTCGCAGGCTGCATTGGTATGGCGCATAGCTTGCACGCATTATTGGCTGAAACACTTCAATTAATTTACGATGAACGGAATTGATGTATCCTCCTTAATGTTGATTGCGGGCAAAGCTATTGCGATATATCTGTTCGTGATTTTTGCCTTCCGTTTGTTTGGTAAAAAAGAACTCGCTCAACTTTCGGTGATAGACTTGGTGTTTATCTTGCTCATCAGCAACAGTGTGCAAAATGCCATGGTAGGCCCCGACAATACTTTGTTAGGTGGAATGGCAGCGGCTACCGGCTTGTTTCTAATCAATTACTTGTTCAAATGGCTGCTAAAACTTTCTCCCAAGTTTAGCGATGCAGTACAGGGTCACTCAGTGATGCTGATCTATGAAGGGAAGGTGATAAAGGAGAATCTGGAAACATCTATGTTGACGATGGAGGAATTGGAAGCAGCCATCCGTGAACATGGAGTAAAGGACATTCAAAAGGTAAATCTCGCGGTGTTGGAAGTGGACGGCAACATCAGTGTACTGTCTGATAATTTTAAGCAAAAGAGTTTGCGCAAGCGAAAGACCCGCCAGCCAAATTCAAAGAAAAGCTAAAGTTGTTTCTTCGCAAAAGGCCATTTGCGGTTCAGGTAAGAGTGAAGCAGAAACAATAAGCCACCGATAGCAACCATTGCAAAAGCTCCTTCCATATAAACCACATCGGCTGTAAAGAAGATAAACACCCAAACGGTCATACCGATAAGAGCCGGCAAAGGATACAGCCACATTCGGTAAGGGAAGTGTTCTTTTTTCTTTTGCTGATGGTATAGAATAATACCCACACTCTGCCCCAGAAACTGAACGATGATGCGCATGACAATTATGGCAGTAATCACCTCCTTCATTTTAAAAAGAAGGCTGAATACAAAGCCGATACCCGCCAACACTAAAAGCGATATGTGCGGAAAGTTTTTGGTGGGATGCAGTTTGCCGAATACGGAAAAGAAATTGCCCTCCACCGCAGCGGCATAGGGCACGCGAGAGTAGCCGAGCATCACGGCAAAGAGCGAAGTAGTGGCAATGAACAGCACCATTGCCGTAGCTATACGCGCAGCTTCTGTACCGTATATCTTTTCAAAATACATACTCACAATAAACGGAGAATCTTTGGCCTCCTGCCACGGCAATACGCCCAGTATCATGATCTGCATGGCCAGATACAACCCCGCAATAGCAGCAATAGAAATGAAGATGCTGCGCGGAATATTTTTCGAGGGATCTTTTATTTCTCCACCGAGGTGGCACACATTATAATACCCCAGAAAGGAGTAAACACTTTTGATGCTCGCTTGCCCTAAGCCAAAAAAGAAAACGGGTGTAAAGTCAAACGCATCCTTAGAGTAAGTAAATGCCAGCGTGGAACTGAAATGCGGCACTCCGCTCAGAATGAGCCACAGGATAGTGCCTGCCACTACCATCCCCATAAACACCGAAATCTTGCCGATGTCGCTAATCTTTCGATACAACAAAAACGCCAGCACTATTACCAAGCTGCCCGAAACGGCTTTCTGTTGCCAGGCTTCTAAGGGAATCAAATAGGTGAGATACTGCGCAAAGCCAATAGCTCCCGAAGCGATAACTAAGGGAGCCTGAATGACCGTTTGCCAGATGAAAAGGAACGACATAAGCCTTCCCCATTTCTGTTTGCCGTAAAGGTTTTGCAGAAAAACATAACTGCCGCCTGCCTGTGGCCATTTGGCTCCCAACTCAGCCCACACACTGCCATCGGTAAACGAAAGAACAGCTCCGAGAATCCATGCGAGAATACACTGCGGCCCGTTCATAGCTCCTATAATAAATGGAATAGTAATAAAGGGGCCGATGCCCACCATGTCAATCATGTTGATGGCGACAGCCTGCTTTAAACTGAGACCGCGAGTGAGCTTATTCATTCGGTGAAGAACGTAAAATTGATTTTTATTTAAGAAAATGATTGCGTGATGAAGGTGTCACTGAACTTGAATAACGCATTACGTCAACATTCCATCCACCTTCGCAAATTATCAATGTATGCCCGTTCGGTTGGGTGGGCGCAATTAATAGCCTTGCTTCAATTCCCTCTTATGCTGTATGTTTGCAGGTATGAAACATCTGCTTAAATTCATCAGCGTAGCTCTTCTTTTACCTTTCATCAGTTTAGCACAGCCAAGCAATCTCCGGGTGCTGGTAGTCACGGCTCATCCCGATGACGAAACCGGCATGGCCGCCACCATTTATAAAATAACTCACGAATTAGGCGGCATGGTGGATCAATGTGTAATTACCAATGGCGAAGGCGGTTATAAGTATTCCACTTTAGGCGATGCCTATTATGGTCTTGAGTTGACCGATGAAAAGGTAGGCCGCGAAAACCTGCCGCGCATTCGCAAACAGGAGTTGATGAATGCGGGCAAAATTATCGGCACCAACAACATATTTTTCTTAGACCAGAAGGATGCTCATTACGGTCTCGATGAAAAGGAGCCTTTAGATACCACTTGGAATGTTGCTTTGGTCAGTACTCGTTTGAAAGAAATTCTCACTAATCATCATTACGATTTTCTGTTTTGCCTTTTACCCGTTCCTCAAACCCATGCTCATCACAAGGCGGCAACCATTCTGGCTTTGCGGGCCGTGCAGGCGTTGCCCGCAGCGCAACGACCGGTCATACTCGGAGTTTCTATCTCCTCTAAGGGCGATACCGTAACTCAACATTTTACACAACTAAAAGATTATACCGAAACTAAGATGCTGGGCGATACGGCTATGTTCCGTTTAGACCGCACTACGCCATTCGGCTATCGCCATGTGCTCAACTACCAGATTATTGTAAACTGGGAAATTGCCGAGCACAAAAGTCAGGGCACTATGCAGTTGGCAATGGGGCATGGCGACTATGAAGATTACTGGTTCTTTGCCGAAAACGATCCCGAAGGCAAAGAGAAATGCCGCCAGTTGTTCAATGAACTCAAGAAAGTGCCTTACAAAACAAAGGTGTATTAGAGGAGCGCATAGCGAATAAAAAATTTTAGCACATGGCGGATTTTCTGATGCTGTAATTTCTGTTTCTTCGATGTACCAATAGGTCATATTTTCAAACATGCCGTACTTGTTTTCCAATTAGAAAATGACTCCCCCTGAATTCATTATTTACTTTCCACTTGTTAGGGAAGAAACCTTTATAAGTGTCCTCTAAACCTAAATAGAGCATTCACTGTCATTAACCTTAATTAGGATTTATTAATTCACGGGTAATTATTCCTCATTTTAGTTTTGTTTTCGCGATTAAGTAGCTTACGGATGTAACACGCATCGGTAACTAAACAGGAAACGTTTTCTCACGCATCTAAATTTTTAAGTTATGAAAACCCAAAAGATTACTCTTTCAACTTTTTTATTGCTTGCGTTTACAATGGCCACTAATGCTCAAACTCCCTCTTATGCTTGGGCGGTGCAAGCCACTGGAGGCAGTGAGGTAATGAACAGCAATTTGGCGATAGATAAAACACACCATGTTCTTTATAGTGCAGGCTCTTTTGAAGATTCTCAAATTGATTTTGGCACCGGTGAATTAGATAACGTGGATCCTTTCAACACCCATGACATATTCCTTGCAAAATATACCACTGATGGAACTATTCTTTCGGCCATATCATTTGGAGGGGGTGGCAACGATGTGCTCACCGGGCTGGCGACAGATGCTTCGGGCAATGTGTTTATGGGCGGATACTACGATAGCGACACCCTGCGCTTTGGCAGTTATGTGCTTACCAATACAAACGCATCGGATAACGCTTTCTTGGTAAAGTTAGACCCCAACGGCAATGTGCTTTGGGCTAAAAATTGCGATGTGGCAGCTAACAGTACCATCATGCCTATTGGAAACAGCAATGTAGCGGTGGATAATTCCGGCAATGTATATTTTGCTGCTGATTTGATGGGGACTTCAGCCAATTTTGACGGACATAATATTACTTACAACTTAGCCCCTGCCGGTGGCGCTATGTTTGTTGTAAAATTTGACGGCAACGGCACCTACAAATGGGCGACTACCTCTCAAAGTCTCAACACCAGCCTTGACCCTGGAGTAGCACTTCCTTTAGCCATCACGATTGATAATGATGGAAACTGTATTGCGGTAGGCAGCTACTCCGGTGATAATTCTTTTGGGTCAACTATTATTCCTACCAGCAACGACAATTATTTTGATCGCTTCGCCACTAAAATTGACGGGAGTACGGGAACCTTCTCTTGGGCAAACAGAGCCGGTGTTTGGCAAGGACCCGATCAGAACGAAGCAGTAGCCACCGATGGTTCCGGCAATATATACCTGACCGGAGAATATATCAACCCCACTGAAGGGGAGCAGAGCAATGCCTACAGCGATGATTTCTTTATTCAGAAATTAGCCACCAATGGCGACTCTTCATGGCTATACCATTCTCCTATGCGTTCCTTTCGATATGCTATTACTACCGACATCGCGGGGAATAGTTATGTAGGGGTGAGTGTTCAGGATTCAGTCGCCCATTTTGGCGTAATTACTGTGAACATGCCTGTGCCCAATAATTTTGGCGTGCCTAACACCAACACCATCGTGGTGAAATATGATAATAATGGCACTCCGCAGTGGGCTAAAGTGAATGCGGCTCACGGCTTTGTTCCCGCTGCTGTAATTGGAGGGATAGTGACAGACGACAATGGTTACATTTATCAGAATGGCTCAGTGTCTGACACTTGTGTGTTTGACTCTCATGTATTGATTGGGGACAACGCTACAAACGATGCCTTTCTTGCGCGGATAGGTGGCCCTGTCAGTTCCATTGGCAACTCGCTAAACAGGGATAATTCAGTGGCGGTTTATCCCAATCCTGCTACCGAGCAATTTTACTTCCGTTTCAACACCGTTTATACCAAAGCTGAATTGAGTTTGTATAACCTACAAGGGCAATTGGTGGCTAAAACAACTACCGGTGCTGTTACTTCCTTTACATGGAAAATCGCTAAGGACTTAGCTCCCGGAACTTACAGTTGCCGCATTACCGGTTATCGCCCTAATTCGATGCCCGATGTGATGTCGAAGATGTTGGTGGTGCAATAAGATAGATGGCGCAAGGTGCAAAAGGTATGCTTCGCGTGGTGCCAAACTTATTCTGTTTTAGGCAACACAATATGCTTACGTGTAATCGGATCCAGCGTTTCAATACTATCTACCTGCTGTAGTTCGTTGCCGGCTTGGCTGAAATAGTATTTTAGGATGTAAGAAACTTTAGTCTTCCCATCTTTATCCAATGCAAACTTAATGCCCGGGTAGATAACGGTAAACTTTCTTACCGGCCGCACCACTACGGTAATCGCAGGATGCCAATACACATACACATTCGGCAACTCCGCTCCCATCATTACTCCCTTCGGCTCCACCCGCAGCTTATCTAACCGTTTATATTGGTGATCTAAGTATTCCCAAGGGAATTTTTCCTCATTGCGCATTCCGTGAAACTCGTCACTGATATGACCAATTTGCACCGGTTCATCTTCGTGAAAGTCGAAGAAATAACCATCGGTATTACTATCGGCAATGTCAAAACCACTCAAGAAATAAGCATCCAAGGCATCGTTGCCAACAAAGTGGCTAATCGTATCGGCCATGTGTTTTGCCACTGAATAGCCAACGGTGTATGCCTCCATAGAATCTAAATAACGTTGGTAACGCAAATCTTGAGCGGATTGCACATATAAAGTGTCTGCCGACTTCACCGCTCCTGTATAAAAAACACAAAACACAAACAGCAGAAAGTATTTCATAGAGAATTGAACAATCGTATTAAGACTCAACAGTGTAAATATGCTTTATTCTGAACGAAGATGTAAAAGATGGCAATAAGTAAGGAGGATTCAATTCATATCTTCTTCACGTTTACATTTTTTTTGCATCGAATACAAGACGCGGAGAATTAAGCAGCCATTGTTGTTTTTATACCTTGCACCCATGCGCAATACCACCAAGCTAAAAGTGCTTCTGCTCAAATACACGGTCTCCTTCAACATGGATGATGATAGCCTTTTCACCTTGCTGCTTACCGACAAAGCCACGAATGACATGCAGCAGTTTGAAGGAGGAAGCTATAGTCAAGTATTAGCAAAGGCATATAGCTATCTGCTGCGCGAAATGAAGAAACAAAAGGGATCAATTTAAAAACTGCCGAGCATCGGCTGCCGAGCGTTCGGGTATCTCCTCCTGCGGCACATGCCCTACGTGATCGTATAAAGCAAACTGCACATCGGGCAACTTGCTGAAATGCTTTCGCTCGCCCACATCAATCAGCACATCGTCTTTCCCCCACATCACCAATACCGGGCATTTTATGGGACGTAGTTGATCTTCGCTGCATTCGCGCACGGCTTTCGCTCGCTCTACAAAGGCATGTCGGTTACCGGTTCGTCTGTTTAACTCGGCATACATTTCTATCTCTTTAGGAGTAATCTTCGAATCATCGCTATACACCTCCCGCAGCGTGTGTTCAATCATAAAGTGGGTGCCAATTTTAGAGATGAGGTCAGTAAGCCTCGGTGCATTCCTCGCCAAATTAAATATCAACGAACCGCCTTTCTCCTTCATTTCGTGAAAGCCGGCTGGGTCTATCAATATTAGCTTCTTCACCTTCTCGGGATAAGCCGCTGCATATTTCCAAGCAATAAGACCTCCTAAAGAATTACCGGCTAAGTAAAATGAATCTAACCCAAGGCGCTGCGTAAACTGCGATAGAAAATCTACATACATACTATCAGAATAAAGATTATCAGCACGAGGACCCGTTAATCCGAAAGCAGGAATATCCATCCGGATGATTTTATAATTTGGATGGAGTATTTTCTCCCAACTATCCCATGTTTGCAACATGGCTCCGGTTCCATGCACGAGTATTAAAGGAGCGCCTTCGCCTTCGATTCGGTAGTGCACTTGCATTCCATCCAAATCCATAAACCGGGAAGAATCATCGGCATATTTCTCTTTCAGTTGCGCTACCGGAATATCCGGCTCATACAATAAATATGCTAACAACATGGCTGCGGGCAATACTATCAGTAGAAATACAATAATGCTGCGGAAAGTTTTCATGCCTGAAATTTGCTCTGTAAAATAGAAATAAAGAGGAACAAACTCTCATTCCCCCACTCTATCTCGCTGTAACCTCCTCTCCTTTTCTGTAAATTTCTCAGTTACACACAAGGAGGAATTGCGGCATAATGAACAGACGAGTAGCCAGACTTACTCTTTGCCTCACTTATTGTAGTTTCTGCTTACTAAAAAACTTAATTTTATTCCTCCCAACGAGAGACAATTAAATTCTGATGAAAAGAATCTTTCTTTTTGCGCTGCCCTCCTCCTACTTTTAACGATCAATGCCTGTAAAAAAGAAACTACCAAAACGGCTCCGGCTGTGATCCAATCCATCAGTGATACGCCCGGAGGAAACAGCAGTAGCTTTTCTTATGATGGGAATGGCCCCCTTACTTTACTGTTACACAATGACGGCTCTAAAACGAGTATTGCGTACCTCAGGGACACTATCACTGAACCCACCTATAACACAAGCGGTGGCCTATCGGGAGCAAAAGTGCTCACTACGGATAGTTTTGGTTTAGCGATTTCCTATATCACTTTGGATACCACGGGAACAATTAGCGCTTATGGTCAGTATTCTTATGATGGTACAGGTCATCAAATTAGGGAACAAATATTTGACAATGGAATGAATCCTATACAGCAAAAGGTATGGAGTTATGACGATGCCGGTGATCTCATTGGATTGACGGTAACAGACAACCTCGTTCAGCAAAACAACGAGGAATATTTCTACGATAAATATTACATCAGCCAGACCAACACTACCGACTACCACAACAAAGGAAAATCCTATTATGGCAATGGCAGCCATAACCTGATTAAAGCCATGCACCGGCTCAATTACTTGCAGGGCAATATGATCTACTTCTATACCTACAGTTTCGATGAATACGGGAGCACAGTAACTAAAACGGCAAAGGACCACAACGGCCACCTGAAGTATGTGAGCACCTACGTTTACAATTAAATTAACTTCGAATAATTACAGGGAAGATTACCCCCATTGTATTTTTATTCCACCATTTTTTCAATTCTGCTTACTGACAGTGGCAGCTATAAAATCGTCAATAATCTGAGAAGCATAGTGCGGGTGTACCATGTGAAATAAATGTTCGCGAAAAAGATTCGGCTCGTCCGGATCGGTTATATCTCTTACTTCAACATTTGGCCCTTTATAGATACGAGGAACGAACTTCGCTACCCCGTCCCGCTCGCTTTTTAAAATCAGCACCGGAATATTGTATTTGGGAAAGTTCACCAGCCCTTCTTGATTGTCAAACACAATACTCTGTTCTAAGGCGGAATGTGTTTGGATGGCGAATACCTTGGCGGGAAGTCGGTTTAGCGCTTTCTCGATAGGGATGCGATTCAGATGTGGCAGAGAATCCATGTTGGTCATCAGATATAATATTCGCTGCTTGGCGGCTGCCCATATACGATCGCGGACTGAGCTTTCCTTCCGAATGAGCCAATTACTCAGAGTGATTCCGCGCTTGCGCACTCCTTTCTTCGAGTCTAAAGGGATAATGAACCGCGCTGTCACCATCATCGTTTTAGTGGTCATCCCTTTCAAATTAGAGAGTGCCGGCAGTATAATCGTATCCATAAATCCCAGCACGGCATGTTTGCTTTCTTCCCCAAAAAATGGATTCCCTCCGATGCGACCGTGAAGATATTTCCGAATAGCGGGGTATTTATTCAGTTCCCTATCCATCATCATAAAATAGATGTTGCCCATGCTGTGATCATAAATAAATACCGGATGTCCTTTGCTTCCAAAATACTCTACGGCAGCTTCAATATTTCGCACTACATGATGGGAGTATTCGGAGGGGGGCATTGAACTGGGTATAGAACCGTAGTGCATAGCGGCTGCAATCACATTTTGCGAAGGAAGAGTGGCCAGCAATCCATCAAAAGAATTAAGTCCTAAAAACCCGTGAATCAGCAGCACTACCGGCAACTTTTCCTTTGCATTTTCTTTGTAAGGATTAGCTGTATCAATACGAATAGTGCTATCGCCATAAGCGGTTTCGCGGTGTATCTCAATCTGCGGCCAAGTAAGCGCTTTGTCATCTACAAATACCCTCATCCGTTTCTCCACATTGGGGATGTAACGAAGAAAGCCGGGGCTTTCGTTCGGTTTGGCATCAATGCCATAAAGCCAAGCTAATGGCCGCCTTTTATCGGCTTTGGTAGCGAGAAAGGCAATGCGTTTAGAGCGCATCAAAAAATAGGGAGTGCCCGTGACCTCTCGCTCCTTGCGATTGCTCACCACCACTGCAATATCGGTAGAGTTAAAAGCCTTTGAATTTCGCTCGATACCCGCCACCCTGCCGGATGGATCGGAAGCCAGAAACACGTAGTCAAAGCCCTGCTTATCGTGCGCTTCGAGATAATCTAAAACCGATTGATTGAATTCAGAAGCGTACACCTCTAAACTTTCGCGATTAAAGTTGGCTCCAATAATTTGCTGGCGGGTAATGCGCCCCGCTCGGTAAAGACGACCCAAAAAAGTTCGGGCATCTACTACCCCCACCAAATTTCGCTGTCGGCTCAAAGGAGAGTTTACAAAGGTGTAAAGGATATTCTCCGGATGCTTTAGCTCTGCATAATGATCGAGGATGTATTGATAAGCCCCTGCCGGAGATTTCCCGTGCGAAAGGCCGACCATAAACTTTTCTCCTTTTTCTAAGGTGCGGTTGGCGTATTTAATAAAATCCTTGCCCACAGCCTTATTAAACTGGTCACTATTCAAGCAGTATTTGGTATCAGGAACCGGAAGCTGGGCGGCCATCGGAACCTCCTTCATTGGAGGTGGAATCATGTCTGTTACTGTATTCAATAGAAAACTCTTTTAAAAAACAGGTACGATATTGCAGAAAAAAATCAAATCCAAAAGTATAATTCGGGAATAAGTGCCGGAACTGATAATTATCATTCAACACAAAGTTGCAATAGCTGTTTACGCCTCGCCCTTGAGTTTGTTGCGCTTTTTATTTGTTAAGCCCCGAAGAGAATTTGTTGGTTACCCTTACAGAAATACCCCATCGGGAAATTCCTTTTCCGCATTTCTTGTCCAGAAATACCCTTCGGGGAATCTCTTTTACTCGTTTTTTACATCTCAAAATGCACAAACCGATTTCTCTTTCACCCGTTTTGATACGTCAAAGGGCCAAACGGATTTTCGGTCACCCACTTTGACATATCAAAATGAACAAAAGGGAGTTATTTGCAGACTTTGATACCGGCATTTGGCTCATTTTATCAAAAAAAGCCTCTTTAATCGATAAAAGCATCTGTTATACCACCTAAGTTGACTATCGGCCGAGAGGTTCAGTTCGGAAGATGTTTAGGTCTTTTAGGATTCCAATCCGGAAGTATTGAGATAAATACGGCTACCCCAGCTATCCATTGCCAATATCATTCAGTTAAGGATGGGGAGTTCTTCTTCCGGCTTAAACTCTACTTTGCTTACCACTCAATGTAGGAGTTAGCCGCTTGAACCAACGGCAATGAAATAAAACTATCACGGCTTTAGCCAAAATTCATACAAATCTATGACATTGATCCTTAGCGGGAAACCGGGCGCTGCGGATGGACATTTGCAAGAAAGCCTCGCTGCCCTTCGCCTATTTCTACCTCACCACCAACTTAGCAGTGGTCACCAATTTATCAGCCGCGCTGAATGACAACAAGTAAATACCCAATTGGGGGAAATGAAAGGCGGGTCGGTAGCGAGCCGTTTGAATGCCCGTTTCAACCGCAATAATTTCACCACTCGCATTGCGCACCTTGACCGAAAGGGGGAATGCAGCGGTGTAATTGCTCAAGTCAAAAGTCACCTCCCCATCGCTTGGATTGGGGTAGTAAAGAAGTGGCTGCTCCTCCCCTAACTTTAGGTTGGGTAAGTCGGCAATGTTGGAGTGCAGAGTATCGCAATAAGCGGGAGCAGAAGTGTTATTAGAAAAGGTGCTGTTGCACTGGCCGCACAGGATGCGCTTGAGAAAACAGGCCGAGTGGCGAACCAAATTCCAAGTGGGGTACGAACAGTGATTGAGCGATAGCGGCACTAAATTCATTTCCGTACACTGCCCTGCATGGCTCATGATTTGATGGATGGAGGAAGATCCCCAAGCCCAATAAAAAGGCTGACAAACACAACTGATTACCTGCCCCGCATTGGTGGGGACCACGCAGTCATTCTCATCGTGAAAACTGATAACCGATATATCCCCATTATTCAGCACCACCGAATCGCGGCTCACAGCCCCGCAGTTATCAATCACGCCTTTAATACTATAGCCCGATGGCAGTTCGTTGCCCGAAGTATCGAGCAAACCCACTTGCCCAGAAGCAAAGGAGGCAAAACTATCGGCATCGGCTTGACTCCAGAAAGCTGTATGTAAAGCAGTGATGGAGCCGGCACTTTCGCCTCCAATAAATAGCCAAGCAGTATCAATACCAAAGTTTTCGGCACGGGCATACACGTAGCGCATAGCTGCGCGGGCATCCTGCACTGCGCGATAGGTAGCCGTTTTCAGTTTGTAATTTTCACCCTGGCACAGCACACACACGCCAAGTAAATCGGTAGCGGTGCAGTTCCAGCCTAAGCGGTACTCCATCGTTGCAACTACAAAACCTCTGCGGGCATACTCCATACATTGGTAGTGCATATCGTGTTTGTTCCCGGCAAGGAAAGCGCCCCCATGTATTAGCAATATAAAAGGTCGTAGAGTCAGTGAGTCATCCTGCTGCCGAGGAGCAAAAAAGTCCATCTTCAAGGAATCGTTAATGGTAGAAGGCCATCGCTTCGCTACCGCATACACCACATCGGGCGTAAACTCAATTTGTGCGCTATCAAAAAAATAGCCCTCGCTAAATCGGTGTTCGATACAGTAATCGGCTTGCGCAAAAATGCACATGGCACTGAGTAAGAAGAATAATGTAAACCAGGTAGTTCTCATCGCTGTTCCTACCAATAAAAATAAAATAATTGACTTAGCACCCTCATAAATCCAGCCTAAAACTTCTTATCTTTTACGACATACTGCTCCCCCCACAGGAAGTTGCAAAATAGAAATGCAAGCCCTGATTCGGTAAAAGTGAAGGCAACTTCGCGCGCTTTATTAGAAAAGCTCTTCGCTGATGTCGGCTACATTTTTCAGCATACTGTCCGAAAGGGTTTCGTCCAATTGTTGTTGAAAATGTTCGCAGCAAACATAACTAAAGTGAAATCCGCTTTCGTTGAGTTCGATTGTGGCCGGTTGACCGTGCATAGGGCATTTCATCCCTTCCAACTCTGCCTTTATTTTTGAAAATTCAAGCATGATGTTTTGGATTTTATTACCGCTAAGTTACGCTAATAAATAGCAAGCACACAGAATACAAATAACAGTTCTGCACAAATACATAGAGCACCAAAATTTTGGATTAAGCAAATATTATTAACAAGCTGATTTTCAGAAGAATAGAAGTGCTTAATTAATCAGACTTTCACCTGTCATTTCAGCGGGTTGAGCAATACCCATGAGCTGTAGAATAGTAGGCGCAATATCGGCCAACTTCCCATTCTTCAACTGTGGCTGGTAATCTTTATCTACCAAGAATAAAGGAACCGGATTCTTGGTATGGGCGGTATTGGGAGTGCCGTCTTCATTCACTAAATAATCGGCATTCCCGTGATCGGCTGTGATTAAGAAAGTGTAACCGTTTGCCAAACCCGTTTCTACCACCCGTTGCACGCATTTGTCCACTGTTTCGCAGGCTTTGATAGCCGCACTCATCACCCCGGTATGCCCTACCATATCCGCATTGGCATAATTGAGGCAAACAAAGTCGGGCCAGTGATTTTGCAATTCAACGACCAACTTATCGGTGACCTCATAAGCGCTCATCTCCGGTTGCAAATCGTAGGTAGGAACTTTGGGGGAGGGAACCATAATTCTCTTTTCCTTCTTAAATTCCTGTTCGCGCCCGCCACTGAAAAAGAAGGTAACGTGTGGATACTTCTCGGTTTCTGCAATTCGTATTTGGTTTAATCCATTGGTCTCTATCACCTCGCCAAGCGTATTCGCCACTTTATCATTATCGAAAATCACCTTTACATTTTTAAAGGTATCGTCATAATTAGTCATGGTGACATAATAAAGTGGTAGCGTGTTCATACCCAGTTCCGGCATCTCCTTCTGGGTAAGTACCGTAGTGATTTCGCGGCAGCGATCGGTGCGAAAGTTGAAACAGATCACGGCATCTCCTTCAGCAATGGTAGCCAGTGGCGTTCCATCTGCATTCACCTTTACAATGGGTTTGATAAATTCATCGGTCACTCCTTCGGCATAACTTTCTTCAATGGCTTGTTGCAGGTCAGCGGTATTCTTCCCTTCTCCTTTAGTCAGCAAGTCATAAGCCAGCTTAATGCGCTCCCATCGCTTATCGCGATCCATCGCATAGTAGCGTCCGCAAATACTTGCAATTTTTCCGGTTGATTTCTGGAGATATTCTTCCAAGTCCTTCACAAACCCCAATCCACTTTTAGGGTCGCAATCGCGTCCATCAGTAAAAACATGAACAAACACCTTCTCCTTCTCTAAACCAAAACTACCGGCATCCCCGCAAAGAGCCTTTACGTGATTAATATGCGAGTGAACTCCGCCATCGGAGACCAACCCCATCAGGTGCAGGGCTTTGTTATTTTTTCGGCAATACTCAAAGGTATCGTTCAACACTTTATTGCGTTTTAATTCTCCGCTTTCAATGGCAACATTCACCCGAAGCAATTCCTGGTACACAATTCTGCCGGCACCTATATTCAAGTGCCCCACTTCTGAGTTTCCCATCTGTCCCTTGGGAAGACCTACATATTCGCTATGAGTAATCAGTTCCGAATTCGGATAGTTTTGATACAAACTGTCAACAAAAGGAGTTTTTGCTTGTGCTATTGCGCTGGAGGCAGCTTTAGAGCCTTTGCCCCAGCCGTCCATAATAATGAGGATAACTTTCTTGTGCATGAGGCGCAAAGTTATTCGAGTTTCTTACTTTTACCTATCACAGTTTTCATCGGTTATTGGCACGGTATTCGCGCCTCCCACACAAACCAATAAGCAAATGGGAAAGTATATTTTGAAGTCATTTACAGCGATTGCATTTTCGTGGTTTATCTTCTCCAATCAGTTGCAGGCTCAAAGTTTCGACAACATAGCGAATGCTATCAAAAACGGCAATGCCTCGGCTCTTTCCGCCAATTTTGTAGGCAATGTAGAAATCACCATCAAAGATGTAGAAGCCAGCTACAGCAAAGCCCAAGCCGAGATGGTGCTGAAAAATTTCTTTAGTAATCACCCCCCGAAATCATTCTCCATAGCGCACGAAGGCACTTCCCCCGAAGGGTCTAAATATTTTATTGCTAACATGAATACGACTAACGGGAATTATCGCACCTACGTTTATGCAAAAGCACAAAGTGGGATGCTGATTATTCAAGAAATAAGATTTGAACAGGAATAGATATTAGTGGCTCATAGAGAAAAAGCGAAGCTGCAGCTTCGCTTTTTCTTTTTTATTTCGCCACCACAATTCAAGCGATGAGTTACAATATTGACAGGGTGATTGAGGAAGCCTTAGCAGAAGACATAGTGGATTTTGAAGGTCGCATTGCCACCGGTGACCATACTTCTTTAGCTTGTATTCCTACCCCCAAAGATGGCAGAGCGCACTTGCTTTGTAAGGCGGAAGGGGTGTTAGCCGGAGTTAGTTTGGCTGAGCAGATATTTAAGAAAGTGGATGAAAGCCTGACCTTTGAAAAGTTATTGGCAGATGGAGCACATATTCAAAAAGGAGACATTGCTTTTAGAGTTTACGGAGAAGTGAAATCTATATTGCGGGCAGAGCGGGTAGTGCTTAATTTTATGCAACGAATGAGCGGGATTGCTACTACCACCTCGCAATATGTGGAACAAATAGCCGGAACAAACAGTAGAATTCTCGACACGCGCAAAACCGCTCCTACCTTGCGCTATTTTGAGAAATGGGCTGTGCGCATAGGAGGCGGACTCAATCATCGCTTCGGGCTTTACGATATGATTCTGCTGAAGGATAATCACATTGATTTTTGCGGTGGGATAGAAAAAGCATTGCTGGCGGTAAAGAATTATCAGCAAAAAAATGGACTAAAGCTCCCCGTTGAAATAGAGACAAGAACTATAGAGGAGGTAGCGGAGGTACTTCGTGTGAGCTATGCCGACCGAATCATGTTTGACAATTTTTCAACGGAGAAAATGAAAGAAGGGGTAGCACTTGTGAATAAGAAAATAGAGACCGAAGCCTCTGGAGGTATTACACTCAAAACTATCCGAGCCTATGCTGAAACCGGGGTTGATTTCATTTCGGTGGGCGCACTCACTCACTCTTATGTAAGTCTTGATCTTAGCCTGAAAGCCTTTTAGAACGCGCTTTACTTCTATATTTACACGGCTATGGACACGGAAACGAAGAAGAAGGTCATGTTTATCATCAACCCCATCTCCGGGGTTTACAAGAAGAAGAACGTTCCCGAAAAGATAGCTCGTTATATTGATTATGTGCAGTTCGACTACACCATTCGCTTTACCCAATATGCCGGACACGCCACTCTGATCGCTCAACAAGCTGTGGAGGAACATTACGACATTTGCGTAGCCATAGGCGGTGACGGTTCTATCAACGAAGTCGCGCAAAGTTTGGTTGGAAGCGATACAGCTTTGGGGGTAATCCCTTACGGTTCAGGAAATGGGTTTGCTACTCATCTTAAAATTCCGGCTCGCGATGTGAAAGGAGCACTTGAAGTACTCAACAACAGCAAGATCGTTAAGATAGACTTGGTAAAATCCAATCTTCGGTATTTTGTAAGCAATGCAGGGTTTGGCATTGATTCCTCGGTAGCCCGTAGGTTTCACCACCATAAGTTACGAGGTTTAGCCTCTTATGCTTGGGCAGTTCTCAAGGAATTGCTTTTCTATTTCCAACCCTTCCATGCTGTGGTAGAGATAGACGATGTGACGCTGGAAAAGGATTTTTTCCTCTTCACCGCTTTTAATGCCAATCAATATGGGTATGACTATGCGGTATTTCCATTTACCAGTATGAAAGATGGAATCATGGATGTGATTGTATTAAACCACTTCCCGGTGTGGAAACTGTTTTGGATAGTAGCCTGCTTGGTGATGAAACGGGCAGATTTAATTAAAGAAGCAGAATCGTATCGCGCAAAACGAATTGTGATACACGGCAATAAAAAAATGGTGTACCAGTTTGACGGTGATTCCGTGATTTCACACGAGGATGTGACTTTCGATATAATTCCGCAGTGTATCAATATGGTGGTGGCGAAAGGGCTTAATTCGTATTAGACATTAGATGTTAGAAATTAGACGACAGACTTTAGACCTAATTAGGAAGTCAGCATACTCAATCAATCCACTCAATCATGAAAAACACCAATAAGCCCCGTGTGGTTTACTCCACCAATCCCGATTTTAAGGAGAAGAAGGAGAATTCACTTGAAGTACCGTTGAACCCCAACCAGCAAACTTTATATGTGGCTATCGAAAGGCTGAAAGGTGGGAAAATGGCAACCGTCATTGAAAATTTCAAAGGCTCTGAAAAGGAGTTAGAAATATTAGGGAAACAACTGAAAAGTAAATGCGGAGTAGGCGGCACGGTGAAAGACGGCATCATTCTGATACAAGGAGAACAACGGGAAAAAATCATTCAACTGCTCAATGCTTCCGGCTACAAAACCAAGAAAAAGGGCGGGTAGGTTTAAAAACTACCGGCAAAGTTCTCTCCCCCAAAAGATTTACACAAGTCACTGTTCAGCACAGTAAGCAATTACATCTTTTTTCCACAAAGTAATTCCAAACGGGGGTAAGTTCATCGGGAAGAGCAGTCGGGGATTTGTATTTTCAGCCTCTAATTATTCATCCCCTAATCGTTATTGCATCATGCCTGCTTTTTCACATCTGCATTCTCATACCCAGTATTCTCTACTCGATGGCGCTGCCAGTATTAAAGGCATGTACGAGAAGGCCGCTAAAGACAATATGCGGGCATTGGCCATTACCGACCACGGCAACATGTTTGGGGTTTTTCAGTTTGTGGCCGAAGCCGGCAAACACAAAACAGCAGATGGTCATGCTATTAAGCCAATAGTAGGTTGCGAGTTTTATGTAGTAGAAGACAGACATAAGCAGAAATTCACAAAAGAGGAAAAGGACAAGCGGTATCATCAATTGTTGTTGGCTAAAAATGCAGATGGCTACAAGAATTTAGTGAAGCTGTGCTCCCTCGGTTATATCGAAGGCTTATATGGGAAGTACCCAAGAATTGACAAACAACTAATAGAGAAATATCACGAAAACCTGATTGCTACTTCCTGTTGTTTGGGCGCTTTAGTGCCACAAACTATTCTTCGCAAAGGAGAAGCAGAAGGCCGCAAAGAGTTTGAATGGTGGTATAATCTGTTTGGCGAAGATTATTACATAGAACTGCAACGCCACGGCATGAAAGAGCAAGACCAAGTAAATGAGGTGTTGCTGAAATTCGCTGCGGAATACAACGTGAAAGTGATATGCACCAACGATTCGCACTATGTAGATCAGAACGACTCTAACGCGCACGATATTTTGCTGTGCATCAATACCGGAGAGAAACAGAGCACCCCTACCATGAAGGAGTTTTCAGACGATCAGGTGCATGTGAAAGGCAGACGATTTGCATTTTACAATGATCAGTTCTATTTCAAAACGCAGGATGAAATGAGCAAACTGTTTAGCGATGTTCCGCAGTCGTTAGGTAACACGCAGGAAATAGTGGACAAATGCGAACATCTGCAACTGAAACGAGACATCATGCTGCCCAACTTTGTGGTGCCTTCTGAGTTTCACATACATACTACAGCCGAAAGGGTGGATGAGAAAACGCTCTTACTGCCGGAAGTCCTCAACCAATGGGAATATCTGAGACACCTCACTTTTGAGGGAGCAAAAAAACGATACAAAGAAATCACTCCTAAAATTGAAGAACGTTTGAACTTTGAGTTGTTCACCATCAAGACGATGGGCTTTGCCGGGTACTTTCTCATAGTGGCAGATTTCATCAATGAAGGCCGAAAGATGAATGTGATAGTGGGTCCGGGGCGTGGTTCGGCTGCCGGTAGTGTGGTAGCTTATTGCATTGGCATTACTAACATTGACCCGATTGCCTACAATCTGCTGTTTGAAAGATTTCTGAACCCCAGCCGTAAATCCATGCCGGATATAGATACAGACTTTGATGATGAGGGGCGCGATAAAGTGATTAAATATGTGGTGGACAAATACACCAAAGCACAAGTAGCGCAGATTGTTACATACAGTACCTTAGCCGCCAAGGTGAGCATTAAAGATGTGGCTCGTGTATTGGATTTACCTTTATCCGACTCTATTGGATTGACGAAGATGGTTCCTGAAAAACCGGGTATTTCCTTAGCTCGCATTTTTCACGCTCCCTTAGAGGGCGATGAGAGTTTAAAAGATAAGGAAGGGCTGGATACGGAAGCACTTGAAGCCGTGAAAAAGCTCCGGCAAATTCACGATAGTGAAACGGCAGAAGGGAAAGTGCTAAAAGAAGCGGAGAAATTAGAAGGCGGTGTTCGGGGGACTGGCATTCACGCAGCCGGAATTATTATTGCCCCAAAAGATCTGACGGAGATTATCCCGATAGCCACCTCAAAGGATACGGATTTATACATTACTCAATACGAAGGCAAGGTAATTGAGGAAGCCGGAGTAATTAAGATGGACTTTCTAGGATTGCGAACCCTCACCATCATTCGCGATGCGCTGCGATTGATTAAGCAAAATCGAGGAATAGAAATTGATATTGATAATCTTCCATTGGACGATGCAAAAACCTTTGAACTGTTTCAACAAGGCGAGACCAATGCTATCTTTCAATTTGAAAGTGCCGGGATGCAGAAGAGCCTGAAAGAACTGAAGCCCGATCAATTTGATGACTTGATTGCAATGAATGCGCTGTATCGTCCGGGGCCAATTGCCTACATTCCTAATTACATTAAGCGCAAGCACGGATTAGAGCCTATCACCTATGACCTCCCCGAAATGGAAGAGTTTCTGAAAGAGACGTACGGCATTACCGTGTATCAGGAGCAAGTAATGTTGCTATCGCAAAAGCTGGGAGGTTTCAGCAAAGGCGATGCCGACTTCTTGCGGAAAGCGATGGGTAAAAAGGATCGAACACAACTCGATAAAATGAAGGGGCAATTCATGGACGGAGCCAAAGCCAAGAATTTAGATGAAAAAAAATTAGAAAAGATATGGACCGATTGGGAAGCCTTTGCACAATATGCCTTCAATAAATCACACTCTACCTGCTATGCTTTTGTAGCCTTTCAAACCGCTTTCCTGAAAGCTCATTATCCGGGAGAATATATGGCTTCGGTGATGACCCACAACCAAAGCAACATTGACAAAATCACCTTCTTCATGGAGGAATGTAAGCGAGCGGGTATTCCGGTAAAAGGACCGGATGTAAATGAAAGTGATGTAAAATTTACGGTCAATAAAAAAGGAGACATCCGCTTCGCTCTCGCGGCTATAAAAGGAGTAGGAGAAACGGCAGTAGAGTCTATTGTTGAAGAAAGAACAAAGAATGGCCCTTTCACCGGAATTTATGACTTTAGTAGCCGAATCAATCTCCGCTCCGTCAATAAAAGAGCATTTGAAGCTTTGGCCATAGCTGGGGCTTTCGACTCCTTCGGGCTGCATCGAGCTCAGTTTTTCACTCCCGATAAAAAGGACGGACTCACGGTATTGGAAAAAGCATTGAAATACGGCAGCACCCTGCAATCATCCAAGCAAATCAATGCCATATCATTATTTGGAGAGGTGGAAGGAAGCAGTGATATCATGGAACCTCCTATAAATCCATGTGAGGAATGGAGCCTTTTAGAAAAGCTTAAAAGAGAAAAGGAAGTTATCGGCATCTACCTGAGCGGCCATCCGCTGGAGGATTATAAATTAGAGATAAACTCCTTTACCAATTGCACCCTAAAGGATATTGAGTTCAAGAAAGATAAGGAATTGAAGATTGCCGGCATTGTGACCGCTACAGAAACGCGCATTGCTAAGAATGGGAATGCTTACTGCCGTTTTTCTATCGAAGATTTTGACGGCACTTATCAGTTTTCCGTTTTCAGTAAAGATTACCTCATCTTTAAACCGTTTATCGAAACCCCGGATGCCTTGCTGCATATCACCGGCAAATATCAAACTCGTTGGGATGGGAAAGAATACGACTTCAAAATCACAAAAATTGATTTGCTATCCGATATCCGCGACAAACTCACCAAGTATCTCACTCTAAAAGTTCCTCCTTTAGAAGTAGATGATCAATTTATTGATGAATTGGAAGCTGTGATTTCTAAATATCCGGGCAAGATTAAACTGCGAATACAGTTTCTTGATATGGGAGAAGGTTTTTCGTTGGGTCTAAGTTCTGCTTCCAAGAGTATTGAGCTAAACAATGCGTTGCTGCATGAGTTAGATATGCTTCATATTGCTTACGACATCAATTAAAACGCCTTACTAATTCGCTCACCACAATACCGGTAGCAACTCCGGCATTCAGTGATTCCGCCTTGCCGTAAGAAGGGATTGAAATTTGCTTGGTGATGTAGGGAAACAACTCCGCCCCTATACCATTGGCCTCATTACCGATAATAACAAACGCCTCTTTTGCCAACTCCGCTTCGTAAATATTTTCCCCCTCCAAAAAAGTACCATATACGGGTATTTGAGGATGGTGCTTAAACAACTTTTTCAGATCCGTGTATTGGCAATGCACGCGAAACAACGAGCCTTTAGCAGCGCTCACTACTTTTGGGTTATAGATGTCCACCGAGTTTTCAGAGAAGTAAACCGTATGCACCCCAAACCAATCTGCTATGCGAATAATAGTGCCTGCGTTACCGGGGTCGTTAAGGTTATCCAAACAAATAGTAATCCCCTTTTGCCATTCAAAATTTTGGAATAAAGGTTCAGAATTTGGAATGCCGGCTACAGCTATCACCTCTTTCGGATGCTCCAAGGTGGATAGTTTTTTCAGTTCTTCCTCGGTTACTGTAATATGTTCTATCGCCAACTCGCCACCGGTTGTATGCCATCCTTCCACCGAAAAAACACTATACACTTTAAAATCAGAGGCGAGTAACTCTCGAACGGGCTTGTCACCTTCAACCAAAAATTTGCCATACATTTGGCGAAATTTCTTTTGGTGGAGTGAACGGACAAAGCCCGTCTGTTTTTTAGAGATCATAATGAAGGCTAAAGATGGAAATAAATTGATTTTTTAATGCGGAAGAATTTCGTACGTCTAATTTCCCATTCCTGTCTGTTGCTATGCCTCCTCTCCTTGCTGCCATCTTGTAAGGTAGCTAAGAATCTCCCGGAAGGTCACAGCCTGTTAGTGAGAAACAAATTCGCAGTAGATAAAAAAGCGATGCCCGTTCTCGAACGCGATAAAATCAAAAACGACTTTGCTGCCATTGCAGCACAAAAGCCCAACCGCAAGTTCTTAGGGATTTTGCCTTTCAGAATGTGGCTTTACCATTCGGCCACCCGCAGTAAAAAACTGACTCGTTTTAAACAATGGATTATTGACAAAGTGGGGGAGCCTCCGGTAGTACTGGACACAGCACTAACGGAAAAGACGGTCCGTTCGTATGAAAATTACATGTTCAATTTCGGATATTTCTACGCTACTGTTTCCGACAGTATAGTTACAAAAAAGAAAAGGGCGGTGGTTACCTACACCCTTCACAACGGCCCGGTATGGAATATAGGAACGGTTGATTATGTAGAGGGGAAATACAAGTGCGACACCTTGGTGTACAGCACACGAAAAAGCTCTGTGCTAAAAACCGGTGAACGATTTGATATTGCCAACCTGAAAAATGAGCGCGATCGCATTGAAGGAGTGCTCCGTAACACGGGCTATTACTTTTTCAATCGGGAGTATGTAAACTTTGAACTGGATACCATCAGCGAAACAAAAAGGGTAAATATTAAAGTAAATATTATTCCCCCCAGCGACAGCACCCAACATGAGCAATACCGATTGAACAACTTCTACATCACCACCGACTTCGCCTCGGAAATACTGAACGACACTTTGAGGCGCGACACCCTACTTGCCGGTGACAGCAGCGAGTATTATGTAATCACGCAAAAGAAAGTGCTAAAACGGAAAATACTGACCGATGCTATTTTTATGAAACGCGGACAGTTGTATAGCAGAAACCGCGAAATCAGAACTATCAACCGACTTTCACAGTTAGGTATTTTCAAGTTCATTACAGTTGATTTTGCCAAAGCAAAAAATCGAGATGGCCACTACTTGGATTGTATTGTGTCCCTTACTCCCGGCAAGCGCCAATCAATTTCGGGAACGGTAGAAGCCAACGTAACCAATGAGGGGCTGTTTGGTACTGCGGCTTCCATATCCTACAAAAACAAAAATCTTTCTAAGCGAGCCGATCAGTTTATGTTTGATGCCTCAGCGGGGGTGCAGGTAAAGTTCAGTAAAGCGAAGAAAGTGCAGATCATCACTTCAAACATCAACACCTCTTTTACTTATTACCTCAATCGTTTTCTGTTCCCGATCAAATTGCCCCGATTCACTCAAGCGGCCAATCCTAAAACCCGGCTGAACATTGGTTACAACTTTGAGCACCGCTTTGATTTCGATACCTCCGGCAATGTGGTTTTCCTCTATCAGTTGCACAACTTTACCGCCTCATTTGGTTACGAATGGAGCAAAAATATAACCATGCAGCATTTGCTGAATCCAATCAGCATTACTTTCTATCTGCTGCCGAAAACGGGAGCAGAGTTTAAGCGAAGACTTGACTCCATACCGATTTTGAAGAGCAGTTATGAAGAGCAGATTATTATTGGTCCTAATTACACTTTCGTTTACAACAATCAACGAACCCAGAAAGATAGAAGATATATGTACTTTAAGGCAAACGTTGAAACAGCCGGAAACATCATTTATGCCGGATTTAAGTTGGCCAACCTGCACAGTGCCAACGATTCTATCTATTATATTTTCAAAAAACCTTTTTCGCAGTATTTCAGAATAGAGGCCGACTGGCGAAATTATTTCCGAATCAGGAACCACGGTTTATTTGCCATGCGAACGACTGCCGGGATAGGTGTGCCTTATGGCAACAGTTATGCGCTTCCATTTATCAAACAGTTTTTTGTGGGAGGCCCTAATAGCCTTCGCGGGTTCTTGATTCGCGAAGTTGGGCCGGGAGGCTATGTGGATAGTACCGCCTATAATCCTGAAACGGGAGAGAAAAAGAATATCGGATTCTTTAATCAAACAGGCGATATTAAATTAGAACTAAATGCTGAGTTTCGGTTTGATATTTACAAATGGCTCAAAGGAGCCTTCTTTGTGGATGCGGGAAATGTGTGGACACTCAGAAAAGATAATCGCGAAAACGGAAACTTTGAATTCAATCGCTTCTGGAAAGAATTTGCCGTAGATGCCGGAGCAGGTCTTCGATTAGACTTCAACTTCTTTGTGATCCGACTCGATTACGGATTTCCACTCCGCGACCCGCGCAAAGCGGATGGCAATCGCTGGCTTTTTCAAAATGCTCAATTCAGAAAAGGGCAGTTTCAGTTAGCCATCGGTTACCCATTCTAACACCTTTCCCTTTCATTTAACTGTCTTCGTTAAAAGTTTTCCTCAACTTAGTGCAATGAAAAAGTTCAACTCTCTCTTATTTCTATCATTCCTCTCTATGAATTTCATTGTTGCTCAATCGGCCAAACACCGGGTTATCAGCATTCCCGTAGAACGCACCGGCATTACGCTCCGCGCACCATGGACGGGGGGCATGAACTCTCCTCAGTTTTCGCCCTGCGATTTGAATCAAGACGGCATCCAAGATTTATTTGTATTTGACCGAGTGGGCGACAAGGTGCTTACCTACATTAATCATAACAACAGCAGCGATACCACTTTTGAATACGCGCCTCAGTATGAAGAACTGTTCCCTGCCGATCTCTCTCAATGGGCCTTGATTCGCGATTATAATATGGACGGCATCCCCGATATTTTTGCTCGCGCCAATGGCGGGGTGCGAGTGTTTAAAGGAAGCTTAGAGAACAATCATTTGCGTTTCGATTCGGTCAGCCCTCTCCTGCTTTACAATTACAACAATCAATACGATGTAAACATCTGGGTAAACGTAGATGACATTCCGGTGTTTACCGATGTGAATCGCGATGGCGATATTGACGTGCTCACCTATGGCATTTTCGGTGCCGCAGTAGAGTATTACGAAAACCAAACGATGGAACATTTGGGGGATCCGCATTATGATGTGGACTCTTTAAAATTTATTGATGCTACTATGTGTTGGGGAAATTTTACCGAGAATGCACTCACCAATGGCATCAACCTAAATGAAACTTGTAAAGGCGGTGGCGGACAAGCCCCTCCCCAAGATGGAGGCGAGCGCCATAGTGGTTCCACCCTCTATAATTTTGATGCCGATAATGACCATGATGTGGATTTACTGATTGGTGACGTTTCCTTCAACAACATTGTATTTGTGCAGAATTGTGGTGATAGTAGTTATGCCAACGTCTGCTATTGGGATTCTACTTTCCCCTCTTGTGATGTGCCAATAATTCAACCGGTGTTCCCTGCCGCTTACGGTATAGATGCCGATAATGATGGCATGGAGGACCTGCTTATTGCTCCCGATGCACGCGCTGGAGGGGAGGACGTAAATAATGTAATGTATTATCGCAACACAGGGAATACATCCTGTCAGTTCCAGTTTCAGAATGATTCGTTTTTGGTGCATCATTCTCTTGATTTTGGAACCGATTCCAAAGCCGTGTTCTTCGACTTTAATGGAGATGGACTCATGGACATTGTGGCGGGCAACTTTGGTTATTTCCGTCCGTTCTTGACTTACAAATCTGCCTTAGCGGTATATCTTAACATCGGCACTCCCACTTCCCCGCGTTTCAGAATGTGGACCGATGATTACAACCACTTCAGCAATTTTGGTTTGATAGGAATGCACCCTGCTTTTGGCGATTTGGATGGCGATGGGAAAGCGGATATGCTTATAGGCGATTCCAACGGCTTCTTGCAATTTTTAAAGAACACCGGTACCACACAAGCCAATTTCCCTTCTATGACCACTCCGCAATATTTCGGTATTGATGTGGGGCAATATTCCGCACCACTGATTTACGATGTGAATGGAGATTCGCTGAACGACCTTATTGTGGGAAAGAAAGATGGCAAAATATCCTACTACTGGAATTTCGGCACTAAGGCTACCCCCCAATTCAGTCAAGACTCTGTCAATTCATTTTTTGGAAACATCAACGTGAATCTTCCGGGATATGTAGAGGGCTATACCTGTCCTTTTATTACCAAAGATTCTTCCGGAAACATGCTGTTGTTTACCGGCTCGTTTCGCGGAAATATTTTCGAATACTTGGTAGATGCCAACAACCTCCGCAGCGGAGGATTTCAGTTGATTGACTCCAATTTGTTGCAACATTCCGTAGGTAGCAAATCAACTTTTTCGATGACTGATTTGAATCAAGATGGTAAGATGGAATACCTCATTGGCAACTCACGAGGCGGGTTGATGTTGTATTCCGATTCTGTTTGGGATCCCGAAGCAGCGCCTGTGGCAGTGAACAAAACGTTACCGGATAATATTCGGTTTAGAGTGTTTCCTAATCCAGCTAATGACTATATCGAATGTGATTTGAGTGGTCGCGATTTGCAGCATCCGCAGTTACAACTATTTAATATGTTGGGCGAAAACATTCAGAGCAGTTACACTATCAGCACCAAGAGCCTTCGCATTCATATTTCTTCTTTATCCAAAGGACTTTACTTTATTCAGTTGCAAAGCGGAGAAAAAACCTATTCCGGGAAAATTCTGATACAGCATTAATGAAACTACACCGCAATTTAGTGGCGGCTGTTATTTTCGGCCTAAAGGAAGTTCTCCTCGAAAAAAAGCAAGCCGATCAAGTAGTGGCGCATCTCCTATTTTCTAACAAAAGTTGGGGATCGCGCGACCGAAATTTCATTGCTGATAATATCTATACCATGATTCGCTACAAACGTCTCTATGAATTTTGCAGCAATACTTCGGCTGATTTGGAATCTTCTCTTTGGAAAATGATGGGCAGTAAATTAATCATCGAGAAAGTGGCGCTAACCGACTGGAGTGAATTTGCGGAACTCAACCCTTCCGAAGTTTTAAAACTTTACCGCGAAGCTCACTCCATCCGAAAGATTCGCGAATCTATTCCCGATTGGTTAGATGAATTGGGCGAAAAAGAATTAGGCACCAACTGGAGCAGTGAAATAAAAGCATTGAATACCCGTGCGCAATTCAGCCTTAGGATAAATACCTTAAAGACGAACAAAGAAACTGTGAAGCGGCTCTTGGCGAATGATGGCATTGATTTCACCGATGTGGCCGATGCTCCTGATGCGCTTCTGATTACAAGCAGAAAGAACTTTAAGAATTACCCGGCTTATAAAAGTGGCTTGTTCGAAATTCAGGAGGTATCGTCACAGTTGGTAGCGCCCCTATTATCCCCCGAACCTGGGATGTTGGTGATTGACGGCTGTGCAGGAGCCGGTGGCAAAACGCTTCACATCAGCGCACTGATGGAAAACAAAGGAGAGATTCTGGCGATAGATGTGAATGAGAAAAAATTAGAGCAACTCCAAACTCGAGCTGCCCGTGCCGGAAGTCTGATTATACGAACTATCCCTGCCGAAAAAATGACAGTAGGCACGCAAACAAAACTGTTGGCATCAGTTGATCGTGTTTTGTTAGATGTGCCTTGTTCCGGTTTGGGCGTATTGCGCAGAAAGCCTGATGCCAAATGGAGCCTTTCGCTAAAATTTATTCAGGAATTACTCCTCACGCAAACAGCTATCTTAGATGAATATGCTCCGATGCTAAAGCCGGATGGCATATTGGTGTATTCTACTTGTAGCATATTGCCCAGCGAAAATGAAAAGCAGATACAGAAATTTATAGCTCGCCAAAACGGGCGATTTGAATTGCTGCTCGAAAAGAAAGTGTCTCCTACGCAATCGGGCTTTGACGGCTTTTACATGGCTAAGCTGCGAAAGAATTAGTACCATTAGGCTTCGCTATCCCACTTCTGAATAAAACCTACTACCCCTGCTTTGGTGTTCTCAAGACTTTGAGGTTCTATGTGTTCAATCAAATAATTGCGAGTGTGGTAGGTAAAGTCGTATTCGCTGGCACTCATTCCTATGATGGTGACAGAAGGCAAGCCAAGACGCGCAAACGAAACAGCATCAGTGCCCCCAATAGGAATACCTACCGATTTTAGTGGAAGATTCTGCGACTTAAAACTCTGTTTCAACCCATTAATCAATGCCGGGTGATGTTTCGTGCCATTCATCCATTCGCGCTCTACAATCGCCACCTCGTTCACTACATGCACGCTATCTATGTTTACTAACCAAGCATTTTCTGCCCTTAACTTTTCCACATTACTTCTGGCATAAGCACGGGAGCCGCAAAGACCTTTTTCTTCACTGCCAAAACTTACAAAACGAAGCCGTGTATGTTTTAATGTGGACTTTCCTTTTTCGGTTGAATTGCTAAAGTTTTTAAAAGCATAAAATGCAATAGCGATTCCTGAAAGATTATCCTGCGCACCGGGTACCGCCTCTTTGCCATGCATCCCCCAATACACAATCATCATAGGACTGAGAACCAGAAATAGAATCCAAACGTATTTGCCAAAAGAAAAGGGATAAATGACATAAATGAGATTGAACACAAACTGTAGCGCCATGACAACTCCTGCCAAAATAGTCAGCTTAACTCCCCACTCACCTAACTTATACCACCATGTATATTCGCGAGTGCTATCCATGTGTCCGCTGATGATAATAGTGCTTCTTACTTCGCCTTGTGGTTCTAAAGTAGCCTCCACATTGCTCGAAGTTTGCTTCTTGCCGGGGAAGTTAGTCAGTACATCGCGGTACATCATAAGATCAAACACCAAGAAAAAGACATTGACGGCAGAAACACCCAATGCGATTTCAGGTCGCAGCCAGTAGAAGGCAAGCGAAATAAAGTAAAGCACCACATAGTATCTCAGTTTGCCGAAACGGGCATCGAGGTATTCATCAAAGGGAAGCACGCGAACATCCTCGGTGAGTTCACGACATTTATCAGCAATAAATAATTGCGCATTCTTTTCGGCTACACTGCCTGCTGCGCGAGGCCCGAAGCGTTCGATAATTTCAGAGATAAGATTTAGCATGAGGTTTTGAATTTTGAGTAGTGGGGAGATAGGGAATTAGAAAATAGAATTTAGTAATTAGTAGTTCATTATTCAGTATTGTTTTGGGGAATCGTTTTTGCCTCTTGTTTCTTTCCTCTCGTTTTTAAGTTCTTAGCTCTTATCCATTTTTCTTTCTACTATGCCCAATATCTTTCTTTCCTGTTCCTTGGCTTTATCCAGAAGTTCCTTGGCCGTTTTCAGTTTGCGAGAGGTATATCGTTTATCCTTGTAGGATGAAGCATTTATTTTTACGTTGAGGTAAGCACCATACACAGCAGTTCGGGCACACAGCGCTCCTACCCCAGCATCGGACACGGAGTTGGGGTTGCCGGTCTCGGCCATAGCTCTAATTATTTCAAAAGATTGCAACGATACTTCCATCACTTTAAAAGGCACTTCAATAGCATATTTAGTTGCCTCTTGAATGGCGATAATGCGAGTAGCTTTTTCAGCATCAGTTCCTTTAGGCAAACCAAATGCCTCCATTATTTTGTTGAAGGCGTGGGTATCTTCATCTACCAATTTCAGAAGTTGATCTTTGAGTAGTTGCCCTTTGGCTGCCCAGTCGCTAAACTCTTTCCAGCGTTCGTCCCATCCCTTTTTATGAGAAGATAAGTTAGCGACCATGGTGCCCAGCGACACCCCTAAGACACCAATATAAGCAGCGATAGAGCCGCCACCCGGTGCCGGGCTTTCGCTCGCAGTTTCATTGGCAAACTGTTTTAGATTCATTCGCAATAAAGGCGCGGCAGATGTATCGTCCAGTAAATATTCAATGATGCGCTTAGCAGGATCAAATGGAGTTAATTCATCCAGCCCCATGCTTTTAATAGCTATTCGAATCAGTTCTTCCTCACTTACGCCCACCGAGCGCTGTTGTTTTTGAAGAAAATATTTCCCGGCATCCAACATAGCCTTCAAGGGAATCAAGCCGATCAACTCGCTGCCCGTTACTCTCATGCCTCGTAGGAATGCGCTCTTTACACATTCATCAAAAGCGATGTGAACAGGAGTAATACCGATATTCGTGAGGTTCATACTCACTTGCGCAATTCCATATTCATCAATAAACCAACCGATGGCCTTTACTGATTTGCAAGAGCCGGGTTGCATCACCTCTTCTCCTTTGTCATTTTTCACTTTCCGCCCTTGCTCGCGCACATCAAAGGCTACCGAGTTTGCTCTGCGAACGGAAGTCGTGTTCAGATTTACATTATAAGCGACTAAGAAATCGCGTGCGCCAATCACAGTGGCTCCGCGTTTCGCATCGTACACCGCAGGTCCAAAATCAGGTTTCCATTCCTTCTTCTTTATCTTTTGAAAGAAACCTTCGTATTCTCCGGCACGGATAAGAGAAAGATTTTTACGGGCAGGGTTAGTCTGTGCTTGTTCATATAAGTAAACCGGCAGTTTCAACTCTTCCCCTACTCGTTTCGCCAGCGCTTGAGCGTAAGAAGCGGTCTCTTCCATACTGATGTTGGCAATGGGAATCAGCGGACACACATCCGTAGCTCCCATGCGCGGGTGCTCGCCCTGATGCTTGCTCATATCAATCAATTCTCCGGCAGTTTTAATCGCCAAAAAGGCCGCCTCTACGACTCGTTCCGGAGTTCCTACAAAGGTAACTACAGTGCGGTTAGTAGCTTTGCCGGGATCCACGTTTAGCAACTTTATTCCTTCTACCGATTCAATGGCATCAGTGATGCGCTTTATCACATCCATGTTGCGCCCTTCGCTGAAATTAGGCACACACTCCATCAACTTTTGCATACACAAAATTTTACTGGCGAATATATGGATTAATGAAAGTAGGAGGAGAAACTTGAGAAGGATTCATTAGTGGCTTATTCTTTCCGTTCTGAATAGTTGCTATTCTTACTTTCACCCAAGTTTTGAAAAAACACCTTCCACCATCGCTTTCCACCGGTATTCGCTACATGCTGATGAGCACTTTCTTTTTTGCCATCATGAATGTGTTTATCAAAAAGGCAAGTCATTTCCCGGCTATGGAAATTGTATTCTTTCGCTGCTTTATATCCCTGCTGCTTTGCTATGTGGTGATCTTCCGCGAAAAGATTCCGTGGAAAGGCAGCAACCGAAAACGTTTGGCAGCCCGTGGTGTTTTCGGCACTATTGCGCTCTATACCTTCTTCATTACTTTACAGCAAATGCCTTTGGGTACCGCGGTTACTATTCAATACCTCTCTCCTATCTTTACGACCATCATTGCCATTTTTCTTTTGAAAGAACACATCCGGCCCGTGCAATGGATTTTCTTTCTCATTTCTTTCTCAGGCGTTATTTTAATTAAAGGATTTGATAAAGGTATTCCGCTTTGGGTGCTGGGGGTGGGCATCCTTTCCGCTATTGCTTCGGGCTTTGCCTACAACATGGTGCGTAGTTTAAAAGAGAAAGAGCACCCTGTAGTAGTGGTGTTGCATTTTCAGATCATCGGTACGCTGGCAGGCTTTGCCTTTTCTGTATTTAACTGGCAAATGCCAAAAGGGGTAGATTGGTTTTATCTGTTGATGATTGGCTTGATGACTCAACTGGGGCAAATGAACCTGACTCGTGCTTTGCAAATGGAGAAGATTGCCAATGCCACTATTCTGAATTATATCGGAGTGATTTATGCACTCATTTTCGGTTTCTTTGTTTTTGGTGAACATTATACGTTACTTTCCCTTTCAGGAATCGTATTAGTACTGGGCGGTGTAATGTTGAATTATTTTTATGCACATAACAAAGCAACCCCAGTAATTGAAGAATTAACCAACGTGGAGGAATCGTGAAATGATAAAGGCCGAAGAGAAGTACCCGCAAGAGTTTACGCAACAAATGAAAGCGACACTGGGGGATGAATACCCCTCCTTTGTAGAGAGTTTAGACACTCCCCCTCCGGTTTCTCTTCGCATGAATCCATACAAACTGTCGGAGCAATTTCAGAAAAATGAAAAGATAACTTGGTGCGAAGGAGGAAGATATTTACCGGAGCGTCCTTCCTTTACATTCGACCCGCTGTTCCATGCCGGTTCATATTATGTGCAAGAAGCCAGCTCCATGTTTTTAGAGCAGATTTGGCAGCAAATAAATCCAGAAAACAAAACCGTGAGAGTGTTGGATATGTGCGCTGCCCCCGGAGGCAAATCCACACATCTGCTTTCGCTGATGAGTGGCGATAGCTTATTAGTGAGCAACGAAGTGATCTCTCACCGAAATAAAGTGCTACAAGAAAATATTACTAAGTGGGGAACTGCGAATTGCATTGTGACCCAGAACAAAGCCGAGAACTTTTCAGCGCTGCAAAACTACTTCGACATCATATTGGTAGATGCGCCTTGTAGTGGCGAAGGGCTTTTTAGAAAAGATAAAGCAGCGATTGAAGAATGGGACGAAAAGAATGTGGCTATGTGCAGCCTTCGACAGAAAGAAATACTACGCTATGCGCTCTACAGTTTGAAGCCCGGTGGCTTTTTGATATACAGCACCTGCACCTACGAGCCGGACGAAAATGATCACATAATTTCTTGGTTGAATGAGTTTTCGCTATCGCCATTTCCACTGCCGGTGGTTAAAGATAATATTGTAAAAACTAATCACGGCTATCAGTTTTTTCCGCATCGCGTGAAGGGGGAGGGCTTTTATATTTCCCTGCTAAAAAAAGAGGAGACCACTTACTCAGAGCACCTCAGCAATAACGTAAAGATGTTGCAACACAGCCCTTACCGACAAACCAACAATACAAAACTGCTCTGCGCGGGCAGCGACTTTCTGTCATCGGCAGACGACTTTACCTTCATCGAAAAAAAGGAACTGCTGTTTGCTATTCCCAACCATTTGTTCAATGATTTCCAGTCCTTGAGTTCGCAGTTGTATATCCGGCAAGCCGGAATTTTTATGGGAGCCGTAAAGGGGAAGGATTTTATTCCTTCACACGATTTGGCACTGAGCGTTCATCTCAAAAAGGAATTACCTTCGGTGGAGTTGAGTTTAGAGCAAGCCATTGCTTATCTGCGTTGCGAAAGCATATTCCCTCTCACTGATCACCGCGGGTGGGTGCTGGCCCGATACAAAGGCTTCAACATCGGTTGGTTGAAGATAATGGAAAGCAGAGCCAACAATTACTACCCGAAAGAATGGCGAATCCTAAAGCAAGGAAATTTTACCAAAGCGTGACCATCTGTTTTCTTTAACTCTTACATTTGCCCAATGCGCAAAATTCTAATTCTATTTATAGTAATGATTCCTGCCTTGCTGCTGTTCAACTCCTGCAAGCAATGCAACAAAGGCAATAGCCACCACTCAGCGATAAACACCGATACTCTTGGCATTCCCGAAGTAGATAAAGTAAGTGAAGAAATAAAGCGAGACTCGCTGAATCCATTTCTGTATTACAAACGCGCACAGGTATATGATGCCAACAACGATTTTAAAAGTGCCGCCACCGATATGTTTACAGCGCTTACACTCGATTCGTTGCGGCCTGAGTTTTATATCTACGCAGCCGATTTATTTAAAAAATCAGGCGATCCGCAGCGCGGCATTGCGCTCATGGATAAAGCGATTGCCACCGACAGTTCCAATACTGCTTTTTATGTGAAGGCGGCTGAACTCAGTTACATTGACACCACCATTAGGGAGCATTATGCCATTGCCATGTCATATCTCAATGCAGCTATTGGCAGGAATATGCAGAATGCAGATATCTACTTTTTCAAAGGAAATATTTACAAAGAGATGGGCGATACGAACAGGGCCATCTCCTCCTTTCAAACCGCCACAGAACTCAATCCTAAATTTTACGATGCGTATGTACAGATTGGACTGCTGTTGAAAAACAGAAATGATAAAAGCGCTGAAAAATACTTAGACAACGCTATCCGCGTAAGCGACAAACCCGAAGATGCCCTCTATGCCAAAGCCAATATTTTTAAGGAGCAAGGGGTGGCGCTATACGATGCCAATAAAATGGCGCAAAGCACCGAAATGCTCCACAAAGCGATTGGAGCATTCAGAAAAGTGATTGAGATGAACCATCGCAATGTAGAGGCTTACATGGGTATTGGCTTTTGTTATTATCAGATGGACTCAGTGATGCAGGCTTACCAATACTACGGTAAGGCTACTGAAATTTCACCTACTTATGCGGGAGCTTACTTTAGCAAAGGGCTTTGCGCAGAGGATTTAGGGAGAACCAAAGAGGCGATTATGCTGTATGAAAACTGTCTGAACTTAGATAAGGATTTCGTCCGGGCGCAGAAACATTTAGCCGCTTTACAGAAACTACAGTAATTCCATGATGGAGAAAAACAACTTGGTTCGCAGTGCCGAACTGATTGCGGCAATTCCCGCAGTAGCCGGGGCAGTATTCAAATTAATGCATTGGCCGGGTGCTGATATTTTGTTGATTATCGGCTTGTGTTCCCTCGCCCTGCTTCAACTATTAAAAGCACAACTTCCCGAAAGTGGTAGCCGGAAAAAAGTGATGCAGCATTATGCCCGGCATGTATCGCTGGCTGTATTGCTGATTGGCATTTTATTCTACCTTATGCACTGGTCATCAGGTAAACTATTGCTGCAAATAGGCATTGCCTTCTTCGCCATAGCCGTAGTGTGGGAACTCTTTGGAGGGAACGCGGAGGAGTAGCGGTTAGATAGTAGCCCTTCGACAAGAAAAAGAGGTGTGTTTAAAGTGAGGGAAATGGTATCAGCTTATTTAAACACTATAAATAAGCTACTACACATTAAACAGGAAGTGCATAATGTCCCCATCATTCACTTTGTATTCCTTTCCTTCTGATCGAAGTTTACCTGCCGAGCGGCAAGCGGCTTCAGATTTGTAGTGTACAAAATCATCATAAGCCATCACTTCGGCACGTATAAATCCACGCTCAAAATCGGAGTGAATAACTCCCGCTGCTTGAGGAGCCGTATCGCCTTTGTGTATCGTCCAAGCGCGCACTTCTTTTACCCCAGCGGTAAAATAAGTTTGCAGGCTCAAAAGATGATAGGCGGCAGTAATTAAGCGATTAAGGCCGGACTCGTGCAGACCCAATTCATTCAGAAACATATCGCGTTCCTCGGCAGTTTCCATCACGGCAATATCGGCTTCAATAGCGGCACTGATAATAACTACTTCAGCATTTTCTTCGGCTACAGCTTGGCGAATTTCTTCTACGAAATGATTGCCACTTACCACGCTGGCTTCGTCCACATTGCAACAATAAATCACCGGCTTGGCAGTGAGCAACTGAATGTCTTCAATAAACCGTTTATCCTCCTCTAATACCGGAGCGGTGCGAGCTAAACGGCCACTTTCCAAATGTTGCTTATACACCGCTAAAACTTCCAGACCGCGCAAGGTTTCCTTATCGCCCGTCTTCGACATCTTCTTCAACTTCTCTATCTTCTTATCTACACTCTCCAAATCTTTCAGTTCGAGTTCGGTATCAATGATGCCCTTATCGCGCACCGGATTTACCGAGCCATCCACATGTATTACATTATCATTTTCGAAACACCGGATCACGTGAATCACTGCATCTACCGATCGGATATTGCCGAGAAACTGATTGCCCAGGCCCTCGCCTTTGCTGGCGCCTTTTACCAAACCGGCTATATCCACAAACTCAATAGTGGTGGGCAATACCCGCTGAGGATTTACAAGTTCTTCTAACTTCTTTAGCCGTATATCCGGAACGGTTACCACTCCTATGTTTGGGTCAATGGTGCAGAAAGGATAATTAGCCGCCTGCGCCTTGGCCGATGAGAGAGCATTAAAAAGAGTGGACTTCCCCACATTTGGCAATCCTACAATTCCACACTGAAGACTCATGCTATTTTTTTTGAGGCGCAAATATAAAAAAGCAACGCATGGGACAGCCGAATGATTGCAAAACTACCGTGAAACGGTTATAAAAAAACCGGAAGAAAATTCTTCCGGCCTACAGGGATTGCTCCTTTGTAAGTGTGTGTAATTAGTTCCAGTCTATTTCTTCATCGTCACCAATAGGTGGGGTAGAATTAGATTCGCTGGTAATGTCTGTTTGAGGTGGTTCGCTTTGTGTGGTTTTCTCCTGATGATTGGTAGCCTCATTAAAAGCAGAAGGTTTCTCTTCGCGATGATTTTCAGAGAAGCCGGTATCGCCTGTCGGTTTGGCGAGTCTTTCCGATTCGTAATCATACTCCGGCATCAAATCGGTTTTAATGTAGTCCACCGTTTCACTTAACGCTTCAACAAATTTCTTGAAGTCTTCTTTATAAAGAAAAATCTTATGGCTTTCGTATCCCTCTCCCTCAAACTTCTTTTTGCTTTCCGTAATAGTTAAAAAGAAATCACCCTGCTTTGTGCTTCTCACATCAAAAAAATACGTTCTCCGCTTCCCTGCTTTCAGTTTCTTGCTAAAATAGCCACTGTACTTCCCGTTGTTATTCTCCACAGTTTTTGGTTTTTGGTTGATTAAATTTTGTCTAAAATATTTTATGCGCTTCGCAGCTATGCTAAAGTAGATTATTCTTTAACAAATATTACACAAGGCTTTTTTTTTAATCATTTGGCAAGTAGTGCTTTAGCCTTCATCTGAGAGCAGAATGCCTTGCTGACCACTTGTAGTTTCTGCTCGCTGTTGAGTTTCGACCTGCTGCTTATTATAAATTTCAGCATAAAGCCCTCCTTTTCGCAGCAGTTCATCATGTGTTCCCTGCTCTGCAATTTCACCTTGGTCTAACACTATAATATTATCAAAGCGGAGGAGTGAAAAAATACGGTGCGTAATGATAATGGCCGTTTTCCCGTGAAGAACTACGTCTAAGTTGTGCTCAATTTGTTTCTCGGTGGAAGTATCTACCGCACTTAGGCAATCATCTAACAGTAGAATATTAGGTTGCTTAATGAGGGCGCGAGCAATAGAGATGCGTTGCTTTTGGCCACCGGAAAGTGTAACCCCTCTTTCGCCCACCATTGTTTCGTACCCATTCGGGAAACTTTCAATCTCGTTATCAATAACGGCATAAGCGGCATAGCGCTTCGATGTTTCTTTATCGGCCTGCTCAAGCCCGAAACCAATATTCTCCGTAATGGTTTCAGAAAACAGAAACACATCTTGCGGCACAAAACCAATTTGCCTTCGCAAGGAACCTAATTTAAAATCGCGTATATCTGTTCCATCAATAGTGATCGTGCCTGAATCAACATCATACATACGCATCAGCAGATCTGCCATCGTGGTCTTTCCAGAGCCGGTACGGCCTATCACAGCAATTCGCTGACCGGGCATTACGCGAAAGGATATGTTTCGCAGGGCTTTAATCCCGGTATCGGGATAAGTGAAAGAAACTTGCTTAAACTCAATTTCTCCTTTTATTATTTGTTCCGAAGCCACCGTTTCAGCAATAGCGGGTTTTTGATTTAAAAACTCGTTTATCCTTCGCTGTGAAGCAATGGCTCGCTGTATCATAGAGGCAGTAAACCCTAAAGAACTCACCGGCCACATCAGCATGTTCGTGTACATTATAAAGGTAGCGAGGTTACCGGCTGTTAGCTTACCCATGCCTACCTGCATACCGCCCATATAAATCACTATAACTATGCTACATCCAACTAAAAAAGTCATCGCAGGAAAATAAATAGAATCTACTTTGGCTAAGTTCAATTGCTTCTGCTTATATAATTCCGCCTCCTTTGTAAAATGATTTATCATTTCCTGTTCTCGAGTGTACGCCTGCACTACCCGAATGCCGGAATATGTTTCCTGCGCATCTGTAGTTAAGTCAGAGAGTTTTGCCTGAATCTCTGTGCTGGCTTTTGCTACCAACTCATTCACGTAATAAATGATGAAGGAAAGAATGGGCAGCGGAATCAGTACCCACATGGTTAGTTGCGGATTGATCAGCAGCATAGAGCCGACCGCGAAAGTGATGGTAAAAAACAGGTTGACGGAGTACATAATTGCAGGACCGGCATACATCCGTACTCGGCTCACATCTTCGGTAATACGGTTCATTAAATCGCCCGTATTGTTTCTGCGATAAAATGCGAGGTCTAACTGTTGGTAGTGGTCATAAATAGCGTTCTTCATGTCATATTCAATCAGGCGAGACACCACTATAATAGTTTGCCGCATCAGAAAGGTGAAAGTTCCCGCCAGCAGAGCAACCCCCAAGTATTTCAGAAAAAGTATAAACACCTGTCGGTCTATCGTGTCGCGGATAGAAACGAACAGTTCGTTTGAATTGCTGACTTTCTTCAAATTATCAGCGATAAGATCCACCGCCTTACCGGTAATTAAGGGGTTGATAACGTTTAAAAGATTGGCACAAATTACAAAGCATATCCCTGCCAGAATCTTCCATTTGTAGTTCGCAAAGTACTTGTTCAGCGTAGCTAATTCCTTCACACCGTTTTATTTATTTCTATTCTAATCAAAGAAGTTAACATTCAACAAACGCCAGCTCAAACGTGTTTTGAGAATACAAAATTAGTCTAACTTAGCCGCGCCCAATGAGAGGACAAAACTAACTAAAGTGTCCGGATGGAGGGCTCCCAAATGAGCAAATTACACGATTGGGCATTATTCAATTAATAACAGCGAAAATCCTTTTTATGTCGGTAGAAACGAATGAAATGAAAACTGTGGAGAAAAGAGAGTCCAATGTATTCGGCATGGTAGAGCCGATGAACCATGAACAAGTCATGTTTTTTAATGACAAAGAAACCGGCCTAAAAGGCATCATTGCAATTCACAATACAGTTTTAGGGCCTTCGCTGGGAGGATGTCGTATCTGGAATTACGAAAATGAAAGTGATGCCCTTTGGGATGTACTTCGCCTTTCGAGAGGAATGACTTTCAAGTCTTCTATCAGCGGGATCAATTTGGGTGGAGGCAAAGCAGTTATCATCAATAACCCAAAAATAAAACACGATGAAGCCTTTTGGCGCAGATTTGGGAAATTTGTAGATAGCCTGAACGGCAAATATATCACTGCCGAAGATGTGGGCACTTCGACTGAAGTGATGAGTATAGTGATGCAAGAAACCAAACACGTAACGGGGAAACCACAGAGTGCCGGAGGAACCGGAGACCCCTCTCCTATTACTGCCCACGGTGTTTTTTTAGGCTTAAAAGCCTGTGTAAAGGAACTCACCGGCAGCGATTCGCTGGAAGGGAAAAAGGTGGCGGTGCAGGGAGTGGGTCACGTGGGGCATACGCTCGTAAAACATTTAGTAGAATCAGGGGCGAAGGTTTTTGTAAGTGACATCAACCAAGCTAATCTGGAGGCTGTTGCGAAGGCGCATCCTGTAACTGTGGTAAATCCGAATGAGATTTACGATCAGGATGTAGATATATATTCCCCTTGTGCTTTAGGAGCAACCGTGAACACAGAGACTATTGCGCGCCTCAAATGTTCCATCATTGCCGGGTCTGCCAATAATCAGTTGGCCGATGAAGGAGTCCATGGTCATACCCTATTAGATAAAGGAATTCTTTTCGCTCCTGACTTCCTTATCAATGCGGGAGGAGTGATTAACTGCTACCGCGAGGTGCATAGCCTTAGCTTAGAAAAAACGCAAGAGTTGGTTGAAAACATTTATAGCCGCACGCTTGATATTTTCCGAAAATCAAAAAGTGAAAATATTCCTACGCAGGAAGCTGCTATAAATTTGGCGGTTGAAAGAATTGAAAACGCAAAGAAAAACAGAAACTGATTTATTTATTCCTGAAAACGTTCTTGTAAAATGCTGGGTCGAAGAAATCTGAGAATTAAAGTAATGCAGGCATTATATGCTTGGGAAATTGACCGTGATACCCCTCTGGAAAAGTTAGAAAGTTTGTTGAAAAATCAGATTCAGCGATCGGTGTCACTGTATCTCACAGACTTGTTGTATCTCCGAGAAATATGCAAATATTCCTTAGTAGATAAAGCGAAACGCATGGCCAAGTATGTAAAAACCGAAGAGGACGAAAAGGCCAGCACTACCATTGCCGCTAATCGCATTGTGCAGTATCTGGATACTGACGGTCAATTTAATAGTTACCTGAAAAAGGAAAACATCTCGCATCACATTGATGATAGTATTGTGAAAGCGCTCTTTAATGAACTATCCTCAAAGGATAGATACAAAGCTTATGCTGCTCTTCCGTCACCCGATTTAGAACAGGATAAAGATATCATCAACTTTATTCTAAAGAAGATTTTACCGGACGATGAAAATCTGGAGCATCACTTGGAGGAAAACTTCATCAATTACGATGATGACAACTATCTAATCCTTCACATCCTCACGAAGTATATAGATACCTTCGATGAAAACAAAAGCAACTTTTTCCAAAGCCTTAATTTATGGGAAGAAGAGAAAAGGTTTGCACACGAATTATTGCAAAAGGCTCGGGAGCGCGATGCCGAACTGACAGATTACATCAAGCCTAATTTGAAAAACTGGGAAATGGATCGCGTGGCACTGCTCGACCTCGTTTTATTAAAGTTAGCCTTATGCGAATTGAAGTTTTTCCCTACCATTCCTGTAAAAGTTTCTATCAACGAATACATTGACATTTCAAAGATGTACAGCACTCCTAAGAGCAAAGATTTTGTCAATGGAGTATTGGACAAAGCAAAGAATCAGATGTTGGAAAGAGGGGAGATAAAAAAGTTTGGCCGAGGGCTGATGGAATAGTGGCGGAAAGAAATCAGTTTCATATTTCGTTATCATTTTCAGGATTCGATTCAACGTCCCGCTTCTCTTTTTTGTCAGTGTAATATTCCTCGATCGTCATCTCAAAAAACTTCATCATTTTCTCTACGCCTGCATTTTTGCGGCTGGAGGTGAGAAAATAACCCGGCAAAGCATCCCAGTACTTCAGCATTTCCTTCCCAAAGTTACGAACATTGAGTTGCGTTTCGGGACTTCCCGGTTTGTCGGCCTTCGTAAAAACAAGTACAAACGGCACTTCATTTTCGCCCATCCAATTAATGAATTCAATATCTGCTTTTTGAGGAGGCACCCGAGAGTCAATCAGTTGGCATACATACAGCAGTTGCTCGCGGTTCAGAATATATTGATGAATCATTTTAATCCATTCATCGCGCTGCCCCTTCGATATTTTGGCATAGCCATATCCGGGCAAGTCCACAAAATGGAAGTAGTTATTGATCTCAAAAAAGTTGATAGTGCGAGTTTTACCGGGAGTCACCGATACTTTAGATAATTTCTTTCGTCCCGTGAGATGGTTAATTAAAGAAGACTTGCCCACGTTCGAGCGTCCGATAAAAGCAAATTCAGGCATCTGTGCCGGTGGGCACAAAGAAACCTTGGGGTAACTACCAATGTATTCAGCTGTTTTAATCAACATGCCGCAAAACTATCCAAAGAACTTAAACCGTTTACTTTTGCAGCGCCCAATGAGCAAGATGGTAACTCCTTATAACGACCAACAGCGAACCAAGAAAGAACAGGTGGAGGAAATGTTTGACAACATTGCCCATCGGTACGATTTCTTGAATCACCTCCTATCGTTAGGAATTGATATTACTTGGCGAAAAAAAGCAGTGAAGTATATCGGCACCATTCAGCCTGAAACCATTTTGGATGTAGCCTCGGGAACCGGAGACTTTGCCTTTGAATCCCTTTCTCTTCGACCAAAAAAAATAATCGGTTTCGATCTTTCGGAAGAAATGATAAAGTACGGACGAGAGAAAGCCGGCAAAATGAAGATGGGCAACCGAGTAGAATTCATTAAAGGAGATTCAGAAAAAATGCCTTTCAGTGACAGCAGTTTTGATGCGATGACGGTGGGCTTTGGCGTTCGGAATTTTGAAAACCTGACGGCCGGGTTAGCAGAGATGCACAGAGTCATTCGCGAGGGAGGGAAAGTAGCGATATTGGAAGCCGCTATGCCGCATAATGCAATAATCAGAGGGCTTTACAGTTTATACTTCGGTAAAATTGTTCCGGTAATCGGAAGGATTTTCTCAAAAGATGTAAGAGCCTATTCTTATCTTCCCGAAAGTGTAAAGGCATTTCCGGAAGGTTTGGAGTTCGTGAAAATTTTGGAGAACATTGGGTTTAAGAATGTGAGATGGAGACCACTCACCTTTGGAGTTTGCGCTTTATATACCATGGAAAAATAGAATGAGGAAACAGGTAGCATTTATTCTTTTGATGATCGTTAGCGGCTCTATTGCCGCGCAGTTTAATGTACACGAACTGGGGCGCAAGAATATTTACTTCGGCATTGCGCTGGGCGTAAATATGGCCGATTACAAAGTCATTCATCAGCCGCAGTTGAGCGAAAACGATTCTATCCGTTACTTCAAACCAAAATTAGGCCCCGGCTTTAATCTCGGCATCATTGCCAACTACCAGTTTCACCGCTATTTTGATTTGCGTTTTATTCCTACTCTTTCATTTTCTGACAAGAGCATTGAATACGAAGACCTGAATCACTCTATTGTCAAAAAAACGGTTTCTTCTATTTATCTCGATTTCCCTTTGTTGTTGCGCTTCAAATCAGATCCTATCAAAGATTTTAGGATTTATGTAGTGGCCGGAGTGCGCTATGATTTTGACCTCGCCTCAAATGTAAAAGCCAGAAAAGCCGATGACTTGATTAAGGTTTCGCGAAACGATGCGGCTGCTGAGTATGGGGTAGGCTTTATGATTTATTTCCCTTATTTTATTCTATCGCCCGAAATAAAAGTGAGTCATGGGTTCCTCAACCTGGCGGTGCCTTCGCAGGGATTGATTTACTCGCGGGTGATTGAGAGAATGTATTCGCGCACCTTTACGCTCACACTTAACCTCGAAGGCTAATCCCTTTATCTCCCCGAAACACAGAAAAGATTTCCCTGCTACCTCTATCATGGTAGGCTATGAGTTCGCAAAAATTCGGGGGTACCATTACGTGGTGGGCCGATAAATAACATTGCCTACGGTGCGGGCAAATTCCTTTTTCTGCTCAATGAGCATTTTGTGGAGCATCATCAATTTAATCTGCTCGGCTTCATCCTTTGAATTTTTGATTAGTTGCTCCACCTTTTTTATTTCGGTGATGTTTAAGAACTGCTTCAACCGCAGAATAGAAGATTGGATATCCTTTATAAAAGTGAACTTTTTTTCAGGCACTACAATCTTGTATTTGTTCCACCAGTTTTCACTCAGGGAATAGGGATCGGTGAGAATTTCAATAGCCAACTCTCGTATTTTTTCATCCTCGTGAGAGGTGAAAAATTTATCGTCCTTCACTTCTCCTTGTCCAAACTCCTGCCGAATAATAGCAAGGATAGTTTTGTAATCTTCTGTCTGAAATTCAATGTCGTCTAACTCATCTAACACATAAGCAGTAACGGAAAGCAGATCGTTCTCTACCGGAATTTCCCATGTACCAAAATCGAGTAGAATGCGAATAATGTCGCGCTCCAGCACCCGCACATTCGACACTTGTTGATTAAACTGCTCTTGATGAATATTCTGCGGCAGAAAATCTTCTTGTTTGTCCCGATTGGCAGATTCCTCTTTTTCCACTGCGCTTTTCTGCTCATTTATCTTCCGCCTCCGCAGTTTATTCACTTCGGTAATCAGCACCTGCTCATTCATTTCAAAAAGCTGCGAACATTCCTTCACATACACCGAGCGCTGAATCGGATCAGGAATTTTGCCGATAGATTGCACAATATCATGTATCAGTTCGGCCTTCTTGATTGGATCTTTCTTTGCTTCATCGGCAAAGAGCGAAGTCTTGAACAGGATCAGATCTTTCCGATTGTCCTTCACATATTGCGCAAAGCCTTCAGTGCCGGTTTTGCGCACATAGGAATCGGGGTCTTCGCTGTCGGGGAGAATTACCACCCGCACATTCATCCCTTCCTCTAATATCAAATCGGTTCCACGCAGGGCAGCTTTAATCCCTGCGGCATCGCCATCGTAAAGCATGGTAATGTTGGGAGTAATCCGCTTGATCAATCTAATTTGATCGGGCGTAAGAGCCGTGCCCGATGAAGCTACCGCATTTTCGATTCCCGATTGATGTAGCGAAATCACATCTGTATATCCTTCTACCAATAAACATTCGTTCTTCTTGCTGATTTCACTTTTGGCAAAGTAAGCCCCGTAAAGTATCCGGCTTTTCTGATACACTTCACTTTCTGCCGTGTTTACATACTTTGGCGACTTGGGGTCTTTCACCATAATACGACCGCCAAAGGCTACTACCTTCCCAGTCATATTATGTATAGGAAACATCACCCGGTTGCGGAAGAAATCGTAGGTGCTGTTTTCCTTGGGGGAAGTAAGCCCCGCCCTCTTCAACACCTCTAACTGAAAGCCATTTTGAAGGGCGTGCTTCGTAAACGCATCGCCTTGGTCAGGGGCAAAGCCCAACTGAAATTTCTCGATGGTGTGGTTCAAAAATCCACGCTCTTTGAAATAGGAAAGCCCGATGCCTCCGTCTTCATTATGCAACATAAAATCGGTATAGAATTTCTGCGCAAAAGAATTGGCAATGTGAATGCTCTCTACTAAGTTATGTTTCTCTAACTCCTTCTGCTTTTGCTCATCGCTCAACTGCTCCTCGTCTATCTCAATGTTATATTTCTTAGCGAGGTAGCGCAGCGAATCGGGGTAGCTCAATTGCTGATAATCAATGAGAAACTGAATAGGCCCCCCCGCCTTTCCGCAGCCGAAACATTTATAGATATTTCGGGCAGGATTTACATTAAAGGAAGGCGTTTTCTCATTGTGGAAGGGGCACAACCCAATGAGATTAGAGCCGCGTCTTTTGAGCGTCACAAATTCCCCCACCACGTCTTCAACACGGGCTTCGTCATTTATTTTTTGTATGGTGAATTTGGAGATCATGGTAAAAGGGAATCGAAGTTAAAAGAAAAGCGGACTAAAAAACTTGCTCCGTTCAGTTCTCTTTCTTATTTTTAATCTATCGTGACGAGAAATCTTTTTCTACTACACGATATCGAGGGGTAAAGAGCGGGGGCGCATTTGCCCCTCTCCTTTTTCTACTATCAGCAACTCTTTCCCTCTACTCATTTACGCTTTTCGCTCGTTTGCTTTTTTTCACAAGTGGCGTAGATCTAATACTGGCAATGATTTCAGCCTCCTTTTATCTTCCCTCCATAAACGACAATAAACTTTAATCAGCTTAACAAATCTTACTTCCATCACATTTTAAACCTAAAATTAAAGGAGGAAAGATTATGAAACGCTTACTGATACTCGCCTTGTTTGCCGCTTCGATACAAGTAGCCGATGCCGCACAAAACACTGCCATTCTTCACCTGCAATTGCAGGATAAGGGGCAAATGAAAATACTATTAGATGGTCGCGAAACTACAACCAAAAGTACCGTGGCCAATTTCAACAACATATACCCCGGACGGCATTTCTTAGAGGTGTACCGGGTAAATAAGGAATGGGGACATTTTTACGCAACCAACGTATATCGCGGCACTATCAACCTAACTGGGAATACAGAATCGTTTGTGACTGTGCTTACCGGGTTGAACAAAATTAAGTTTGACCGAATTGTGGCCATCAACACCGGCTACCCTGAGCAGGAAACACCACAAGTGTTTTTGGATCCGCGCCTGCCCATAGTACCGGCTACTGAACCTCACGGACACTATTACGAACCCGTTCCCTGCGGTCCGATGGCGATGACCGCTACCGATTTTCAACTGCTAAAGCAGACTATTGGTAATGGCAGCTTTGAGAGTACCCGCCTTGCCATCTTTAAACAGGCTTTAGCTTACAACTATTTTACTACTGCACAAGTGTGCAAGCTGATAGATGAGTTTTGGTTTGAGAACTCAAAGTTAGAGGTGGCCAAGCTGGCTTACCCCAAAACTATTGACCCCAACAACTATTACTTGGTCAACAATAGTTTTTCCTTTAGCAGCAGTGTAAATGAATTAGGTGATTTTTTGGCCATGAGGTGACAAAAGTGAGAAATGGTTTAATAGGCTAATTTGCTGATGGGTGAATTTGTTCATCAGCACATCCACCTGTCAGCAATCAACTTTCTCACCGACCGAAACATTTTACCACTCACGAGAGCTTCCACTCGTGCATATCAAGGATAATAGGCTAATTGACAAATCAGCTAATTAGCATATCAACTCAACGGCCAAGACAAGCGTTCTAATTGGCAATACGTTTCTTTGAAGTGTCAAGACAACGGTTCCCATTGACAACACATTTCTTTCAAGCCTCTACCTCCTACAATAAGAGGAATGAGGTATAGGACTTTCGCTGATTTGCTTGGGAGGTTAAAACTAAATCTGTTATTTCTGAATGTTATGATTATCGGAGGGCATATTGCTCACCGATAATTTTAGTTATGGAGGGTGGTAAGGAGCAAAAAAAACAGTTGCGGTAGTTTGTAACGGTAAGGCATATTCTTAGATGAACGGAGGGGAGCAGAGAAGGCCGTTTTGCTTCTCGGCTGGCTTGGGTTAAAGCTGCGGGCAGCATGTACCCATCCGGCAAACCCCGTTATTTATCAGAAAAGATGAGTCATTGGCAAAAGCTCATCAATACGATTGATGGAATGGGAGGCTATTTTCTGTAGTGCTTCGGCTAACCATTTATAAGGAGCTATGCCGTTGCTATTTTTTTGCCGAAACATAGCAACCGGCTTTGCCGATGTATTTATTGTTTTCAATTTTCACGCGTTACTTAAAGAGTTACAACCACACTAAAAGGAAGAATTGCTGGCAACGAGCCACTAACCGATCCACTATTCGGCTGCTGCGCGCTTCAAGCGATCATTAATTGCCTTACCCAATCCATTTTCAGGAAATTGAACGGCATAAATCATCGCTACTTCGCTGGCATCTAATTGGCGCATGGCGGCAAACAGATTTTTGGCCGCCTCCTTCACGCTTCCCTTTTCAGAAAGCAAAATCTGATGTTCACTCTTAAACCGTTCATCCGCTTTATCAAAACCTATAAAACCCGCATTGCCCGCAGGTGTAACTTCGTTGCTATCTGCTTCTAATATCACCAGCTTTTTGCGAGGGGCATAATGGCTATTCAACATGCCGGGGCTGTGAGGGTTACTGCCGCTATTTATTTGCAAACGAGTATTCCCTACTATTCGCTCAATATCCTCTTGCGCCAGTCCGCCCAAGCGATAAATCACGGTTTCCTCATCTTCAAAACCTACAATGGTGGACTCCACTCCCACTTCGGTGGGGCCTCCATCTAATATATAAGGAATGCGCCCATGCAGTTGATCGTACACATGATAAGCGCTGGTGGGGCTGATGTAGCCAAACGGATTGGCACTGGGAGCAGCCAAAGGGAAATCGAGTTGTTGCAGTAAAGCCGAAGTAAGCACATGTTGCGGCACCCGGATAGCCACTCGATCCAAACCGGAAGTAACCAAATCGGGAATATTATTTTTTTTCTTCAGCAACAGCGTGAGCGGCCCCGGCATAAATGCCTCTATCAACTTTTGAGCAGCAGCCGGAATTTGCTCTACATATTTTTCTATCTCATTCACGGTAGCCAGATGCACAATCAGCGGATCGAAATGCGGGCGGTTCTTCACCGAAAATATTTTGAGCACTGCATCTTCGCTTAGCGCATTAGCCGCCAAGCCATACACTGTTTCGGTGGGAATGCCCACGGTTTCGCCTTTCTCTAAAAACTCTTTAGCCAGCGCAATGTCAATTCCTATAATTGTATCGTACCACATGAGTAAAACGAAAATAGAAGGATAGACGAACAAATTTATTTCCCTGCTTTAATAAATTGCAAGATGAAATTTATCTCTTCCGAACAAGCCGTGGCATTGGTGCAAAGCGGTGATCGTGTATTTATTCAAGGCGGCTCGGCTACCCCGCAGCGATTGACGGACGCACTCACCGCCCGCCATACCGAACTCGAAGCCGTGGAAATTACTCATCTGCACACCGAGGGGGCTGCTGCTTATGCGCGTCCGGAGTATGCCAAGGCGTTTCGCGTAAATGCTTTTTTTATTGGGAAGAATGTGCGGCCTTATGCCAATCAGGTAAATGTGCAATACATCCCCATGTTCCTAAGTGAAATCCCTTTGATGATTCGCAGAGGCAGATTCCCGATTGACATAGCCATCATTCAAGTAAGTCCACCCGATGCGCACGGCTTTTGTTCGCTCGGCATTTCGGTAGATATAGCCAGTGCCGCTTGCGGAGTAGCTGAAAAAATAATAGCCTTGGTAAACCCCAATATGCCGCGCTCCTTAGGCGATGGACTCATTCACCACTCGCGCATTACGGCTGCGGTATATGCCAAAGATACCATCCATGAAATAAAGCCTTCGATACTTAGCGAAACAGAAAAAGCCATAGGGAAACATATAGCCGGTTTGGTCGAAGATGGCGCCACGCTGCAAATGGGAATTGGGGCTATACCCGATGCCACTCTCCAATTTCTAACCCACCACAAAGACTTGGGCGTGCATACTGAAATGTTTAGCGATGGCATACTTCCATTAGTAGAAAAAGGAATCATTAATGGCAGATTAAAGAAGAAGCATCCGGGTAAAATTGTTTCCTCCTTTGCGATGGGCACGCGGCAACTCTACGACTTTATACACGACAATCCTGAAGTAGCCATGCTGGATGTAGGTTATGTGAACGATACTTCCGTGATTAGAAAGAACAACAAGGTGACGGCCATTAACAGCGCTATAGAAATTGATGTAACCGGTCAGGTATGTGCCGATTCCATCGGGCCGCGCATTTTCAGTGGGGTGGGCGGTCAAATGGATTTTATTCGAGGTGCTTCACTAAGTGAAGGCGGCAAACCAATTATAGCCCTTCCATCCATGACATTGAAAGGAGTTTCTAAAATTGTTCCCACTCTGAAAGAAGGAGCCGGAGTAGTGACTACAAGAGCCAACGTGCATTATGTAGTGACGGAATATGGAGTGGCCGATTTATACGGGAAGAACATTGCGCAGCGAGCTCGAGCACTTATCGGCATTGCACATCCATCGCAACGAGAAGAATTGGAACGAAAGTCGTATGAACTGTATGGAAAAGGATGGTGAAGCAGATTATCTTATCACCGTAATACTTCCTTTATGAATTTTATCGGCATGGCCATTGATGAAAACCAACTTGAGCACATACACAAACACTCCCGGCTGCACTAACTCGCCTTTGTAAATACCATCCCACTTAAAGTAAGCATTATCCGATTCATATACTTTTTCGCCCCAGCGGTCAAAAATCATGATGCTGAAATATTTTAATCCGCTCTTGTTGCCAAAGAATTCAAAGTAGTCATTGTTACCATCACCATTCGGAGTAAAAGCATTGGGGGTAAAGGCAGAATAATCCTCTATTACTTCAGCCGAAACAGTATCCTGCGCTTTACAGCCATTCGTATCGGTAGCTATCACCGTGTATAGCGTGTAATCGGCAGGCTGCGCTATGGTATGCGCACACAACACACAGTTCACTCCCTGTTCTGGAGTCCATGCATAATCTGTAAGCACAGAGCCGTTCGATACCGCCTGTAACTGCACCGTCTCCCCTAAGGGTACCGTTCCTCCGCCTGTAGCCTGCACCTGAAATGAATGTAAATTGATGATAGTAAAACTGGTGTCGAGCTTACAGCCATTGGCATCGGTTATCACTACCGAATATTCTCCGGGATGAGCCTGTATTAAATTTTGGTTAGCACTTCCATTGCTCCATGCAAAAGTGTAAGGTGCCTTGCCGCCAAACAAAGTAATTTCTATGCGACCATCAGCTTCCATACAAGGCAATGAATCGGCTTTTGCCAGTACTTCTAAAGCAGGCACTTCATGAATAAATGCAGAAGAGACTACGGTGCAACCATTCGCATCGGTCACGGTAACCGCATATATGCCGGGAGCCGCTTGTTGTAAATCTTTCGCTATGCTACCATTGCTCCACTGATACAGATAAGGCGCACTTCCTCCGGTAGCAGAAGTTAGAATAACTCCGGTATTTGCTCCCGCACAGGCCACATCACTCACCTCTAATTCCACAGCTACGGTATCGGGCAGTGCCAACACAATCGCATTCAGGCTGGCGGTGCAATGGTTCACATCGGTTACAGTGACCGCATATACTCCAATCGTAACACCGGTGATAGTAGCCGTATTATCCCCGGTGCTCCAGCTATACTCATAATTTGCAGTTCCACCGGTAACTGCGAGTGCAATGGTTCCATCTGTAAATCCATTACAGGCTGGAAGATTATGCGATTCCGCAATCACGATGGCATCGGGTTCTGTGACCGCAATAGCTCTTTCAGCCGTGCACGAATTAGCATCGGTCACGGTGATCACATAAAGCCCTGCCGTCAAGGAATAAATATTCTTGGTAGTAGCGCCATTACTCCAGCTATATTGATAATTGCCAAAGCCTCCTACCGGAATGGTGCTAATGGAAGCATCGGCACTGCCAAAACAAAGCGCATCAATGTGCGACTCTGTAATTAAAATGGGAGGAACCTGCTGCACGGCTGCGGTAACAGTTGCGGTGCAGGAATGCGCATCCGTAACCGTGAGGGAATAGTTATTAGAAGGAATGCTTTGCAAATCTTGGTCGTTGCTTCCATTGCTCCAATGGTATGAATAATTCGGAGTGCCTCCGCTGACCGTCACATCTATTGCCCCTGAACTTTCGCCATAGCACAAAGCATCGGTTACACTTGTATTAATTTCCAGTGGATCGGGCTGCGATAAATTCACAGAGGCCATAGCAGTACAATGGTGGGCATCTTCTACCGTAATAGTGTAAATACCGGCTGGCAGTTGCTGTCCGTTTTGGGTAGCGCCATTATTACTCCAGTGATATAGATAAGGAATAAATCCACCTCCGGCTTTCACATAAATAGAACCGTCCTGCGCGCCATAGCACGAAACACCGCTGTGATTCACCGTGAGTGACATGCCCGGAGGTTCACTCAGGCTTGCTGCCGCAGAAGCAGTGCAGTAATTAGCATCGGTAATGGTGACCGCATAAGCCCCTGCTGCGAGCAAAGAAACATTCTGTGTATTCATCCCATTATCCCAGTTATAAGAATAAGGTGCCATGCCCCCTACCGGGCTTAGTTGAATAGCCCCCGTCTTTGCACCGTTGCATTCCACATCTGTTTGGTTGGTATAAATATTTAGTGGATGAGCCGGTTGAGACAACACCGCGTTCAATACCGCTGTGCAAGAGTGAGCATCTGTTACGGTAAGCGTGTAAGTGCCCTGTGCAAGATTCATCAAGTCGGGTACAGTGGCCCCATTGCTCCATTGATACTGATATGTCATCGTGCCTCCACTAACGGTAATATAAAAGAAGCCATCATCTCCCCCATTACAAGAAACGTTTCCATGAAAATCGTGAATGGTTAATGGCGAAGGCTCGGCTACGGAAGTAGCAATCACCGAAGAGCAACCGTTGGCATCGCTCACAGTTACCGAATAATTACCGGCCACGGCATTCATCATATTTTGCTGCTGGAAGCCGTTGTTCCAAAGATAACTGTATGCCGGAGTGCCTCCACTTACGGTTAACTGCACCGCACCATCTGCCGAACCGTTGCAATTAGCATTTGTACTAAACGCATTGACCTGTAGCGCTTCGGAAGGCTGAACCACCCCCGCAGAAACAGTGGCAGAACACTGATGCGTATCCGTCACTGTTACCTGATAATTACCGGCAGCAACACCGAATAAATTCTGACTGTTGTTACCATCATTCCATTGATAAAGGTAAGGGGCACTTCCTCCACTTACATTTAATTGCACCGTTCCATTAATACCTTGATAGCAAGACACATTACCGATAGTAGCAGTTGCCATCAGAGAGGCCGCAGGCTCTTGAATGGTGTCCGTTATTTCGACCACACAACCATGAGCATCTGTAATAGTAGTGCGATAGATTCCGGCATTCATATTATGAACACCGTTTGTTTGCTGACCGCTGTTCCACTGATAAGAGTAAGGAGCCGTTCCTCCACTCACCGACAATTGAATTTCACCGGTGTTATTGCCATGACATAACACATTGGTTACTCCGCCTATCACTGCAAGTGCTTCGGAGGGCTGTGTAACAGTGCCTAAAGAAGTGACAGAACAGGCATGTGCATCTGTCACGGTAACCTTATAATTTCCCGCAGTAAGAGATGAAATATCTTGATTGGTTTGGCTGTTGCTCCACAAATATTGATAAGGAGCCGTACCTCCATTTACGGATAGGCCAATAGCTCCCGAATTATTCCCAAAGCACAATACATCTGATACATTTGAAGAAGCCGTTAATGCCTCAATAGGTTCTGCTATCGTAACCGATTGCTGCGCAGTGCATCCATTCACATCAGAAATTGAAACGGTATAAACCCCTGCTGCAATACCGCTTAAATTTTGCGAAGCAACTCCATTGTTCCATTGATACTCGTAAGGAGAAATGCCTCCACTTACACTTAAAGAAATAGCTCCGTTATGATCGCCATGACATACCGCATCTGATGTAGAGAACATACTTTTAATGGCCGTAGGCTCAGCCACATTTGCAGAAGCAGTAGATGTACAGCTATGACTATCGCTCACGGTAATACTATAACTTCCGGCATCAATATTTGCTAAGTGTGGTGTGGTATTGCCATTGTTCCAAGCATACGTGTAAGGCAAAGTTCCTCCGCTCACATTCACTTGAATGCTCCCATCAGCGCTTCCATTACAAAGCGGAGTAGTAATTGCCATATTTAATTGCAATGGCGCTGAAGGTTGATTTACATAAGCTGTAGCCACCGCTGTGCAGGCATTCCCATCTGTCACCGTTACCGAATAATTTCCCACAGCTATGTTCAATAGATTTTGCGAAGTAGCATTGTTGTTCCAATGATAAATAAAGGGCGATGTTCCGTTCGCAGTAGCCAGGCTTATCGTTCCCGAGTTATCTCCGTAACACCCTACATTGGCAACAGCCGCATGGACGGAGAAAGGCTGCGCAGGTTGTGAAATCTGTATCGTTGCCGCCACTGAACAGGCAGAAGAATCAGATACCGTAACCGTGTAAGTTCCCGCACTAAGATTACTTCTGCTTGCCGTCACTGCGCCATCCGACCAATTAAAAAAATAAGGAGTGGTACCACCATTTACATGTAGCATTATACTCCCGGTTGGCAGCCCATAACAAAGTACATGATCTGTTGTAGGAACCACGCTTAAAGCAGCGAGAGGTTGCGTAATCACTGCATTGGCTGTAGTAGTGCAAGTATTCGCGTCCGTCACGGTAACCGAATAATTACCGGCAAGCATATTGGTTGGGCTTTGTAGCGTTGCCCCGTTATTCCAAAGAAAAGAATAAGGGGCAGTGCCACCATTCACGGTAAGGATCACAGATCCATTATTCTCCCCAAAACAAGTGATAGAATTAGTCGAAGCGTGGGCCTGAACCGCAGCAGTGGGTTGCGAAATAATGACCGAAGTAATGGCAGAGCAACCCAGGGCATCTGTAGCAGTTACCGAATAAGTTCCGGCTGAAAGATGATTCCGCGAAGCAGTTGTAATACCTCCTCCCCAATTATATAAATAGGGGCCGGCTCCCCCGCTTGCCAGAGCAGCAGCAGTTCCGTTTGTGCCATTGAAACAACTCACATCAGTAGCGCTTGTATTCAACTGCATATTGGAAATATTCACAGTTGTGGAAGCTGTAGCCGAGCAACTGTAAGCATCTGTTACAGTGAGCACATAATTCCCTCCAACAGTAACAATCATATTTTGAGTAGTCGCACTATTGCTCCATAAATAAGTATAAGGGCTTACCCCATTTAATACGGTGCTGCTGAGTACAGCACTATCTCCATTGCAAATGATTCCCGTAGGATTGGCGGATACAGAGACGGATGGATCGCTGACATAAACTGTTTGCGATAAAGATTGTGAACATGCGCCAAATGATACAAGCACTGAATAGGTAGTAGTGGCAGTGGGAGTGGCTATCGGATTATTAATATTAGATGAACTCAGGGTGGCAGCAGGGGTCCATAAATAAGCAAGCCCTCCGGTAGCTGTGAGTTGGGTGGATTGCCCCCGACAAAGAGTGCTATCCCCAACCGAAAGGCTGATAGGAATATTATCCTCAATCGTGAGCGTAGCACTTGAAACCACCGCTCCTGTACAAGGATTGATTGCTGCTATGGTTACATCTTCCATAGGCTCTGACAAACCATCTTGCAGCGGAGTTAAAGGAATAGTAACCGATGTTTGGCCTGCCGGTATCACTACATAAGAGGGGATGGTATTGTAATCAATACCATTGGTGGCGCTACCTGAAATTTGCAGAAGAACGGTATCATTAACTGTTTGTGCCGATGAAATACTCACAGTGAAAGTTCCTCCTACACAACCTTCGTAAGCGGATGTAAAGCCGGCATAATCTAACTGCGCTGAAGCAGATACACTCACCGCAGAGGAAGTGAACGAATAGGCTTCCAGAAAAACACCTGAATCATAAATACGATCCCCCACATCGGCAATCGCTAATTTTAAATGATAGGTTTGGCAGGGAATTACTTGGGCGGCAGCCTGTAGCACCACCGTCATTCCATCATACACAATGTTCGGATTTAGGGGAGAAAGATTATTGGTATAGTAGCCGGTGTTTGTCAGCGACTGGCAGTTGTTCGAGTTCCAAGTATTGCCGTTGTAAGTGCCGGAAATACCCGGGTTCACGGAGTTGATAAATACAGGCGTGGTGGAGTTAGGAATAGTGGCAATGTTCTTATTCGCATACGATCCTCCGTTGGGGTCAGGGCCTGAAATGAAAAACCCAAACACGTCATTATAGGGAGAGCATACAAATTCAGGGTATTCCTCAGAAGCAAACACATAATTAAATCGCAGGTCAGAACCCTGTGGCACTATATCAAACTCAAGGATGCACTTATCGTAAATAGTTCCTGAGGTGAGGGATGATAATTGCGGATCGTTCGAATTAGAAAACTGAGTGGAAGCAAAGTTATTAGCCGCTTGTGAAATATTTTGTACCCGACCACTGGCCATCACCACCCCCTCTCCCAAGCCCAAATTAGTATTGCTATTCGTAAAAGTTCCGGTGCCGTTGTTATCGCAAACCTTCGTGTAATTGGTAATTGTAACCCCCGGCCCTGCCAGCAGTTGTGCCAAAGATTGAGTGTTGGAATTTTGCGAAACAGAAATCTGAGCAAATGAGGGAGAAACAGCGAGTAGAATAAGCAGCAATGACAACACACTACGACCTACTGATTTGTATCGAAAATCGTGCGCTTTAAATGTGAGTAATGTGTCATTGCATGGCATGTGTCAAACCCTCTTGCTTTATTTTTACGTGGAAATCCCGTAAACGTTCGGCTTCTTTTACGCTATTTATCCACCCCATTCACCACTCAAACACAGATGGCTTCATGATTTGTTTTAGGAAAGGCAGAATAGGCGAGATAACTGTTTAGAGATAGCCAACAAACAGTATGAAATCAAAAGTTTAGCACAGATAAATGCAGATTACAGCTAAGGAATAAATACTACCGCTGTATTTATCGTTGCTGTTCTCCGATAAGAATGAAGAAAAGGAAGAAGACTGATTTTCTAATTCTGCAATTATTCTCCCAACACGGCTTTAGCACGGGCAATCATTTGAGGAAAGGTCAAGCTATCTGCCGAATCAACAATGAAAGTTCGCTTTTGAGGAGGCGTTGCTTCCAGAAGATAGCGCAGCAATTCCTCTTTAGCAGTGGTCGGGCCAAAAAGGTAAACGGTGTCAGCTTTCGCTATACCCGAAGTCAGTTTAGTAAAATATTTCGCTTTTAAATTTTGCTCGCTTTTGTGGGTTTTGGATTCCTGATTGGAAGAAGGAGATTTATTCTCTTTGTTTTCCTTTGCACCTTCTTCGTTTACGCTCCCCTGCGATTCCTTCCCCAACTGAATCGTCTTTATACTTACTTTCTTCTTTTTAATTTTTATAAAATACGCTTCCTGATGATCTAACCAAAGAGCTATTTTCTTCTTTTCTGTGTTCTGCTTTTTCATAACGGTATAATGAAGGATACGTGAACGCTGCGTTTTTGCTGCGCGAAGAAAGGCAATTAAAACACAATCAGTGCCATGACTTTGCTCAAGATGCAAAGAATTTAAGGCCATTAATATGGTGAATTGCAGGCTTTCTTTTCTGTAAGGCCAAACATCTTTTTCTATGCCCTTTATATCACCGCAAAGGTCACAAATGTAAAAGCACAAAGAGCACTACGAATTTCACTTGTGTTCATCGTATATCTCTTGTGTTCTTAGCGCTTCATTTTTGTTAGCGGCATGAGAAGGGTCTATTCTTAAATTCTACTCCCTCTCCTTTCTACTCTAATATCTCTCCAACTTCACTTCTCTCCTATCTATCAGCTTACATTCCTCTATATTTGGTCAAAGAAAATTTACTGAGCCACCGTTACAGTGCAAAGGATCGGTACTATAGAAACAACCCGCAATAAAGAATTTCATGGAGAGCTATTTTCAAACATTCATACATCTGGTTTTTATCGGCTTTGTCGCCTTGTTTCCGGTGGTAAATCCCATCGGCACAGCCTTTATCGTAAGTCCTTATTTCGCAAACCTATCCCGCCAAGAGAGATATAGCGTAGTGAAGCGAATTGTGTTATACGCCTTCCTGATATGCACCATTGCGCTATTTACCGGCCACTGGATTTTAGAACTCTTTGGCTTGTCAGTTCCCATTATTCAGTTAGCGGGTGGAATTATGATTTGCAAGATTGGGTGGGAATTCTTAGCCTCTGACAAAACGGATACTCCGGTTCAAACTCCCGCTGGTACTGCGGCATTAAATTCCAACGCAGACTTAGAAAACAAACTCTTTTATCCCATCACTTTCCCAGTTACTACCGGTGCGGGAACTTTAGCGGTATTGTTTACGCTTAGCACGAAGGTAGTCGTGAAAGATTTTTCTCAGTATCTGTTGAATACCGGAGCACTGATGGTTTCCATTGTGGCGATGTGCATTCTCATCTTTATTTTTTACACGAATGCCAATCGCCTGATTAACTACATGGGTTCGCATAACGAGAAAATTATTAACCGCCTGATGGCTTTCTTGATTTTTTGCGTAGGGCTGCAAATAGCCGTAGATGGAATTACGCAGATAGTGAAAGGGTAATCACTGCGTTCGTTTTAATTCTTCCGCAAATACTTGGTGAGGATAACAATGGTTTGTCCTTCAATTTTACCTTCAATCTGCTCAAAGTTATCGGGCACTAATTTAATTCCCTTCACCACTGTGCCGAGTTTGGCGTTGAGGGAGGAGCCTTTTACATCTAAAGTTTTGGTGAGCACCACATTATCGCCATCGTGCAGTGGAGTGCCGTTGCTATCGCGGTGCAGCTCCACCTCGGCAGAGTTCTCATGGTCACCCGTAGCTTTTGCCCAAGCCATTGTGGCCTCATCAAAAAACATCATATCAATGGCATCGGCCGCCCAACTTTCGTGGCGCAGACGGTTCAGCATTCGCCAACTCACCACCTGCACCGCAGGTATTTCACTCCACATGCTCTCGTTCAGGCAAGCCCAGTGAGTGGGGGCCAATTCTTCTTTCTTATTCAACTGTTGGCTGCACTTTTCGCATACTAAAAGGCTATCCTCTTCCCGCTCTTCTGAGTTAGGTGGCACGGCATACACCGTGAGTTCTTTCTCTGATTGACATAATTCGCACCGGTTATTGCTGCGGGCACGCAGGGCATCTACGACACTCATTTTATTGTTTTTGGTGCGCGAATGTAACCTTATGTTTTAGAAAATCAGGGTCCCACACTTACCGGTAATGTTTGGCGCACCTCATCGGTGCTTCCTTGTATAATGATAGAAGATTAGTCCTTAACGGATTGTTCCCCTCTTCATCGTTTAGTCAGATTTACTTCGTGAAGAAATTTCTTTTAAATCCTGACCAAACTCATCTTTCCACTTCACATTGTTTGTATTTTCACGACTGCATTCATTACTAAAGCAAAAAACATCTGTTATGGAAACCATTACCCCTGCTCTTGCACAATATCCTGCTGAAAAGAATAAAGTGCTCGCAAAAGAATTTCGTCCCAGCACCAACTTCTACACCAGTGATCTCATCTTCCGAAATTATTTGAGTCGAAACATTTCTCGTGAAGGATACACCACCATGAAAGAACGCCTCGAATACACCGGTGCGCAGGCAGCCGGACCCATGAATGAGCTTTCGATGCTGGCCGATCACCATGGGCCGGTGTTAGTAAAGCGGAATGCTTTGGGAGAAACCATTAATGACATTCGCTTTCACCCCGCTTATAAGGAACTGACGGACATTGCGCTGAAGTCGGGCATGTTTCGCGTGAAGTGGGAACCTGCTTCTGCCAAAAGATTCAGCCGGGAGAAACATCGCTTAGGCTTTTCGGTGGGTTATCTGTTTGCGATGAGCGAAGCAGGATTATACTGTCCGCTTTGTATGACGGACGGAGTGGCTCGCCTCATTGATTTATTTGGGGAGGAAGAGGATAAGGCGCGCTTGCTGCCACACATCTACACCAACATGGTGGAAGAGTTATTTACCGGAGCCATGTATCTGACCGAAAAAACCGGAGGCTCTGATGTGGGCGCTAACATCACTACCGCCACTCCTACCAAAGGCAAACACTATTTGCTGAATGGCGAAAAATGGTTTTGCAGCAATGCCAATGCAGAACTCATTTTCGCTTTGGCGCGCACCGATGCGGACATTAAAGGCACCAAAGGGCTTTCTATTTTCTTAGTGGAAAAGAACTTGCCGGAGGGAGAGAGAAACCCTATAGACATTATTCGCCTGAAAGATAAACTGGGAGTGCGCGCTATGGCCAGTGCCGAATGTATGCTTCAGGATGCAGAAGGGAAGTTAGTGGGCAACGAGTTTGAAGGCTTCAAGGTGATGGTGGAGATGATCAACCTTTCACGCTTGTATAATTCGGTCACCGCCTTATCTATTTCGCGCAGAGCTTTGATAGAGGCTTATCAGTTTCTGATGCACCGCAACCTCTTTGGCAAAAATGCACTGCAACACGCGCTTGTTCGCACTAAACTCACTGAACTGGGATCGCTCAACGTGGCCAACTTCTACTTGGTTTGGCGCGCCATTCGCTCGCTCGACTTAGCGGATAATGGCGATGAACGCGAAGCGCAACTGTTCCGCATCATTAACCCCATGGCTAAAAAATGGTCGGCAGAAACCGGAGTATATATTACTCGCGAAAGCATGGAGCTGATGGGTGGCCTGGGTTACATTGAAGATATGGTGATGCCCAAATTGATGCGCGATGTGATGGTGCTTCCAATATGGGAAGGTTCGGGCAACGTGATCATTTTAGATATGCTGCGAGCGCTGCACAAGTCAGAAGGCTTTGAAGTGCTGTGTGAAGAAATTATTAACGCAGCCGCTAAAAATGAGGAGTACGGATTATTCCTTCGGACAGAATTAGACTTGTTGAAACGCTTTGCGGCCGAGTTAAAAACCTTGCCGAAGCAAGAAGCCGAAGCCAGCGCTCGATTGTTTTTCGAGAAGGTCATTACGCTGTATCAAATGGCCTTGCTGATTGAGGAACTGAATCCTGAAAGCAACGCATGGATTCTGTCGGCTCTCGTTTACTTAAAAGAGAAGTATGCGCCATCTGCCACCTTGCAAGCAACCAAACCACTTACAGTAGAAGAAGTAGCAGGCTTGATAGCGTGGAAAGCGTAATGGAGAGGCAAGTGTTGAGGTAAGTGTTGAGTGATAAGTGTTGAATGCGGAGTAATCTGTAATTCTTGATTCTTAATTCCTAATTCCTGATTCACAATTCACCCCGCCTCTTCTTAAAGCCACAAATATCTTTTCTCACCGGTAGATTTATATTTACTGAATGAGAAAACAAATCCTCGTTCTGTTGCTCCTTTCGGTGGGCGCTACTTTTTCATTGATGGCGCTTCCGGTGGATACGGGGCAAACCACTTCGTTTAATGCCGATAGCGCTACACAGTTTTACCTGAATACACTTTCGAAGGCGGCTCGCGCAAAGTCTGATGCTTACTTTGAGGGCGGCTATTGGTTGCAACTGTGGAACTTTGTCTATGCTTTCGCAGTGGCGTTCATATTTCTGCGCCTCGGCTTGTCCAAGTGGCTGAAACAAAAGCTCAGCCGCGTTAAAAGCCTCCCCCTACAAAACCTATTTTACATGGCTTGTTACCTGCTGTTGGTGTGGCTGCTCACCTTTCCATTCAGCGTGTATCAGGATTATTTCCGCGAACATCAATACGGCTTGTCTAACCTCAGTTTTGGCGGCTGGATGATGGAGAATATAAAAGGTCTGGTGATAGGCATTGTGTTGGGCGCGCCCCTGTTGATGCTGTTGTATATCGCGCTTCGCAAAACCGGGAAAAACTGGTGGCTGTGGGGCGCATCGGGCACTATCCTCTTTATGGGGTTGATGATGTTTATTGCCCCGGTGTTTCTGATGCCCATCTTTAATAAATACGAACCGCTGGAAGACGGCCCTCTGAAACAGGAAATACTTTCGATGGCGCGGGCGAACAGCATTCCGGCAGAGAATGTGTACAGATTTGATGCCTCAAAACAAAGCAAAAGAGTGAGCGCCAATGTGAGCGGCCTCGGTAGCACTACTCGCATTTCGTTGAACGATAACTTGCTGAATCGTTGCACTCCGGCTGAGATAAAAGCGGTGATGGGGCACGAAATGGGTCATTATGTGCTGAACCATATTTACAAGGGAATGATTGAATTCGGGGTGTTGATATTTATCGTGTTCGCCTTTGTAAACTGGGCGTTCAACAAGCTGTTAATTGCGCGCGGGAGGCAGTGGGGCATCGAAAGTCTGAGCGATATTGTGGGGTTTCCTTTGCTCGTTTTCTTGATGGCACTGGCAATGTTTGTGGCTACTCCCATTACCAATACCATTACTCGCACCGCAGAAATGGAGGCAGATATATTTGGCCTGAATGCTGCCCGCGAACCCGATGGGGAGGCAAAGGTGGACATGATGTTGTCGGAATATCGCAAGGTGGACCCCGGTTATTGGGAAGAGATTTTGTTCTTCGACCATCCCAGTGGGCGCGTTCGGGTTGCGACCGCCATGCGATGGAAGGCCGAGCACCTGAACGATGCGAAATAGCAGCAAACGATATTTTTTGTAGGAAATTGAAGAAGTGCAGCGCCAGTAATTTCCTACTTCTGTCTGATTGGCAGGTGCGCCCCAAGTCATCTACTTATTGTCACGTACTAACTTTCTGGCCAAAAGGGCTAATTTCTTATGATTATTAGCGGTTTTCAAACAGGAATGATGCCTTTAAGAGTTAAATTTTGGTATGTACATAATACTCTACGATAAATAAGCTCATTTGCTTGCGGTGGCAGTTGACACCTTGAATGAATGAGTCCATTTGCTTGCGGTGGCAGTTGACACCTTGAATGAATGAATCCATTTGCTTGCGGTGGCAGTTGACACCTTGAATGAATGAGTCCATTTGCTTGCGGTGGCAGTTGACACCTTGAAT